>JAJCXO010000104.1 GCA_029263395.1 Acidobacteriota bacterium | reverse complement strand
GATCAGCAGCATCAAATTATCGGGTTTGGGACGCATGGTGCTGGCCGCGGCAAACGCGTGGTGCAGGCTGGTGCCGCCGGTGGGAACAACATCACGCAGGGCCTTGATGGCGTTGTCGAGGGTCTTGCGGTCGCCGCCATCCAGCCATGTGCCCTGGGTGCCGGCGATCAGAGGTGCGGCTTGATCGTTGAAGGTGTAGATCTGGAATTGACTATCGCGTGGAAACTGAGTGGTCAGCCAGTCGACGGTGGCGATTGCTTGTTGCCATTTCTCGGCGCGAACCTTGCGGTTGTCGGGTAGGTTGCGACGCCGGACGACATTGACGATGGTCTCCCCCAACATGCTGGCCGAGGAGTCGAGCAGGATCAGTATCCGTTTACCGCCAACCTTGAGGCCGGTGAGATATTGCCGGTCGCCGTCTCCTACAAAGGCGCGTACCCGATCGCCGGGCCCTGGCGTCTCTTCTCGTGGGATGCTGGCGGAGAGGCGTTTGGCATCTTCCTCCAGGGACTTGAGATCAGCCTGGAGTTTGTTCAAGTGTTTGCGTTTGGCGACCGTGGTGTCGTCATAGGTGGCCAGCTCGAGCCGGATCTTCTCGAGGGTTTCGAGCAGCCGCTGCGCCAGTCCGTTGGCCACTGTTTGCTGTTGGGTCAACGCGCTACGGGAATTCCGCAGTTCCACCAGGTTTTTGTAACCCTCGAGAACCTCGACCTCCAGGCTGTCGACTTCGGCCCGCAGATCGTTGGACATGCGACCCGATCGCAGCCCGACACTGGCGTTGATCACCATGTACAGCAGGATGACCGCGCCGAGGCCACAGGTCATGGCGTCGAGGAACGCCAGCCCGAAGACATTGGTTTCTCTACGCCGTGCCATCGCTGTCGTCGTCCAGAGTTGCCTGGCCGGGTTCCGCGAGAGCAATCAACTGGACTTCGAGCCCTGGATCCCCGAGGTGCAAACGATCACCGATCTTTAGGGGTGTCCGTTCGGTGATCTGCTGGCCGTTGAGCCATGAGCTGCCAGAGCTATGGTCTTCCACTTCGACTTGATGGTTGTGTTGCCTAAGGCTGCAATGCCAGGGGCTGAGACCAGCAGCGTCGAGCTGGAGCCCTGGTCGTTGATCGACAGTGGAACCGAGGGCAAAGGGCTGCTCGGTGATCGGGTAAGCCAACCCGTTGACCAGCAGATGGCTGGGGGGTCGAGAGAGCGCAGTGGGCTCGATCTGGTATGGCGCGTCGTGTTGCAGAGAGGCTTGCCGTGGAGGGTCATCTTGCTGCGGGTCGTACGTCGCCAGCGGAATCTCGAATCGCGAGCGGGTGACGAAGGGTAGCCCTGCCGGGTCTGCGTTGGACTCGGCGTTGTGGGTTCCAGTTTCGAGGATCTCCGCCTGTGCCCGTAATGCGCCGCTGGCGGCGTTGGCCGTTGGCAGCGGGACGATGGTGACGTCCCGCAGGCCGGCCAGCCGCGGCTCCAGGCCGGGTAACTCGGCGATGCGCTGAGCAAGCAACACGGTGACCGGTTCACCCGCTGGTTTGTGGGCCAGTACCAAGTCCCGCAGTTGATCGTAGGTGGCGTCAGCGGCGTCGACGATGTCGGGCCGGGTGAGCTCGACGACACGCGGTGCGGTGGCGGGCCCTGCCTGCACCTCGAGGACCTCTCCATTGTTGAGTGCGGTCAGCCATTCCGGGAGACGGTCGTAAAGCTGTTGTTCGGTGGCGGCGGCATGGAGCGGATCAAATCGCGTCGCGTGGACGAAGAGTTCGGCGATGCGTCGAACCCACGTGTCGTGAAGGTTGAGTTGGCCGACGCTGGGGTCGACCACCACCCGGCGACGTACAACTCGGGCGTCCAACGGGTCTGCCGAGATCGGCGACACGGTCAGCTCGAGCTTGGTCAGCACGGCTCGATGCAGATGTAAGTCGAGATGCAGAAGCGTGCGTGTGCGAGCGGCAACCCGCTGGAAGATCGGTGTGGCGGCAGCCGCAACGGTCGCCGCTACCGCGGTGTCGACCATGCCACAAATCGGCATATCGCAGGACCGAGCGATACCCAGGAGCAGGCCGAGTTGGCGTGGCGTGAAGCAGCCCGGCACGGTCAGTAGCACACGATCGACGTTGTGTTTTGCGGTGTCCCAAATCGTCGAGAGTTGGGCATGGGCGAGGTCGGCAAGCACTAGGTCGCGGGGAAACGGACGACCGAGCGGCTCGGTGTCGAGCTCTTGCCAGTAGCGGTTGTGGATCCAGCGCGGCTTTTCCCGGGCGCGCCGCATGGCGGCCTCACCGGTGACTACCGCGCCGCCATCGTACAGCGCAAAGCCTGGGCTGGCTGCACTGATGGTGCCGGCTTCGTCGACCGTGAATAAGCCACCATCATGGAGCTCGAGCGCGAGGAGTGTCATAGCGGTAGGGTGTCGATACGGTAGGGCGTTGACTCGGCTGATGTTGATCAGTGCACTTGCAAATGATGGATCAGATGCTGATCGAGATAGGTCTCGGTGTCCTGCACCAAGCGATCCTGTTGCAGCTGCAGCTGGTGCAGGAGAAACATCAACACGATGCTGATGAGCAACGCCGCAAACGTCGAGTTGAATGCCACACCGAGGCTGCGGGTGACCCCCGCGATGTTGCCTTCGACCGCCTGGTGAGCCTGACCGAGCGCTTCGCCGATACCGCGCACGGTGCCGATGAAACCGATCGACGGGATTGCCCAGGCGATGTAGCGGACCATCGACAACTCAGAGTCGAGGCGCTCAGATTCGGCTTCACAGATGCCGTGAGCGGTGGTCGAGACGTCCTGGATGTTGCGGGTGGCTCGAAAACGATGCAAGGCGCTGAGCAGCGAACGTGGCAACAGTCGGCGTTGTTCGGACTCGGGCAGCGACTGGATCTGCCGGGCGTACTCGCGTGCGTCCTCGGGCAAGATGCGGGTGCCCTCGCTCACGGGCACCAGATCGAGGCGTAACAAGCGCTGCTCGCGCATCGCAGCAACACCTTTGTAGATCATGATCGCCATCGCCCACAGCATCAGGATCAAGCAGGCTTCTTGTTCGAAGTCGCGCAGGATGACGAAGATCGAACGCTCTTGCACATAGTCCGTATCGAGCTGCATGCGGGCGGCCTGGTCAGCCAGGATGGTGTCGGCCTGCGGCCGGATCCAGGCGACATAAAGGGCGTGAACGAAGATCACTGCCAGAATCAGCGAGGCCAACTGGTAGACAAACTCCACCGGGTACGACTTCTTCATGCGCGACGGTGACCTTTCTCAGATATCGACCGGAAACGAGATTGCGCTGTCGGCGGGCAGCTTCTCCGACGGAACGAAGGTGTCGAGCTCTTCGGACCCAGGTGCCTCGGTCGGGGTGCCAGGTGCCTCGGTCGGGGTGCCAGGTACTTCGGTCGGGGTGCCAGGTGTCTCGGTCGGCGTCGGATCTTGGGCTGGGGCATTGGGGCTAACCGCTGCCAGAGCAGCGATGGTGACGAGGCCCAGGACCGGGACCCACCAGGTTTTCTTCATTGCAGTTTTTGTCATCTCTTGATCCCTTGCATCGCCGTCTTTTGATCGACTCATTCCGCGTACCGTGCAATTCGAAAGCCGACGTCGGGGCGGGGCTCGCTTCCGTAGTCACGGAAACTCAGACGTAACTCGGTGACGGTACTGTGCATCCAGCTGGCTCCGCGAATGACATGAAATTCGCCTTCTGTCGGACCTCGCGGATCGCGTTCCACCTTCTGGCTACCGCCCATGCGGATGGCATAAAGGTCGTGCATCCACTCGGCGACATTGCCGCTCAGGTGGTAGAAGCCTCGATCGTCGGGTTGGTAACTTTCGGTCGGCGCGGTGGTTGGATGCTGGTCGGTGTAACCGGCGATGATTGCCGGCAGGATACCCTGCGCCGAGGTGTCCGCGTAGTTACCTGAGCCTGCTGGGACAGGCAATGCGTCTCCCCACACATATTTGAGCGCGGTTTTGCCGTCGGGGTAGCGCGTCACCCAGGTCCATTCCGCTTCGGTTGGCAGTCGGTAACCGGTGGTCATCGGCACCGCGGCGACAAGCTCGCCGCCACGATCGACATAGGCCGGTGGCAGACCCTCTTGTTTGCTCAGCCAATTGCAATAGGCCGCCGCATCCTGCCAAGTGACCCGCACGGCGGGATGATGGTCAATCTCCAGGTTGTGGCCACCCGCTTGGCCCGAGAAATGGTCGGCCTTGAACTTGCGGAATTGGCGATTGGAAACTTCTTGCGTCGCCAGGTAGAACGGCCGGCTGAGCTCGACCTCGCGCAGAATCTCGTTGGATCGTCGACCGGGCTCGCGGCGTGAGGCGCCCATGCGGAATTGGCCCAGGGCCATCTTGTGCAGCTCGTGTCCCTGTTGGGTTTTGATCACCGGCGGTGCTGCCGCAGCTTTCGCCTCGGCCCGTTCTTGGCCAACCGGTTTCAGGGTGACTTCGATCCACTGGGGAACTCCAGGCAGCGGGGTGACAGTTTGCGTGTGGGTGACGAAGCCTGCCTTGCGCACCTCGATAGCGTGCGGCAGAGCCTTCAACGTCAGGATCTGACTCGCATTGCCGCGAGACTCGCCGTTGATGAACAACTCGGCGTCCGGTGGCCAACTGGCCAGGCGCAGCTCACCTTCTTGCGGCGTGAGCTCGACGGTCAACGTTTCACTCGCACCGGAGCCGACTTGGGTGGTTTGTTTGTGGGGTTCGAAGCCGGCTTTGGAGACGGTGACTTCGTGGTCTCGACCGGGTTCGAGGAACAGATCGAGAGGGGTCTCGCCGCGGTAGGTTCCGTTGACGCTGACGGTGGCGCCCGCCGGCTCCGAGCTCAAGACCAGGTTGCCGTCGGAGGGACGAAGACGGGCGACCGGCAGCTCCTGAGACTCTCCGGCGGTGACATCGAACCGGCTGCTGTACGGCTTGTAGCCAGCGAGCACCAGGTCAACCCGTCGTTGACCGTCGAGGATCTCCGCGGTCAGGGGAGTGGCTCCGATCTCGTCGCCATCGATGCGTACCCGAGCTCCGCTCGGCTGGGAAGCGAAGGTGACCTCGGCCCAACGTGGCAAAAGCTCGATCGTCAGGGTCTGACTGACGCCGCCGCCAGCAATCTCGAGACTCGATTCGAAGTCTCGATAACGCTCGGCCTGCGCCGTGACCTGGTGTTCACCCGGCGCCAAATCGAGCGTGTCGAGCGGGGTGAGCCCACGGGACTCGCCATCGATCAAGATCTCCACACCCTCGATTGCACTCGAGATGGTGAGCCGTCCCGGCAGCTTAGCGAGCTGAAAGTGAAAGGTCTGCTGGGTGTCGCGGGTGACGTCCACGGTGGCTCGCAGCGGCGTGAAGCCGGCCTTTTCAGCCACCAGAGTGTAGCTTCCTGGACGTAACAAATAGCGCCCACCGAGAGGCATGACCAGACCATCTTCGAAGCTCATGAGGTCTGGGGACGGTTCGACCTCGACCGAGATCGAACGTGCGGTCAGCAGGAATCCGGCGACCACCACCAGCGCGACCAGGGTGAGGGCGATGACCAGGCCAACCGGGCGAAACTTTGTCCGCGCGCGGTCGCCACCGAGTCGCTGTTTGGGCTCGAACTGAATCGGCTGAATGGTGGCGACTTTGGGCACCTCGCGGCTCGGCGGGGTGAGTTTCAGATCCTGAGGGGCTTGCGGGGCTGCTGCTGTTGGTGCAGGACGGATGGTGAAACAGGTTTCCTCGTCCAGGATCTCGACGTTCAGCTCTGAGGCTCCAAGTCGCAATCGATCACCGTCCCGAAGCCAGTGGGAGCTCTCGAGTCGGGTGCCGTTGCAGAGCACCGAGGTGGTCTCGTCGGCTGGCTGTACGAAGAGGTCGCCTTCGTCCAGTCCGAGGTAGGCTTGGGGTTGCTGATCGGATGCCCCCTCGATCTGGATGTCGCTTTCGGTGCCGCCAGCAGTGAGCGGGAAGTCTTTTTCTGTGAGCTGGCGCGATCCCCGCGAGTCGACGATCGAGTAGGTGGTCAAATCTTCTCCTCACAGCGAATGGCCACCGGCTGTGGCTGGACCCCAGGGGCAATTTCAAGCCGTTGCCGCACGTCGCGATAGCCGCGACGACTGCCGACCACAGTGTAGGTGCCGGGCCGTAGATCGAGGGTCCGGCGATCGAAGGCACCGAGTCGTCCCACTTTGTAGACCACAACTTCGGTCAGGTTGTCGGACTCGAAGGTTGCTTGCACCGGGGTCGAGAAGCTTTCGACCAACCGGCCGAGCTGGCTGAACTGGCGCTGTAGCTTTGCTCCTGAGGGTTCGGTCTCACGCGCTTCGTCGAGCAGGGTTTTGGCCTCAGCCAGCACTGCCTCGGAGGATAGCCGAGCCGGCTGGGTGATGTGGTTCTGGAGGCGATCGGAAAGCTCGGCCCGTCGGCGGCTACGATCGTGACCATCCTGGGCGAACTGCACCGTCGGGTCGATTGCCAGCACGGCACGGTACTGTTCTGCTGCAGCATGCCAATCTTCCTGCGCCTCCCGGTCGCTCGCCTGTTGGCGCAGCGTTTTGATGTTCTCCAGCCGCAGCCCTTGTGTCGCTCGCGCCAAGCCGTCAGCGCTCTGCGATGCCGAGGGCCGTAGGGCAGCGGCGCGGGAAAAGGCATCACGAGCAGCCGCATAGTCTTTCTGATCAAGAGCAGCCAAACCTTGGGTCATTGCCGCCTGGAATTCCGGGTCGATGGTTGTGTTCGAGGTTCGTTTGGCCGGTCGGGGAGCGGACCGACGTGGCTGTGCTGATGACTTGGGGGAGGTGGTTGCAACAACCGAGGTGTCGTCAGCTTGCGCCGGATCTGGGCGGTCGTCGAGGAGACCTGCCGGCGCTGGTACGGTTGGTGGCGGCGCTGCCGGACTCAGGGTCTCAGTTGGTGCAGCCTCAGCAGAAACAGCCTCAATGGCGGCAGCCGCAGGTTCAGGCTCGGTCAGTTCAGCTGCGCTCTGCCGGTTTTGGACCCAGTCTGGCAAGACCACAAAAACACCGATCGCGGCAAGGCCAAGGAGTCCGAAGAACAACCCGGTGAGCCACATCGTCCAACCGCCAACCGGCTTCTTTGGTCCAGATGACAGGTCGATGGTCTCGTGGGGCCGGCGGGCAGGATCGATACGAGGTGGAGCTTGGAGCCGCAGTTGGTTCAACTGAGAGGGTGGCGCTTGCCGAGAGGGTGGCGTCAACTGAGAGGGGGACTCGGTATGGTGTGACGGGTTGTTCGACATGGGGTCTGTTCGGAATGGCGTCAGTTTGAATTAGGGCACGTTGGGAAATGCGTCGGAGC
The DNA here is from genome assembly GCA_029263395.1 of Acidobacteriota bacterium. Lineage (GTDB taxonomy): Bacteria > Acidobacteriota > Thermoanaerobaculia > Multivoradales > J023 > JAAELT01. The sequence goes on along the minus strand of JAJCXO010000104.1, from coordinate 85,044 downwards.
ACGGTCTTCAACAGAGCACGGTCTGGAGGTGAGACGGTCTCGGACGACCGGGTTGGCAGGATCGATGGCAGAAGGAACGCAGTTGGTAAAACCGATCGAAACCTAGGATTGTGGCCCTTCTTCGCTGACGACGGGCTCTTCATCAAGCGTGGGATCGGTGTTTTCGTTCGGTACCTGGGCTTCGATTTGCTGGCCGGTATCCGGGTGCAGCGGGAAGCCGGTCTCGGTCAGGAAGAAGTCACGCATCAGCTGGCGCCAGGTGATGTACTGCGTCTCGATCGAGCCGCTGAGTCGCATGGTCTGGCCTTCGACATCCACTAGGAGCGGTGCAACTTCCGAATCAAAAGACGAAGCGAGCTCACGTAGGGCTTCGACGTGGAGCTTGGCCTCTTGCGCTTTGGCCATGCCCGATTGGATAGCGAGGGCTCCGGCGGCGACTCCAACCTGACGAATCGCCGACGACTCGCGGCTGTTGCCGTCCATCAAGAGGCCACCGAGGATACCCAAGGCGCCGAGGATTTTCTGGGTGCGGGCGGACCGTTTCAACTTGCGCTGTGCAACCTCTTCCTCGTAGCTGAACTTCCGCCAATTGTCGTAGGGTTCACCCATCTGGGCATGAAAGTTGGCATAGTACTCAGTCAGGGTATCGACAAAAAGGTCGTCTCGATCGCGAATTTGGGCAACACGCGCCAACACCGGATCATCCTCTGCCGGCAGCTTTTCGAGGACAACCCGGCCTTTTTTGTCCCGTCCCAGATAGTCGCTGTAAGCTGCTGGCGCCAAGTCGGCAGCAAATTTGACCTGCGTCACACTGCGCACTCGGCGCAACTCGTCGAGGTCGAGCTTTTCACGAGCGGCCAGCAAGTCATTGGCGATCTGATTGAAGACATCTTGGAAGGGGTCGCGGGTCAGCTCTTCTTCGGCATAGGCGGCTGGATCGGCAACGTGTTTGTAAGTCTTGTCGAGCCAGCTGCGGCCGGTTGTGTCCACAGCGCGCAGCTCGAGCACCATCTTGCGACCGGACGACTCGACAATACGGCCCTTGATCACCAGGTCGATGGTGTCGTTACCGGCGGGTACAACCCGAACGGCCCCCCAATGGCCGGTGGCCTGTAACGTGTCCATCAGACAGACTGGGATAAAGCGAGCTTCGGACTTGCGGACATCCAGGAAGTAGCCGTTCTCTTCCAGTGCGTAGCCGTCCCCTTTGGGCATTCCGGGATCGAGGATCTGGATGCCGATGTCGAGCAGGCTGTCCTCGGGAATCTCGTGCTGCGCTTGAATTGCCCGGGTTGGTGTTACGGCCCAGCTGGCGACGGTACCGCTCAACATCATCAGCAAGCCGCAGCCGCTGACTAGAAGCCACTTGTTCTCGACCTGTCTCAGTCCAATCATGATCTCGAACTCCCTGCTCGCTCGGTCGCGATCACTTGCCGCCGCCTTTGTAGCGTCTGTACTCATCCCAGAGCTTTTCGCGTAGCTCGGGGTCCTCTTCGCTCTTCGCAGCTTCTCGTAGCTGACGAGCGACGATATCGTCGTCCGCCCCATCCGGAATATCCGGTGGAATCCGCGCAGCGGTTTCCTCGTCTTCAGATGAAGGCTCTGCCGGTGATCCCGGCGCGCGATTCGAACCGGTGGGTGCGCTCGGCGAGTTACCGGAGGTATTGCCAGAATTGGCCGCCGATGCTGTACTCGAGCTGGCGCCTCCGGGAAGTGAACCTCCGGCACCGCCGGAGCTCGCACCACCCTCATCGCCGGCATTGTGCTCCTCGGCTCTGCGCTGGGCCAAGGTTTCCTTTTCGCGCAGCAGTAAGCTGTCGATTTCGGCCAGGGAATCATCGAGTTGGCGATCGACTGCGGCTTGCCGCTCGGCGGCGGTTTGGGCGCCACCCTTTGTGGCGCCTGGCGCGGTCTGACTTCCCCCAGAAGGTTGCGAACCGCCTGATGATGACGGCTTGGATGCCGAGGGAGCTGATGCCGAAGGAGCTGATGCCGAAGGAGCTGATGGTTTGGGTATTGAAGGGCTGGGCATCGAAGGAGACCCCGGAGAGGTCTGGCCGCCGGAGGATGAGCTGGCGCTCGGCGGCGACGGCAAGGACGGTGTGCCCGAGGGTGAGCTGGAAGGAGACGGCACTGATGGTAAGCCGGCACCCGCTCCTCCGCCACCCGCACCACCACTCGCGCAAGCACCCAATAACAACACAATCGCTAGCAGCGTTCCGGGTCCTTCGAGACGGACTTCACCGGAACGGTCTTCACCAGCACGGTCTTTACCAGTAAGGTGTCCTTTAAAGCTGTAGGTACTCATGTGAGGGTCGGCTCCTAATCCTTTAGTGTACCAGCCTTGTGCAGTCTGCCCGCTGCCGACAGGTTGCGGGTCCTGGACGGGGAAGCGAGTTGCATCGGTCAGACTTCAATGAAGGCTCCTGTGGGCTCTTTATGCAATCCTGATTCCATGTCCTGGAGCCGAGAAAACCGCGATGGTGCGCGGTTTTCAGGTAGAGCTGTCCCCTCGGGGAGACGTGGCTGCCTTGTGGTGTGAACGGCGAGGTGTCTGGAGGTCCAGACACCTACTGATCAGGCTGGGGGCGGCGGAGGGCTGGCGCCGGCTCAGGCGCGCAGGATTTCGAGCTCACGCAGCAACAAGTCGGCATTGCCGAAACGTTGCTCGCGGTCACGTTCCAGGCAGCGCATGATGATCAGCTCCAGGGGCTGTGGCATCGTCGGCCAATGTTCACTGGGAGGTGTTGGCTCGTCATGCATCTTGCGACGGATGATGTCCATCACATTGCCGTCCGATGGGTAAGGCAGGGTGCCAGTGAAAATCTCGTAGAACACGACGCCGCAAGCGTAGATGTCGGCCCGTTCGTCCGGCTCCAGGCCTTCGAGCTGTTCTGGAGCGAGGTAGAACGGAGTGCCGATCAAGGTGCCGGGCTGAGTCTGGGTAGACGATGCCCGCTGGATCGGGCGGGCGATCCCAAAATCCATCAGCTTGGCGTTGCCATTGGGCTCGATGATCAGGTTCTCGGGCTTGATGTCTCGATGCAGCACTTTCTCGGAGTGCGCCGCCCACAGGCCGCGGCACAACTGTCGTGCGAGGCGTAGGCCGGCAGACAACGGCAGGCGTCCACTCTGGTCGAGTAGATGCTTCAGGGTGATGCCTCGGACGTACTCCATCGAAATGAACGGAAAGCCCCCGGCGTCGCCAAAGTCGAACGTCCGCAGGATGTTGGGATGGCTGATCTTGCGGGCCAGCTTGAGCTCGTCTTTGAGACGATCCAGCCGTTCACTGTTGCCGAACACGTCGTGTTTGAGCATCTTGAGTGCCACCAACTCGTCGAGGCTGCGGTCGCGGGCCTTGTAGACGACTCCCATGCCGCCAGCCCCTAGCTCCGAGAGAATCTCGAATCGGTCCCCGAGCACACTACCCGGGCCGACGCCGGACAACGTGGTCGACGTGCTGGTCCCCGCCGTCTCGGTTTGAGTCATCTCGAGCGTGGCCGACATCTCGGTTCCGCCGAAGCTGCGAACCGCGGCGACCGGCAGCGAATACAACGGTTCGGAGCTGACCGTGCTGCGGTGTTCCTGAGCTTTGACACCGGCTTGGCCGAAATTGGCGGCGAGCTCGTCGTAGGCTGATTTCGAGAATAGCAACGTTCCGACGCGTGCCACCCGTAGCAGCCCTTCGAGCAATTCTACCGGTGTACCGGTGAGTGTGTATTCGGGCTTGTTGTCCCAAGTCACCGTGCCGGCGAGCGCTGACCCCGACACCAACGCGACCACCATCGATTCATGGGCCTTGGAGGAAACTTCGCGCGTTACGATGTCGGCCGCCGCCGCCAGCGCTCGCTGGGAACGCTGTGGTCCTTCGAAGCTGGCGAGCACACGGTGGCCGAGAACCGACTCGACTTTGCCCTGATGTTTGCCGATGGTGCGTGCGACACGGCGCAGATCCCGCGTCAACACTTCGAGTGCCTCGGGCGGTGTGATGCCGGGATCAGAGGTTTTTGCGCTGTAGTCCCGCAACTCGATGCCGAGCAGTGAAGAGTCCAATTTGCCGGCCGGGACCGCCTCGGTGCCACCACTCTCGTGATCCGGCAGATTGCGCGTCAGTTCGTTGACATAAATCTCCATGTCACGCTTTTCGCGAAGCTCGGAGAGTAGGGTCGAGAATGCAGACGCGAGTTGGCCCACTTCGTCGGTGCTGTCGGTTTTGATCTCTTGATCGTAGTCACCCTCAGCCGCCGCCTTGGCGGCTATGGCAAGTTGGCTGATCGGTTGCAGCACCCGCCGTGGCAGCATGTAGGAAAGCAGCAGTGAAAGCAGGATGGCTGCCAGTCCAACAGCGGCGAGGATCTGGACGATGCGACGGAAGGGCGCCAACTGCTCTTCGAGTGAAGCGAGGTTGACGGCGGCACCGATGGTGCGCTCTGCGATATCTTCAAGGGGCCTAACCAGGGCCAGATATTGGCGTTGTCCGAGCTCCACCTCGAGATATCGATCGTCTTCGTTGGCGTCCGCGATTGGGCCTAGCATCCCAGGGCGTTCCTGGACCGCGGCCAGCAGTCCATCGGCGGCCTCTGGGTCTAAAGAGGTTGCTGCCCAGGAGGGGGCAGCACCTTGTGGCGCCAAGATGAAGGTGACGTCGGTGCCGTTGATACGCCGCAGATCCTGGGCTTGGGAGTCATCGATGGACTGACCGGTAATCAGGAAGCCCTGCAGCAGGCTGCCGGCGACCACCGGCACTCCAGCGACGTAATACAGCTGCTCATCGCCGACCCAGACGCCGGCCGATTCGCCGTCCTCATTGGTGCGTTGGTAGATTGCCTCTTGGGAGAGGTCCTCGCCGAAGGTAGGGGCATCACCAGCTTGGGCGAGCACGAAGCCATCGGGATCGAGGGCGATAGCAAAGGTCAAGTCCTGATACCCGAGAAAGCTCTCCAGCAGATCACGTGCCGACGCAACGTCTCCCGACTCTACGGCCTCGGAAATGTAGGCTGCGAAAGCCGAGTCGCCGCCCATCAGTGAGGTTGTCAGAATCAGGCGCTCGATTGCAGCGGACTTGAAGTCCGACTGCACCATGCTCGCGCGTTCGAGATCTTCACGCACCGCCCGGTCAGCGATGACGTTGCCCAAGAACGTGGTGACGGCGACTGCGACCCCGACCGCCAGGGTGACGATCAAGCTGATCGCGATGAAGAACTGCGCTCCGAGGGACAGCCGGAAGCGGGGGGAATCAGTAGGCTCGACCACTACGCTTTCTCGCATACGGTTTACCGAATTTATTGGTGTGGCGTGGCACTCTTGGCTTCGAAACCGAGAGCTGAATTTCGAGCGGTTCGGTCAGTGGCAGGGTTAGCTCCCTGGTCGTCGGCTCGCTGCGCTCGTGCCACACGGTGAGGGTTCCCGGGCCGTCCGGTAGCCCGGTGAGTTGAAATTGGCCGTCGAAGCTGGGGGAAGTGTAAAAAGGAGTATTCACGACCACGACGTAGGCCACCATCGAGTGGTGCACATTGCAAAAGATGCGCACCACTCCAGGATGCTTGAATACGGTGTCCTTGCCGGCGTCACGCTTGTATAGCCCGAGGTCGAATCGGTTCTTGCCCGAGACCGAGAAGACGTTGTGGAGAATCACGTCCTGATTAGGGAAGCGCACGGTGCTGCCAACGGGGACCGCTAAGGTCCGAGGCGTAAACTCTTTGCGTACGGTGACGACCTCGAACGCTTCGTCCGGTGGTTTGACCTCGACTGGCTTCTGAGGCGTGAAGTAAACCTGTGCGGTCTGCACTTCGCGCGACGCCTTACCTCCAGCGCTCTTCTCCAATGTGATCCGGCCGCGTAGATCGGTAGCGTCCACAGTGCCGACACTGGTCAACAGCAACATGAGCACCACTCTGGAGAGTGGGTGCCATCGCCGCCAGCAGAGATTTGGATCTTGTCCCATCATCGACATTCTGGATTGAGGAGGTCTGGATTAGGACAGGTCTGGCAAAAAGACAGGTCTAGATCGAGAGACGTTAGCAGGTCGTGCGTCAGAATGCCGCTTCTTTGAAGATCGCCAAGTAGGCAGCGAAGGCTCCGAGTAGCGGCATGGCCCACCAGAAGATCGTCGCGTGTTGAGGCATGCGCCGGATCAGGGCAATCGAGCCCCCGATCAACAACCAGATGACAATCTTGAGGATGACCCAGAGCGGAAAGCCGTAAGAGAGCCTGGCCAGCATTCCGAAACCGGAAACCAGGATCAACACCAATGCGATGCCATGCGTTAGGCCGGCCAGCTTGCTCTTCTCCCGGGCCCCGCTCATGGCTTGGAAAATCATGGCCCCCAAGGCGCCGAAAGCCATCAGGACACCTAGGATGTGAAGAACCTTGTACAGTGAAGCACTCATATGTCACGGACCTTTCGTCGATGTGGTCAGAAGGTTGGATGCTATACCAGCTGAGTGGGTTTCGTCGTGATCCATGGGCGCTCTGGCCCTTGGTTCCGTAAACTTCACTGTTGCGGGCTGCAGAGACGAAGTTGCATCCCGGAAATTGGCCCCCTTTGGACCAGGAAGAGATCGGCCGAATGACATCAGCACTCCCAAGCCCCTCGCCTTTCCGAATCTACCCTTACACGGACACCTGCGGAGCTCAGCATGCCAGTAGTTGAAGACTTGATTGAGACCATCACTCAGGAGGCGCCCGCCTTGCGCTCCTTCTTGGATATTCGTCCACCGATTATTTTCGAAGAGCTCAACCACGGTGTGTTGGGCCAGGATCAGGCCTTACGCTTCGTATCGGTCGGAGTCTTCAAGCACACAACTGGCAAGATACCGGGAAACCTGTTGATGATCGGTAGCTCCGGAACCGGTAAAACGACGATCATGAACAACATCCAGCGCCTCTACAATGAGGTGCCGGAATACGAGCCGTTTCGAGCTGTCACGATCATCAATGCCAACTTGCTGGTGGATGTGGATCGTATGGAGTTCCGGCCCAGTCGACTACTGAAGGCGGTCGAGCAGCGTGCGCGGGCGATTGCAGGGCACCATCCGTCACCCAAGGCGTTGCAGAAAGCCATCGAACGGGCCACCATCTGTGTGGACGAGATCGACAAGATGGCGGCGGTGGTTGCTGGCAAGCCCAACGCCATTGGTGTCGTCTTGCAGCAAGGTCTACTCACCCTTATGGAGGGTGAGCGGGTGGCCTACCCGATTCATGCCTGGGTTGACGGTAAAGAGAAAGAGGTCACTCTCGATATCGACACCGGCAAGATGATGTTCATCTGTGGTGGTGCCTTCGAAGGCCTCTACGATCAGGTTTACAACCGTGTCCTCAAGCCAGGCAGCGGCGAGAAGCTGCGGACCACCACGATCCGCACCGCTGAAGGCAAGGTGAGGATGCAGACCCGTTTTGTATTGTCGGAGTTCTTGAAGCCCAAAGATCTCTTCGATTTCGGCATGGTGCCGCAGTTCATGGCCCGGTTCGAGAACACCGTCTTGCTCGAGGATTTGTCGATTAGAGTCTTGCGCGAGATTTTGCTCAAGTCTTATGAGTCACCCTTCGTCCGCGCCCTGCGTTTCTTCGAAACCCTCGGTATTCACCTCGAAATTGAGGACTTGGCGGCTTCCCTGATTGCCGAGGCCGCCGCCAAAGACAGCCGTACCGGTGCCCGCGCTCTGCGTCCAATTTTTTCCGAGATGATCAATCCGTTCGAGTTCGACCCGCTACATGCAGGCGACCTGCCGGCGCGGGAAGGTGGCGGTCACACGCTGATGGTGACCGCGGATATGGTGCGTAAGGTCTTGGGCTAGCCTGTCCCGGGTGGCTAACTTTCTGAGCCACCTGGCTCCATTGTAGAGCCACATCCAGTGTCGGGGGCATCGGACGAACCGATGTAAGGGCTGCTCGAGATGCACGGGCGGCCGGGGAGCCCCGCCGTTGGCAATCCTCGGTGAAACTTGTAGAGAACCATCACTCGAGTTGTCCGAGTCTCGCTCTGGCCTTGGCGTTTTCGCGGGGCGAGCGGTTGATCTTCGGGCTCGCAGGAGTCCTTGTTGATGGCCACGGAGATGGATCGTTTGACTCGGTTCATGCCCCTGAAACGTCGTTTTCGGCTGAAGGCGTCCAACCGGCACGACTGTTGCTTTGGTCCAGGGACAGAGCTGGCCAGCTCTGTGGACTCCTAACTTGCAACAGAACTCTACACAAGGAGAAGATATGCTGAAACGAATCGTACTCCTGGGCCTCCTGGTGATCGCAGCTCCCGCTTTTGGTAACAATGTCGAAGCCGCAGCTGCCGCCTCGGTTGCCGACGCGATGGCAAACGAAAACATGGTAGAAGGCTTGAAGGGTGAGGTCTCAGGCGTCGATACGCATCTCGTAGGTCCCGATGTAGCCCGCCCTGGGCAAGTTGGGTACGGCGGCAACTGCGGCTATTCCGCGCCCGATTGTCCGCGGAGCACTGGGGGCTGCGGCGGTCGGCCGTTCTGGTCAGCCTGTAATGGCGGCGCCGGTGTCTGCGTCGAAGCCTGCGATAGCTTCCAAACCGGCCAAACGATGTGCGAGTGCTGGACCAACTCGTTGGTCGGCTCGGTCGGCGAAGGCATGCAAGTTGCCCAGATGCTCACCGCCGTTGAACGCCCGACGTGCAAACGGTCGAGTGAGGAAACGGTCGTCAGTAAGTAGTTGCGGACACCGGCCTATTAGCATAAGCCCCGGGTGCATGCCCGGGGCTATTCAATTCAGAGGGAGCGCGATCCCTCGATAGTGGGTCGGCTTTACGGACAGGTGGTGAAAGCCTGGGTGTCGGTGATGGCCGGCGACGGTGAGCCGCCCGGATGGGACCGGGTCCAGACTTCACCGCTCTCGGTGTCTTCGATCGATAGGTCCCAGCTGACGTCGGTGGCGGCAGAGACGTAGACCCAATAGTGGCCGTTGATCGCACAGCCATCGAGTACTTTGACCAGCATCTCCCAATTCTCGCGCCCGAAGAAGTAGAAGTTGCCGGAGAGATTCGAGGCGCCAGGCACAGTGAACCCAGGGCCGCTGCCGAACGGCTCTAGGCTCCAGTCGACCGTGGTCGCGAAGCGTCGGGTCTGGAAACAGTGTGTGGTGTCATCCGGCGAGCACAGCGGCGTGAAGCCTTGTTCGGTTTGTCGATCCGCAGCGACAGCGTCTGGAGTCAGCAAGATTGGGTGGTAGTCGTTGGTCAGCCAGCGGCCGAGTTGGCTAGCGTAGTCTGGGCTACTGATCACACCGCTCTGGCCCCCAGGAATGATCTGCTGGGCTGAGATGCCTGCCGGATCGAGTACGCCGACAAACCGACGGGCGGGTCCAGAACCAAACATGAAGTCGTTGACTCCGTCAGCTCGGGCGCTGTGGGACGACGCATCCACCGCCTCGTAGCCGCCGGAACGAGCGACTCCCGGGAGACTCGGAGAAACATCACTGAATCCACCAGCGTTGGGAATGTTGAACGGCCCGCCCAAGGGATGATCGAAAACGATGCGATGCAGGTAGCCCCAGCGGTAGTCGTCTTGGGTGGTCGAGTTGCCGAATGCGGCTGCAAAATCGTCGCTGGCCAGCAAATCGAGGGCCGTTCGCAGACTCTGTAACAAGATCAGGTCACGATCCTGTGCCGGCTGGAGGCCCATCCCGGTTTGAAAGAACGGAATGCCTGAAGCACCAACGCCTTGACCGGTGTCGAAGGTCATCAACAAGTTGGCCAAGGCCTTGTAGGCGGATCGGCTGTCGGGCAGGAAATCCCCGAGACCCACCTGAGTGAGGGTACCGTCGATCACCTGTTGGACAACCTGGCCGCGAAACACACTCCACACAGTGGCCGCAATACTGTTGGCGATCTCATCAGCTGACGGCTGCGGCAGGTTCGACGGATCGTCACCAGGGTCATAACCCTGAACGATGCCGGTGGGGGAGCTGAAGTCCCAGGCCATCAGCCGGGTGATCGCTTCAGCAACCCCGGGGTCAGCAGCCAGCGCTTGGAGCGCAGCCGGCGCGCCTGCGTCAGAGGCGTTGGCAAAGGCGGCGATTAGGAACGGTGCAACCAGCTCGGCGTCGAGCAGTTGGTTGTTGGCTTGGATCTTTTCGAGATCTTCCCGCGTCGCGGTGCCACCGTCTCCCAGCAGCTCTTCCATCAGTCGGCCGATGCGACCGACCCGCAAGCTGACATAACCAGGGCTGAGGTAAAACGCACCGCCACCCGGTCGCACTTCGTTCAACACGTTGTTGTCGAGGGTGTTGCCGACGGGGTCGTTGTTGGCGTTGAAGATATAACCCCGGCTCGGGTTCACGAGTTGCGGCATCTCAGCAAACGGCAGGATCTCGAAGCCGAGGCTCTGGTTCGGCTGCGGATTTTGAACAGCCATCCATTCATGGCGCAGGGTGTGGCTGCCGTCGCGGATCAGGAACGGTGGCATGCCGCCGTCGGGAAAGCCCAGAGTTTGCAGATCTTCGCGAATCGGTAGCTCGGCACTGGTGAAGTAGGCAATATTGCCGTTGACGTCAGCATAGGCCCAGTTCTGTGAGCCGACATCGAAGAATTGCAGGGCGCTCGAGAATTCATCAACACTGCTGGTGTGCAGCCAGCGGAAGAAGGCCTCGAACTCGAGGGTGCCGTGCCAGCCCGTGTATTGAACGCTGAAGCCAATCGGTGGCTGTTGGCTGGTGTCGATCGAGATGATCGGACCGTTGTTCCGGCGCGGCACCACCAAAGTCAGGCCTCCGTCCAACGGACCGATGCCGGCGTCCACCAGGTTGTCGAGTTGCTGATCACCTACCTGATTGACGCTGAAACTTTGGGGAATCAGGATCAACGGCTCTTGTTGCCCGTCGAAGATCGTGTGGGTGGGTAGGCCGCTATTCGGGTCGAATACCAGGATCTCTTGGTAGACGTCAGTCACGTCCATCGGGTTGACCGTCGATCCCCAGCACATGGTCTGGTTACAGCCTTGCACTAACCCTGGAGCGCCAGGGAAACTGACACCGTTGGCGTCTAGACGGCTGGCGTTGGCTTCGGCGGCCTTTGTTTTGGCGATCGCGGGTCCGTTGTCCGTCCTGATCTTACCGCTGCTGCGAAACGCGGCAGCATTACCCTCGGGTAGGCCGCATCGGAAGTCCGAGGATGCCATCAAGTGAGCCTCGTAGAAGGTCGAGGGTGTGTTGAGGGCCAAATGAGGGTCGTTGGCGAGCATCGGGAAGCCGGAGGCGCTGTGGTCGCCATCAACCAGCCACCAGTTGCTGCCGACATCGCCAGCTCGACGTTCTAGAGCTTCTTTCAGCAGCGGGACGCCCGCCAGCGTATCGCGGGTCCGCTGTGCCAACTCGAGCGTTCTCGCCGAGGGGGCAGCCAGAGAACGTTGTTGGCCCCGTTCAGCCCCCGAGCCTGAAGCCGATGATGGGATCGATATGGTCGGATCGAACGGTGCGTGGCGGGTTACGTCCTCAAAGAGTAAAGCCAAGCCATCAAAGCCGCCAATGGCTCCGGCTTGGGAATAGGCCCCGGCCAGAACGGTCAGGTCGAGCTCGAGTAGGTCGAACGAAAGCCCGAAAGCCAAGCCTTTGCCGAGTACCAGGGTGTCGACTACGCTCCAGGGAGCTGCGGTGGATAGTTCCAGGCCGCCATATTCTGGCGGCAGGGGGTTGCCCTCCAGATAGGCGTTGATGCCGTTGGTATAAGCCTCGAGCAATTCCAGCGAGTTGTTGAGGCCATTGGCTTGGTAGGCGACAAGACTGGCTTCCGCAGCCCGCCTCAACCCCAGATTACGCAGTTGCACGTCAGATGGCAGGGCGTCGCTGCCCACCAACTCCGCCAAGGTGCCGCTAAACGTACGCCGCAGCGTATCCATCTGGAAGAAGCGATCCTGAGCATGCACGTAGCCCAGCATGAATAGGGTGTCACGGTCGTTACTGGAACAAATGTGCGGGATGCCGTTCGAGTCGCGAATCACCAATGCGTCACCGCTGAGGCCCGACAACTCCGTCGTCTGGGCAACAGCCCAAGAGGTTGTGAGTCCAACGATCAGACTCATTGCGAGTATCCGAACCAAGGTGCGTCGCGAAACGGAAGTGAACGGCATATAGAACCTCCTTCATTGTGGCGTGAATGCTCATAACTCGAGTGGCTGGGGTTGAACTCTGATTATACCGGTCGAAGGTGACGGTCCGGCAGGTTTGCTGCGAGCAGGAGCCGGCATGGCGGCCCGCAAGCTCGACCGAGCACTCGAGGCGTTCTTTCCCAAGAACAACCGGTTTAGATCACCTGTCATCTGACGGGCCTGAAGGCCCGTGTTAGGAAACACGCTGGCTACAAGCGGCTTCAGCCGTCGCAGCTTGGAGCATGGGGACTACGCGAGTGCTGATCTATTCCTTGGCGAGGAGGCGACAGCGGGCGTTACGGCTGGACGGGATCTTGTACATTCGGTCAATCTGTCGCAGTCTATCCTCTTCATCCACTCGACCAGATTTTTACTCTACGCAGATCGGATATGATCAGAAGATGGGTGACGAGGTTTTCGAATGGATAGGTTTTGAGTCGAGAAACTTCTGATCATCAGTGAAGGAAGATTAGGCTCGCAGCCTGCGCTGTGGGTTGAGGGTTTTCTCTACGCTCGTGAAATTCGATAGCGACATCTTTGTCAGCTATGCCCATATCGACGATCAAGCGTTGGTAGAGGGGCAAAAGGGATGGATCGCCAATCTCCATCGTGCTTTGGAGATCCGTCTTGCGCAGTTATTGGGTAAACAACCCAAGATCTGGCGTGATCCCAAATTGCAAGGCAATGATGTTTTCTCAGATAAGCTGATCGATCGCTTGGGGCGCGTTGGCCTGTTGGTTTCAGTGCTGTCGCCGCGCTATGTCAATTCCGATTGGTGTACACGTGAGCTCCGTGAATTTTATCGGGTTTCGGAATCTGCGGGTGGAATACGTGTCGGCGACAAAATCCGAGTATTCAAGGTCGTCAAAACACAGATTCCTCTCGAGCGACATCCCGGGGAGTTGCAGGAAGTTCTGGGTTACGATTTTTTCATTGTTGATCCGGAGACCGGGCGTGCTCGCGAGTTGAGCCAGGGCTCGGGGCCTGAGGACTCGCGTCGATATTGGGCGCGCCTCGACGACCTCGCTCATGACATTACCGAGGCGTTGACGCTGCTGGAGAGGCAAAACGGGGCACTGCCACCGGCTGGCGTTAGCTCAGGCGCTAGCAACTCAGCCTCTGCTGACCCAGCAGACTCTAGCTCCGCAGGCTCCAACTCCGCAGGCTCTAACTCTACAGACTCTGCTAGCACCGCTTCCGGTGAAGAGGCGGTCGTGGTTTATCTTGCCGAGACTAGCTTTGATCTCAAGAACGAGCGCGATGTTATCAAACGTGAGCTCCTCGGACATGGCTACAAAGTTTTGCCGGATCGGCCATTACCGTTGATCGCCCCCGAGGCTGAGGAGTTGATCAAGGGGGCTCTCGAACGCTGCAAGCTCTCAGTACACCTGGTCGGACGTAACTACGGCATCGTACCGGAAGGGGCAGCACAATCGTTGGTGGTGTTGCAGAACGAGTATGCCATTGCGTTTGATGGCGGCGACTTCACACGCTTGATTTGGATGCCACCGAATCTCACCACCGATGACGAACGCCAGCGCGGATTCATCGATAGTTTGCACAACGATCCTCGCATCCAAGATGGGGCAGATGTCCTGCAAGCGTCTCTCGAAGATTTCAAAACGGCCATCCACAAGAAATTGGAGCCACCCGAGGCGGCAGCCGATGACGGTCACGACCTGTTGGATGAGGTCAACTTGGGCGACGATCTGGTCCGTATTTATTTGATCTGTGATCAACGAGATCTCGATTATACCTTGCCGTTGGAAGATTATCTTTATGATCAGGGATTCGAGGTTGTTGTGCCAGTTTTCGACGGTGACGAAGCACAGTTACGCAAGGACCATGAAGAAAACCTTGTCATTTGTGATGCTATCATTTTCTACTACGGTTCTGGCAACGAGTTGTGGCTGCGTCGCAAGTTGCGCGAGATGCAAAAGAGTGCCGCTTTCGGTCGCACCAAGCCGCTCCGCGCCAAGGCCATTTACGTCGCGCAGCCAGAGACACCTCAGAAACGTCGCATCCGCACCCGTGAAGCCCTTGTGATTCCGCAACAGAAAGATTTCGAGTCATTGGCCCTGGCGCCTTTTCTCGAACAGCTGCGGTCCTGAGGAATCGAACCGCGATGTGGGACTCTGAAGAACAGCTCAATCCGTTTCCTGGGTTGCGTGCATTCGAGCCGGACGAAGATCATCTCTTCTTCGGGCGCGAGGAACAGATCGACGATTTGCTGGCCCGCCTCCGTCGCACCCGCTTCTTGTCGGTGGTCGGCACCTCGGGGAGCGGTAAGTCCTCGCTGATCCGTTCGGGGTTGATTCCTTCGCTCTACAGCGGGTTCATGGCCAAAGCCGGTTCGAGTTGGCGGGTGGCGGTTATGCGTCCGGGAAGTGACCCGATCGGCAATTTGGCTGGTGCCCTGAATCAGCCGGAAGTGCTTGCGGGCGGTGATCCTGAACTCGCTGAGATGACTCGGGCACTGCTCGAAGCCACCCTCTGCCGTAGCGCGTTGGGGTTGGTCAACGCAGTGCGCCAAGCCCGCCTCGATGACGGCGAGAACCTGCTGATTCTTGCTGATCAGTTCGAAGAGTTGTTCCGTTTCAAGCAGAACCTGAGAATCAAGGATTCAAAAGACTCCGCGCTAGCGTTTGTCAAGCTGTTGCTCGAAGCCGCTCAGCAAGACGATGTACCGATTTACGTCGTGCTGACGATGCGCTCGGACTTTATCGGCAATTGCACCGAGTTCCCTGGATTGGCGGAGGCGATCAACGACGGGCAGTATCTGGTGCCGCGGATGACTCGTGAGGAGCGCAGAGCAGCGATTGTTGGGCCGGTGGCGGTGGGCGGAGCGGAGATTTCTCCCAGGTTGGTGCTGCGGCTGCTCAACGACGTTGGCGACGATCCCGACCAGCTACCGATTCTACAGCATGCCTTGATGCGGACCTGGGACTATTGGGAGCGTCATCACAGTGACGACGAAGCGATCGACCTGCGGCATTATGAAGCCACCGGGACGATGGCAGAAGCGTTGTCGTTGCATGCGGAGGAGGCTTTTCGAGAGCTCGAAACGGCAGCTGAGCAGCGGGTCGCCGAGTTGATGTTTCGAGGGTTGACCGACACCGGCTCTGACACCCGAGGGGTGCGGCGGCCGATCCCATTGGCTGAGATTTGTGACTTGACCGGCGGCGAGCCAGCGACGGTAGCCCGGGTGATCGAGCGGTTTCGGGCGCCCGGCCGCAGCTTCCTGATGCCTCCAGCGGGCGTATCTCTGGCAGGTGAGGTGGTAATCGATATCTCCCACGAGAGTCTGATGCGCACTTGGCGCAGGTTGATCGAGTGGGTGGAGGAAGAAGCACGTTCGGCTCAGATCTACCTGCAGCTGTCGAAGGCAGCTGGCTTGTATCAGGAAGGTAAAGCTGGACTGTTTCGTGATCCTGAACTCCAGATCGCTCTCAATTGGAAAGACAAGAACGATCCCACCGAAGTTTGGGCCCAACGTTACGACGTCGCTTTCGAACGAGCGATGTTGTTCCTCAAGTACAGTGAAAGGGAACGCGAGCTTGAGATTGCCGAGAAGGAACGGCGGCGTCAACGTGAGTTGCAGATGGCGCGACGCATGATGCTGGCGGTGTTGGCGATTGCGGTGGTTGTGCTGTTTTTTGGCATGTATGCATTGCAGCAGAAAGTGAAGGCTGATGAGGCTGCCACCGAGGCGTTGTTGGCGCAGGTGGAAGCAGAGCAGCAGCGTGACGAAGCCCGTCGGCAGCAGATCGAGGCAAATAAACAACGTCAATTGGCCGAACAGGAACGGGTAGAGGCGGAACGCCAACGGGTGCGTGCTGAAGACGAGACACGACGGGCCGAGGACGAACGCCAACAGCGCGAGCGGTGAGATCGTCATTTGATTGTCCTGACGCTGGGTCATGAGGTCGAGTTCGTGCGATTCGAGAATGATCTGTCCCGACTTGGCGCTGAAGCGTGTCCGGCGCTGGAAGCGGCTCAGCTTGTCGACCGCTGGGGGACCCTGGCCAGTGGAGGAGTCGAGGTATTGAAAGCTCCCGGCGATCACTTTACGATGCTGCGTCAGCCCCACGTCGAGGTGCTTGGGCGGGAGCTGAGGCGTCGACTCTGCAAGGAAACGTCACCACGCGAGGCCGGGAAAGCTATGATCACCCCATGACTCTCGAAATTGCCTTCCTCTTTGCTCTGCTGATCGGCATGGTGGTGCTGTTCTTGACCGAGAAGTTGCCGGTTGACCTGACCGCCTTTCTCGGGCTGGTGATCCTCATCTTTGGCGGCTATCTCAGCCCTTCCCAGGCGTTCACCGGTTTTTCGTCCCCGGCTGTGATCACCATGATGTCGGTGTTCATTGTTGGTGCTGCTCTGCTCGAAACTGGTGTGGCACATTTCATCGGTGGCCGAATTCACGCCATTGTCGGCAATAGCGAAACGCGCCTGATGGTGACGTTGATGCTCGTCGCCGGGGTGATGTCGGCATTCATGAACAACATCGCCGCCACCGCCGTGCTGATGCCGGCCGTGGCAACCCTCGGGCCACGCACCGGCTTGGCGCCGTCCCGTTTGTTCATGCCGTTGGCCTTCGGTGCCATCCTCGGTGGCACGACCACCCTGGTTGGCACGCCGCCGAATATCCTGGCGGCGCAGGTGCTCGCCGACCGCGGACTCGAGCCGTTCACCTTGTTCGATTTCACCCCCATCGGGATCTGCCTGCTGTTGCTCGGCACGGTCTACATGATCACTATCGGCAAACGCCTGTTGCCGGCCCGCGAGCAGCACGGGCCGAAGCTCGACGGCGGGGGTGATCTCAGTCAGGTTTACCAGTTACGCGAACGGCTGTTCTCGATCCGCATCCCGCGGCACTCACCGCTCCATGGTCGGACCCTGGCTGAGACCAGGTTAGGCAACGCACTCGGAGTCAAAGTTTTATCGATCGTCCATGAGGGTCGCGAACAGCTAGCGCCGGATGGCAAAGCGTTGATTCGCCAGGGCAGTGTCCTGATGGTCGACGGCTCGGCCAACGATGTCCGAGAGATTCTGCGGCTCCAGGGGGTCGAGGTGCAGACCGCCGAAGTGGACGAGTTGCCGGCGTTGTCCGGTGGGGTCGGCGGAGTACGGTTCAAGATCGCGGCCGGTTCACCTCTGTTGGGACGCAACCTGCGCGAGATCGGGTTCCGTGAGCGTTTCGGGGTGGTGGTGGTTGGCATCCGTCATGGCGATATTCTCCAGCAGTCACATCTCGCGCAACACGTGTTACACCCCGACGATACCGTCTTGGCGCTCGGTACGCGCCAGCAGCTCGAGGCGCTGGCTGCAAGCGAAGATTTTGCGGCCGAGGACTTCGGGTTGACCGCCCTCGAAGAGCTGCGGGATCAGGTGTTCTGGATCCGTATCCCAGAAGACTCCCCGTTGGTGGGGCTGTCGATGGGGCAGAGTCGCCTCGGAGAGCTGATCGGGTTGACCGTCGCCGGCTTGATTCGAGCGTCCGAAACCCGGCTGGCGATCCAGCCCGACGAGACGCTGCTGGCTGGCGACCGGCTCCTGATCGTCGGCAACTCGGCGGATCTCCAGACTCTGTTGGAGCTCGGCGACGTCCGCCTCGACGATGCCGACACCGCCAGTTCAACCCTCGAATCCGACGATGTCGGTATGGTTGAAGTTGCCTTGTCGCCACGCTCCTCAGCCGCTGGCCGCACCATGGCTGAGCTCGATTTTCGGGATCGTTACGGGATGTTTGCGGTCGCTCTGTGGCGCGAGGGCAAAACCGTCCATTCCGATCTAGCGCATCTCGAGCTGCGATTTGGCGACGCGTTGTTGTTGCAAGGGCCGCGAGAGAAGATTCAGAAGCTGGCCAACGATGCCGACTTTGTGGTTTTGGCCGAAGCCGATCCATCTTCCCGCCGCACCCGCAAAGCGCCCTATGCCGTCGGTTGTCTGGCGCTGATGATTGGCCTCGTCGCCAGCGGCTACCAGCCGATCCACGTCGCCGCCTTCACCGCTGCCAGCCTGGTCATCCTGGCCGGCGCTCTGACCATGCGCGAGGCTTATCAGGTGATCGAGTGGCGAGCCATTTTCCTGGTGGCTGCGGTGCTGCCGGTGGGGCTCGCTATCGAACAGACTGGCGCCGCCTTGTTGATCGCGGAAAGCGTCGCCTCCGTCGCCGGGCCGCTTGGTCCCTACGCTGTACTCGCCGCATTGGTGTTCCTCGCCAGCATGCTCAGCCAGGGCCTTGATGGCGCTCCCGCCGTTGTGCTTCTGGCCCCGGTGGTCCTCCAAACCGCCGAAAACCTTGGCTATAGCCCCTATCCCTTCATGAGGGGCGTAAGCCTGGCCGCCTCTGCCGCTTTCATGACCCCCTTCAGCCACAAAGCCAACTTGTTGGTGATGGGTGCCGGCGGTTACAAGTCGAGCGACTATCTCAAGGTTGGTACACCTTTGACCGTGTTGGTGTTCATCGTGTTGGTGATCCTGGTACCGGTATTCTTTCCGTTCCACTGAGACGAGCGACACCCCCGAGACTGGCAACTGGTGTTGTCCCACTATTGAAAGGCTCTCCAGATGAGGCTGACCCGCGGGCCGGCCTCGTTCTGTTTTCGAGCGTCCAGTTGTCTTGGACAAGCGAGTCCATATAGAGCAACGATCAGGGCTCCACCGGCCGATGATCTTGCCGGGGCGCTGTTGGCAACTTGTTCGCCGACAGCAGGAGGATGATGCAACGGCTCGTTACATCAGTCCAGAGCATCGACGATGGCTGGCATCACCTGCTCCAAGGGGTTTCCCTTGGTCATGGCCGGGTACCAGACCTGATCAACCACTTGCCAGATCTTTTGGTCGAGTTCGCGACGCCGGAAGATCTCGAATTGCTCAGCCATGGTGACGTAGTCGCTGCGCCCAGCTTCGCCGAGCACGTCTTGGGTTGCTTTGCCTGCGATCGAGAACAGGAGGATGTGCCAAAGGTTTCTGGGCGGTTCCTGATCGCGGTCTTGGTAGGCTGTGTCGATCAGGTGATGGAGATGGCCTTCGAGGGCGTTGGAGTGCGACGCTTCGTGGAAGAGCAGCTCCAAAGCCCAAGGTCTACGCGACTCCGGATCATCAGCGACGATCATGGTGTGAGGTTCGCCGGTGGTGTAAGCGACGGTCGAGCTGGCGTAGGGTACCAGATCCACTCGGTTGGGTGGCGAGGGCCAGTCCGCTGCGTAGGCGGCTGTGATGCGCTGCACAATTTGCCGCTCGAAGCGGATCACATCGCCGATCACCGCCGCTACCCATTCCCGATGCTCACGGTTGTGCCGCGGCCACCAGTGGCGACCGTAGAGAGTGAGCACTTGCTGCAACTGCCTGCGGGTCTGTTGATCAATCTCGGCTAGCGAGCTCGATTTGCCACTTGCCAGGCTGTCTCGAAGGGTGATCAACCCCTGGTCGAACAGTAGGCTTCGCGAAACCACATGTTGTCGATAGTGAGCGACTGCCGCGCCCCAGAGCGCTCGTTTTTCAGGACTGAGGGTTGTTAGAATCTGGCGATCCACCTCTCGCATCGTCGGTTCGGGGTAGCGTCGAGGAATGCTGCCAGCCGCCATTGCCTCCATCTTGGCCCAACGGTAGAGGAAGTGATGCAAGCTGACGTCGATATCGCTGTAAAACGAAAAATATAGCGAGTTTGCGAAAGGTTTCTTGTCGTGGTGCTGCGGCGAAAGCGGTTGGCCCTGGGTTGCGGCACTCATCCACATGAAGACGACAGCAACGGCCATCGTGACCCACGAAGAACGGCGTTCGAAAGGTGGGGCTTGGCTCGAAAATGTCAACATCATCAGTTCTATTCCTTTGTTCGAGTCTACGCTCGGCGCGTGACTTTCGTTGGTGCTGAACATCGGCAACAAGGCAGGAATGTTCGGTAGGTTGTTTCGAGACAATGAACGCAGCGAAGTCCCTGTAGCTCCAATTGAGGGACTCTCGGGGTGTTTCCCGCCTTCACGGTGACAGCGGCTCCGAATCTTCTCAGGCAATTCATCAGAGGCCACGGTGCGGTTTGTGCCCTGGGCATTGGAGCCGCTGTCGTTGGCAGTACGACCGCCGCGTTGCGCCCGGTGGCCGTTGCGCTTGTCCCACGAGCTGCCGCGCTCGACCCACAGGCCACCGCGTTGAACCCAGTAGCCGTCTGTCGGCAACCGCCGCGGCTAATAACGCGGCATACTTTGCGCCCATTCAATCCATGGAGAACCTGATGAAATCTAAAGTTTTGGCGGTTTGGCTGGTTCTATTTTCGCTGCATTCAGTGGCTCAGGGTGAAACGATGCTGCTCGACTTTGCGAAGGACAATAACGAAGTCGGGGTGAACGTGATCAAGAACCTCGATACAACGTATTTCCTGGAGACTACAAATCTAGAGTCGACTGGCATTTCCGTTTCCGCCACCGGCTTCAATAGCACTAATACCTCCGGAACTTCCAATCCGATGGTTTCAGGGGTCACTGCAGGAATGGCGCGGGATAGCTTCTACGGCAATGATGTTCTCTTCCAGGGCAACACCGCACCCCTGGGCGTGGTCGAGTTAACCGGACTCGGCGTCGACCATGTTTACGACTTCGTGATCTTTGCTTCGAGGATGTCGGTGGGCGACAATCGACAAACAGCCTACGAGATCACGGGGGACGATACCCAGACTTACTACCTGAACGTTCACAATAACGAATCTCAGTTCGTTCGGGCCACTGGTATTCTGGCGGATCCGACGGGGAAAGTTTCGATCAGGGTCCAAAAGGGTCCTCAAAACAGCAATAGCCGCGGGTTCTTCTATTTGGGTGCTGTTGTTCTCGAGCGGTCACCGCGCAAAGACCTGCTTTGGCAGGACTTGATGGATCTCTCAGAATGGGGCTATGCCCCCTTCGCTCCGTACGCTTTCTCAGACCACGCTCGCACGGCCCCCGTGACGCCTGGAGCGAGCGTCAGGTCCTTTGAAGCGTTCGGGAGCGCTCTTCCCGATACCCCACATCTCGAGCACATCAGTGGCGACTTCGACCCGGCAAGACTCTGGTACGGTTCCCTGGGACCCGCTCCACGTTATGTCGACCGAGGTGATTGGGATCGCTACCTACAGATCTTTAATGGCTCGGCCGCTGAATACCAGACGAATCCGGGACGCATCACCGATGTCGACGGCGCGGTAGATATCGTCCTGTGCTTCAGGCGTTGGAATGGCAGAGTCCGTGAAGGTTTTGTGACGGGCTCGTTCACGATCAAGGTCTTCGAAGAAGCGCCGAGCTCAAATTTCCCCGCCGGTCGGGGTATTGCCTTTTTTGGCCCCAGTGGCGAGAAGTTCTACTCGCCCTTCACCGAGCGCCCGCGGCTAGCGCAGGATTCGATTGTCAGGGTCAAGATCGGCGACGACCGCAGTCTCAAAGTTTTTGTCGACGAGGTCTTGGCGATCGACGCGTTCCTGATCAACCCATTTGAGCTCAAAGAGCTCAAGCTCGGGACCAACGCCCACCCTCTAGCGATGCATTTTCGGGCGCTTCTGGCCACCAGAGGCGAATTCAACGCCGCTGAAATCGCGACGATTTATAGCCATACCCAGGAGCTCTGGCCACGAAATCAGTTCCCTCAGTTTCCCTACATCCAAGATGCGGACCGCTTCAGGTCCACATCGTTCGACAGGATTGCGAACGTCTGGACTGCCGCAAAATTTGCGACTGGGTTCAGCGGAGGCAACGGCATGGAAGGTACCCACACCGTTCAGTGGTACTACAAGAACAGCTCCGTGCCTGGTCCCAGCTTCATCCTAGACAATCATCGTCCGATCGATGGCGCCACCGGCTGGAGTCTCGACCGGGATGATTACGACGACAACCCTGGTGATCCGTTTTACGGTGTTGCTGGCAACGGCGACACCGAAATCTTTTACGTCATCACTCCGTACGACAGTGACGGAAATCCAGGGGACCCGATGGTCTCCGCGTCGGCCAAGGACAATATTCAGTAGGCCACGGTACTTGATCGACCGCCGCATCTAATCGACCACCGTACTTAGTCAACCATCGTCTTTGCGGGCTCCGGCCACCAGAGCCCGCGGACGATGTTGGATGCCTCCGTCAGACGCCTTCAACCATCAAGCGGGTGTCCGGCAAAGCCCGCAAATGCGGGATCTCTAGGTCTGGCCGAGCCATCCGGCTGAGGGCGTTCAGTGCCGAGGCGATTGCACCTTCCTGCCAACCGGGTAACGACGAGATCTGATCGCCAATAACAAAAAACACGGGTGGGGATATCTTGCCCTTGGCGCTCGCCACCCCGGTGCCTTGGTCTAGCACATTGAAGTGAGTAACCGCCTGGTCCACAACGTGCCACTGTGCCCAGCCGCCTTTGATGTGCGGCATGTTCTGCCAGGCGATAGCGACACCGTCCCGCAGTCCCGCACCAAAGGGTTTACCGAACTTCGCAGCGCCCTTCCGGGCTTTCTTTAGCCTGTGTTTGATGGGCAATTTCCCCCATTTATAGGCGGTCTTCGAGAAGTTGTAGGCACCGGTCAAGACGCCTTTTTTGTTGTGGTAACTGTCGGATGGATACCAGATCTGGGCGATCTCGTCGTCGGTCCAGGAGATACCGCCGAAGATTGGCACTACGCCAACCTCCGAGTCGCGAACGCCCACGATGTCCTCGTTGCACCCGTCGTCGTGGCGAGCGACCATCGGACTGCCTTGCCAGAGCTTACGGTTCGCCTGCCAGCCCACCTTGGTCGTATTGGCCAGGAATCTAGCCACGTAACCGTGTTTGTCCGGCTTTTCCGTCGGCTCGAATTGTGACTGATAAACTGCCTGGAGGCTGGCCTTGAAGTCAGCAGAGAAACCTTTGGTGGAACATTCGTCCTGAAGATTCTTGGAAAGAAGACGTTTCAGAAACGGCATGGCGATGTTGCTGAAACAGTAGTCGGCACGGTATTCGAGGGTCTTTTGAGTGCCGATCTGACTGACTTGGATCACAAATTCTTTACGTTTGTGATCCCAATCAATCGATTTTACCGGGCTGTTCAAATGGATATCGCCTCCCAGTGCCGCCACCTGCTGGGCAAACGAGTGTTGCACCCGGTCCATGCCGCCGACGGGCTGGAATAGGGTCGGCTGCCACAAGAAGTCGACGGGTTGAAAAAAACGGGTTTTGCTCCAAAACTTGGATTTCAGAAGGGTGTCCAGATCGATGGCTTTGGCGATGACGCCGGCATCAACTCCCGGCAGCACTTCGAATCCCGCCCGCGAGCGGGCATTCTCGAGACCGTCTTGGCCCGCGGTGGGCACGTACTTTCCCTTGTTACAGCCGTCAGCAATCAACTCGCCGAACGAGATCATCAGATCTCGCAACTGCTCTGCTCGAGTGTCGAGGTCCTCTTCCGGAATATCGATCCCAGTGCATTGCAGCAACTCGTCGGCCTTCTCGTAAACCATCTGGGCCAGCCAGCCGCGGGTGTTGTGATCCAACTGACGGTAAACCACCGGCTTCTTGCCATGGGGACCGCCCTTCATTTGGACCAGGTTGGACTCGGAATTCATGACGTAAACTTCGACCGCCACCCCGAACCGTTCGAGATAGGCCAACAGTCGTTTATGGCTCGACGGAATACGTCCAGGACCTGCGTTCAGGTAGGGCTCGCTGTCACCGACCGGGTGTTTAAAGCGAACAACTTGGGTTTTGCCAGGTTTGGAGTCGAAGAGCTTGCTGTTGACGTCTTCGGTCAACGTGTCCCCGGTCCGTAGGCTCAGGCAGCGGCCTCCGGTGCGATTCTGAGCTTCCAACACCGTCACGTGCATACCGCAGTCCTGAGCGAGCAACTCGTAGGCTGTGGTCAGTCCGGCAACACCAGCACCAAGAATGATCGCCCGTTTGCCTTCGAATTGGCCCTTCTTGAGCTTGATGGGGCCAGGGGTGATCTTCTTCTGTTGGTTGGTAGCGTCGTCTAATGCCGCCCAGGCACTCGCCTTGGGATTGTTCTGAAAGAACTGGGCTCTGCTTTGGCCTTCTTGCATGACTCCTCCTCGATAGCCCCCCTGATACGCGCCCTTTCGAATGACTAGAAAGAACTATACCAGGGATTGTGACGAGGGTCTGGCAGTCGACGACCTTGGCACCCACGTCACGCAATGGGGGCTGGTCGACAAGGCGATTCAGTTGATCCAGTGGATCGTCGATCAGTTGCCGAATGCCCAACTCAGGCAGGGAACAGAGTTGGTCCCATAGGGAGTGAGGGTAATCAGGTCACGAATAACTTGCGATGGCAGACTGCATGGGTATTTGCCCGTGCAGGGGGCTGAGCGTCGCAAGATCCTCGGCAAGCTCCTGCAAGCCAGGAT
This sequence comes from Acidobacteriota bacterium, assembly GCA_029263395.1. Taxonomy (GTDB): domain Bacteria; phylum Acidobacteriota; class Thermoanaerobaculia; order Multivoradales; family J023; genus JAAELT01. Next base: position 60,599 of record JAJCXO010000104.1, on the reverse strand, counting down.
AAGCTGCTAGGGCCGGGTCTCTCCGAATAGTTTCAAGAATATCTTCGCCTCGTTCGAGCAGTTCGTGAATCCCACTGCCTCGGTGAATTCGATCCAAAAGTTCAGAGGCAGCTCTTGGGCATCCTTCTTTTGATGCAAGTGTCAGCGCCGCCAGTGATGAGTCCTCGGGTTGGAGCTGAAGGTGCGTGATCAGTAGAATGCCTAACGAGGACAAATCTTTCGGAGTAGTTTGCTTTGTTAAGCTCAATGTTTGCCCAATGTCATTCCATATCTGATAAACGATACCGAACTTACGAAAGATGTTACCCAATATCTTTGCCGCCTCGGTCGGGAGGCCGCCTAATAATGCGGCTCCCTCGAGCGGCAACGCCAGGAGCTCGCCAGTCTTGCCCTGATAGGCATGACTCCACTCAGCCCAAGTAGAGTTGATGTTTTGTCGGATGCTGAGCTCGAGGGCTTGGCCTCTTGCAGCCGCCTGTGCTCGCCGAATCAGCGCCCGCGTCAAGTTCCACTTCATGTGATCAGGACACGTTAGTCGATCGACGGCAGTCAATGGCAGCATCAACAAGAGATCACCCGCATTGATCGCCTGTGCAAATCCGTATTCTGCCCAGATTGATTTCTTCTGTCTGCGAAACTGGTCTCCATCTTGAATGTCGTCATGAATCAAGCTGGCATTGTGAAGTAATTCGCAGGCGGTCGCCCAGGGCGCAGCATCGATCTCCGCATCGACCGCTTTGGCGGCAGTCAGAGCAAGCTGGGCCCGAATCCGCTTGCCGCCGTTGCCTATGTGCTCGCTGGCGATTTTTCCTAACCCATCGGTTGAGTCGCCTCGTGCAAGGGTATGCATGAGTACTTCGACCCGTGTTAAGTCGGAGGCATTGACATGGATAAAATTCAACATCGGATGGCCTATTCTGGAGCCATTGAGAATCCAGTCAAAGGCAAGCCCGCGAGCTCATTTCTTCCCTCCAGCCACTCCGCTTGCTGCCTTGAGTTTTTGCTCGAGTAATTCGATGCGCCCGTTGAGCTGAACGGTGGTGCGCTGCGAGCGCGCCAACTCGTCCGTGACTTTCTCGAGTTTGCCGGTGATCGCCTCGAGGGTCGCTCGCATGTCGTCCATACCTTGTTGAACTTCTATCTTGGCCGCGAACTCACGATCAACTGCTTCTCGCGAATAGACCGAGAACGTCGCCTCCGCGAATAACTCGCAGGCGCGTGTCTCTGCGGCATCTAGCGGTAAAGTGTCTTGGTCCTCGAAGTATGTGGAATGGTCCTTGGCACCGCCAGTGGGTGGCCCGAACCCCTCAACCATCGGTGTTTCTGCAGGCACTCGGAAAGAGAATTTTTTCCACGGCTTGTGATAGTGACGAGGCCGAGCAACCTGCAGATCCTCTTGCACAGCGATCGGCTTGAAGATCCGCCACACGCCGTCTGTACCAAGGGATTTTGTGGCGCCGTTGTTACAAACCAACTCGGAGGCGGTGCTGACGCCGGTCAGCGCGAGTACGGCGGTCAAAGCGATTCCGGTGACCTGGATTCTCATGAGCTCCATCTCCATGGTGTTGTTGTGGCTCCTCGATATTTCGGATCCGATATCGATTCCAGAAGAAGAGGAGCAGCATGTGGGGAACGGTGAGGGCTGCAAGGCCCCAAAAAGTAAGTCGCAAGAACGTTTCGTCCAGGGTGAGGCTGGGGGCGGCCCACGGAGCGACGAGTAGGCCGAGAACGATTGTCGTGGCTGTCAGTGGCAGTGCCTGACGAACCAGCCAGCGCAACCGATTGAGGGATTGCGCCGGGCCCAAATGGCGACCGATTTCTGTGAGGTGCTGAACGGAGTGGATCAGGCAGAAGTAGGCGCCAAATCCGAGCAGCGGCGGCAAGAAGGCGAACAGCCAAGCAAGAGCTGGTAGTTCGATCGCGTGCCAAACGGCGGTTGATCTTGCGCCGCTTGGCGACGGTTCAACCAGCGATCGGACGATCACATACAGCGCTGCGAAACTCCACAGGAATGCGGCCGGTCGTGCGATCGCAAGCACGGCTGTGGCATCAAGTTGCGCAGTAGGGGCCAGCAGACGGAAGATGATTGCCGTCGGTTCCGGGTAGAAGAAGCAAGGTAATACCACCGGAGCGCCGCCGTGGGCTGCGACCTTGAGCCAGCGGCCGCATGCCCCTGCTCGACGATCCGAACCGAAGTGCAGAATCGACAACGCCAGAAAGCCGGCGAGGGTGAACGGCGCGGCGATTCGCCAGCCCCACAACACCGCTCCAGCGAGCATCAGATAGGCCAGGCCGAAATAGAGCGGCCACCACCGGCCGATACGAGTTGCGAGCAGTGACCGTGCCACCAGATGGTCAAGTGCACCGTGGGGTACGCCGAGAATCAACACTCCGGCGAGCAGGACGATGGCCTGGGCGCCGGGCGGAAGGTCCTGCAACCAGGGCGCTGCGGCGACCAGTGGTAGGACGACGAGAATAACCCCAGGCACGGGCCCCGGTCTCGTAGGCGTGATCCTCAAGTGGGACGCCCCGTCTGGCTCGGTGTTTGGAGCTCAAGCTTCATGTCGCTTCTTGCCGCGAAAGAGCTGCGCCAAGAGTGGCAGTTTGGGTAATGCCGCAATGACAGCAAGGTGGTCTGAAAAGCTGCCAACACCGCCCAGGAAACGCACCAAGTCTTCCGGCGGGCAGCCTGTAAATAGGGCACGAAACAATTCTGGTGCCCTTTCGGGATGACGATCGAGGTAGCCAAGGAAGACCGAATCCATTCGGCGCGTCAACACCCCTGGAGACCGTTGTGGACGAAGTCCGCGACGCCAGACGCGAGCTCCTGCCGTCAACTGGCGAGCCAGGTCCTCGCTGTCCCGTTGGATCTGGAGAAAGGCATAGCCACTGGCGGCCCGTACCATCCCGCCACGAGTACCGAGTTGCACGATTCGCGACCGCTGGCGACGTCGACGCAAGGTTGGGTCCATAGGGATACGCCCCTCCTCCATCCGAAGCAGCCGATAGTCTGTGACGTTCAGGTGCTGGGTCAGATAATGCCGCAGATGTTGGGCATAAGTGTTCAGTGGCTGAGGTGACCGCGAGATCCATGTGTCCTCGATCAGCGCTGAACACGGGGAAAGAGGCAGCACATAAACAAAGTGCACCGCTCCCTGCTGTGCGACCTGAAAGTCCATCAGGGTTACAGTGTCGGTCTGGAAGCGGGGTTCGGGGGTTTCGATCTCCCAACCGCAGAAGTGCTGTACAAGGGCACCGGACCGAAGCTTCGGAGGCCGGCTGTCAAAGGCCAGAGCAGCGCTCAGCTCGCCCCATGGACCGGTGACCTGGACATCCCCTGGGCCGCGATCGACCAGGCCATCCACCGAGCAGCCGAGGCGAAGATGAACATGGGCGGCGTTCTCGATTCGAGTGAGCGCAGCAGAATAGAGACTGGCGGCCGGTAGCCGTTGGTAAGGGTGCTCGGTAGAATTTCCGACGGCGGTCCCAGCGTTGGTGGCAACCTGCCAGCGCTCCCAGGAGTGGCTGACCCAAGGCTGAAACGGGTGATCATGAAGCTTCCAGTAGCTCCAGGTTCTATCGGGAACGTACTGCTCGCGAGGTTCGAGGACAATGACTCTATGCTGCCCGAAAGTCGGATCGGCGAGTCTCCAGGCTAGGCTGAGGCCAGCCAAACCACCACCGATGATCGCGATGTCTGCCCGTTCACCCTTGTTCACGGTGCTCCTCGAGAGGAGTCGATAGCCGTACGCGGCGTAAGTGCGCCGCGGGTGTCATCCTACCGGACCGATTGGCCTTCTCAATCGGCCGGGGCAGACGCGAAAGCGCCCGCAGCGTCTGCCACAAGAAGGCACGGCGGCTGACCTTGGCTCGTCGCTGCCAGTAGAGCGTTTCGCCGGCGCGTCGAATTTCCGTGCCGATCGCTTCGTAGACGCGGCTTGCTACCAAGATGCCGGGCCTTACTCGAAGCGGCAGCAAGCCGATGCCGAGATCCGCGTTTCGGTAGTAGCGCTCGGCCAAGGTGAGGAGCCACAGAATCTCGTTCCAGGTACTGGCCCGCGCCGCCGACTCGCCTGCCGCTAGGCTGTGTGGTGTCACCGTTGGATCGAGTCGGTCGGCGGGCAGATAAAGGCGGTTGTTCTGGGCATCTTCCAAGACGTCGCGGGCGATGTTGGTGAGCTGCATCCCGACGCCGAGATCGATTGCAAAGGGCAACGCCATCGCTTTGCGGCAGCCGAGGATGGGGCACATCATCTCCCCAACCGTTCCTGCTACCGCATAGGCATACCGCAGAAGATCCTCACTGGACGCGATGCGAACGGGTCCGAGGTCGGAGCTGGCCCCTTCGATCAAGGCGATGGCCGGCGTGATCTCGAAGGCGTATCGTTGCGCCAGATCGAGCATTCTGGCCGCCAGCGGATCGCTCACGTCACCTGCTAGCAGCGCGTTCTGCAAGCCAGCGAGGCGACGCCGCGCATCTTGAGAGTCGTCTGAACGGTCGGCAATGTCGTCCACGCGGCGACAGAAGCTATAAAGCTGGGCAACGTCCGGCCCTAGTGATTGAGGTAGCAGGCGACTAGCCCAAGCGAACGTAGAGCCGCGACCAGCCATCGTTGTGGAGGTGTTAGGCGAGGCGGAAGGCATCGATAGAGGTCTTCCGGTGCCGGCCCGAACAGTGTGACCAAGCCGAGACGTCATGCTGCCCTCTCCCGTTCCAACAACAGATTTTCGACCACTTTGGCTGAGCTGAGGACGCCCGGGACGCCGGCCCCCGGGTGGGTACCCGCACCCACGAAGTAGAGATCGCGGACATCTTCCGAAGCGTTGTGGAAGCGGAACCAGGCTGATTGGGTCAAAAGTGGTTGGACAGAGAAACCCGCTCCGCGATGGCTCAAGAGTTCTGTGCGGAAGTACTGCGGCGTGACGTGGAAGCACGACACCAAGTGATTGCGCAGGCGCGGCAGAACGGTGCTCTCGAGACGGTCGAGAATTTTCTCTGCGTACCGCGGGCCTTCGATGGTCCAGTCGATCGCCGCGGTGAGGTTGGGTACCGGGGACAGCACATAGAAGCCGTCATGCCCGGCCGGAGCGAGGCTGGGATCAGTAGCTGTGGGCCGATGTAAATAGAGGCTCATGTCGTCGGCCAACTGACCCTTCTCGAAGATGTCCTCGAGCAGTCCCCGAAAGCGCGGGCCGAAGAGAATGCTGTGGTGGGCGACCTCGGGGTAGATTCTGGTGGTACCGAAATACAGCACAAAAAGCCCCATCGAGGAGCGCAGCTTCCCGATCCGTGCGTCGGTCCATCGGCGCCGATGGTCAGGCGCGATCAAGTGTTTGTAGACGAAACACGGATCTGTGCCCATCACGACGGGCGAGCCGTCGAGCGCCTCGCCGGTATCGAGGGTGATGCCGACCGCCGCCCCATCGACAATATCGACACGTTCTACAGTCTCACCAAGACGGAATTCGATGCCAACACGTTGCATGAGGTCGCCCAGAGCGCCGACCAATGCCCCGGTACCGCCCTGGGGAAAGACGACGCCCCATTTCCGTTCCAAGAAGTGAATCAGACAGTAGATACTGGTCGTCGTGAAGGGATTGCCGCCGACCAACAGCGGATGGAGGCTGAAGGCCTGGCGCAGTCGTGGGTCGCGAAGATGACGACTCACCACGTCCCAGACTGTTCGATCAGCGCGTAAGCGCACCAAGTCCGGCACCGAGCGCAGCATGGCCGAGAGCGAATCGAACGGCTGATCGGCCAGCTCAGTAAAGCCCTTGTCGAACAACTTCTTGGAGTGTGCGAGGAGATTCCGATAGCCGTCGACATCGGACGGTGACAAGCTTTCGATCTCGTGCTCGGTGTCGGCCATTGTTCCGCCGTAGTCGAAACGGCTCCCGTCGTCGAACAGCATCCGATACCACGGCTCAACCGGCAACAGGTTGACGTGGTCTTCGAGCCGCTCGCCGAACAACTCGAACAGCTCAGCGAACAGGAAGGGGGCGGTAATTACCGTCGGCCCAGCGTCGAAAGTGAAACCGTCTCGACGAAACACCCGTGCCCGGCCACCGAGTTCCGGCAGCCGGTCGACCAGCGTCACCCGATAGCCGCGGGCCCGCAGGCGCAATGCGGTGGCAATACCACCGAATCCTGCCCCCACGACGAGAGCAGGGGAGCGCGGCTTGATGATCGGTCGTTTCATAGTGGCTCAACGTCGACAATGAGCGCCCGGCGGCTGGCAGCCGCCGGAAACCGCCTACAGGCTCGCGATCGCCTTACGAATTGTTTGGTCGCGAGACACCTGCCGGACGGCGAACACCGCCACCAAGCCAAATCCGACTTTGTTGACCACATCGGCAATGTTGTAGATCAGCTCGCGTAACACTAGGCCTTCGGGTCCGATGCCGAACATCGCCATCAAATAGCCGATCGGATAGATCATCCAGCCAATGGCGATGAACAGTCTGAGCCGTTTCAAACCGTCGCGGATAGGTTTGAGTTTGTCCTTGGATGCAGCAACGACCATCGTGAACAGGATGTAGATGATGAAGCAGAAGGCTGCGCCCGAGGCGAGGAACATTCCGAGGCCGAGGGACGAGAAATTGCCGCCGGCCTGATTGATCGCCAGCTCACCGGCAAAGCCGGTGGCGATCATCACCACGTCGGCAAAAATCAGCGTGACCACCAGCGGTCGTCGATCTTCCCCCGAGCCGAGCAACGATGGAAACTTGGTCAAGATCAGGGGTGTCGTAATCAGCCAGTCGAGGTAGCGGAACTCGGTGGGGAAATTGAGGATCGACTCGATAGAGCCGTCACGTCCGACCGATCCTTGCATGACGAAGTAGTTGGCCGCCGCAATAAAGCAGACGACTGCGGCGGTGGTGGCGGTCGCGCGGTACTCCTCGATCAGCGAGTTTCGTTCAGCGAGGAAGTAGATGGTGCCGGAAGCCAGGCATAAAAACGCAACCCAGTAGGTGTATTGGGTGATGATGGCCAGAGTTGTCAAGGCGTTGCCTCCTTTGTAAGGTCGCGTCCGATCGACCTCAACACATTTAGACAGTTAAGATCTTGCGGATCCGGATCAGGAAACGGTCTGCAGTTTGTGTGTCGGCATAAGACTCCACGATGTCGCGAAGCCGCGTGGAGAGAATGGTCAGCTCAGAAAGCGTCTCGCAGGCCTGAATTTTGGGAGCCAGCAGCTCGATGTCTTCGTGATCGAAGACTTCCCGTGCCTCGCGTAGAACCTTGTCTTGGAGAAGCGTTATCTGAAGGCCGATCTCAGCAACGTCGATTACGTTGGTATCGTGGTCGGTGATTGCGGGCGTCGGAGCAAGGGGAGCCGCTAGTGCCGCTGGAGTGACGGCTGCTGGCGTGACAGCTGCTGGCGTGACAGCTGCTGACGTGACAGCTGCCGGGGCGGCAGCTACCGGGGTGGCAGCTGCCGGGGTGACAGGCGCCTGCGCGGCGGCAGTCGGCGGCTGGGCTGCTGTGGGTGGCGAAGCCGCCTGGGCCATTGCCCTCAGTCTCTCCAGTTCGGCCTCGGCCCCGCTCAACGCGGGAGCGGTCGCATGTTGTGGTGTTCCTGGCGGTGTTTCAGGCCAGGTTGTTACTGCCGGCGACGCTGGCGTGGCGGTTGCTGTGACGGGCCCACCGGTCGTGATCAGGCTTTCCAGAAGCAGCTGGCGGAAGAGGGAAGCATGGTCACTGACCGCCGGCAGCAGCAACTGGATGTCGCCAACGGTCCGTGTACCGTCGATCAAAATCAACAACTGACGCTCTTCTGTACTGAGCTTCAGCGCATCATCCTCGATCTCGGCTAACCCTTTGCCGGTCTTGTGAAAACGAGTGTATGAGTCCATAGGAAATCTCCTTCGAATCACTTGCCTGGGACTGACGCCGGCCCGCGATCGTTCGAAGGCGCCCCTGGGGTCGGGCCGTTGTCGGTAGTGCTGACTGTCGACATGAGATTGATCGTAATTTCCATCCTCGCCCAGATCTCATCCGAGGGTTTGCCCTGTGCCAACACCAGGAAAATCAACATCCGGCCATCGCGGCTAGTACGCATCAACAGGAGATGCTCCCCAACCTGCACCGCCAGGCGTCGGGCCGAGCGACGGGAGAGCGAAGTCGATCCGAGCTGTAACCGGAGGGCAGCGGAGAGCTTGCCAACGCTAGGCCCTTGACACAGTTGGAGGGCCAACTTCGCCAGTCTTGAGAAGCGCGTCGCACTGTTTTGCCTCGCTGCCTGGCCCCACACCCGTCTCGACGTGATCTCCAGCAGGCCAGAGACGATCGCTTCGCTAGAATCTGCCAGGAGAGCCCGGCAAAGTTCGTCATGCTTAGGCATCGCTAGAAATCTCCAATGCTTGCATGATCGCGGATCCTTGTTGTTGTAGCCCAACCCGGCCGGAGGTACCACTCAGCGGCCGCGCATAAACGACGCCCAGGCCATGGTCGCGATGCCAAGCCGCGATCCAGCCGAATCCGGGCTCGAATGCTTCGATGGTTCCCGACGGGCTTTCAGCGTCCAGCGAACTCGCGATCTCGACGAGTTCGCGCAATGACTTCTGGCCGTCTACCGATCCTCGATCCTGGTGAGGTCCATGGAGGGCCAAAGACTTCCCGTCGGCTAGCGAGACTGCCAACACGGTGCTCGTGGTCGGTAGGTTCAGTGTTTGCTGCCGCTGCTGCCAAAGGACTTTGGTGCGACCGAGAATCGTCGGTGGATCCGCGGCTGCGGGTGGCGCATATCCAGCCGCACTGACGCCCGCTTCATCGATCCGACGGAAACTGTCGAGCAGGAGCTTGTCGGTTGGCCCTTCGATCGAGCAAGTTGGAGCCGTTTCGCCCGGTTGGAGTCGAAACTCACCCCCCGTCCAGCTCATCAGCTCGCGAAAAGCTTCGGTTCCGACCAGGTCTGGGGTTGTGCAATGTTCGATCCGACCCTCTGTGAACCAAACCTGACCACGTAGACCACGGTGGCTCACGGAGAGCGACCCAGTCTCTTTGGATAGGGCGACAATTTGGATCAAGTCACTCAGCAGGGGTAAGTCGATTTCGCCCGAAAAACGAGAGTCTTCGGCCAGCCAGCGATCGATGCGCTGAATCAGCTCGCGGTAGTCGAACGGCTTCTCGATGAACACCACCCGGCCCAGTCGTTCGGCATTCTGCATGACTGCCGAGGAGCCATAGGCTGAGATCAGAATGACCCGCAGATCGCGGACCCGCTGGCGTGCCAGCAGTGCCAACTCGAGGCCATCGAGGGCCGGCATGCGGAGGTCCGTGATGAGGAGGTCGGGTGGATTTTTGTTGATCGCCTCGAGGGCCTCCACCGGATTCGAAAAACCGGTGAGGGTCCAATCAGCACGCTCTCTTCGGATGTGCTGGGAGACCGTCCAGACCAGATCGGTCTCATCGTCGACCATGAAAATGCGGACGTTCATTCGATCCCCGCTGGCCGGCTCCGGCCCAGATTGGGAGCGTCCTCGACCAGGATTCGACTCGAAGGTAATTCCTCGTCAACAATGGGCAACAAGAGGCGGAAGGTGCTGCCTTCGCCGAGAGACGAGCTGGCTTGGATCTGTGCGCCGTTTTCATGGGCCAAGCGCAGCGCGATCGGTAGCCCCAGGCCGGTACCGCGCGGTTTGGTCGAGAAGAAGGGGTCGAAGATCTTCTCCAGGCGGCCAGCGGGCATCCCTGGCCCGAGGTCGACCACGTCGATGGCGACCTGAGCGCGCGAAGTTTCGTCCGTCACGACGGTGCCAGCAACCCGAACCCGCTGGGGGTCGCGAGCAGCGTCGATGGCGTTCTCCAGCAGGATTACTAGAATCTCGACGATCTGAGCGCGATCAACCATCACCTCTGGCAGGTTCTGGATAGCTTCGAGCACCGGCTTCGCGTCCGTGTTGCTCGACCGCGGTTCGAGCACCGTGATGGCCTCTGTAAGCAGAGTGGCAGGCTCGACAGGGCGCAGTGAGGTGCCTTCGCTATGGGAGAATCGCAACGATCGGCGCACCAATTTTTCGACTCGTGCGACCAGCGCCACAGTACGTTGCGCGTACTCTCGTCGCGAATCGCCGGGTTCGATCTCCTCAATCAAGCCATCGGCCATCGAACGGATCGCGGCGAGTGGATTGCGCACTTGATGGGCGAAGCCGGCTGCCATCTGGCCGAACGCGGATAGCCGTTTGAGTTGGCGCATCTCCTCCTTCACTCGCTTGAGCTCGCCGAGTTCGCGAAAGAGAATGAGTTGGTACGGCGGGTGGTCGGGGGCAGCCCGGACCGGCTGGAAACTAAGGCCGACCGAAAGCTCTCGACCGCCTGGCAGACGCAGGATCGTGTCGATCCGGTTCTCGTTTTTTGCGAGATCTGGTCGGAACATCTGACGTAACCCTTCGACCTCCTCGAAAAGGGTCAGAAAGTCACGACCCACGGCCAACGAGTGATCGATGCCGAGCAGCTCACAGGCGGTTCGGTTGATGAAGCTGATGGCCCTCTCGTCGGTGGTAAGGACGACACCAAATCGCACCTCGCCGAGGATTGTCTCCATAGGTGCGAGGTTCTCTTTGATAGTCCGTAGCCGAGCCTGGTCGCGGGTCATTTTCTCTTCTAGCTGATCCAGGGGGTCGCTGGCGCTGTGGTGGCGCGGTCGGCCTGTCAAGTCCCGCTGGACTCCGACGACCAGATCAACCGAACCGGAGGTGTCGAGGAGTGGGAACAGCTTGACCTCGTTCCAAAAAGGTGTGCCGTCCTTGCGATAGTTTCGTAGCACCACCTGGCAAGGGGTTTTCTGGGACAGAGCGCTACGGAACTTGTCGACCGAGCCGGAGTCGGTCTCAGGCCTTTGGAGGAAACGACAGTTTCGACCCAGCACTTCTGTCGAACGGTAGCCGGACATTCTTAGAAAGGCGGCGTTGACGTAACTCAACGGCAGGTCCGGTTGGCGCGCGTCTGCAACTGAGATCCCGTCGTCTAGCTCTTCGAAAATTGGTGCTAGAAGATGTATTAGTTGATGAGTGTTCACGATGTTGGGTGCTGATAGACGAGGCTCGGCCTTTGTCACAGCTCTTCGCCAATGACCTGCCGTTCGAGATCGAAAGGTTTTTCAGTGTATCAAGTCGGAAAATAGTTTCTACTGCAGACTGTGGAAATATTAGTTTATTTCGTAGTGAAATTCGCTGCATGTCGTTTTGCATGACGGTGTTTATTGGGTGGGTAATTCGGCTCTATTGTGGCGTTGTGAGAGTTTCTGAGATGTGCGCCAGTGCCACTATTGTAAACATTTATCTAGGTGTCTTTTTCTATATTCCGCTGGCGGTTTTGAGGTGCATACTCATCACAGAGCGGAGTTCAGGACACGGAACCCAATTTCTTCGCTCTGTGGGCAGCTCGACCTGCTAGCCCTGCGGTTCTCAACCAGCACCTCTTGACTTCGCGGCCCTCCTCCGAGAGAGTCTGGGTGGTCTCCACGACAACAGACTAGGAAAGGGCGGCAGATCGATGACCTTTTCTCCTCTTGCGCAGAATCTCTGGGCTCTCGGTGGGCTGGTGTTCTGGCTCATCGCCTATGGGCTGATGATCCGGCGCGGGTTAAAGGATCGCAGTTACGGCATGCCGATGGTCGCGTTGTGCCTCAACATCGCCTGGGAAGTCTTCTACTCGCTGTTCTCTGGTGCCCAGTTGGCCAACCGCATCGGTTACGGTCTTTACCTCGCGGTGGACCTCGGGGTGTTGTGGACGTGCCTACGCTACGGTCCAGAGGACTTCGAATCACGCCTCACCAAGCGTTACTTCCGGCCTTTGACCGTTGCGACGTTGATCGGCGGATTTTTCCTGGTACGCCAGTTTTCATTCAGCTTTGACGATAGTTACGGCGGCATCAGCGCCACCTTCACCACTCTGCTGCTCAGTGTGCTGATGGTCGGAATGATTCTGCGCCGTGACAGCGTCCGTGGCCAATCGCTCTACATTGGTCTCTTCGTGCTATTGGGCGATATTTGCGGTTGGGTGATGAACCTGATCGCCAAACAAACCGTCGAGCCGAACATCTCGGTGCCTTGGGTGCATACCGTCAATGTTCTGATCGTGGCCGCGAACATTTTGTACATCCTGCTGTTCCTGCAGGTGGCTCGCCGGGACGGCATCGACCCGTTCCGGCGGCTCTAATCGAGCGCAGACTTTGATCGAGCAGACTGTGATCTAACGGCAGACTGTGATCTAACGGCAGACTTTGATCGAGCAGATCCGGTAAACCAAGGGTGGAGGAAACTATGGTTGAACAGTTTCACAATCAGTCGAGCTTGATCCTGACCCTGTGTTGGGTGATCGCCTATGTGCTGATGATTCGGCGTGGGTTCCTAGACAAGAGCTACGGCTTTCCGATGATTGCCCTCTGCCTGAATGTTTCTTGGGAGTTCATCTTCACCTTTCTGACCGAGATTGAGATGACCTACCGAGTGGCCAATGGTTTTTTTCTAGTCTTCGATATCGGGGTGGTTTATACCCTCTTTCGATTCGGGCGGGACGACTTCGATTGGCCGATCCTGAAGCAGTACTTCCTGACCTTCCTCACCGCTAGTCTGGCAATGTCCCTGGTCGGGGTCTACACCTTCGTGACTGCCTTCGGAGATACCTACGGCGGGCTGTTTGCGGCCATCAACACCCCGTTCTACTCCGGTATGTTGATCGCCATGCTGCTGCGTCGCAACAGCGTCAAAGGGCAGTCGCTATACATCGCGCTGGCCATTTTGATCGGCGATGCTGCCGGCTACTTGCCTACCCAATTTGCCCAACAGCAAGGGCAAGTGGACGTCCCACCCACTTGGATCACCGCCTACTACCTATTCACCATACTGCTGAATGTGGTCTACGTTGGTCTCTATTGTTTCGTGGCGCGGCGGGATGGCGTCCAGCTTTGGAAGCGCCTGTGAAGAACGAAGCCTTGAAGACAGGCACACCGTGGAGCACCTTGTGATGAGTCGACGACGGAAGGTGCTCACGGCGACCGGGGTGGGGCTTGTGCTAGCACTTAGCGTGATCGGCTCGGGCCTCTGGTACCACCTGGCGCGCAAGGGACCGCCAGCAATCTTCGACGATCCGGAGACCCACTTCAAATACGGCGCGCTTGGTCTTAAACCAGGCTTCCCGTATTACCTCTGGACGGTAATGCCCGAAGTTTTTCCTGACCTATTACCCACGTCAGGTGGCTGGGAAGTTTTCGGCATGATCGACGAAGGGCGTGGCTACCCGATCGGTTTTGCCAAACAGACGGTGGGCTTCCCAGCATTGAGCCCAAACTGTGCCCTCTGCCACACCGGTCGCTACCGCACCTCGGCAACCGCTGAACCGGTGATTGTGCCCGGTGCACCAGCCGGCGCGTTGGACTTCCAAGCCTTCAACACCTTCGTCTTTGCTGCCGCCAACGATCCTCGCTTCCGCTCGGACGTGCTGCTGCCAGCAATCGAGGCACGTTTTGACCTCAGCTGGAGTGAACGCTTGGTCTATCGTTATGTGCTGTTGCCGACGGTGGGCAAAACGTTGCGCCAGCAGCAGCAAGGGGCGGCCTGGATGAACACCCGACCGACCGCCGGGCACGGTCGCTTTGACGCCTTCAACCTATTCAAGATCAGCGTCCTCGGCCTGGCTGACGATGGTACCGTCGGCACGTCCGACTATCCACCACTCTGGGACCAGGGGGCCCGCGAAGGCCAATACCTCCATTGGAACGGCAGCGGCAACAGCCTGCGCGAAGACGATCTGATGTCAGTGTACCCCCTGAACCAGGGACCCTCCGGCTTCCTCGAAGAGAGTTTCGACCGAGTCACTGCATACCTCTACAACCTGCCGTCAGCCACGTTCCCCTTCGCGATCGACGCTGAGACTGCTGCCCGTGGCCAGGTGACGTACGAAACCCACTGTGCATCCTGCCACGCTTTCGATGGCGACCGGGTTGGGCAAGTCACAGCCCAGACCGAGGTTGGTACCGATCCGGCGTTCCTCGAGATGTGGAGCGAGGCATTTGTCGATCGCCTCAAGAGCATCAACTCGCCACCGTTCGCCTTCCCTGGTCTACGACGTACCGACGGTTACCTCAACGTGCCGCTCGATGGGGCTTGGATGCGGGCACCCTATCTACACAATGGCTCGGTGCCTGGCATGGTCGACCTGTTGTCGCCGGAGGCGGCGCGACCGGCGATATTCCATCGTGGCAGCGAAATCTACAACCCTGACAAGATGGGCTTTCAGTCTTCCGTCGCAGGTCCCGGAACGAGCGAATACGATACGTCGATCCGCGGCAATTCAAATGTTGGCCATACTTACGGCGTCGACCTGTCGGAAGAGGAGAAGCGAGATTTACTCGAATTTCTCAAGACGCTCTAAACCTCGGCCAACGTGCAGCAGCCGCCGGACCGAAAGAATCCACCCAACGAGAACGACTGGGAAACCGATGAAACAACACAACCTTCTGGCACTGATTCTGACCCTCAGCCTCGTGGCGGTTCTTTCGGGGTGCGGTCAAGAAAGCCCAGACTCACAAACGACCACCCAGGAAACGGCAACCCAGCCAGCCAAGTTGGTGCCGACCCTCGAGTCGAACGCCACAAAAACCCTGCGTCTCGACGTTGGCTTCAGCGAACAAGAACAGGCTCTCTGGCATCATCATGACGAGGGTAGCGGTTTCATCCCTCTGAGCTTCTTCCACGCCTTGGAAGATTCGGTCACCGGCCGGCCCTTTATCGAGATCTTGCCGCGTTTTGGATTTGTGGCCGGTCCGTCCAATACCTACGGGCTACCAATCGGTTTTTCTGCTGCACCCGTGGCGGGCGCACCGACGCAGTCGGTGTTGGTCGGCGTCAGTTGTGCCGCCTGCCATTCCGGGCAGTTCACTTACCAAGATACCGCCTTGACCATCGACGGCGCGCCCAACATGCTCGACTTCGAGGCTCTCCTCGCCGGTCTCGAAGGCGACCTGGCTGAGACCTTGAAATCGCCGCGGCGGACTTTGCAATTCGTGAGTACCTTGATGCAATGGGAGCGTCAGCTTGCTCAGGAGCAAGAAGTCTTCGAGATGCATCCGGCGGCTCACGATCTATTCACCAAGGCCGCCGCGGCAACAGACGATCACCCCCTGGGTGCCGCCCGTGCGCATCTCGAATCCAGCCTGCACGATGCCTATCACGCCGACTCCCCGGAGACCCGACAGAGTCACTTGGCGCAGGCGGCGACCGGACTCGATGGGGTCACCACCGGCGGTTCCGAGTCCAGAGATGAGACCGCGTGGCAGCATCTGCGCGAGGCCCTCCCCAAGCTACACGACGACCTGGCTTTCATCCGGCGCCGCGCCGAGCGCCTGGTCACCCTCGCCAAGGCGTTCCAAAGTGAAACTCCGGGCGGCCCGGGCCGGGCTGATTCTTTCGATTCGATTTGGGATCTCCTCGTCCAACACGACAATCTGACCGCGATGAACGCCCCGGTCAGCATCCCTCACCTATTCGAATATGCCAGCTTTCATTGGGTCCATTGGGATGGCAACTCATCCGCCGTGATGGGGCGGGATTATGCTCAAGCGATTGCCCTCGGCGCCGACTACGACCCCAAGACTCAACACACCACCGTGCTGCCGCACAACGTGATCGCCCTCGAGAGCACTGCCCACAGCCTGAAAGCTCCGGCCTGGCCAGCCGACGTCCTCGGCGCGATCGACTCAGCGCAGGCTAGTCAGGGTGAAGAGCTCTACGCGCAACATTGCCTGGCCTGTCATCGGGAAGAAACGCTGACGCCGGTCGACGAGATTGGTACCGACCCATTGCGGGCGGTCAACTTTGCCGAGCTCGAACAAGACGGCAAATCCTATGCTCAACTCCTCATTGAGCTCGGTGGCACCGTGGCACAGCAGAGTCTCGAGGCGCATGGCGTCACCGCTGAAGAGCTCGCCCCCATCGAACGCAGCGCGGATCCCACCTGGCGCATCACCCGCGCCTACCACACCCGCCAGCTCAGCGGTATTTGGGCCAGCCCGCCCTACCTTCACAACGGCTCCGTCCCGACCTTGTGGGACCTGCTGCAACCGGCGTCCGCACGACCCGTAGCCTTTCCGGTTGGTCGCGAGCTCGATCCCGAGAAAGTGGGCCTCGACGTCGAGGGCCAAGGCGAAGGCGCCTGGATGTTCCGCAGCGAAACTGCCGGCAACAACAACAGTGGTCACGAATACGGAGTCGACCTCGCTGACGACGAAAAATGGGCTCTCGTCGAATACATGAAGACCCTCTGATCAAGAATCGTTCAAGGGCCAGCCAACGACCACTCTGAGGTGTCGCCGGTTTCGAAGCCGCTGTCGAAGATCAGGCTGCTACCCCCCATCTCGACGTCGATACAGGCGTAAAACGCTTCCGGGCTATCGTCGCGCTGCCAGACGTGGAAAATGGAATGGCGTCCGCTGCGAGCCGGCAGCGGACACACCATGCGATATCCCTGGCCGCCACCGTCGAGGGGTTCCAGGTTGGCGGTAGTCAGGTGGCAGAACGGATCCACCGGGTCGTTGGGATTGCCTGGCTCATCGATCGAATCAAGGGATTCCCAAGTCACCGGCTGGAGCGGATCCCACCCTTCTGGTGTGATGTAGAACAACATGTCCTGGGTCGAGTGGGGAGCTGAGGCCAGGTAGACAAACTCGAAGGTGCCATCACTCCGTGGGCTGATCGTGGTGGTGCGCCAGTCGTCGCGCAGCAGATCGAGCCCAGCGTACTCCGAGCCGCCGCCGCTACACAGCTCACCGTCCGGAACCACAACCTGGTGTTGTCCGTTAGCGTCCCCTTGGCGAACCCCATTCCAATCGTAGAGAAACTGAGGGCTGCCGGCAAAGGCAACAGCCGCGGCACAAGCGGGGTCTTGCGGGTTTTCGGGATTGTCTTCGAAACGGCATTTGTAGATCCGGCTGGCCGGCGTGACCATGGTGCCGTGGGCGAGCAGGGTTTCGGTCAGGAAAAGGCAACCGAGACCCATCAAGAGGTAAATGGTTGGGAGTCGTAGAACACGGATCAGGGGGCGCAAAGGCTCAATCATGTAGATCCTCCAATAGATGTATAGCTGAGTATGCATATATCGAGGGGCTACGTCCAGGTGCCGACTCACCCTGGCTACTCACCTGGTTTTCACCCTGGAAAGAGGCCAAGGCGTGCGATCGAAGGCTTTGCCCGGGGATTCATCGTTCTCGAGCGAGGGATGCACATCAAACGATCGGCGGACTATGCAATCGTCGATGGCGTGATCGTTCTCGAGCTCTGATCCCACGAGCAAGCCGAATTCATGCCTCGAGGGATTTGTGTCAGTTAACGACTCCCTGAGGATGCTATTTGCGGTCGACCGAGTAGGGCAAACTCAGGTCTCCCGATAACACGCCGTAAACCTCATAAACCCCGAGCACCGGGCGGTCACCACTCTGAGCCACCTGCATGTAGACGGAGACAGCGTCGAATTGGAACGACGTCTTGCCCGACACCCGCTGGGCTGGCACCAAAATCTTCAGAGTGTCACCGCGGAGTACCGCAGAAAAGCCGGGGGAGTCGAGGTACATCGGCATTCCCGGATTGGTTGGTGGTAGGGTCGCCTCGGAGTCGCCTGCCGTCTCCCGCACTTTGAGCCCGCCCGGCACTCGCTTGTCCGCTACCAGGACCACCCAGTGGGTGTGGAAGACAACGCCGTCGTTGGCATAGTTGCGATCACTGTTTTCGTCCCACAGTGGAGTATCGTCGAAGTCGGGGTGTGAGGTGAGTGCCAAGGCGAGGGTGCCCTCGACGGCGCCGAAACCGACATCCTGGGGCTGGAGAGTGGTGGGGAAGACGTAGCCCAGGACCGGCGCTCCGTCCATCTGTCCCTTGGCTGCCGGTACGGTGCCGCCAGCCTCGCCACGGACTTTCTGCTCGAAGACCAGGAGATCGAGGTGCTCGATATAAGTGACCGAGGCAGCCTTGATCTCGAGATTCGCAGAGCGTGGTAGCGGTGTGATGTCAGGAACGGCTTGCGCTGGCTTCTCAGTGGCTTTCAGGACGCTGGACGAGAACACGAGAGCTAGGAAAGTGAGGGTCTGAATCGATTTGTGTGTCATGGGTAGAAAACCTTTCTGAAATGAGTTTAATGAGGACTCCTAATTAAGCGTGCCAATCGTTTGTTCAAGTTTCCATAAGGACTCCTAAGTATCTAGCGGGAAGGGTTCGTAGCAGTGCTGAAACCGATAACCGTCAGGGTGTGGAAGCTGGTGGAGCGCTGGAGAAGGCAGCCCAGGCCGCGTTGACCTTGGTTTCGTCCGCCGGCTCGTGGTCGGGACACTCCAAGCGGAGATCGCGATCCCCGAAGGGCGCGTTGACGAACCCGCAGTGGTGGGGTCGCAGCACATCCTGGTGGACGTGGGGTTGGAAGTAGTGACAACTCAGGCACATCTGGGAGATTGGAATCTCGCCGCGTCGCTGCAGGGCGCGGACCATCCCCAGGATTGCACGCAGCAAGACCTGGCGCTCCTCACCCTCGAGATCATCGATGGCGTCAACCAGAAAGTCAGGCCACTGCGTCGCTTCCGCGGCGATGTGTTCACCTTCGGCGGTGAGCAGGAGAGACAGTACCCGCGCATCCCCGGGGCGCCGAGTCTTCTTGACCAAGCCCTTGGACTCCAGAGTTGCGACCGCCCCGCTGGCCGTTGCCGGCCGCACCGCCAGTGCTTCCGAAACCTCTGCCAGGGTTGCTCCGGGTCGTGTACGTAGGATCGTCAAGATCTGCCCCTGAGTCGGCGTCAGACCCTTGGGCGAGCCCTGACGCCACGCCTGGTGACGCAAAGCCGTACCCAACTTGGCCAGACCGCCGGCAATGCGGCGTGCCAGAGAATCGTTGTGGAGGTCGAAGTAGTTGTCGCTCATGGAGGCGCTCGGCTGCGAGGTGCTTAGTTAGGACTGCTAAACAATACGGTGCGTCAAGCGACTTGTCAAGGTTTGAAGGGTTCTCAAATCACGTCAGGTCATTCTCGAGCGTAGACCGGCACCAGGAACGCTGCGCGGTAGTCGACCTCCGGGTTGTCCGATGTTGCCGTGAGCTCCCAGTACTTTGCGGGCCGTTCACCGAGGCCGGTTTCGTACTGATCTCCCTCCGGCAACGGGAACGACACTCTGAGACTTGTGCCTCGATGTTGCGGCTTCGCCAGGCCTGGCAGCAGAGCTGACACCGCATACACCTGATACGACACCACCACAGAGGCTTGGTTGGACCCACGCTGTTGTTTCTCGAAACGCTCCTCGATGAAGCGTAACGTGGCGCACACCGAGAACGGAACAGCGCCTGGTTTCTCGATCTGAAGATCGGCTTCGAGAGGCTCTCCCAAGAAAAAAGGAAAGCGCCGGAACTGCAAGAAGCTGCGACCGTACTTCCAGTCCTTCGCCGCTAGATAAAAGGTGTAGACCAGGGAGACCACAATCAAGAGATCAAAGAACAGGATGATGAGCGTCATAAACCCTCCAACGCTCGACGACAACGGATCGCCGGGAGTTGGAGACAGCATCAACCCGTTGAACGGCACCAGGAAAACGCTGGTCAAGACAATGCCCATCACATTGCGCCAGAATGAGCTGCGGCTCCGGATACCCTGAGAGTCCCAGGCATAATCGAGCGCCCAAGGGGCTCCCGCCACAGCAGCCATCCGTGCTCGGCGCACCAGGCCGACGATACCGTTGACCATCAGGCTCAGCCCACAGAGTGCAAACGACACACCGAGCAGTGCCGTGACCTGCCGGGGCACACCAAACCTATCGTCCGGTGTCGGGATCCAGTCGAGCGAAAGTGCACTGAGCCAGATTCCAGCCGCAACCACAGGCAACCCCACTCCAACCGACCACCAACCATGAATTGTCGTCTGGCTGATCGCCGGCTGCTTGGGCAGCGCTATGTCGTCTGTGATGGGTTGGGTTGGCGACGAGGAGTCCGGCATCTTGACATTCTAGCGTTTGACCCTTGGAGACTAGGAGCAGCTTGTCGACTCGATGGTCTGCCGCCTCATCGGTGAGCGCTCCGCCGTCGCCCGGTCATGCACCAGCTCACCGAGCGCCAGCCCGAAGGCTTCGAGCATCTTGTCGCGTCCGTCGCCGGTATGTCCCGTCGCCTTCGCGTACTCGTCACTCTGGTTCTCGCCATAATCCTCGAGCATCAAGAAATGCCGATTGGCCTCCCAGAACACGTAACGTCCATCCGGGCGCTTGGCGTAGTCGAGGGCGAGGATATCGGCTCCGGTCCAACGAGCCGCCGCGAGCACCTCGGCGACATTGAGTTCCCCTTCGCGGACGAAGGCCTCGCCGCAGCGCATAGCCGTTTCGTCGGCATGGAAGCTACCGTGGTAGTTCACCAACCAGTGGTCGGAAACCAACACGTGATACGGGATGAGCCGTTCGCCGATGACCAGGCTGCGATATTTGTTGTAGCGGCCCTGCTCATCGCGCACGTCGATGAATTCGACCGCCAGGTCTAGATTCTCTTTTGTACTGTCCGCTTGCCGAGTCTGGATGGTCTGCCGCGCTTCTCTTAACGTTGGGGCGAAGAAGAGGTCCTTCCCCTGGTGCAGGCCGTCGCGACGCAGAAGCATCGGGGCGTCCATCCGGATGTCTTCGAAGTCGTCGAAGTGTTG
Organism: Acidobacteriota bacterium; assembly: GCA_029263395.1. GTDB lineage: Bacteria > Acidobacteriota > Thermoanaerobaculia > Multivoradales > J023 > JAAELT01. The sequence goes on along the minus strand of JAJCXO010000104.1, from coordinate 39,945 downwards.
ACATCTAGCGCAGGGGATTCCGTGCTCGTGCCAGGTCGTGAGGAAGTCGGAATGGCGGCTACGGGAGCGCTGGACGCTGTTGATCACGGGTTTGCCGAGGGCGTGCGCCTGCGCTTCGATCTCCTGAGCCCCGAAGAAATAGTCGTCCGTTCGGTAGATGCGGTGCGACCAACACAAGATCGCGTCATAGACGCTTAGATCAGGCACTGGCCCGGTCCGCGGCTGGTAGACGTCCCACCCAATGCCGCGTTGCTCGAGTCCCCACAACAGTGCCCGACCCGCGAGTCGGGTGCTGACACCATCTTCTTCACCGGTACTTCCGACGATCAATATGGAAACGGACATCCGATCTTCCTCAACATAGGTTCGAGTGAAATGCAGCGGATGCCGTCGAGCGGCTGGCCAGGGTAGGGCGAGCGTCTAGGGCACCGCGGGTTTCCCGGTCACCTGTGGCAACTTGATTTCCCGAGCGAAGAAGATATCCCAAGCTTCTGCTCGACCGTTTGTTCCGCTTCGCTAAGCACTTCACGATACCAATTCTGGCCATGCCCGATCTCAGCCACGAGCTCGTCGAACGGACCCTCCGCCGAACCACCAGGTCGATGGAGTGCCTCGCTCATTTTCCTCAAGATCTCGATCGATGTTCGAGCATCGGCGGCAGTCTTTGCCCTATTCTCGAAAAAACCTTGCTCACGTTGAGCCCGACGCTCGATTCCAGGCCGAGGGCTCGTCACCCAAGGAACACGAGGGTCGATCCGAGCTTGGCTGGGGACAGAAAGATCAACTCATCCTCGTTTGAGGTGCCGGCAACTCCTGAGACCCCCAAACGAGGGTCGATCGCGCTCCTGAAAGCTGCAAAAAGGCAAATCGAGGCTCGATCCGGGTCTGGAGCATCGCCGGGACCGCCAATCGACCGTCGATCCGTGTCCTGAGGCTTGTCATCGAGTCCAATCGCCCCTCTTTTTGACAATAACTCCGCGTCGGACCCTTCAAACGACCATCGTTTGACCTCGTCCGGATCGTCAAACAGCCGAATCGACCCTCGTTTTGCCTCAACGGCGGTGCACGGGACCCCAATCGAGCAGCGATTGGGGTCCCGGCCGGTAATCGAGACTCGGATCGAGCCTCGATCCGCCAAAACAAGTGCCCGGCACCGTGCCGCCACGCCAAAACAAGTGCCTTCTAGGTGTGACGGCTTGTCAAGCCTCAATCGAAAAATACACCTCTTCCGTTGAGTTCGATGTCCAGCTGTGTTTAGCCAAGTTGGCATTGATCCCGGGAGGGGCCGAGGAGTGTTGGTCTCTCGGAGTACCCGGAGAGCGGTTCGTGCTGCGGCAAGGGTTTCTCGGCGATCCGGCCCAGATAGTGGTGGAAGATGCCTCGGGTTCGCCGATCTGGATGGCCTATTCGCCGGTGCCAGCCGGTCGCAGCCTGACCGTGCCCGGAACGCAATTTCATTACGGAGACGGCCTGCGGATCCCAGATGCCCAAGCCGTGTTGCATAGCGACGGTAACTTCGTGCTTTACGAAACTGTCAACGGCCTGTGGCAGCCGACTTGGTCCACCGACACCTGGACGACGTGCACCGGATACCTCGCGAGCTTCCAAGCCGACGGCAACCTGGTGGTGGGCCAGCCAGGAACCCCCTGCCTATGGGCGGCCGGCCCTGGCCCGAACGCCACCGTGCTGCGTTTACATCGGGACGCCACGGGGGCAGCCAAGTTGTCGATCTACAACGCTGAAGGGCAAGTCCTGTGGCAGGTGCCCTAGGGTGGCCAACCCGTTCAGCAAGCGATCTCTTCGTTCCAAAGCAGACGGAGAAACTCGAGCGCTGGCAACACTCGAATGTCGTCCCAAAGAGCACTTCGTTCACCGAGATAGAGACCGAAACACTTGGTGCGATTTGCCCCTAGGTCGCTTCTTAGGCGTCGAAGCCCGCGGTTGTAGCGTTTGTCCCACCGACGAGTCGACTTGATCTCGATGGCGATGAATCCGTCGCTGGTCTCAAAGAGGAGGTCCACCTCCGCACCGTCGTAAGTGCGCCAAAAGTACAGTGGATAGTGACGGCCAGTGTAGCTAAGAAATGCCCGCAGCTCCTGCAGTACTAGGGTTTCCAGCAGGGGCCCCAGTTCCTCGGAGGTAGGTGGATATGCCTGGCGACCCGTCAAGGCGCGGGCGACGCCGGAGTCAAAGAAGAAAAACTTGCTCTGCTGGACTTGTTTAGTGGCCGACTTCAGCTTCCAAGCCGGCAACCAAGACCCGATTAGAGTATCGACGAGGATGCCGAAGTGGTTCTGCACGGTGTTGCGATGGATGTCAGCGTCGCGGCTGATTGCCGAGGCATTGGTGACCTGACCGTTTTGGCGTGCGGCGATCTCGAGAAATCGCGAGAACGAGCCCAGATTGCGGGTCAAGGCCTCGGCCCTGATTTCCTGAACGAGGTAAGTCTCAGCGTAGCTTCGTAAATAGCCCGCAGGATCGTGGCCGGTGACCGCCATCGGGAGAGAGCCGTAACGTAAGGAGTGATCGAGATCCAGTTGGAAATCTCGCTCTGCCGCGACCAGTGGGAACATGGAGGTCGTGATTGCGCGGCCGGCCAGCAGGTTGGCGCCACCCTGACGGATCTTCAGAGCACTGGATCCGGACAGAATAAATCGGAGCCGGCGGGTTTCCATTAGGCGATGCACTTCGTTCAGCAGCGCAGGCACCTTCTGCACTTCGTCAATGATCACCCAGCTCTCTGGTGGCAGCGTGACCAACTCTCGATACAGGGCCCCCGGCTCTCGGGTCAGACGAAGAGTTTCGCTAGTGTCCAACAGATCGTAAGTCGTTGCGTCGGGAAATCGATCGTGAATCCAAGTCGACTTTCCCGTGCCTCTAGGCCCGAAGAGGAAGATCGACTGGCGAGGTGTCCCGAGTAAACGTGTATACATAGGTGGCAATTTCACCCGAATTTTGCCATGTTGAGAGGCAAAAGCTCGTCAACCCGGCGCCGGTGCTTCCGAGGAACAAGACCCTCAGTCTGCTTGCCTCTGAGACCTGGAATGGCGGTAGTTGCCACTCGGCTGCCAGTGTCGTTGCGTCGTGCCGTTGCGTCGTGTCGTTGCGTCGTGCCGTTGCGTCGTGCCGTTGCGTCGTGGGCCGGTCTCTACCTCAGCGTTCGCCGAGATAGAGACCGAAGCATCTCTCAGGCGTCGATGCCACGGTTGTAGCGTTTGACCCACCGACGAGTCGACTCGATCTCGATGGTGATGAATCCTCTTGACTTAGCATGACCGCGACACTAGTGTTCAAGTCTCACCTTGATGGACGAGTCGTTCGACGCTACCTGTCCCTTTTTGAAGTTCTTTTGAGGTTTTCCAGGGAGGCACCGTGAAGAATATTTTCCGCCTTGTCATCGTATTCGGCCTCGTTGTCGACTCGAGCCTGATCTCCGCTCAGGCGGAAACGCCCGCCGCAGAGCCTTCTGGCAATGTTTGTTTGATTACTCCATCCGAATCCAAAGTCGAGGATCTGGATGTGGCCGTTGTCAGCGATCGATACCTGGCGAATCGGCCGACGATCCAACTGACATTCACGAGCACTCATGCAACAGCAGGTTTGGCGACCGTCACCGCGACCGTGTTCAGCGAGCTCGAACTCCGGACGCTGGAGGACCTTCGAACCGTGCCAGTGGAACCGGGTGTGGCCACGGTCCTGAACATTCCAGTCGACCTGCTTCGCTTGCCAACCCAGCCGCTCGCAGTGCCCGGAGATATCCTACTCACGTTGAAACTCGAGTACTCCGAAACTCATGAGGAGACCGTGCCCCAGGTCGTTCGCCTCCGCTTTCAGTCGGCCCCAGGTGGGTGGCAAATAGCCGCTCGCCAGCACGAGGACGGTCGCCTTGGCGAACCAGGTCATGCAGCGACCGGACCGGCATTGGTTTCGAAGAGGGCGAATGTCGATGACGCAGCCGAAGGCAACTTGCTGAAGTTGTGTATCAATCAAGTTTCGACATTCACAGACAGCGGTGTGGGTGAGGCTTACTGGACCAATAATTTTCCAACGGCAAGGACATCACGAGGTTCTCAAGTCGAGGTCCGGCGCAGCGGGAACCTTCTGTTTTCGGGCTTTCTCGGTGACGGCCTCGGCAGTGGCGATCCTGGTGCCGGGTGTACCGGCAACTTTTCGGGTTCGGCGGCCAACGCAACTTACGAAGTCACCATCGAGAGTCGAGGCCTGGTACAGAACAACACCGTCGAGGTCGTTGAGGAAGGTGTGGGGTTGATCCGTTCCCATACAGCCAACATCGTAGCGTCGAACGGAACCTTCAATGTGACACTGAACGCGGCAGCGGCGTTCGACGAGTTCAATGTCTACATGCCGGCGGCCTATGCGATATGGCGCCACGCTGGTGGAATGCAGTCACAGTTCTATCGTTACACCATCGATGCAGCTGGAGGCAGCCGATTCGATCGATTTCAAGATCGTATCTACATTCATCGGAATCATCATTTCAAGAAGTTCGTGATTGTCCACGAGGCGGGGCATGCGCTGGGCGACTTCGGGACCGGCAACAACAACTTCAAGCTGGTTGACCTCAACTGTGAAGACTTTGGGGATGCTGTATGTGGAGCTAGCGGTGGTCAGCATTCGATGGCAAGTAAAGAATTTGCCCGCTGTGCTCTGGGCGAGGGATTTGCTCACTTTTACTCCGCTGATGTTTTCAATGATCATTACCAAACCGATTGTCAGTTTCATTACTATAAGAACGAGTTCGGTAATGATTCGACACCCACGGTAGATTGTGAAGATGCCAATGGCAGTTTTGTAGAGCGGTTTATGGAGGCGAACTGCCCTCTGCCCTGGGGCGGTTACGGAACCGAGATCGATTGGATGCGTGCGCTTTGGGACCTCCATACGGATGGCATCGATCCGCCTGGATTCACCGAGATTGTCGAATGGCTGGATAGTGCGAACGTATGGGGAGACGTCACTGCTTTTGATGAGCTGGATAGTGAAGCGGACGAAATCGGCGGCAACTTGAATCGCAACTGGGATACGGCCAAGACACAGAACGGCATCGATTGGTCGTCGGGGTCTCGTCCGGCTGATCGGATCGGGGTCTATCGGCCAGCGAATCGACTTTTCTTGTTGGACAAAGATGGCGGTGGCACCTGGAATCCACCGGCGGATACCGGAGCGCCGTTCGGTATTGCGGGCGACATACCCCTGGTCGGTGATTGGAATGGCGATGGTGACGACGACATCGGTGTCTATCGCCCGGCCGATCGTCGGTTCCTGCTCGACCTCGACGAAAGCCTGACATGGACCCCCGCAACAGACTCGAGCTCGCAAATGGGGGTTGTGGGGGATGTGCCCTTGATCGGCGATTGGAATGGCGATGGCGACGACGACATCGGGGTGTATCGGCCAGCGGCGCGCTTGTTTCTCCTGGATCTGGACGAGAGCGGTACCTGGGAGGTGGGCTCCGATCTGGTCTTTCTCCTGGGCTTGGTAGGCGATGTGCCCTTGATCGGTGACTGGAATGGCGATGGCGATGACAACATCGGCGTGTACCGACCGTCCAACCGCGTTTTTCTCGTCGACTTCAATGAGAACGGCACGTGGAATGCTGGCGTTGACCCCGGGTATCTGATGGGTTTGGTGGGGGATACTCCGCTGGCCGGTGACTGGAACGGCGATGGTGACGACGAGATCGGTATTTACCGACCTGCCAACCGAGTGTTCCTGCTGGATGCCGACGAAGGTGGAACCTGGACTCCGGCTACAGATCTCGGTTACAGCTTCGGTTTGACCGGCGACCAGCCGTTGACAGGGGCCTGGTAGCCGAGTCGAAGTCGGCGCCGATGCTTCCCAGGGACAAGACTCCCAGTCTGCTTGCCTCTGAGTCCTGGATGGCGGTCGTGCCAGTCAAGCAGCGCTGGGAGAGCCGAGCTTCATTTCTGCGGGTCTTGTGAGCATCCGTCGCGTTCAAGGTTAGCGCCTACTCTTCGCTGGAAGCGAATGGCGAAGGCGGTGACGACCTGAACCTTGACAGGAGGCTCCGATGAAACATGCCCCTCGACTTGCCATCCATCCGACGTTTCGTTTTTACAAAGCCCTCGCTAAGAAGTCCATGATTCTAGTTGCGGTGGCTATGTTGGCCCACGCGTCCATCGCTCGAGCCAGGATGACTCGGCTGCCGGAGAGCTTTCGACAACCGGTTGCCGCACTCTCTTCGGTGGCACAGGTCGAGATGCCATGGGTAGATGTTGCCAGCCTCAAGGCGCAGGATGCACGGCGACCGGCAATACGGGGCGGCCTCTTTCGATTTGCGACGCCGATCGAAGTCAGCTACACACTGACAGATTCCGGAAGTTGGGAGGTTCTAGCCGATGGCTCCCGGCTCTGGCGTCTTCGGATCGTGTCGCCAGGTGCTCTCAGTCTCAATTTAGGGATTCTAGACTTCGACCTGCCGGCAGAGACGAGCCTGTGGATCTACAGCCCTGACGGTGAGCACATCGAAGGTCCCTACACCACCGAACACCGCAATGCCGCCGGGCAGTTTTGGACACCGATGATTGCCACTGACGAACTGGTGGTGGAGGTCCATGTAGCGGTGAGCGCCGCCGAGCCGAAAATCGAGATCGGTCGGGTCAACCACGGCTATCGCTTCTTTGGCGCCGATGCCTTGAAACAGGGCACTTGTCAGAACGACGTTGTGTGCTCCGAGGGGAACGGTTGGCGGGATCAGATCCGTTCGGTCGGCTGGTACAGCGTCGAAGGAATTGGAGCCTGTACCGGCAGCCTGATCAACAGCCGCGATGCGCGCCAGCCGGCCTATTTCCTGAGTGCCGAACATTGTGAAATTACGCGTGCAAACGCCAGCACGATGGTGGTGTATTGGAACTACGAGTCGCCAACCTGCGGTCGCTTGTCGGGCGGGAACGTCTCCGACAATCAGAGCGGCGCAACCTTGCGTGCCGCCTATCGACCGTCAGACTTTGTTTTGGTCGAGCTCGACCGTAAGCCGGATCCCAGCTTCCGAGTCCACTACGCGGGTTGGGATGCCACCGGCCAGACCCCGAACCGAGTGGTCGGCGTGCATCATCCCAATCTCGACGAGAAGTCGATCAGCTTCGAAAACGACAGATTGTTTGACGACGGCACCCATTGGGAGCTGGCAGCCTGGGACGACGGCACCACAGAACCCGGTTCCTCGGGCTCCTGCATTTTCAACAGCGCTGGATTGTGCGTCGGTACGTTGACCGGCGGCTACTCAGAATGCGGCGGTCCTGCAGGGCCAGATTTTTACGGCAAGATGAGCGTCCATTGGACAGGTGGCGGCGCTCGCAACAACCGGCTGCGCGATTGGCTCGATCCGACAGGCACCGGGCAGAGAACTCTGGCGGGCAGCGATCCCGGCGGTGACCCTGGCGGTGACGATGACGACGATGATGACGACGATGATGACGACGATGACGATGACGACGACGACGGCGGTCCAGTAGAACCCGGCGACTGCGCCAGTCCCAACATTCTGTGTTTGCAGAACGGCCGCTTTCAGGTTTCCGTGGACTGGACCACCGCCGACGGCGAGTCAGGGCAGGCAACCGAGGTTCCCGCCGGCAGTGACGACTCCGGGCTATTCTGGTTCTTCACCCCCGAAAACTGGGAAATGCTCGTCAAGGTACTCGATGGTTGCGCTATCAACCAGCGCAAGTGGGTGTTTTCAGCTGCAACCACCGACACCGCTTATACCCTGAAGGTACTCGATACCGCCACCGGGCGTACCCAAAGGTACTCCAACCCTCAAGGCACGGCGGCGGCTGCGATCACCGACACCGATGCCTTTGCCAGTTGTCCGTAAGCACGATCAGAAATCCTCGACCCATGGTGGATGTAGCGGTTATCCGGGGGGCGTCACGGGCGCAGGAGGATACAAGTGGCAGTCGCGCCCTGCGCTGATCAGACGGCGGCTCCGGCCGGATCCATGGTGGTGGCTTCGTTGAGGGCGGTTCGGCCTCGCCCCAGTCCCTTGGCAAGCGATCACCGCCAGGCCAACCAGCAGCCCGACCGCCCACCGAAACCAAAGGGTTTGATGACAGAGCGGAGGCAGCTGGATCGACAGCGTCGCTGCGCTATGCCCCTCACTATCCGTGGAAAAAGCTTCCAGCTCGAAAGTGTAACGACCGGGCCCGAGGCGCGGATAGATAGCCGTTCGCCGAGTCGTGGCGCCGACCCATTGGGCATCGAATGGGGCTAGTCGGTATCGGAAGCGGACTCGTTCGGGAGCGGCGAAGGCGATCGCGGAGTCGTCGATCTCGAGATTCCGGGTACCGGGGGAGGACTCGATCCCGGTGGAACCTTCCGTTGGTACCGGGGGGAAAGTCGATTTTTCGGTTGGACCCTCGGTTGGTACCCGGGTGAGGACTCACCAGTCGGCAAAACCCCTTCGTTGGTACCGGGAAGCACCCGGTGTCCCGCAAAAACCTAACCCGTTCCCCGGGTGAACACAGTCAAGCCCCGCGCAAACTCGAGGGTTCCCCTGGTACCAACAAGTATTCCCGCCGGAGCCGTGGCTAGTCCCCGCCCTAAAACGGGTTCTTGCACGCGTCGAGCCCGTAGTAGGGTCCTTGGAACGGCCTGTTTCGTTCGCCGAGCCCTTAGAAGGGGCCTTGGAACGAGATTCCCGCCCGTCGAGCCCGTAGAAGGGGCTTTGAAAGAGGCCTTTGCGATCAAATTCTCCTACCGCAGTCTGGCGCTGACCGCCGTGCTGCATGACTCGACCTTCTACGGCGCCCAGATCAAGATCACGCCCGAGAAGAAAGAGGACGGTAACGGCAACGGTGGCGAGATCGGGCCCGGCGCCGACCCCGGCGACGACCCCGGTAGCGCCCTGGTCCGCTCGGCGAGCGTGGCGCTCGCCGAGGACGAGGAAGCAGCGGAGTCCGGTGGTTTCCTGGACAAGATCGAAGACTTCACGTTCACGATTATCTACCGCAAGGTGAGCGACGAAGTCGGCGTCTTCTCGGCCGACGTCTACCTCAACCTGGGCCAGATCAAGCTCGGTGCGGTGATGCTGTCGCTGCCCAACTTCAGCCTATCGATCTGGACCAACGGTGACTGGCGTTTCGCCATCGGGTGGCCTTTCACCGGCGACAACGCCCACCCCATCACGGCACAATTCCAGGCTGGGCCGGTGCCGGTCATCGTCAAAGCGGGCTTTTACCTCGGCAAGCTCAGCAGCGCTGCCGCGCCGGACCAGTTCGGCACCGAATTCAACCTCATCTGGACCTTCGGTCTGGGCGTCGCGGGTGGGGTCGGCAAAGAGTTTGAAGACGGCCCGCTCAAGGCCGGCGCTAGCCTCATTCTGGGGCTCACCGTGGAAGGTTTTCTGGCGTCGTTCGACGGTACTTTGACCGAAGAAGGCATCGACTATTACTGGTGGGGCGTCAGCCTGTCGTTGACCGGCAACGTTTTCGGCAAAGTGGACTTCAAGATCATTGTTGTGGACGTGTCCCTGACCATCACCATCACCCTCGCCTTCGCCCTCGAGACCCAGCACAGCTCACCGCTGGCGCTAACCGCCAAGGTCAAGGTCAAGGCCTCGATCAAGATCGTATTCGTCAAGATCTCGTTTTCGTTCTCAGCCACGTTGGATATTTTCAGTACGACCTTCGGCACCGGCCCGGTCGCCAAGCTCAGTGGTCCGACCCCGACGGCCGTCCTCGATGCAGCCGCGGGTTCCGGTGCGCGGCGGCTCGACGCCAAGCTCTTGAGTCGAGTCAAGGCTCTGCCCACCACGCCTGGCTACCGTGCCCCGGGGCCACCCTTCGTTCGTGCCGCGGCCGATCCGGTGACTGTGGCGATCGATTACGTCATGCAGCCAACCTCGATCTCGGCGGACGGCGCCAACTGGGCGCCGCAGGGAGTGGCGACCCTGGTACTGGAGTCGGGCGCTGCCACGTCGCCGTTCGGCCTGCTGTCCACCGGCCTCGCCGAGTGGCTCGTCGGCCAATACGGCGGTGGCGGCGATTTCCACCAACAACTCGCCGCCACCCAGGCGGCTCTGGCGAGAGGAGAGTTCGACGATCAGGTCTCCGAAGCGCTGTCGAGTCGCTTCATCTTCGCCATCGGACCCGCCGGATTTGATGCTGACACCGAGGTCGTTTCGTTGGCGATCCCGCCGAGCCTGGGCGTCAGGTACCCGCTCGGCGCCACGGTCGAAATTGCAACCGACGGCGCGCCGCGCGACAGTTTCGGCAGCCGCCGGCTGCCGTCGAATTTCATCGAGATGATCGCGGCTTATTCGGCGGGCTCTGAGGTGCCGGCGGCGTCGGCCGCGGACGGCGCATCAGCCGCCGAGCAGGTCTTCGACGGATATTTTGTCGGGTTGGCCCAGCAGCTCATCCAACTGCTGATCAATACCGGTGCTCCCGACTTGGCCACAGCGCTCGCCGAGCTCAACCTCGGCGACCTCGGCGGCTACGTTTCGCGCTTCCTCAACAGTGGCGTACGGCTGACGGATCCCGACCACCCCGACCAACTCGCAGCCCTATACATCCTGACGGGCCAGCAATTTGCTCTCCAGCGGGTGGACGATGAATTTGTTCTGGATTCCGAGTTGGTCGCCACCGGCAGCACGCCGTCCTGGATCACCGTGATGGATCCCACCCAGTCGAGCCTCGAGCCGAGCATGGTGCACACCACCGGTCCGTCGACGCCGCCTTGGACCCTCGGCCAGCTCCGGGCGCTAGCCGAGAAGCCGCTGATCTTCCCCATGAACAACAACGTCAACTGGACAGACGCAGCGGCAACCACCTTTGTAATAGACACTCTGTCCGAGGACGTGACCCAGGCTATCCGCGAATGGCGTGCCGGCGCCGGCGCCACAACCGGCCCGTGGCTGGTGCAGACCTTGGTGGGCGGCGAGTCTGATCAGGACCAGCAGGTTGACCTCGCTGACCCTGGTATCCCGTGGACCGCTTCCGCCGCCTTGTCGCTTCCGGTTCGGCTCGCTGCCATCCCCGATCCGTCGGGGGATCCCGGCGCCATCCTGGCCGACGTCTTCTCGCTGCTCGGAACCGACGAGGCCAACCGGGCGCTCCTGCAGGCTCTGCTCGACGATCCTGGCGCGAGCATTCAGAGTGTCGATCTCCTGGTCAGCTCGAGCCGTGGAAACTACATCTCCAGCCAGACGCCAACCGTGTTGGTACGCACCGATTTGTCGACCGACAACTTGCCACCCGGCGCCGCCGCTCTGGCGAGCGTCGACGACGCTAACGCGGATGGCGACACCTTCTGCTCCAATTACGCCAAGCCGGGCGAAGGCGGTGACGAGCTGCCCCGTTTCCTGCGCCTGTTGTGGGAGGTCTCCGTCGTCCACAGCAGTGGTTTCTATTTGCAGGTCGAGGATCTCGACTTGGAGATGTTCGACGAAGGGCCGGCCGACCTCGTCATCCTGGTGCGTTTCGGGACACCAGGCAGCACGGTCGAAGCAACGCCCTACCAGAATGCCCTGGTGGGCGAGACGCCGGCGGACGGCAAGGCCATCTTCAGCACCCTCGCCAGCGATGCCCAGGGCACGCCGGTCAAGGGCTTCACCGCGGCCTATCCTGGCGGCCAGGTGGGTTGGTCGATCACCTGGGACAACGCTCCCGACGAAGCCGACGCCGGCAGCGAGAACTTCCTCCAGGGGCTCTACCGCGCCAGCCCTGCTGCCCAGCGTGGATCTGACCGTCGTCTACAACGACGATATCCTCGGACTGGGTGATTGGGCTGGAACCCAGGTCTACTACCTGATCACGGACGACAGCGGCGTGCAGTTGCAGCTTCTGCTGTCTGTCGACGCCTCGGTGGTGCAGGATTCCGAGGGCGAGGTCGATCCGGAGCGACTGCTGGTCGTCACCGCGCTGTACGAGCAGCTTCTGGCCCAGCTCACCGACCCGAATATCAGCGCCGGCCTGGCGACAGGCGACATCCTCGCCGCCGGACTCCTGAGTGAGCTCGCCGGCGGCGCCAGCCTGCTCTCCGGCCTGGTGGGCTTCGTCCAGCCGATCGTGGCCTGGCTGCAAGGCGGCGGCACCGGCGATCCGCCACCCCCGGTGACGCTGGCCGCGGCGCTCGACAAGACATACCCCACCGTGTGGTCCGGCGACTTGCAGGAGCTGGTGGTCGAGCTGGTGTTGGCGCGGGCTGACGTGCCCGACGATATCGCCGACCGGGCTCCCCAGGTACGTCGGGTCGGCTCGCCGGTCCAGCCGGTCGAGGAAAGCGGCCAAGAAGGTGATCCATCGGGGCTGACGACGTTCGCCAACAACTTCGAGCGCGCCTACTTTCCTTACGATGATGATCAAGGCGTAATCAAGGTTGGCACCGGCACCAACAGCGACCTCTCGAGTCAGCGTTTCGGCCGCCGCAGCATCTGGCTCCAACGCTGGAGCGACGCCGCCGGCACGGCCGTCGAGATCCTCAACGACGACGCCCACCCACCGGTGTTCTACGCGCCGCCGCCGCTCAGCACTCAGCTGATCACGCGTGAGGTTGAAGGGCTGAGGGAATATCAGGATTCGCCCAGTGACTTCAAGGAAGTCAACCAGGTGTTCACGGCGACCGACATGGACCTGATGGCGGCCGATTTCCTGGCCCAGGTGGAGACCATCTTCCGTCCGGTGATGGCATCGGCAGTTGCTGACCAGTCGACGCCAGCAGTTGAGCTCTACGATCCGTTCGTGACGCAAAAGGAGTCGCTCGCCCAAAGCATCTCGGAGAAAGTGGCCTATGTCTTCGACGAGACCGCCGGAACCGGGGACCCGCCATCAGCACAAGAGACCTGGCGTCAAGCGTTGCTGCGGACTTTGGAGAACGATTATGGCTTCTCGACGCTCACCCAACTGCAGGCGCTGGTCAGCCTGCACGGGGAAATCGAGCCCGGCGGCGACCCGAGCCATCCTCCGCAGCTCTACGGGGCAGTGCAGGTCCCCGGCGAGCCAGCCTCGGACAGTCTGCCTTACTCTCTGACACCCACCACCCTGCCGCTGGTCGAAGGCCAAAATTGGCTGAACTTCCTGGTCTCGGCGCAGGATCCGGCAGCGCAGCGTGCTTTTACACTCGATTTGGATTACGAGGTCAACCAGATTGAACATCTGCGTGACGGGGCGGCTACGGCGTGTGGTTACACCCCCTCGAGCTGGATCACTTTTGTGCTCCAGCAGAACCCCGAGCCGCTGCCCCAGCGCCAGGACAATACCCTGACCCAACCGATCGGAGAGACCCGTATTCCGATCCCCTTGCGGAGTTATCCTCCATTGCCCAAGCTGCAGGGCGTGAGCGCGTCGCAGGAGGATCCCATCACCAACATTCCTCAGGCGCTCACTTGGACTGCCACCGTCACAGTCGAGCGCTCGAGTGCCGATCAGGATTCGCTCAACCTGTCGCTGAGCTTCAACGAGCTTCAGCCGACCACTGCTGTCGCGCCTTTGGCGGCGCGGCTCGCCAACGACCGGCCGGTGCCCTCCGATCTGTTCGCGGCATTGGCGCGGTTCGTCTTCGAGTACCCCCAACTCGAGCCGTTCATCGACGATCTCCCGGCGGGCGGTGGCGCCGAATCGGTGCTCGCGGTGCAAGAGTTCAGCGCCCTCATCGCCGGTGCTGCGCTCAGGTGGCCAGAGTGGATCCCCCCCAACCCTCCTTTCGGTGGCCTCGCCGATTCCGATCGCGACAGCGATCTCGAGGTCTGGAACTTCAAGATCGAGAACGTCGAGAACAGCGACAATCTCCAGGTTACCGGGACCTGGAAGCGCGACGACGGCCCACCGCCCTTTCCCCAGATCGAAGGCTACGAGAAGGTCTCGGAATCCGGCCTAACGGCGATCTATCAACCTGACGGTGGCGTGCCCCTGGCTACCTTGGTGATGTCGTGGCCACGTCTCTACGTCCTCGACTATCAGAACATCCGGCCGAGCGCTTTCACTGAGCGCAATCGCAACCTGGCCGTTCCGCCCCAGCAGACCAATCCGGCTTTCGTCTATCGGACCGAGACCGTGTCCTGGCCGACGCCCATCGTGCCACTGATCACCGTGGGTGATCTGATTGATCTACCGGCTAGCGACTCGCTCGCGCAGGCTGTCGAAGCGATGCTGAAACAGCTCACCACTCCCCCGGACGACAGCCTAACCAACGACTCTAGCCCGTTGCTGCGATTTGAGACGTCCATCGACTATCGTTACCAGGTTCTGGCTCAGAACGGCAGCGCCTTCAGCCTGCTGCCGGTTTTCCTCTTGGAGGAGGCACTCGAGCCTGGTGAAGAAGAGGCGGCCGCAAAGGAGATCGCGAGCAATCTCGACGCCTGGCGCACCAACACCGGGGCTCAGGCTAAACAGAGCAGCCTGCGCTTCTTGCTGTCGGTGTTTGCGACCACCATCGTGACTGATGATGATCGCTTGCCGTTGGTCCAGTTCCCGGGCCTGGTGATCTCTGTGCCCGACGACGACCCGGGTTGGTGGTAGGTAGGCCACCTCGGGAGTCCCGAAGCGACTCTCCAGCAAACGAAGCAGCATCCCGGCCTCGCCTCGGCGCTGGCCTTCACGCCGGCCTTTGCGCCGGCCCTTGCGTAGACCTTCGCGTAAGCCTTTGCGGCGGCCTCGGTTTTCTGCGGCTTCTGTCCATGAAGGGGCTTGTTCGGTCAACATGGTCTCAATGTCCTCCAAGTCTCTCAGCTCTGGTAACTCTACTGCTTCTGGGTCGTGCCGCAAGAAACCTCGCGTGTTGGCGAAGATTCCCGCCCGCAGACCCTTCGAACACCAGGGGATCACGCCGAATGTCCGTCGCAAATGGCTCGAGCACCGCGGTGCGGACCCATATGCCGGCCGGAAATGGGGAAAACACCCAGGTGTTTAGCTAATTGTCGACCGACAAACGCGTCAACACCGCGTGCAAACGCAATTGTCGACCGACAAACGCGTCAACACCGCGTGCAAATGCAATTGTCGACCGACAAACGCGTCCGCACCGGGGTTTGGAGCTTTGGTGGCCGGTTCCGAGGTGCCAGCACGCGGGGATCGGCCCGTGATGGGCCGCATCCACCGGTGCGCACGCCCGGTTGGAACCGTCAGAGCAAGTTCGATCAGGTTTCGACCAAGGGATAGACGAGAACGTGGCGGCATTCCAAGCAAAACAGGTGGGGCAGACGGGGAGGGGCAGGGGGGAGGGGCAGGGGGGTGGGGCGAAACAAGGCCAGGCGGCCCCCAAAAACGGGGCCGCCTGGCAAAGCGATCAGGGATTAGGCAAGGGCTTAGTGGGCCGACTCGGCAGGACCCGCAGCGGAATCCGGCGTTGCAGTCTCAGCCGACGACTCACGCGATACCGTCTGACCCGGCGATAGCGTCTGATCCAGTGACGGCTCGGGAGCCGGCTCCGGGGTGGTCGTCTCGCCTTCGGACTCCTCCGACGGCCGCAGCGGCCTCCGGGTCGAAGTCCGAATTCGTTTGGCGAGCTCCAACTCGTTGGCGCGTTGGAAGAAACCTTCCGCCGTGCGGCCGGCCCAGATCACGGTGCTACTCAGCTCGGCGATCGCGTCGCGCCGCGCCAGCATCGTGCTCTCGGTGAGCTTGTTCTCGGCGTCGAGCCGATCGACGATAGCGCTGAGCTCTGCCATCCCAGCTTCGAGATCACGGGCCATGGCAGCTGGGTCGATGCCGAAACCAGCAATCTTGGGGTTGCGTAGGGCAACTGGCGGATCATCCAGCAGCGCCACGCTCTGGGCGAGTTGATCGAGCAGGCGCTCGGCTTGGCGCGGAGCTCGGCCCGCCACGAAGACGGTCTCGAAACTACCTTTGTCGCCTTGCAGGCCGTCGAGGCCTTGGCGTGCGGCGACCAGCTTGTCGTAGTTGGTCAAGGTGGACTCGTCGCGCTCAGTGCGCAGCCGGGATACCCGAACCTCCTGCTTCATGTGGGCGTCTTCGGTCTCGAGCACCTGCGTCTCGGCGGTGCGCAGGTCATGCACCAGGTGTTGGATCTGGCGGCTGTAATCGATCAACGGTTGCTCGTCGACGATCAGCGGTGGATACTTCTTGGTCAGGGCGGCAGCGATCTGGCTACCGTTGGCGTCCAAGGCGATGCGGATCTCCTTGGCACTCTTCAACAGGGCGAATGCGGTCTGACTTCTCATTGTGGGGCTCCTTCTTTTTCTGACCTTCCCGGTGCCAGGGGTGGGATTTTGGCTCGGGCAAGCCTCCGAAAGCTGCTGTGGTGCATAGCTTCCGAAGCTTGGTACGTTGCTCTTATAGGCGTCACCTCCTTTTGCGTTTTTCTGGCAGTGCTGGCGTCTGGCTGGGATGACAAAGTTGCACTGCGGGCAGTTGATGGAGGAAAATAAAAGCAATCAGCGTGCCAATATCTTTGTCAAGGGCAAAAAATTGCTTCTGGATTGCTTTTCCGGAGTCTGTGGGTGCGGGGAGGCCGGCGTGCCGCCGCTGGGAAGCTCGGAGACAAGTCTCCTGTTTTCAGAAATTTTGAAAGAATTGTGAGGCTCGACGAGGGAGGGTAGGACGCTGCGAGAATGGGTCCAAATTTTTTGGAGATGAATGGGTTGACTTCGAAAGCAGAACGTGAAATGATTAAAGGTTATCGATCGTGATGCGCCATCTTGGCGCAAGGTATGCCGTTCTGGCAGCTTTTAGGTGGTTTTTTTAAGTGCGGAGGCAAGCACGAAACCACCGCAGCGGCAAGCCCGAGCCGCTCCACGAGTTCGGCAGCTTCGCCCGCGCCTACGAGATAGTAGCCGCCTGTCCAGATCCCCTCGGATGGTCCGGTTTGCTGCCGGTCTCGATTGGCGGTATCGGGGCCTGAACACGAGGGCTGCCTATCTGTAGGCTCTTTGGATAGGTATAAAGAAGACTGCGCATGGGCGGAGCTGCCACGTCCAAGCGGGTGGACGTCGAACTCTCGAGTAAAATTGGCTCGTCGGTGCTCCGATTGAAGAACGTGGGTTGTCGTCCGCAAGCATCCGAGGGAGCCACGCTGATGGGTCTAGTTTTGTTGGTCTTGCTGCTCAGCGCGAACTCGGCGCACGCTGAGTCGGTGTATTTGAATCAGATTCCCGACTTCACCCAGACCGAGGTCCAGGGGACGGAATTTGGAGATGGCAGCCAGTTCTGTGGTCCTGTGGCGGTCTCTAACTCGCTCATGTGGCTCACTAAGTCAGAGGGCTCGCAAGTAGAGTTGATCAAGCAGTTGGCATCTCCTGGTTATATGAATACGAGCCTGAAGATTGGCACCGGCACCGAAGGGATGCTGAAGGGTGTCGAGAGAATTGCCGGCGAGACGTTTGGTGGTCACGAGAAACTCGAGTACCAGGGGTGGAGAAAACACCAAGCCAAGTTTTCGTCAGGTGTTTCAATACCTGAGTTGCAGTGGATAAAGGCTGGTGTAAAAAGCAACTCGGCTGTTTGGGTCAACGTCGGTTGGTACAAACAGGAATCGCCAACCGAGCTACGGCGTGTTGGCGGTCATTGGTTGACGCTGGTTGGCCATGGTGAGGATCACCTGATTTTTCATGATCCATCCCCTCGGGCAGGGGATTCATTTGCCAATGAGATTGTCTTTTTTAAGGTGCTGCAATCCGGCACGTTGACCGGCAAGAAGGCCGGGCTGCCGAGGCCCGCTCGGGGGTACATTTCACTGGGGCGGGGGATGCACATCAAACGATCTGCTGATTATGCGCTTGTTGATGGCGTCATCCGGCTCGAGATCTGATGACACGACAGGCGAGAGGAGGCGATCTGTGACGGACGGCAAGCAAGCAGGTGAGGTTGCGAAGCAGGCATCAGGACTTGCATCCTCTGTGCCGCAAATTTTCTACGACGTGATCGCGCGATTAACGCCGGGAGCGGCGGTTGTGGTTGTCGGGGTGGTCGCGGTCGCCGGCCCAGGGAAGGCTTGGAGCTCTCTGCGGACGAACCACTCCGGGTGGGCGAGCAGCTACCTGACGGGAAGCCTATTGCTGATCCTGGCGATTGTGGGGTTCTATACCGCCGCGGTCCTGTTGCGAGGCTGGCTGGCCTTCGTCTCAGAATTCCTGCCGTTCGCCTGGAGCAACGGTAGGAAAGGACTCGTGCAACTCGCCGAGACGAGCAAGTCGAAGGAGTATGACTACATCAAGCTTGTCCATCCGGTCGCCGGCAATCGGATCGCCAAACTCCATTCAGAGATTCATATGACTCAGGTTGTTGGAGTCGGGTTGGTCTTTGCAGCGCTGGCAAGCTGGATTTCGCCGTTTTACGAGACCTTACAGAAGTTGCAGCTGTCCGCTTGTTTAGTGGTGGGAGTTTGTAGTTGCGCGGGGATGTGGTTGCACTTGATCGTCCGGAGAAACTCGTCGATCCAGAACCATGCTGAGCTCCTGGGCTTCGATGACGATGTTGTCGTCACCGGACTCCTGCCAGACATGTCAAAGAAAGATGATTGAGTTCCAACGGAACCTTAGGGATCTTAGTAGTGCATCTGCGAATCGTTGTAAGGGCTCCCGAAGGACGCTGTTCGACGTGTCGCCATACTGTTGTCCCAGGCAACCGTTTGGAGCAGATCCTGAAAGAGCACAGCATGGTCGTCCAGGAATGTGTCGATCTGTAGAACGTCCGGCTTCATGGCCCTCCAGTTTTGCTAACGGTGGCCAGAAGTGGCCAGATCCAAATCGAGGCGATTTCCGGGTGCCAGGACAAAGCCCGAGAGATCGAGGGGCTGTCGGGTGGTCATGCCATCCACCGCGATGACCTTGGGTGACAGCGAGCCGAAGCTCGGGCGGTAGACCCGGCCATTCGAGGTGTTGACCAGCCGCAGCCGAATGCGTTCCCCGGGGCGAACGACCACAAATTGGGCAGCATCGCCATTGACGGTGATGACCTGCCCCCAACGGCCGTCGTGGGCCAGATCTTGGCGGGTCACAAAACGGGTATCGAGCGCCCCGTCCGCGCCGAGGCGCCAGTCATCGAGCACCCAGACCTCGTCTTGGTCATAGGGTAGGGGCTCAGCGTCCTCGACCACCAGAACGCCATAAAGTCCGCGCTCCACTTGCTCTGCGCCGCGCACGTGGGGATGAAACCAGAACGTGCCAGCGTCCTTGGGCACGAAGCGGTAGACGAAGCTGCCACCGGGGGGGATCGCTTCCTGGGTCACCCCCGGCACGCCGTCCATGGCGTTGGGAACCCGCACTCCATGCCAGTGAATGGTCGTCGGTTGCGGCAGGTCGTTGCGCAAGCGCACCTCGACTTCCTCGCCAAGCCGAACCCGTAACACCGGCCCTGGGACCTGGTCATTGTAGGCCCAGACGTCGAACAAGCGGCCATCGAACAGTTGCACCGACGTGGGGGCAGCGCGCAGCTCGAAGGTGCGCGTGGCGGATTTGGCCGGCGCCTCGGCAGAGTAGGCGAGAGCGAGCTCGGCCTCGAGATCCGCAGGATAGCTCTGCGTCGATTTTTTGTCCGGGTCGGTTTTCGCGACGGTTGGCGGAGAAGGTGAAGCCGGAGACGAGCCTTGATCGTCTGTTGAGCTTCCAACCGTCTCGATGGCGGTGGTGGAGCCGCTGTCTGAGAGCGGCCCGCTGTCTGAGAGCGGCCCACCGTCTGAGAGCGGCCCACCGTCTGCCGTGACACCAAGGACGAGTCCCAGCGTTGCGATCGCCACGCCGAGCAGGGTTCCAACATTCGAGCTCTTCATGAGGCTAATCCTAGACGACGAGGGATGACGACCTAGGGGCGCCTCCTCGAAGGTATGCCTGGCACCGATCCGCTAGGGCTACTCCCCCGGTCGCCGCCACTTCCAACGTCGAGGATCGCGAGAATGATGATGAACCGCCAAGATACCGACTGTATCTAGGTGAACGACGTAGTAGACGCTATAGGGAAACCGACGGAGATTGGCTCGCCGGATATCAAGGTGGACCGATTGAAAGTACTGCGGGCGCTCTTCGATCGTTTGGAAGACTCTTTCGGCTTCTTCGATGAATTCGACCCCAAGACCTTCGCGGCGGTCTTCGTACCACAGGGCCGCATCGGTGAGTTCCGCTTCCGCCTCGGGCGTCAGGACCCGCTTCATAGTCTGGCGAGAATCCGGGCCTTAACCTCTTCCCATGGATGGCAAGCAGCCGGATCAGCCAGAAAAGCGGCTCGCCGCTCGCTCAGTAGAGCTTTCTGCTCGTCGGTGAGAGCCGGGATCTCGGGCTGTGGGGTAGCGCTGTCCCACAAGGTCTGAGCGATGTCCAAGCGCTCGTCGACCGGCAACTCCATCAGCTTTTGTTGTAGCTCGGCTCTGGTCATCGCAGCTCCTGGAACGTACCGTTCGACCGTGATGCTCTGGGTATAGGCGATCGCGGAAGCCAACTCTAACACGGGCTATCAGGCGAGTATTTCAAGACCGGGCAGCCCAGATGGTGCCCAGATGGTGCCGGGCACGTATCTGAGATCTACGAGCTCGTCATTTCGCCCGCGTCTATGAGAGGGTGGCCGCCCGTTCAGGTCCGCCGCAGATACCCAGTTTCCACCGGCGATGGCGGTGTTGCCGGAGCCTGAAAGATCTACGGTTCGCGGTTGGCTGCCTGCTGATCGAGCTCGGTCAGGATGGGCTCCAGGCCCGCCGGGTCGCTAATGTGGACTCCTTGTTGCTCGAATCCTCCGTCGCCGGCGTAGACCAGCACATCGCGCAGGATGGCGTCGCCGAGGACGCGTCGGAGCTTGGTGAGACCCTGGAGGTGACTCTTGGACAAGGTCTCTCCTGATTTGATTTCGATCGCCACGATACGGTGAGCGAGTTGGTAGAGCAGATCCACTTCATGGCCGCGAGCGTCGCGATAAAAGCAGAGGTTGTTGCGTTTGCCCTGGTGAAACCGATGCTTGAGGGCTTCGGCCACAACAAGGTTTTCGAACAGGGCTCCACGGAGCGGGTGACTGAAGATCTGGCCGGGATTCTCGATGCCGAGGAGGAAGGCGGCCAGGCCAACGTCATAGAAGTAGAGCTTGGGCGACTTGATCAGGCGCTTGGAGAGGTTGGCGTGGTAGGGCTCGAGGCGGAACACCAGGAACGAGGCTTCGAGCACGCTCAGCCACTCGCGGGCCGTGGTGTGGGAGACCCCAGCGTCGTTGCCCAGGCTGTGGAGGTTCAAGAGCTGGCCGACGCGGCCGGCACACAAGCGCACGAAGCGTTGAAAGCCGGTGAGGTTGCGGATTTCGCTGATCTGCCGCACGTCACGCTCGACATAGGTTTCGAAGTAGTCACCGAGCGCTTGCGTCGGCTCGAGGTTCTGGTCATGGATTCGCGGGTAGAAGCCACCGTAGATCATGTCCTCGATCGACAGATCCGGTCGTGCGCTGCGGACCTCGGAAATCGAGAACGGCAACAGGCGCAGTAGGGCGGTGCGGCCAGCCAAGGATTGGCTGATGGTCTGGGAGAGCCGGAACTGCTGGCTGCCGGTGAGCACGAAGAGGCTGTTACGGCGCTTCTCGTCGATCATCACTTGCAGGTAGGAGACCAGGTCTGGCGCCCTCTGGATCTCGTCGAAGATGACGCCTTCGGAGTAGCGGCGCAGGAATCCGCGAGGATCCTCCGTCGCCATCTCCCGCAGGTCGGGTCGCTCCAGGTTGACGTATTCGAGATTTGGCAGAGCTTCCCGGCACAGCGTCGTCTTGCCGGCTTGTCGTGGCCCGGTGATGGTGACGACTGGGTAGCTGGCAAAAAGTTGGAGCAGGTGATCGCGAAGGGTTCTGCTGATCATGATGGCTGTTGGAGCAGTCTTGGAGATAGAAAAACGTGCAATTTGAAGGTTCAACCTTCAGATTGCGCAGTTTAGCATCCGGTGGCGGCGGCCGGGATCCACTCTTCCTCTAGCTGAGGGATGACAAGCTCGCTCCAGGTCGCTTCCTGCGGGCTGGGAGTTGGCTCGATGTCACAGCTTGTCACAGCTCGATGTCACAGCTTGTCATAGCTCCGGCCTTGTTCCGAACCGGGCAAGATTCCCGAATGGTCCGACCTTTGCGCATCCAGTCCCTGAGATACGCCCCAGCCGACAGGACTGTGCATCATCCTAATCGGAGGAGGCGATCCAGTCTTCTTGTGGGAGACCCTGGATACGCTTCATGTGCTTGTCGTTGCTTACCAGAACCCGACCATACGCGAACGCCGTTGCCGCGATCGCGACATCGAAGTCGGGAATGGGCTGGCCAAGAGCCGCAAGGCTTGCCTTCATCCGACCAAAGTGCCGGGCACAAGCGCCATCAAAGACTAGTGTCGGCAACTCACGGACGAAGAACCCGACTCGCTCACGGTTGGATTCCGGTCGCGCTGAGTGGGCCGCACCGAAGTAAAGCTCCGCGAGACATAGTGTCGAAATGGCCAGCGACTCCGGACCCAGCGCGAGGATCCGCTCGACTAACTCCTGGTTGTCGCCATTCAAATAGTAGATGCAGACGTTGGTGTCGAGCAGGTAGCTCAACGCAAGAGAGTCCGCGTAGCGTCCTGTCGACGCCTTTCGAGATCGAGACAGATCTCTGCTGCAGAGCGCTCGTCTTCCCAACTACCCGCAAGGGCAGCGAAAGATGATGAGAAGCGTCTCGGTCCCTGTTCAAACCGGTCCCTAACCAGGGACTGGACGAATAGCGATGGAGTCATGCTCTGCGCTTTGGCTTGCTCCCGGAGGTCGCTTTCCAGATCTTTGGGGACGTATACCGAAATCTTCATGATGCCGTTTTCTCCTATCTGTCTTACCTACTATCCTACCTCCATGCTTTTGTACCGTCAAAGCAGGACATTGTTCGAGTGTCGATGCCGGGCACCTATTTGCGGGCAGAATCTTCACGTCGTCCTGTTGTGCGAACCGTCGGTCAAAGGTCTTTACAGGAAGTGCGCTGCCGTGCCGCGCTGATTCCAAGATGACGTAGTCAGAGCAGTCTGCTGAGCCTTGCTCGACGATCAACCGAACCACGATGTTGGTGTCAAACGTCTCCACCCAATGCCCCCTGTACGATCGCTTTCTCCATGTCCTCGAGAGTTATGGGCTCGACCTCTGCGGGACGTTTCAATCGGTGCGCGAGGAAGTCGTCGAGAGTTTTGCGATTTTGAGTCGTAGAGGGATGAGTGGCTTTGAGGGCAATGACTTCGACCCGCTGGCCAAGCATTGGGCGCAGCTTCGGCATGGCACCAGCTACCGTTTCATCGACGGTCGTTTCGAACTTGATGGCGTTCATGGCGGGCCTCCTTCTGGTCGAGGATCCTGACAGTTGTTGAGGAATCGCAGGCAGGTGGCCTTCCCTCATCGTATCGCGTACGGCGCGAGGAGTGGTTGGAGCCAGTTCAGGGGCTGAGAGGCTCATCAGCGCGATCGCCGAATCGTGACGAGCCAGTGCGCTAAGTGCATGCGATAGACTCGCGGCTTCCATTACATCGCAGGAACCTGCGTTGGCCCGAGCCGGGCATCGGCCGTTTGGGGATGAGGTCATGTTTGCCGAGATCCTGCGGGCGGCTCAGTTGTGGCGCAGCTCAACAAGGAACCCAGCATGAGGACGAACTTCTCGCAAACCGCCGCCTATATCTGGTCTCTAGCCGATCTGTTGCGCGGCGATTTTAAACAGTCCCAATACGGCCGTGTGATCTTGCCGTTCACGATCCTGCGTCGTTTGGAGTGTGTGCTGGAGGCTCGCAAGCCCAAAGTCCTCGAGCAGGTCACGAAGCTGAAGGCGATGCCGAAGGTGGAGGAGGAGGCGCGTGAGAAGTTCCTGCTCAGAGCGGCGGGGCAGTCGTTCTACAACACTTCGCCAATGGATCTGTCGAAGCTGGGTAGCTCGGATATCAAGAGCAATCTGACCACCTACGTGGACAGTTTTTCGCCAGATGCCCGGGAGATCTTCGAGCATTTCCGGTTTGATGAGTTCGTCGGCAAGCTCAATGAGGCCAACCTGCTGTTCAAGGTGGTGCAGAAGGTGGCCACCACGGACCTGAGCCCCAAGGCGATCAGCAACCATGACATGGGCCTGGTGTTCGAGGAGCTGATCCGGCGTTTTGCGGAAAGCTCCAACGAGACCGCGGGTGAACATTTCACCCCCCGCGACATTGTGCGGCTGACGACCTCGTTGGTGTTCATGGAGGACGACGATGCGCTGACCGAAGAGGGCATCATCCGCACGATTTATGATCCTACGGCGGGCACCGGCGTTTACTCGTGCCAGGCACCTAAACTTGGAGAGAATCCCCCTCCAGCTCCCCCTTTTACAAAGGGGGAGGGCCCGTGTCTTCTTCCCCCCATTGAAAAAGGGGGAATCACAGCTTTTCAGAGGCCGAAAATCCCGTCGATTTCATCCAAGCGAACAATCTCTAAGTGCTTGACCGGTCAGTGTTTACTCCCGTCGTGCCCATGATTGGAGCAGCTTACCACATCGCGGCTTCTGGGGTGTCAAGGGGCACTCAGGGGGCAGCACTCTGCAACGCTGCCCCGGCCTTGACCACAGTCAGCCACCGTCGCCAACACGTTAGGCGGATTCTGACCCGCACAGAGCGCGTGCTGCTGCCGCATCTGACCTCCTTCGATCTGTTGCACCACATTGAGGCGTGTTCTGATCCGGTACAAGTGGTTCGATCCGAGAGGACCTCTTCCGCTGTAACCGCTGTAAGCCAAAGCGCAGCGTGTCGGTTCCACGCGGCCGCGTAGGTTGTCGACGCCGCCTCGGGCGTTGACGGCGCGGGCCACGACGTGGCAGATCTCTTCAAGCGGCGCATCGGCCGCCATCCGCTCGTCGATCCGGCCGCTCACCTGGGTGGGCCATACGCGGGGTGTCTTGGAGAGGATGCCCCCTCGTTTCCTCTAGCATCGTCCGCTTTCGAGATCGACCCAGAACCGGTGGAGTAGTCCTCCGCTTCACGCATCTCGGGATCATCCCCTCCGTGGTATCAGAGACTTGAGCGAGATCGGCTAGAATGCTGAGTCTGGTAGCAGTCTGGGCTACGGAAATGCGGACGAGTCTTCACACCACCGAGGGCGGCCGACCTACCGCATCCTCGCGCGGTGTCGGCACTCGAGCAAGGGCGGCCCGGTCGGACGGCAATCAATTCCTGGATAGAAGCGAAGCCCCACGCGGTCGCAGCCGCCGTATCCGGCCGAGCTTGCGAGATCTGAGCGGGAGGACTAGACCATGTTGAAACTGGCACTCCGAAGAGAGTTCCAAGGGCGCCGATTGAAGGGCACCGCGATCGAGCTTGCGAACGCGAGCAACACCGGCGCGACGCAGATCGCCGCGTCTGAGTTCCTCGAGATCACCTATCCGTCGGCGGACGCGCTCGCAGCGGTCGAAGCCGTAGGCCCAGATCATGGTCGTCCCCTGGTCCTAATCGGCGAGCGCGGACAAGGTAAATCGCACCTCCTCGCGATGCTTTACCACGCCTTCACCGATGCCGGTGCCACGCAGGACTGGCTGAGGACGTGGGCAGATAGCCTCGGCAATCCCAAGCTCGCCAAGCTACCGCTGCGCGGCGGTATGCATGTGATCAGCGAAAGCCTCCATCGCCAGAGCTACAAGTTCCTCTGGGATCTCATCTTCGAACGCCATCCCCATGGCCCCGAGGTTCGAGGTATGTGGAAGGGTCTCGGAGAGAAGAAGACCGACGTGCCCAGCTACGATCTGTTGTTGGAACTGTTCAAGCGCACTCCGACGGCACTCATCCTCGACGAGTTTCAAACTTGGTACGACGGTCTTACGAACACAAAACAGTATCCGTGGCGCACCTGGGCTTTTAATTGCATCCAGCTGCTCTCGGAGATTGCATTGGCGAAACCCGATCTACTCGTCTTGGTCGTCTCAATTCGGAATGGCAGCACGGATGCGTTTCAGCAGATTCAACGCGTCGGGCCGGCTTTGGTTGATTTCAAAGGCCCGACAGCGAAACAGGACCGCCAGAGACTCCTTCTTCACCGCCTGTTCGAGAACCGAAGGCAGGTGCCTAACTCGCAGATCGTGACGGCGACGGATGCACACGTATCTGAATACTTCCGACTGTTGAAAGTCCCACCTTCAGAGCATGACCAGGCTCGGCAAGAGTTCATCGAATGCTGGCCCTATGCACCCCACCTCATGCAGCTCCTTGAAGACCAAGTTCTGGTTGCCACTCAAGCTCAAGAAACGCGAGACTTCATCCGCATCCTCGCCGATCTGTTCAAACGACACGAGGACACTCCTGTCTTGACTGCGGCTGACTTCCGCCTTGACGATGAGAAGAGCGGCATCGCAGCTCTCCTCGATTCGGTGTCGAACCAGCACCACGCAAGCCTCCGTGAGAAGGCGCAACGCAACCTGTCTGCGGTTCTCGATGCTGTGAAGAACCCGGACTCCCTCGTGCCGCACTTGGCGGAGATCGTCGGCGCCCTCTGGTTGCGGTCCCTTGCCGTGGGGAACGTCGCTGGTGCCGAGCCCGCAACCTTACAAGCCGACATCACACGCGGAAATCCCATCGACGATAACGCCTTCCAGGCAGAGCTGTCAGCGATCGTCGAGAATAGCTTCAACATCCACCAGGACGGCTCACGGTTGGTCTTCCGTACGGACGAGAACCCGCAAGCGAAACTTATTGCCAGTGCGCGTAACGACAAGCTCTTCATCGATGGATCTGATCAAGAGCAGCTTGCAAAGGAGGTTCGCTATGTGATCAGCGGCCAGGAGGGTGTCTCGAAGGCATTCCGGGTCATTGTATTGCCCTCGAACTGGTCCTCAGCACCGTGGGCATCCGTAGATGAGAAGGCCAGGCCGCAAAGCTGGGACGAGCGTCTGCCGTTGTTGGTGCTCCCTGCCAGCCCCGAAAAGGTTGGCCCAACGTTGGGGCCATGGCTCCGAGACCATCTGCAGACGCGAAGAAACGCAGTCCGGTTCCTTCTTCCCAGGGCCGGCAGCACCAACGTCTTCCATGAACGTGATCTGTTGATCCTCTCTCGCGCTGTGGTCTTGGCAAAACAATGGAAAGCGCAAGGCCCGGAGTATCGCAAGCTGCTCATCAAGTACGAGCGAGACCTACGGGACATCCTGACCAAGCGATTCGACCGCTACGCGATCCTCGACAGCTGGAATTACCAAGAGCCAGCGAAGTGCACCTTTCATCTAGAGTCGCATAAGGCTGAGGGTACGAGAATCCCCGAGGCCGTCGACGAGCACATCCGCACAAATCTCTTCATTCCTGAGGACTTCGAGGCATTGGTGCTCGCCGCAGCTGACAACAACGAGTCGGTCGGCAAGCTGCTGCGAGAACTTCGGGAGCCGCGTCCATCAGGGGCGAGTTGCATCCCATGGCTCGGCGAGACTCCGATGAAAGAACGGATCATCCGCATCTGTGCCAGAGGAGATATCGCCATCAACGTGCGAGGCATGGAGTATCTCCAGCTGCGAGCCGGCGAGAATGAAGATACCGCCTGGAAGCGAATGCGCGGCAAACTCGGCACAGGCAAGCACCTAGATGAGACCTACGTGCTGCGCCCGCAGGCCGTGCCGCATACGGAAAGTGTGCCGCAACCCATAGAACAGCCCGGACCAGAGGGCGGGCTCTTTGGTGACTCCACCGGAAACGGCGAGCAACAGCCGCAGAATGAAACAGGCGGCATAGGCGGGGCAGCGATTACACCAGCGGAAGGTGGAGCGAGTATCTTTGGTAGTGGATCCGAACTCATCCCGTACGTCTCGGGGGCCACATCGGCACTCAACCTTCTCGGCAAGGTCGAGTCGTGGGGTATCAGCACCGGAACCCAGGTCCAGGACATGTCGATCAAGGTCTCATCCTTGACTGGGGCACAACTCGACAAGCTGCTTAGGGCACTTCCCGACGGCATCACCTATGAGCTGAGCCTCAACAAGGAGAAAACATGACAGCCCTACCCCTCGAGCTGTTGCGGAAACTCCAATCGGCTCCACCGAACGAGGTATGGACTGAGCTATTCTCATTTGCTTGGGAGATTTGCAGCCCAGAGATTTCCGGCGGCAAGGTCGCCAGCGTGATAACCCGTCGCGACCGGGCGATCGCGCCCGCGGACCTCTTCATTGCCACGGCAGGATGGGATCTCTGGTCGTGCTACTACGGCAGCGTCTCGAGGACGGCCGAACGCCTCGCTGACTGGTGGAGCAGTAATTCACCAGGCCGCGCCGTGCTGGTACTCGATGCCCTGTCACTCCGGGAAGCACCGTGGCTTCTGCACGGTGCGGTAGCGCGAGGCTACGCTGTTCATGCAGCCGAGCCCACCGGCGCCGAGCTGCCAGCGGACACGAGCCCCTTCGCGAAAGCTCTCGGATTCGGCCAACGCTCGTCTCTCGAGAACAATAACCCGAGCGGCTCTCACAAGCTGCAGGGCGCCCGAACGGATAGCGTCGATCTCCCGTGGCAAGATTGCGTCGACCTCATCGATGCATCGACCGATTGGGTTTTGTGGCATCACTGGCCCGACGAACGAATCCACGAGCTTGGCTCACCGGGCCACGGGCTCTCTGCGCTTGCTAATGAAGCCTCGGACCAGCTCATAAGCGACGATTTCTGGTCGCTTGTCGAGCGCCTTACGACCGGTCGTCGACTCGTCATCACCAGTGATCACGGTTACGCGGCCACAGGATTGTTTCCCGACCCCGCGGACGAGAAGCAGGCGCAACATCTGAAGTCACGGTTCAAGAGTGGACGTTCTGCACCCAACGAAGAATCTCCAAGCGACTGGGTGCCGCCAATTGATCTCGTCCTCCAAACGCCCCACGGGCGACACGCCTTCGCTCTTGGGCAACGCAAATGGAAGAGCCAGGGCGGATATCCGACGCTCGCGCATGGCGGCTTATCGCTGCTTGAGGTAGCGGTCCCGTTCATTGAACTGTCGAGACCATCTGGGAGCTGACATGGCGGTGAAGAACGGAACGACGAAGGCCCAACGAGTTGCAGAAGAGGTTGCCCGCGCAGTGAATGCGGGAAAGCCTCTCGCTCTTGAGACGGTGGACTTCTCTGACCCCGATAGGCCAAAGACCTGCTTGGAAGTCGATTTCCCGATCCTTCCCGTAAATCAGGTTGCCGCAATCGAGGGCAACGCCGGTAAACCAATCTACCAGATGTCCAAGTGGTGGGCGCGCCGCCGCTCGAGTGTGTTTCGCTCTATGTTGATCGCTGCGGTCGCCCGTGCTCCAGAAGACGCTGCTGAAGCTGCCAAGACAGTCTGGGACGGGTACTACGGCAACCACCAGAAGACGGGAGCATTCTCAAAGCTGAAGGTAGCTGACATCTTTATGGGAGGCGGTACGACCATCGTCGAAGGTGCCCGCCTCGGCATGAGCATGTATGGAACGGATCTCAATCCCGTAGCCTGGTTTGTGGTCAAGAATGCACTAGCAGATGTAAAGAGGATCGAAGTTGAAGCACTACTTGCGGACGTCGAAGCTGTAGTCAAACCTCAGGTCATGCCGTTTTATGCGTGTGATTGCCCACGGGGGCACAAGGGGACATGGAAGCGCGAATCGACTGAGGAAACTATGGGGGGCGAGTTTGATCCGCTTACACTGACGCCCGAACAGCGGGCCGACTACAGCTATCACGGCCCTGAAATCATCTACGTCTTCTGGGCGAAACACGGACCGTGTCAGGTCACCGGTTGCAATCACCGAACACCAATTATCTCCGATCCTATGATTGCACTGAAGTCATTGACGGTGAAGACGTGGGACTGCAATTGCACGAACTGCCAACGAGACTTCGATGTCGAAGAGCAAGATGCTCGAATGGCTCCGGGTATGCCGCAGGTAGTCGCAGAGTCCGAGGCGCCCTATGCCATTCTTGGGGCAGACTTATCTGTGCAATGCCCTCATTGCGGCTACCGCGAGGCGATGTTCTCCCGTCGTGGAAAGGCGCGAAGAAAGAAGATATCGCTATCCCTGTTGCTTGATCCACAGTGGCTGGCCGGCGAAGCCAGTCTGTCAGAAGAAGGTGTGCAGTACGGTGGATGTGTCTCGGATGATGCGGAGTCAACGGCCAAGTGGAACGTCGCCCGCAGTTCAAAAATACGGCTAATCGAATTCCGCGGCGAGTTGCCAGATGAGATAGTTTACCCAGGTGCGGACAGCCGGTTGAAGACCGGGAAGGCCGGCGGTACGGTTCCGAAGAGATCCCACTTTGCCTGCGGCGCGTGCGGCACCGTCCAGGACGTTCTTACGGCGATAAAGGCATCCGATAAATCGGGACCGGTCGCCGCGTATGCGATCCAGGGGTACTGCCCTGTGTGTGCAAACGAGAAGCGCCCTTACCGTGGGAGATTCTTCTCTCCAATCATCGATTGTGCCGCAATCAATGCTTCATTTAGGGAGTGGGAGAAACGGCGAGATTCGGATCTCGAGGACTTCTGGCCCAAGAGCGAACTTCCCTACGGGTTTATGACCCACATGAACAACGGCGGCATCCCTAATCATGGATTTACGCACTGGTGGACGATGTTCAATCCGCGTCAGCTGCTGGTTCACACGCAGCTCTTGCGCGCTATTTCTCGCGGTGCAGGCCAACACCGACTAGAAGTTCGAGACTACGTTTTGGGGGCTTTTCAGCAGCACCTGAGGAACCAGAGCATGTTCTCGTTCTGGCATATCAAGCTCGACAAACTCGCTCCGGCACTTTCCAACAGCAATTTCCATCCTAAGTCGACTATGATCGAAGTTGGTGTTTTCCCGCCGATGGGTTATGGCCCCTGGGCCTCAACGGTAAAGCCATTGTTGAGTAGCGCAGACTGGAAGGAACACCCATGGGAGTTAGTAAGTACAAAGCGTCTCGCTCAGCTCGTCCCTGCTCTTGCGAAGGAGGTCTCAGGCAAGAGCGAAAAGGCGTATCTTCCTGATACACCGATTTCGTCTTCCGTGAAGCTCGAGTGTACATCCGCTACCGAGTTAACGTCGCTCGGTGATCAAACGTTTGATGTAGTGATCACGGACCCTCCGTTCGGAGGCCTCCTCCATTACGCAGAACTTGCCGATTTTTTTTACGTCTGGCTGCGACTTGTCTTGAAAGATCGCTATCCGGTGAACTTCTCGGCTGAATATACGCCGAAGTCTCTGGAAGCAGTAGCAAGTCGTGCGCGACACCCCGAAGATCCGGACGCCTTCTACCAGCGACTTCTAACGGGCTGCTGGCGCGAAGCTCATCGAGTCCTCAAACCCGGTGGAGTCCTCGCTTTCACGTTCCATCATAGTGAAGACGCCCCATGGGTGGCCGTCCTTGAGAGTCTTTTCGAGGCTGACTTCTACCTAGAAGCGACGTATCCGATTCGGAGTGACGAAACCAAAGGCGAGGGAGCCAAGCCCGGTACTTTTGGCTCCCAAAAGATTGAGTACGATATCATCCACGTATGCCGCAAGCGTCGTGAGGAGCCCAAGCCAGTTAGTTGGGCAAGAATGCGCAAGCAGGTGCTCGCCGATGTGAGGCAACTTCAGACACTTCTTGAGCACCATCAAGAGGAAGGGCTCCCCGAAGCAGACCTTCAAGTGATTCGGCGAGGAAAGGCGCTCGAGTATTACAGCCGCCACTACGGCAAAGTGTACGTCGACGAGGCCAAAGCAATCTCGGTGCGTGAAGCTCTCTTGGGAATCAATCAGCTGCTCGATGAAGAGCTTGGCGTCGTCACCGATCCGCCGCCCGCGAACGCAGAACCGTTTACCCGTCAGTTTCTCCGTCTCTTCGCCGGGGGAGCGGAGATTCCCCGCGACCAGATGCAGAAGTATCTGCGCGGCACCGGCATTTCACCCGGAGACTTCATGGAACGCGGCTGGTGCCGCAGCAGAAAGAAGATCTATCATCTCGTGCCTCCCCTAGAGATAGCGCGCGGGTGGGTCGGTAAGCATCGCCAGGGCTTGGCCAGCGACTACGACCAGGCGGCCTTCCTCATCGGGGCGTGCTTCGACAACAGCGGCATCAACGCGACAGAGACGCTGGCCAACAACAACTTCAAGCCGCATCCGGCTCTGGGTGCTCTCCTTGATTGGTTTTCCAGCAGGGGCGCCACCACGGAGATTCGGAACGCTGCTATCCGAGCCCGCAACATCCTACAGGCATGGAGATCCAAGAACCAGCCACAGGTAAAGCAGATGAGTCTTTTCTTTGAGGAAGGAGCGCCATCATGAGGGTACTCCGAGATTCCGGGTGGACGCGACGGGGCTTCTCACTATTGTGGGATCCCAACGCGTTGTCGAAAGTGGCGTCGCCATCCGGCGTCGTCTCGATACGGCAATTCTTCTCCATGGCGAACGCGTGGCCAGAAGATCTCCCTGGTACCGGGGGCGACGCACTCGTTGTGGCGGGCGTGGAGGGATGCCTGGACGCCTTGACTGACGACGACGGTAAGGTCTGGCTGGAGACAGATCTGAAGCAAGCTGTCCTCAGCTTTCAGGAGGAATATGAGGGTCAGGCAGCGCTGATCCTGTGGCTTCCCTCGGGACGTCGTCGCGTAAGCATGGTCCGTGCGACCGAGGAATACTTTTGGAAGTCCGACTCATCGAGGAGCGTCCCCGGGCTTCCGATAGGGCGATGCCTCTGGGCCGGCGCTGAGTCGGATGTTACGCGGATTCTCATCTCTGACGCCGCGGACCCTGACGTCGATGGCGATGCCTACGTCGGCTTGTATCACCCAAGGATCTCATGATGGGAGAGACGCCACACCTTGAGCCGGGCCAACGCATTCAGCATGCCGAGTTCGGCGAGGGCGTTGTCGTGGGTCGTGCTGGCGAAGGCTATCTCCGTGCGTTCTTCACGGACGGAGAGCGGCAAGTTCCCGAAAGTTCCCTCGCGTCCCTTGTCTCCTGGACTGACCGAGTTCTCGGTCATGTTGAGGCCAGCAAGGCCCGCCTGAAGCGTGCATGGCTTGCGTGCGAGGCTCATTCTCTTCCGTTGATGGAAAGCGCAGCAGCGTTGACGGCGGCACCCATCGATCTGCTGCCCCACCAAGTCGTACTCACCCACCGCATCGCGACAGCTTCACCTCGTCGCTACCTGGTAGCGGACGAGGTCGGCCTCGGAAAGACAATCGAAACCGCACTCGTGTTGCGTGAGCTGGCGAGCCGAGGAGAGCTCAATCGGGCGCTGATGGTTGTTCCCGCGGGCCTCGTGAACAACTGGCATCGAGAGCTAAATGAAGTCTTCAACCTCGACTTCGAGGTATTCGGCAGCGAGGGCGATGTCACCGATCGCAAATCAAATGCGTTCATCAAACACGATCGCCTGATCGCCAGCATCGACACACTCAAGCGCCGGGCTCGCGTCCGGCGGCTTCTCGAAGCGCCCAGATGGGACCTCGTTGTATTCGATGAGGCGCACCACCTTTCGGCATACCGCTCCGGCCGGAAGGTCCGAAAGACAGAGAACTACAAACTAGCAGAAGCGCTCAAGGACCACGCTCGCGATCTGCTGCTTCTCTCAGGGACTCCACATCAAGGCGATCACTTCCGATTCTGGATGTTAATCCAGCTGTTGAATCCTACGCTGTTTGCCGGGCCTGAAGAGATGGTCGCCAACCGCCATCGTCTCAACGCGGTTACTCTTCGCAGGACCAAAGCGGACGCATGCAAACCCGATGGCTCGCCGCTCTTCACCCGCCGATGGGTTCACACCGAATCGTTCACTATGGCCGATGACGAGCGCGCCTTCTATGTCGCTCTGCGTGAGTACCTGGAGGAAGGCTTTGCTCTCGCCAAGCGTCAGGGCAACCAGGGGCGCGCTCTCGGCTTCGTGATGACCATCTTCCAGAAGATCGCGGCATCGAGCTTTGCGGCGGTTCGCCGAACGCTACGCCGTCGATCGCTGATGCTCACCTTACATGAGGCGATCATCAAAGATCAGATGCTCGATATCGATGCTCGGGACAGCCTCTATGACGAAGCCCGCAGGCTTATCCACGAGGACTACGGACTCCCCAAGGAGGATGCTGTTTCCAAAGGGCAGGTTGACGCCATCTTGGCGGACCTCAAGGTGCGCATGCTCAAACGCATGGACGAGGATGAGCTTGCAATGGCTTCGGATTCGGCGGCCGGCGAGGAAGCCGCTGCGGCCGGCGAAGATGCGGTTGCTATGGCGGTCAGCTTGGCCCTGCCCGAAGAACGACTTCGGATCCGCGACCTGTTGAGACTGTTCCCGATGACACGCGAAACGAAGGTGGAAAAACTCCTGCGCGGTCTGGGTGCTCTGTGGGAACAGAACTCCAAGGAGAAAGTCGTCATCTTTGCGACCTACCTCGGCACAGTCGACCTCATCGGCAACGAGATCGAGCACTCCTATCCAGGGCAAGGCGTTGTTGTTCTGCGAGGCGGAGACCATGGTGCGAAGCTTGCGGCCGAGCGGCGCTTCAAGAAGCCGGATGGGCCGCGAGTCCTGGTCTGCACCGCCGCAGGCCGGGAAGGAATCAACCTCCAGACCGCCCGTGTCCTCTTCAACTTCGACCTGCCCTGGAACCCGATGGACGTCGAGCAGCGCATCGGGAGGATTCATCGGTACGGGCAGAAACACACCGCACAGGTCTACAATTTGGTGTTGTCCGACACCATCGAAGGTCGCATTTTCCTGCTCCTTATGGACAAACTCGAGGAAATCGCGCGTACTCTCGGCAAGCTCGATGAGCACGGCAATGTCGCGGAAGACCTTCGCATACAGATTCTCGGGCAACTATCCGAGCGCCTGAGCTACGACACTCTCTTTCGAGAGGCGCTTTCCGACCCCGAGCTGCGCCGGACGGAGCAGGAGTTGGAGGCGGCGATGTCGAACGCCAGCGAAGCTCGCAAGGTTGTCTTTGAGCTGTTCCAGGATCTCGACGGCTTCTCGCTCGAAGACTACAAGCCGTTCGCCAACGTCGAGGCCGGCTTTGACCGCATCGTCCAGTTCCTCTGCGCGGCGATGTCTGAGAACGGCCAGCAGGTGAAGTGGCTCGACAAGAACACCTTCGCCATCCTGTCCCGGAACGGCAGCTCGGAGGTCACGTTCACCACCGATCGGGACCTCGCGCGCGAGCAAGAAGGTCTTGAGCTGATGGGCCTCGACCATCCACTGATGCTGGAGGCGTTGAAACGATGGCAAGGCCTGGACCCTGAGTTGATCGGGGTTGCTGTCGAAGGTAACGAAGGACCGGCGGTAGTCTCGTGGTGGCTCATCCACACGGAGGGGAAGAGCGGGGAGCACAGGTCCTTCGTCAAGCCGCTCGCCATCGGCCAGACCGGTAACCGTATCCCGAAGCTGGAGCGCAAGGGTATCGACCTACTCAAACGGCAGCCTGGCCTATCGAGCCTGTCCACGGACCTGCGACGCGAGCTACTGCGCGACACGGTCGAGCCCATGATCCAGCGCGAATTGCATCACCGAGGGCTGGTTCCCGAGAGTGGAGGCTACTCCTCGAAGCTGATCGGGTGGGTCGAGATCGGGAATCCGTCTAGCCGACTCGTCGGCCAAGGATAAGGGCATGCGCGATTTCATCGGATCGTGGAGAAGAGTGAAAATCAGTGAGCGCAGTTCTCCACCGACCAGCAGCTCGTCGGCTTTCGTTCTCGGACTTGACTGGATCGATGGCAAGAAGGGTTGGGCCTGTTGCAGACTCGGCACCGACTCTTCCAAGGAGTTCCATCTCAGTCACTTGGCTGCGGAGGAAGCGCCGAGTTCTCCAGGGGTCGAAGAAGCCGTTTGCGTCGTCATCGACGCCCCTATTGGGCTGCCCTCCGAAGAAGGTCGAGTTTCCGTCTGCCGCGCGTGTGATGAGGGAGCTAAGGTCTGGCTTGGCGGCCTGAAGTCCTCAGTCTTCGGTCCGCCAGTTCAAGCAGAGCTAGATGAGTGGAGATCTGTAGCGAAGGGTCCTGGAGGTCATGCGCGGGGTCTTCTGCCGGCGATTCACTACGCGGAGAGAATCCGCGACGCCAAGGGATTGACTCTCGAATCACACCCAGAGCTGGTGTTCACCGCCCTTCTTGGGCGCGCTTTGCCAAGGGCTGGAAGCAAGAAGACGCTGACCGGACTCTTGGCTCGCGGCACCCTCCTACAACGTCAGAACCTGGCTCTGCGCCTTCATCACCTCCCGGCCACCGGCTCGGTGTCGACCGACAACTACCTCGATTCCATGGCGATGGCACTGGTCGCGCTCGCTTGGAAGGAGCATGGGGGCGATCTTTCCGTCATCCGGAACTCCGAAGGAAGGCCCGAGCGCCTAGCGGCAGTCTCACAAGACTACTTGATGGCCCTTCCCGGGGCAGGATACTCAAGGCCCGAGAACGGACCGATTACAGAGGAGGAGTTGTTCGCATTGGCGTCGGAGTTCACACTCTCGTCCTCAGAGAAGGATCCTCTGTAAGACACGGTGGTGCTATAGACGGAGGGGCGACTCGGGCTGGCCATCAGCGAGGTTCTGTGAATGCAAACGATCGAAGGAAAGCTCGTTCTCAGTGTGTCCGACCTTACGGGCTACCTCGTCTGCGAGCACTTGACCCAACTCGAGCGCGCCGCTGCGGAAGCCCGTACCGCAAGGCCCCGTCGAGAGGATCCCGAGCTTGACATCCTGGTCCGTCGAGGTGAGGAACACGAGCAACGCTACCTAGACTACCTTCGCGGCTAAGGGCTGACGATCGTCGAGTTTCCGGACTATATCTCCAGCATCAGCGATCTATTCAAGATGCAAGCAGCGACCCTCGAGGGTAAAATGGAGAGACATGAGCTTCTCAAGCCTCTTCTTGGGGGATATTTCTTCCATGCTCGATCAAGGACCCTTGCAGGCTGCATAACGGCCAGGGCCAAGCGGCGCGTAGCCGCTGTTTAGGCGAAGTGTTCTGCGTAGAAGGTGCAAGAAAAACATTTACTGGATGCTCCGCGGATCTTTGGCAAACGCCCAAACGTCATCGAGTTCGTATCGCTCCTCAAGTGTGTATGGTCGTCCCCATGGGGATCTCGCTGCTCAGCCGCTTATTCTCATCTCCAATGGACCGCATGATCTTGGCGATCATGTTTTTCATCACTCTGGCTCGTTCAAAATCCACGTAGGGAAACGGGTCGCGCATGATCGGCATAAGCCCGAAAGGCGTCTTGGAAATCGATGGTGAATAGGAGTCAGCGTCGGAGTGAGCGAACTCTTTGGATCTCTGCTCCACAATGCTGTCATGTAGCTTGCTCTCCCGGTCTGAGAACGTTCGTCTGAGATGCTTTCGAATCTTCAGCGCAGTGTTGGCGTGTTGCCCGCCTTGGCTGTTCAGGAACGGCCGGCAATACGCAACGACTAACGCAATATCGAGTGCGGTCGCGAGATCCTTTGCGGCGCGGTCCTGCTCGTTGCTGGCGTCGCCATCTTCATATTCGAGCAGCAAGTCCGCAAATCGATACGCCTGAAATAGATCCGACTCCGCAATAACGAGGCGCCGGAGGTTCTTCTCTGCATCCAGCCTTCTTCGGTCTTCAGTATGCTCTGGCATCTCGAATCCTATCGATCTCGCTGCCGGAATGCGCAGTGGCCCCGGTCGCAGAGCGTTCTTGCCTAAGCTGGCGGCGAAGCCGTCCTGCTTTAGGCGCTGGTTCGACGTTGATCAACAATTGACGCTCGTCCGTGGGCTGGTGCCCGGCATCTATCGGCAGAGAGTGATGCTCAACCTGCTCGTGTTATCCTTCGGTAGGTGAGCCGTAGAGGCTCCCGCCATCGCCAGGAGAGTAAAGAGTATGCCTACAGCCTTACCATGGGCAATGAAACATCTGGAGCGGCTTCGCGAGACTCGACCTGAACTCGTCGATCAAGCCATCACACGTTTGTTGAAGGCAGATAGTGAGCTGAGATGGTCCGTCGTGGTAAGTGCCTACCTGGATCGCGAGATCAATCTTGGCAAGGCGGCTGAGTTGTTGGAGTTGCATGAGTTCGAGCTACGTGCGCGCTTTCGGGATCTCGGAGTGCCTCTGCGCCTGGGATCTTCGAACTTGGCGGAAGCGCGGGCCGAGGTGGATGCGCTCGATGCATGGTTTTCTGAAGACCCGCTGGCTGAAAGCCCCTAGCCGTTGGACAGCGAGAGCGGCTCTGGGCTTGCGGCTGCTGACGTCTGATGCTTGTTCTCCTTGACAACACCGTCCTCTCTAATTTTGCCTCGGTCAGGCGCGCCGATCTTCTCCAACTTGCTCTCGGTCCTGGAGCTGCGACTACCCCGCAAGTAATGGGCGAGTTTTTGGCCGGTGTGGCCCTCGGCCACGTGCCCGAGACAGATTGGGCCTGGTTGTCGGTCTTGTCGCTTTCCGCGGCCGAAGAGGAGAGTTGCCAGAGGTTCCTCCGCCACTTGAACAAGGGAGAAGCAACCTGCCTGGCTATAGCGGCCCATCGCCCCGCACGCGTCCTTACCGATGATCGGGATGCTCGCACCTTTGCCGGCCGAAGTGGGATCGCGATCAGCGGTACTCTAGGAGTCTTGGTGCGATTGGTGAGATTGGCTCACCTCACTGGGGCTCAGGCGGATGCTCTGCTCCGACAAATGATCGATCACGGTTATCACTCGCCCGTGGAATCCGTCCACGAATTGCTGTAGCTGGCGGGCCAATGCCCTAGCTGCTGAAGACGGTTCCGGGTACTTATTCGAAGCTTTCTCGGAAGTGCCGGGCTCCCGTGATGCGGCCCGGGAATTTCTTCGAGCCTGAAAACGGTGCCGGGCACTTATTCGGCACACTTATTCGGCACAGAGCCGAAGCTCCTCGTCGGTGGGAGGGTTTTGGCCTCGCTCCCACTGTGAAACGCGAACCTGCGAGACGCCAGCCATCGTCCCGACCTGACTCTGATTCCAGCCCCGAGCCTTCCACGCATCGCGGATCCAACATCCCACCCGATCGTTCATCATGCCGCAATCGTAGGCCACCAGGCCTGTTACGGCAATATCGACCGGGTGCCGGGGTCGATTTCGGCCAGTGCTCTCGATCCGTGAGTTTGGCAGAGAGTTTTCTCGCCGCAACCGGGCGTAGATGCGAACGTCCTACTGGGCCTATCGCTGCGGAAGTACCCCGGGGTCTTCGTTCGAAGCCGGTAGCCAGGGATTGCGTCCACTCCGGTGCGCTTCAGACTCCCGTGCGAGGTTCAGGAAGCCCATTTCATTTTGAGCTTGCGCTCCTGGATCGCGCAGTCACGGAGGTACAAGTTGATCAGACTCTGGTAGGGAATCCCCATTTCCTCGGACATCGCCTTGAAATAGGTGACGGTGTCGCGATCAATTCTGATCGTGACAGGCTGTTTGAGGTATTTGGTGAAAGGATTCTTGCGTCCTTCCATTTCGGAGAAATTGTAGTGGTCTCTCATCTCCTGCGCCTCCAGTAGTCTTGTTCCTCGTCGCGGTCCGCTTTCCTGGCCGAGATAATCCATCTTCAAGTGGGCCTTCGAAGGCAAGCTCGCCGACCAAGTCCTGAACGACGAGTCCGCTTCGGCTCTCCTCGAGTGCATCAGAAGTAAACCGAACGCTCGCGACGAAGCATAAATGGCTCTGGATATCTAACGTTGCCTTTACCCTACAACAAAGACCACAAGGAGCGTTCCCGCAACCTGCGGAACAACATGACACCGGCGGAACGGGTGCTCTGGAGTAAGGTCCGGAAGAAACAGATCCTCGGGCTGCAGTTTTATCGGCAGAAACCGATTCACCAGTACGTTGTCGACTTCTATTGCCCGAGAGCTGATTTGGTTATCGAAGTCGACGGAGGACAACATTGGGAGACAGATCATGCGGCAGCTGACCACGAGCGCGATAGAGTGCTGGAGCAGCTGAACCTGAGGGTTCTGAGGTTCTCCAACCTCGAAGTCATGAAGCAGCTCGATTCGGTTATGGAGCAGATTTATGAGACCGCACGCCAGCGTCTAGGCTCTTCTTCCCCCCCTTTGAAAAAGGGGGGATCGAGGGGGGATTTCTCTTCCTCCTGACCAAGGCGATGAACGGTGGAGCCTTGATGGGGGCAGAGAATCCCCCTCCAGCT
>JAJCXO010000103.1 GCA_029263395.1 Acidobacteriota bacterium | reverse complement strand
GAGGGCGGCGGCGGCGGCGGGTTCTGCGAAGACCCCAGTGTGACGGGCGAGCCGGGCGATGGCTTCGACGATGGCGTCATCGCTGACGATCACACCGTCTCCCCCTGAGGCACGAATCTGTCGTAAGCAGAGCAGGGCATTGCGCGGCGCCTCGACCACCAAGCTGTCGGCGACGCTGGCGGCGCCTTCGACCGGCGTGATGTCTACTTGGTCGCGTTGCAGAGCATCGACGATTGCGGCTGTGCCAGCGGGCTGGACTGCGATCAATCGTGGGCGTTTGGTGATCAGACCGGCGTGCTCGAGATCGGCGAACCCTTTGGCGACACCCGAGATGATGACCCCATCACCGGTCGGCACCAGTACGACGTCGGGACACTCCGGCGCCAAGCTGGCGGCGATTTCGAGGGCGGCGGTTTTTTTACCTTCGATGGTGAAGGGATTCAAGGCCGTATTGCGGTTGTACCAGCCGAGCTTGTCGCAGGCGGCGAGACAGAGCTCAAAGGCGTCGTCGTAGCTGCCGCTGACCGGAAACAGTCGAGCGCCATAGGTGAGCATTTGCACCAACTTGGCTTCCGGCGCAGTCTCTGGCACAAAAACCACCGCCCGATCACCACTTGCCGCCGCAACCGCGGCGAGGGCGGTGGCGGCATTGCCGGTGGAGGCCGTGGCGATGGTATCGAAGCCGTATTGTCGGGCTTTGGCAACCACCAACAATGAGGCCCGGTCTTTGGTTGATCCCGAGGGATTGCGGGTGTCGTCCTTGATCCACAGGTTTGGCATGGCGAGGGCCCGCCGTAGCTCAGGTACGGTCAGTAGCGGCGTCCCGCCGACTGCAAGCGGTGCCAGATGCTCCGCTGCAACGGGCAGGAAGGCGGTCAGGAATTCAGCGCTGGAAGAGGCTGCGTTTGGCCAGCAATCCGGCAGGGTGTCGAGCACCACTTCGAGGACGCCTCGGGTCGGCTTGCCCGGTTGTTGCTGGGCGGAGCAGGGCGGACAGGTGAGCCGAGCAGCGTCCTCCGGGTAGGTTGTGCCGCATTCATGACAGCGGAGCTGAAAGCCAGGCATCCTGTTTTCAACCCACGAGTTGACGCGGCGTGCCACGCTCGACGACTTGGCGCAGGACCCGGTCGGCCTGTTCGAATCGGTTCAGCAGCGTCATGGCGGCGATCACATAGGGTTTGTGTTTGGCTTCGTGGTAAGTAGCGGTGCGGTAGCGATCGAAGACACTGGCGGCAACTTCACCTTGTTCACAGCTGACCCCTGTGATGTCGGCGGGTAAGCAGTGCATGTAGAGGGCTTTGCCATCGCGGGTTTGGGCCATCAGCTCTTCGGTGCATTCCCAATTGCGGTACTGATCATTGCGGGCGAGGCATTCTGTCTCCAACGTTGCCAGCTGATCGTTCTGGCCGCCGCGTAGGTACTCCGTCCGACGTTGCATGACGTCGTAGGGTGCCCAGCTTTTGGGATAGACGATGTCGGCGCCATCAAACGCTTCCGCCATACTGCCAGTGACCTCGAATGAACCACCGGATGCCGACGCTTGACGGCGTGCGATGTCTTCGATCTCGGGCATGATGCCATAACCCTCCGGATAGGCGAGAGAGACGTCCATCCCCAGTCGAGTCATCAGCCCGACGATGCCTTGGGGCACCGACAGCGGTTTACCGTAAGACGGCGAAAACGCCCACGTCATGGCAATCTTTTTGCCGCGCAAGGCCTCCAGCGAGCCGAACGTCTTCTGCAGATGCATCAGGTCGGCCATCGTCTGGGTGGGATGGTCACGGTCGCATTGTAGATTGATGATTGCCGGCCGCTGCGGCAACACACCCTCGGCGTGACCTTGGCGTACCGACTTCGACACCTCGGCCATGTACTCGTGCCCTTCGCCGAGGAACATGTCGTCCCGGATGCCGATGACCTGGGTGAGGAACGAGATCATATTGGCCGTCTCACGCACCGTTTCACCGTGCGCGATTTGGCTTTTGGTTTCGTCCAGATCCATCACCGAAAGCCCCAACGCACTGGCGGCACTAGCGAAGGAAAACCGAGTCCGCGTCGAGTTGTCGCGAAAAATCGATACCGCCAGACCGCTGGTGAAGACTCGGGTGTCGATGTTGGCCAGGTAAAGCTCTTCCAGGAGTTCGGCGACCAGCAACGTTGCTTTAAGGTTGGCCTCGGACTGCTCCCAGGTCAACAAGAAGTCTTGGGTATGGA
The DNA here is from genome assembly GCA_029263395.1 of Acidobacteriota bacterium. Taxonomy (GTDB): domain Bacteria; phylum Acidobacteriota; class Thermoanaerobaculia; order Multivoradales; family J023; genus JAAELT01. The sequence continues at coordinate 33,292 of JAJCXO010000103.1, read as the reverse complement.
GGTTGGTGTCCAACTCGCCCAGTTGGTCGATCAAAGAATAAATAGCCTCGCTCATGGTGCTTCCTCAGTTGGACGATTCGGTTTGGACGATTCAGTTTGGACGATACGATGCGAGCGATCATATCCGAGCATAAAGCCATCCTGCGGGCTGTCGACGACGGATATATTTGTAGCCAACTCGGGAATGATCAGCCATGAGGAGACGAGGATGAGCACGACGTCCACCATCGGTTCGCGATCCAACATGGGTTCGTGGTCCAACATGAGTTCGCGCGGTCTCGCGCGGCGCGGGGTTTTGAAGTTGATGGCCGGGATCGGCATCGGCAACGCAGTTTTCGGTCGGGCAGTGGCAGCCCTGGCGGCCGAGGCGCCAAAGGTCACGGCCGAAATGTTGGGCCAGGCGGAGTGGATTGCCGGTGTCGAGCTCACACCGGAGGAGCGCGAGCTGATGCTCGATGGCATCAACGAGTTGGTGGCTGGATTTGAGGCGAACCGCCAAGTCAACCTCGGTAACGAAGTGGCACCGGCGGTGATGTTTCAGGCGGTGACGCCGTCGGGACCCCATCCGCGTCGAGGGATTTCGCTCACCGAGACTGCCGCCGCTCAGCGTCCGACATCAGACGCCGACCTGGCCTTTGCACCGGTGTCGCAGTTGGCGCGACTGCTACGGTCCCGTGAGGTGTCTTCGGTCGAGCTGACACGCCTCTACCTCGAGCGTCTCGAACGGTATAACCCGCAGCTCGAATGTGTGATCAGCCTCACCCGTGATCTGGCGCTGGAACAGGCGGAGAAGGCCGATCGCGAGATTGCGGCGGGCCACTACCGAGGGCCGCTCCACGGGGTGCCGTGGGGTGCCAAGGATCTACTGGCGGTGCCGGGATATCGCACCACTTGGGGCGCCAAGCCTTACCAGGATCAGCAGATCGAGGAGACTGCTACGGTAGTGCGGCGACTTGAGGAGGCGGGGGCAGTGTTGGTGGCCAAACTGACCTTGGGTGCCTTGGCCTGGGGAGACGTCTGGTACGGCGGCAAGACCAAGAACCCCTGGAACCTCGAGCAGGGCTCGAGTGGATCGTCGGCCGGCTCGGCGTCGGCAACCGCTGCTGGATTGGTTGGGTTTGGCATCGGCACCGAGACCTTGGGCTCGATTGTTTCACCCTGCACGCGGTGCGGGGTGACCGGGCTGCGGCCAACCTTTGGGCGGGTCAGTCGCCACGGGGCGATGGCGTTGTCATGGTCGATGGACAAGATCGGTCCGATCGCTCGTTCGGTAGAGGATTGTGCGTTGGTGTTTCACGCTATCGAGGGTGCGGACGGCCTCGACCCGACCGCTCAGGACGGTCCATTCCAATGGCCGCACGCCAGCGACCCGCGCACCTTACGGGTCGGCTACCTCGCGGACCTGTTCGAACAGGATCGGACCGAAGATTTTGAGGGCGCCGATGACGCCGCCAAGGCTCGGATTCGCGAATGGCAAGCGTTTGATCGCGGTACCTTGGACGTCTTACGTGCCCTCGGTGTCGAGTTGATTCCGATCGCCTTACCCGACCAGCATCCGATCGACTCGTTGGGTTTGATCCTGACCGCCGAGGCCGCTTGTGCCTTCGACGATTTGACCCGCAGTGGTCGCGACGACCAGTTGGTGCGTCAGATCACCAATGCATGGCCCAACGTCTTCCGTCAGGGGCAGCACATCCCGGCGGTCGAATACCTGCGGGCCAACCGCATCCGTTCGTTGCTGATGCGCGAGATGGACCACACCTTGCGTGGCCTCGACGCCTACGTCAGCCCGTCGTACGGCGGCAACAACTTGCTGCTCACCAATCTCACCGGCCACCCCTGCGTTGTATTGCCGAACGGCTTCCGAGCCGGTGATGGAACCCCTACCAGCATCACCTTCATGGGGCAGCTAAACGGTGAGAGCGCCGTGTTGGCCTTGGCCCACGCCTACCAGCAGGCGACAGATTTCCACCTGCGGAGGCCGGCTTTTGGGTAGATCGGATGTTCTTTGATGGAGGCACCGCCACCCTCGGTCGGTGGCGGTGTGTTGGCAGAAACCCGTTTCTCGCCTGCGCCGAGGCGAGTTACGCAGCTGCGCGTGCAGCCCACAGGGGGCGACCCGACAACCGGCGTTCTTGGACGGGCTGAAAAGAGTTCGGCCTTGAGCGATTCGAGACCTCTAGAGGATGTTGAATGAGAAACGCAGAAGGATGTTCTGAGTGATCTGATTCTCGTCGAGCACCTGCGGGAAACGTAGTAGATCGAGGGTGTAGTCCAGCGATGCGAAACGTGTGAGCCGGTAGCTCAGGGTGTTGCGCCAGTCGATTGTTGGCTCGTCGACTTCGCTGAAATCACCAAAGACCTCGAGATCAGTGATGTATAAGAGGCTTCGCCCAAGGCGCACGCTAGCGGTCAGGGTCGTCTCGATACCTTCTTCACTGAAGCCATCGAGCTCGAACAGATCAAGTTCGGGAGTCGTCGGGTCGTCGATCTCGACAAACGAATCATCGAGCAAGTTCTGTCGCAAACCAACGCCGAAGCGCCAGTTGGCGGTTGCACGACGGTTGCGAACCAAGCGAACGTTGAGACCTGCGCCTTCGCGAATACGCAACGATCCTAGGGAATCGGCAGTCCGATATTCGCCGTTGGCCGGTACAAAAACCTCGTCACGAGCGCCATTGAGCCGATTGAAGGCGATCGTGGTGTCCTCGGTCACCAAGACGTCGCTGGGGAAGATATTGGTGATCAGTCCGAATCGAGCGTACGGGCCGATACGTTCGTTCTTAAAGAAACTGTAGACGACGTCGGCGCGCAGCCGATCCTGCGCCTTCTGCGTTGGCAAGCTCTTGCCTTGTGCGGGGTCGACGCGAACGACACCTTCCTCGATCTCGAAGATACCGGTGCCGAAATGAGGACCGTTCTGATAATTCACGTAAGTGTCGAAAAAAACCGTGCCGGACAGCACGTCCTGGTTCGGCTGACCGACGACGTTGTCGGTTGTGTTGATCGAAACCGCGCCACCCAAAAGAGCCCGCGAGGTCCAACGCTTCTCGCCACCGGTTGCCGCCGTCACGACGAATTCGTCGGCATCAACAACACCGGCACCACGAAAGTCACTGGTCTTGGAGTCGATGACCAACTTGAAATGAACCAAACCCCCGGCAGATATGTCAACGGTTGCGAAGTTACTCCGTGCGCGGTAGGTCTCACCGGTGCGCACGATGCGGTACAGGCCCGGTTCCAGCAACCAAGTCTGCAGGGTCTCGGATTGAAGCGTGTCCGCCCCATAACCCGTGCCGAGAACCTCACGGTCTTGCATCCTGATCAACTCATAGGTGTTGCGATTGGGAATGTTTCCCTCATCAACCACCTCGATGCGTAAACCACCCCAGTTTGCGGGTACGGTGGTGGTTTCGCCCTTACGGACCGTTACGTCACTGGCGACCATCTGATGGGTCGCGCCACTGCCGACATGGACGCGGTAGGTTCCCGGCGCGACCATGATGCGCTTGCCTGTTGGACCCGATGCCAGGCGCTGCTCACCCTGGAAAACCATCACCTCGGGTTCATCCGCGCCCTGGGTCATCGCCGGGGCGAAGATTGCTCCCTGCCCAGCTGGGATCTCCGATGGATCGGCTTCGAGTTGTTGTTTAGCAGTAGGAGCGATCCAGCGATATAGGTCTTTAGTGGTCTCGTCTTTAGAAGTCTCGGCGAGTGCACTCATGGGTCCAACCAAGAGTAGCCAGGCCATGGAATATGCGAACAGTCTGTTCGTTGATCTAAGAGTCATGAAATTCCTCCGAATCAGGCGGTAGACGGTGGATGCAAGGTGTCCGGACACTTCACAGCGACCGCTCCATTTAGATGGCGGCTGGTACTGCGTACTAGCCGCTCTCATTCACCTAGAACACCGGATGCCCTGCTCTGGTCACTTTTTCGCAAAAGAAATCGACATCTTTACTTTCCAGGACGGGGCCAGCCCGGCAATAGATGTGACCGACGACGACCCGGTGGTGTCTTTATGGGCACAAGCACAGGACAGTGGTCTCTCGGTGACGATCCGAGAACGCCCTCGGGCAATCAGCCAACTCGGAACTGGAGAACAGAATGAGAGCCAAGCTTTCCCTCGGTCTCGTAGCAATCTTCTTAGCCCTGTCAGTCGTTCCCATGAGCCTTGCTCAGGGCGCTGATCAGGATCCTTCTTCCCCACCGCCAGCTACAGGATCTGAAGAAATAGTGGAGCCCGATGACCCGGTTCCCGCCGTACCCTCTCCAGCGGGAACTGCTCGTCAGACGGTTGCGGCCATGCAAGACGCTACTGTCGAGTCAGCCGATGCAATGACACGCGGCGCAACGGGAGTTGCTGAGCAGAGCGAGCAACTCTGGCATCAGGCTCTGCTGCCGATGTGGCAGCGGATGGCGCAGGCCATTCCCAGCTTGGCCAAAGCTTTGCTGGTGCTTCTGATCTTCTGGCTGGTGGCAATGATTCTCGGTCGCGTTGTTCGCAGACTTCTGCAATTGACCAAGATCGACGACAAAGCGGCCAAAGACTGGGGTTTGGCAGGCCTGCTGAACCAAGGTGAAGGGGCTGAACCGCTCTCGATTGCCGAGGTTGCTGGCCGGCTCGTCAAATGGACGATCCTGCTTTTTGGCTTGGTCGCGTTTTTCCAAGCCCTTGATCTCAACATGGTCGCCGAGCCTCTCCAGAACGTAGCCGGCTCGATTACGGGGATCATCCCGAGCCTGCTCGAAGCACTGGTCATCTTGATCGCCTATTGGGTCGTTGCGAGCTTGGTCAAGATCGGTCTGACAAAACTGCTCACGATCGCGAAGTTCGATCAACGCTCTGGCAAATACCTGGTGAAGGACGTGGACGACCAAGAGGCGACCAGCCCGACTGTCACCATCGGAAGGCTAGCCTTCTACCTCGTTTTGCTGTTTGGCCTACCGCCGTTTCTGGAAGCACTCGGACAGACTGCGCTGGTCCGGCCTCTCACTGCGATGCTTGGGAAGACTCTCGCTTTTGTCCCCAACATCGTCGCGGCCCTGATTCTGTTCTTGATTGGCAAGATGATCGCGACCATCGTGCGCGAAGTCGTCAGCAATTTCTTAGCGGCCTCCGGCATCGATAGCCGCGCCAAAAAACTGACGCAGAATCTCGGTTCACGCCGCCTATCCGAGATCGTAGGTTCCGTTGTCTACTTCTTTATCTTGGTCTCGGTGCTGGTCGCAGCCGTCGACAGTCTCAGCATCAGCGCCATCGCTGATCCTGTCAAGTCGACGCTGGAGCGGTTGCTCACGGCGGTTCCCTTAATGTTCGTCGCAGTCGTCGTCATGTTTATCGGCTACGCTGTCGCTCGCGCTGTGCGAGAAGTCGTCGAAGCGTTTCTCAAAGGTATCGGTTTTGATCGCTACCCTGAACAGTTCGGCCTCTCATTTCTAGCGCCCAAAGAGGGACGGCCGGCGCTGTCCGCAACCGGTGGTACGGTCGTCATGGCGATCATTTTGCTCCTGACAGCGGAGCAGGCATTGGCGACCCTTCAGCTCGACCAGCTCTCGACCATGGTGGGTGCGCTCATCGGCTATTTGCCCAGCCTCATCGCAGGCGTGGCCATGATCCTCGTTGCGTTGGCGCTTTCAGGACTGGCCTCGCGGCTGGTCGGCGACGCCCTGGGCGAGGCGCCACAAGCACGCATTGCGGTTCCCGTAGTTCGAGTTGCCATCATCTTCCTTGGCGTCAGCATGGGCCTTGCCCAACTCGGCGTTGGCGAGCAGATAGTGATGATTGCGGTCGCCGCTGCTCTGTTCGGCGCAGCGCTAGCCCTCGGCCTTTCCTTCGGTATGGGTGGTCGCCGGAAAGCAGAGGAGCTGATCGACCAGGTTTCGCTACCCAAAACCTGAGGCCATGGAGAGCCTGGCATGAAGTCGGGAGTGCTTGCAAAACACGAAAGATAGCCAGGGAAGACAAGAAGCATGGGTGCAAATCTGCAAGAACAGCTGGTAGAAGGATGGCAACGAGTAGCTGCCTTCTTCACCTATGAGCTCGTGGCGGTCGAAGGCAGCTCCATTACCGTCGGCAAGGTCGGGGGCGCGATCCTCCTGGTTATCCTCGGCCTGTGGGCCTCACGCTGGATCAGTCGGCTCATTGGACGCCGCCTACTGAGGCGTTTCCGCCTGGCTGAGGGAGCTGTCGCCGCAATACAGACCTTGATCTTCTATTTCCTAATCCTCGCTTTTTGTCTGTGGGCGCTGCGGTTGGTCAATATTCCTCTGACCGCGTTCACCTTTCTCGGTGGCGCCGTGGCAATCGGTGTCGGTTTCGGCAGCCAGAACATTGTCAATAACTTTATTAGTGGCCTCATCTTGATCGCGGAACGGCCGGTCAAGGTCGGTGACTTGATCGACATTGACGGACTGTATGGTCGAGTGGAGAAAATTGGCGCCCGCAGTACCCGTGTGGTTTCCGGTGACAATACCCACATCATCCTGCCCAACAGCAATCTTCTCGAGAACAAGGTTCTCAACTGGACGTTGTCCGACAATGTCATGCGCACCCACATGGACATCGGCGTCGCCTACGGATCCGATGTCGCCGAAGTCAAGCGGCGGCTCGAAGAAGCGCTGAAACAATGCACGAGTGTGATGAAGGAACCCGCTCCGGAGGTCTTGTTCCTGGACTTTGGCGACAATGCCCTAGTCTTCAGGTCTCTCTTCTGGACCCAGGTCCGGGCTCCGCTCGACCAACTCAGAGCACAAAGCGAAGTCCGGTTTCAGGTAGACGAATCCTTTCGCGCTGCTGACATCACCGTCGCCTTCCCACAATGCGACGTGCATTTGGATGGACTCGGACCGATCGTGGTTCAGATTCAAAACCCAGGACAAGAGTCATGATGATAGGAAGTCCTCTTGGTAAACATCCTCTATATTGCCTCAGACGTGCTAGGTTGACGCATTCATGAGTGATCCAACAACGTCGACTGCGATACTTGTAAAGCTTGCGGCCACTGCCCTCTTCGTTGGACTGAACGGTTTTTTCGTCGCCGCCGAGTTCGCTTTGGTCAAAACCCGTGCTTCGCGCATCGAGGCTCTTGCGGTCAAGGGAAACCACCGAGCAGCCCGTGCTCAAGACATTCTCGGAAGCCTCAATTTATACCTGTCGTCCTGCCAGCTGGGCATCACTTTGGCCAGCTTGATCCTCGGCTGGCTGGCTGAACCGGCCGTTGCGTCGCTGCTGTTCTCGGGTGCGGAGATGCTGGGATTCGCAGTTCAAGATAGCACCGGGTTCCACATCTTCGCCTTGGCTGTGGCGCTGACTGTGATCACTATCTTGCATGTGATCGTCGGCGAACAGGTGCCGAAAATATGGGCGATCCGTAACCCGGAGACGACGGTTTTGGCTCTCGGCTATCCGCTGTGGCTCTTCACCATCGTACTCAGGCCGTTTATCGCTTTCATCAACTCCCTCTCGAATCTCATGCTGCGTGCTGTCGGTTTGAAGGACGAAGGGGAGCACGATGGCGTTCACGACGTCGATGAGCTGAGGGCCATCTTGCGCGCTTCGTCCCGCGCTGGTCGGATCTCTGTTCGCCAGCAGGCCTTCGGCGAGAACATCCTTGGGCTGGTGAACTTGCGAGTGAGGCACATCATGTTGCCGAGAGTCGACGTCGTCTACGTATCGACTCGGCAGAGCGCTGAAGAGAACCTGGCGATCATTCGCCAGAGCGGCCATTCGCGCTTCCCAGTGGCGGATCCAGATCTGGACAACTCGGTCGGTATCGTGCACTCCAAGGATATCCTCGTCTCGATGTTGGAAGACAACGGGCAGCGAAGCCTCGCAGAGCTGGCCAGACCCATTCCTGTTGTACCCGATACGCTCCTGATTTCGGCTTTGATACGGAACCTGCAAGGGGAACGCACCCATTGCGCGATGGTGGTTGACGAACACGGGACGACCGTTGGCATGGTGTTTCTCGAGGACGCCCTCGAAGAGATTGTTGGCCCCCTTCCCGATGAATTCGACGAAGTAGAACCTCGGGTTCATGACGAGAGCGACCAGAAGATCGAAATGGAAGGCAGTCTCCCACTACCGGAGGCTGCCCAGCACCTCGATCTAGAACTGGGAACCGAGGAAGACACCGTCGCAGGCTTCGTGGTCTCCCGCTTCGGCCGCATTCCGGACGTTGGGGATCAGCTAGAGATTCCCCCGTACCGAGTCCGCATTCTTGCGATGTCGAAACGGCGCGTCTCCAGGGTGAGCTTCGAGCTCTTGCGAGTCCCTCTGGATGCCAGCAGCAGCAAGAGCACATGACGTTGGCGTGTTATTCCTTAGGCTGAACCACGGCTCCTGGCCTATTGCCGAGGTCGACCGACTTTGGCAGCAGGATACCGCCCGAGATCACCAGTCTCACGCCTTCCTCGACCGTGATGGGTAGGTCGATCATCTCTGACAGTGGCACAACCATCAGGTAGCCGCCGGTAGGGTTGGGAGTGGTTGGCAGGAACACGGTTCGTGCGTCGGCCAGCGCAGGGTGGATCCCTGACCAATGTACTTGGGCGGTGACGAAAGCAAGCGAAAAAATACCCTTGCGGGGATACTCGAGCAATACCACGCGCTTGAAGGCATCGGCTTGACGTTCGGCGAGAATCTCGAGCACGCTCTTGCTGGCTGAATAGACCGATCGACCGATCGGCACGCGCGCTACCAGCCGTTCCGCCAACTGGATGAGTCGACGACCGAGTACGTTGGTCGACAGCCAACCCAGCGTCAGTACCACCAACAAAGTGAGCAGCAGGCCGGTGCCTGGAATCTGAGTGCCCACCACCCGCCTGATCAGCGGCGCGAAGAGGCCGTCAAGGAATTGAAAGAGCTGGTAGAGGATGAAGCCTGAAATGGTCGCAGGTATCAGGACAATCAGGCCGGCGAGCAGTTTCCTTTTGAAATGCCGCCATAACGTTGGAGAAGCACCTGGAACAGGTGCTTCAGGATCTACGGCGACCGGTGGTTGGGTATGGCTCACGAAATTTCCTCAGTGATCGGAGTGTGTCTGACGGAAGAAAACAACCTCCGGGTAAACGGTCTAAAGAGTAGGCGTCGTACCATTCAACCACGCCGCTAGATAAAAAATGGTCATCGCCCTACTAGCGGTCAGGGCCGTCCTTTGGGATCGTCGACCCTCGCCCATCTCGCAATGCGGTGTAATGCGGTGAAAGGATTTCAATGCCAGCAGAGAATAGGTGATCTTGGATGTTCTGGTGTAACCCGGAGAGGGTACGAGCCATGATCCCGGCTGATTGCGTGAAGCCGTTGAGCTCATAACGAACTGAGAAATCGCCGAGATCGGTCTGGAGAACAAAAGGCTCTGGATCAGCAAGAATGTCAGGCGTAGCTGCGGCGGCTGCTACAAGGGCGGCATGAACCCGGCGCCAAGGGATCTCGTAGCCGATCGTTACTGAAGTATGCAGAATGATTCCCGGATCGTTGCTGGAAGCGCTGTAGTTGACGATGTGGTGTCCGAGAATAGTCGCGTTGGGTATCGTCACTTCGATATTCTTGATGGTTTGAACTCGCGTGACGAGCAAGTCGCGGGCAATCACGTCGCCGACAGTGTCAGCGATCTTGACTCGGTCACCAACGGAAAACGGACGCATGTACACCAATAAGGCTCCAGCTACGAGGTTGCCCATAGCCGAGGATGAGCCGAGGGTCATCAGAACGCCAAGCAGCAAGCTTACGCCTCGAAATACTGCACTATCAGAACCCGGAATGTACGGGATGACAACAACCACAGCCAGGGCAACAACGATGAGCCGAACCAGTTGGTATGTCACCGTAGCCCACTCGGCATCGAAGCTCTTGAAAACGATTTGCTCGTGGCCTATCGCGGTGAAGATCTTCCTGAGCAGAACTATCAAGTAGCGCGTGACGACGGCAACAACAACGATAAACAGGAAATTGTCGAGATTTTCCAGGATCCCAGATCCGAGAACCGCGAGCGGCTGTGCGATTGTTTTCAGAAGAGCCCATGCGAAACCTTCCGTCTCGGGGAAAACGGACCAGATCAACGGAATGACGATGAAAGCGATCACAAGACATACCAGCATCTGAACAACATGAAGGAGCGAGATAAACAACATTCCCACCTGTTTGGGCGACACCAGAGTCAGGCGCTGAATCCTGAGCCCTCCCAGCTTCTTCGAAAACGAACGAATGTTAGGGAAGAACCGCGGCAAGAGTCGAAAAAGGAGCCAGTAACTGAGAGCGATTACAACTGAGGAGGAAGCGACCAGCCCAGCAATATCCAGTGCGGTTCGCAAGTCAAAATGTTTGATCTGCTCAGCGAATTGTTGAAGACTTCCGCTGCTTGGGGTTCCTGTTTGATCAGCCATTTTCGTTGTGAGACCTCTTCATCTCTAAAGTAGCTGCCGACTCGAATCCACTAGACAGGTAACTACTTGTTCACCAGCCGGGTTGTCCGGAATCATGCTCCAACCTTGCTCACGAACTCTCCTCCTACGATCTCTGCCGCCTCATTGCCCGGGCGGCAGAGACCACGAGCATGAGGCCGGTCGCCACGACCACTACCAGTGTCGCCAGCCGCAACGCCAGGAGGTTAGGTGCGTTGACGGCGGCTGCGATCAGCAACAGCAAGTAGCAGAGATAGTAGACGACGAAGAGGCCCCCTTCCCAGCGTTCGATCACGTAACCGGTGAAGAAGATCGGCAGGCAAACCACAGACGCTGCCACCATCACCGGGATATCAAAGCTCCACGCCTCTGGAGGGACACTGACGCCACCTCTGGAGATCGCGCTCGCCAGCCCCAGAACCCACAAGATATTGAAGATGCAGCTGCCCAGCACATTACCCACGGCGATGTCACGCTCACCACGCAAGCTGGCCATCAACGAAGTTGCGACTTCAGGGAGCGACGTGCCGGCTGCGATCACGGTCAAGCCGACGATCAACTCACTGACGCCCAGCGCCTGTGCCAAGGCGACGGCACCCGCCACTAGCCAGCGCGAGCCCACGATCAACATGCCCAGGCCGAAGATAATCGAGGCCCCCGAGCGCCACCCGCTATCCGGGGCCAGTTCGATGCCTTCGAGCGGCGCTGTCTCGGTGGCTTCGCTGCGGCCTTGGTGAACCTGAAAGATGGTGTAGGCGAGCCCAAGGATTACCAGCAGAGAGCCCTCGGATCGACTGATGGCTCCGTTCCAGCCCAACAGCACGACGAGCAACGAAGTACCGATCAAGATTGGCACTTCGAGGCGTACCAACCGATAAGACACTACGAGGGGAGCAACCAGGGCCGATAAGCCTAGGACAACTAGTACGTTGAAGATGTTGCTGCCCACAACGTTGCCGAGCGCGATGTCGGCGTTGTTGCTGAGCGCCGCTTCAACAGTCACCGCCAGCTCTGGAGCGCTGGTCCCGAAGGCCACCACTGTCAGTCCGATGACGAGTGGCGGAATCGAGAATCTCGCGGCGAGGCGGGAGGCACCCCGGACCAAGAACTCTGCTCCTGCCAACAGCAGGGCGAGGCCGATCAGAAACAGGATCAACGTCATGCGAAGACACCTCCAAGAGTAGGCGGCAGTTTCTTTGGAGCGGGCGTACCAGGCTTCGTCTAGAGCTTTAATCAGAAAAACGAAACTTGTTTCTTAGGAGGCGGGGCTTCGGCAACAAGCTGATCTTCTTGGCTACCGTAGCCTCCGCCCGCTGTCAGGTGACCTTCAATCCCCTTTGCGGAACCTATCGAGCGCCTTGCCAACGCCCGTCGAAAGATCGCGCGCGCTCTGGCGTAGTTCGTCCCAGGCGTTGCCTGCTCCATCCTTGATGTCACCCAAAGCCTCGGAACTCGAACCGCCTAACTCACCGAGGCGGCTGACCAGCGCTTTGCGCTTCTTGCGCAAGCTGGCGAGGCTCTCTCGAACAGTCTCAGCGGTGTCCTCGCGGATCTCCTTGGCGCGTGCTTCCAGGGCATCAATACCCTTGTCAATCTCTTTCAGGCGTGCGTCGATACGTTGGCGAACGGTCGGTTCGGCAATTGTCTTTGCAGGCTTCGATTTTTGCGATTCTGGCATGGGTTGGGCCTCCTTTGGCCATAGTGTGGTTATCTATTTCTTGCGCGGCGCGGCTTGCTTGGATCTCTGACCGCAACCCGGCGCAGGCTCTATCCGACGTGCCGGATTTCAAAGTGTTACTCGTCGTCGATCGCGCTGAGGCGCTGCCAATGTGCCTGTTTGATCGACGCCTCCCGAGCAGCACGAGCTGCCCGATCTTCGAGCCTGTCATGGTCTCTTTGGCGTTGGAGCTGCCGTTTGCTGAACTCCTTCAGCTCGTAATCTCCGGCCGCCGGGACCCCCTCTTTGATGAGGCGGCGAACGCGAGAGAAGTCGCGTTTCGCCTCGGCGAAGTCGACCCGTGCCTCAGCGGACTCCGCAGCCAACTCCGCGGCCTTGTGAGCTTCCTTTTTCCAGCCGGCGAGGGCCTCGCTCCTTTGGATATCCCGTTGTGCCGCCAACTCGGTCGCCGCTGCGGCCTGGATGCGTTCGCTATCGATGTTGGCCCTGGCCGCCTTCACTTCGGCCCTCGCCGCCTTCAGATCCAACTGCTCTACTTCGAGCCCGCGTCGGGCAGTCCGCAGTGCACCGCTGGCCTCGGACTCTTTGGCGCGGGCGTCTGCGAGTTGGATTCGTGCCAACAACGCATCGTACTCCTCCTCTTTCAAGGCTTCGAGCCCTTCTGGTGAGAGTTGGGCTAGGTCGTCCAACTCAACGGACTGTTGAAACAATCCCGCTCCTGCTGGCGTGCCGAGTGTCATGACAGCCAGGGCCGATATCAGTAAAGTGATCAGGGAAGTCTTCATAACTTCGCTCTCCTCAGATTTGAATAGTGAACTCCTAGCCTGTTCGACCTGGCTTACAGATTCTCTGCAACGAGCGTGGTGTTACCAGATCGCAGCTTGCGGACTCGCGGTGGCTTGCGTTCGGGCACGAACTCCCTCATTGATGTGAGCTTGCCGAAGCATAGGAGGCGGTCGCCGGCCTGCAACTGCCGATCTACCCGTGGGTTGGTGATGACCTTGCCGTCACGATTCAGCGTCATGATCACGATGTCCTTTTCGCGTAGGCCGCTGGCAGAGATGGTGCGACCGATCAGCTCTGAGCCTTCGCCTACCGGAATCTCCGCAACACCTGAACCGAGGCTGACGGTGAGACGTTGACGCAGGTCGAGGTCAGGGAAGCGCACTTGCTCCTGGACGTAGTCGACGATCGCGCCCGCGATATCCATGCCGGTAGCACCCTCAATTCCCTCGAGGCCCGGCGACGAGTTGATTTCCATCACCTGGGGACCGTCTTTACCCTCGAGCATGTCGACTCCGGCGATCCTAAGACCAACGATTTGTGCCGCCCGAACCGCTGTCTCTGCATAAACGGGATCGAGCTTTAGGGCCTCCGTGCGACCGCCCCGGTGGACGTTGGAACGAAACTCTTGGCCCTGAGCACTGCGACGCATTGCTGCGACCACCCGGTCACCGACAACCAGGGCCCGTACGTCTTTGCCCTTGGACTCGGCGACAAACTTCTGGATCAACACATGTTGCTTGGTACTCTGCAACGTCTCGACAATCGCTGCCGCCACCGCCGTAGACTCAGCCAGAATCACGCCGACGCCCTGGGTACCTTCGAGCAACTTGATAATCACTGGCGCACCGCCCACGCGTTCGATCGCCGGCATCACATCCTTGCGCTGGCCGACGAACTCGGTGGCGGGAATTCCGATGTCATGGCGCGACAGGATTTGGAGACAGCGCAGCTTGTCCCGTGAGTTGGTGATGCCCTGAGCTGAGTTGGCGCAGAACACGTCCATCTGTTCGAGCTGCCGGACTGCGGCGGTTCCAAAGAAGGTCACCGAGGCGCCAATCCGTGGAATTGCCGCGTCGAAATGATCTAGCGGCTTACCGCGCCAGTGGATGTCCGGATAACTCTCTTCGAGCGAGATCGAGAGCTTCAGGACGTCCACCAGGTCGACTTCGTGGCCGCGTGCCTTGGCTGCCTCCACTAGACGTTTCGTGCTGTAGGCCGCGGCTGAGCGGGACAAGATCGCTATCTTCATAAAAGGATTCTTCTTTCTTTGGTTGGGACCCAGCCTTGTCGCCTCGGGCTCAGTCAGGTTGTTGGCTTGCGTCTGAGGTTTGAGCTGTCGGGGCCAAGGTCGGCAGGTCTCGACGACGCGCAGAATTCAGTGGTCGCATTAACAAGAAGAACACCATCCGTCGTCGATCGGTCACATCGGATGCCGCAAGAGAGGTCCAATTCAAGTTCGATGTGACCGGTGAGTTGATCTTGGTGTCTTACTTAGCAGCAAGTGAGCAAGCGACGCTTTCCACATCAAGTGACTCACCACAAACACCACGGGAAGAAGCAGATTCATGCTTGGCTCGGGCAGGGCGGCTATCGCCACACCAGCAGCTCTGAGCGGCGCCGCTCAGAGCTTTAGTACGGTACTTGGCCTGATTCCTGACCGGACTCGGTCTCGGCTTGAGCCAGTCTTCAGGCGGCACAGGAGGAATCAACGGCTTGGCAACCAAGTCGGAAGCGTGCCTGAGATAAGCTGTCAGGATCGAAACTCAGCTATCGACGGAACTCTTCGGCATTTGAATCTCATCATGTCGACAGACTTCGAACATCTCAGCGACGACCAGCTGGTCGCTCGCTGCCTGGCTAGCGGGGCGTCCGACGAGCGCTTGTGGTCGGAGCTTTTTCGCCGCCACAGGCAACTCGTCTGGTCGGTCTGCCGACGCTACTTCCGCAATCGGGAGGATCTGGCTGACATGGTACAAGAGACGTTCTTACGCGCACTTCGGGGGCTCGGTGGCTATGAAGGAGGACAGTCGGCACTTTTTCAAGCTTGGATCGCTCGAGTTGCCGGCAATACCTGCAAGAACGAGCTCCGCCGCCGCGCTCGACGCTTGCCGATGGTGCAGAACGAAGTCACGTCGGAGATGGCAGTCTTCGACTCTGTTGCCGTTGCCAACACGGAGGCGTCGAAACGTCGCGAGCGTCTGCTCACCGCGATGGGTGAGCTTGCCGCAACGGAGAAGGAAATCTTGCAACTCGCTGATCTGGAAGAGCTGCCCTACCGAGAGATCGCTGCCCAGCTGAACATTTCGCTGAGTGCTGTCAAAATGCGGGTTCTGCGAGCCCGAGCCGCTCTGGCGGTTGTTTTGCGATCTGTGAAGCCGGAGGCCAAATGACCATGAAGAACACCGACCACCATCCGCCTACCGAAGACTTGGTCAAGCTGCTCTCCGGTGAGCTGGATCCCGATCGATCTTCTTCGGTGCTCTCGCACGCCGAGGGTTGTGAGCGATGCCAGCAGTTGAGCGAGTTGATCTGGGCTGAAGCTCTACCGCGCCGCGACCCGGTACCGACCGAGATGGATGGCGTCACCGCGGAGGCACTCGAGAAGCGCCTCGTTGCTCGACTTCACCAGGCGAATCTGGCCGAAAAGTTCCTCGATCTGGGCAGCAACGGCTTCGTCATTGTACTGCTGGGCCTACTTCGGCCGGTCATCCACGTCTTCTCGGTATTTTCTGTCCAACCTCCAAGGAACAAATGATGGGCCAGCAACTCGATCCAGCACGTAGAGCATTCGAAGCTCTCTTCGATCAAGTCGTGACCTACCTTCCCAACCTGCTGGCGGCTCTCTTGCTGCTCGCCGTCGGCTGGTTGGTCAGCCGCCTGCTTGGCGGTGCTGCAAAAAGGCTCGTTCGTCGACTCAACCTTGACGATGGCTTGGACCGAACCGGTTGGCGTGAAACGCTGGAACGCGCCAGAATCAAGCTCGCACCGTCAGAGATCGTCGGCCGGATGGTCTTTTGGATCGTCCAGCTTGTCTTCGTGGTACTGGCGGTCGAAAATCTTGGTTTTGGCCTCACAGCGATTCCGCTCCGCTCCTTTATTGCGTACCTGCCCCGTGTTGTTGGTGCAGTGCTCTTTCTCTTCCTTGGTGCGGTTGTGGCAGGCTTTCTCAGCAAGGCTTTCGGCGCTGCGCTTTCGCGTCTCGAATTCTCCCAACATCGAGCCCTGGCCGGGGTCGTCCAAGGGCTGATCCTCCTGGTCACTTTCCTGGCTGTGTTCGATCATCTCGGCTTTGATGTCGGCTTCCTCTCTGCGACGCTCGGCAACTTACTGACGATCCTGGCCGCAGCATTGGCCCTCGCCTTCGTCCTTGGAAGCAGAGAGGTGGCGCGCAACATGCTCTCTGGCTACTACGCACGCGAGCGATTCCGGGCCGGTGACCGGGTCAAGCTTGACGCGAATGTTGGCGAGCTTCAAGGCATAGGCACGTTGACGTCGGTGGTGCGTACTGCGGAGGGTGACTTGGTTTTCCCCAACCATCGACTGGTCGAGTCCAATGTCATGAAAATCAACGACGAGCACGAATAGGTCGCAGCACCAGCAAGACTGAGGACAGTGATCGCATAAACTCCGGCAGGGGTCCTCACCATTGAGGGCCCCTGCTCTCAGATCTTGGGCCACTTTCAGGATCTGAACCCCCCGTCCTCACCGTTGAGGAATGCCCCAAAAAAACGCCGGATGTTAAGAGTGATTCGCCACCGGGCAGCTACTCGTCTTCCATCAGCTGATCTTTGATCGCCGCCAACCGATCAGGAATCAGGCTGTAGACTGCGGTCGCCTTGACCAGATCGTTGACGGCAACCCATTCTTCCGTGGTGTGAGCGAGCTCTTCGAGCCCCGGGGCGAAACCGACCGACGGAATGCCGTGGCGACCCATGCTGGCGACGCCGTTGGTGGAGAACGACCAGCGCGAAATACGCGGCGGCGCGCCGATCACCGACTCGACGGCGCCGGCTACACTCTGCACCGCGGGATGATCCTCGGCCAGCACCCAGGTCGGGAAGAACTTCTCCTGATGGGCTCGTTCGCCGCGCCAGCTTGTGACGTCGTATTCGAGCAGCTCGACGGTGGCGTCTCCGAGGTTGGGTAAGGACCGCAGCTCCGCCAGGGTGGTTTCGACGGTTTCGCCGGTTGTCACCCGGCGATCAATGTAGATCTTGGCACTGTCCGGTACCGCGTTGAGTGAGGGCGTCGTGCATTCGATGCAGGACACGGTCACGGTCCCCTTGCCGAGGAACTCGTCGTTGGGCAGAGTTTTGTTGAGGGCCTCGATGTCGGAGATGATCGGCGCCATTTTGTAGAGCGCGTTGAC
The DNA here is from genome assembly GCA_029263395.1 of Acidobacteriota bacterium. Taxonomy (GTDB): domain Bacteria; phylum Acidobacteriota; class Thermoanaerobaculia; order Multivoradales; family J023; genus JAAELT01. The sequence goes on along the minus strand of JAJCXO010000103.1, from coordinate 16,055 downwards.
CCCTAGATCACACTGTGCGGCATGCACCGATTTGCCATGGGTCGTGATCGTCGCCTCGACTCGTCCGCGCTGGCCACGGTAAACCCCGAGGTCAGTGGGTTCGCCAATGATGACGACGTGCGGTTTGATGCCTTCTTTCTCGATCATGTGCAGCAGACAGTAGCCGTCGCAGTCCTCTTCCATGACGGTGGAAGAGAGGTAGAGCGAAACCCCTTCCGGCAGGCCGCGTTCGGCGAGAATCTTGGCGCCATAGGCCATACAAGCGACTGCCGGTAGTTCGTCGACCGCGCCTCGCCCCCACACCTTGCCATCTTCGTGTTTGCCAACGAAGGGGTCAAAATCCCACGAGGCTGGATCGCCCACGCCGACACAATCGAAATGACCATCGAGCAGGATTTTGAACGGTCCTGTGCCGATGCGGGCGATGACGTTACCGAGGCGATCGAAGAAGACCTCGTCGAAGCCGAGTTTCTCGTACTCCTGGCGAATGCGTTCGGCACGTTCGCCTTCATGGAGGCTCTCAGAGGGGATCGCGATCATCTCGCGCAGGAATTTGACGATATCGTCGCGATGACTCTCAGCGGCGTCGAGCGCTGCTTTGGCTACGTCCATACGGCGGGGTCCTCCTAACGTGGCTACGTTGGGTTGTTTTCTTGGGTTGATTCTTTGGGGAGGTCTTCAAGTGGGAAGGTCTTCAAGTGGGAAGGTCTTCAGGCGGGTTGACGCAGGGCTTGCCGGGTTCGCACTTGCTCGAGAACTCCGGTCTCGGCGTTGAACGCCTCGATCTGCTGGTCCCACTCCGGCAGTCGATCCTGCAGATCCCGCCAATACGACGGGCTCCACAAAGCGTCGAGCTCTTCCGCGGTTTTGCCCTGCTGTTCGACCCAGGTGAAGTATTTGAGATTGTGGATCGCTTTGCGATCGGTGAAGCGGAGCTCCTTGAGATGATCGCTGCTGGTCGCTAGCAGGTAGCGTTCGAAGTTGACCACCAGCCCCATCTTGGTGGCGGCGCCCCGCTCCTTGCGTAACTCGGTCAGCCGAGTGCCATACATATCCATCGAATCCGTCAGTGGCATCAACACCACATCGTTGGATTCGAGCTCGTAATAGCGGGCGGTTTTGATTGCCGCCAGCAGGTTGCAGATGCCCGAGATGCCGACCAAGGGTAATTGTGCGATGACCTCGTCCGACACCCCATAGGACGCCAGCACGGAACGCCCTGCCGGTTCGTCAAAGAGGCGCAAGAGACGGATTGTCGCCTCGTCGTCGATGGCGGTAACCAGGTCGGTGTTGCGCACGTTGTGAATCCATGGGACGTGTTTGTCGCCGATGCCTTCGATGCGATGGCCGCCAAAGCCACAGCGCAGGAGTGTTGGGCACTCCAAGGCCTCCGCGGCGACAATCTTGCAGCCCGGGAAGCGAGTCTTGAGATAGTCACCAGCGGCCAGCGTACCGCTAGAGCCGGTGGCACCAACCCAGGCGGCGACGCGCAACGCACCGGGGCCAGTCTCCGGCGGCTGAGGAGCTGCCGGCCACAGTCGGGCGTGGGGTGGGCCGGCAAAGCGCGGACGCATCAAGGCGTCGTCCAGACGCTTCTCAGTTCCCGGTAGGGCTCGAAAGGCAGCCTCCGCCGCCGGGCCAGTGACGCCGTAATGCCACAGATAGTTGCCGGCTTCTTCGAATTGATTGAAGATCACGGCATCCGGTCGATGTTTGCGGATTTCCCAACAAGCGTCGAAGATCTCTTTGACGTTGGATTCGGTACCCGGGGTGGCCACCACTTCGGCTTTCATCTTCTTCAGCCAACGGAAGCGTTCACGGCTCATACCTTCGGGCAGAATCGCGACCGATCGACACCCCAGCAGCGTGCTGTCGAAGACACCGCCACGGCAGTAATTGCCAGTCGAAGGCCACACCGCACTCTGGGTGGTGGGATCGAACTCACCATTGACCAGCCGGGGTGCAAGACAGCCGAAGGCCGCCCCGACTTTGTGGGCTCCGGTCGGGAAATGTTTACCCACCAGGCCGATGATCCGGGCCTCGACACCGGTCAGCTCTGGCGGAAACTCGAGCACGTTGACATCGCCGAAGCCGCCACTTTCGGGGTTGTTGTGCCAAGTGATGCGGAACAGATTCAACGGATCCGCCGCTTGCATATCGACGTCGACCAACGCTTCTGTAACTGCGGGATCAATTGCCCACGGCTTGCGCATCTGGGCGAAGGTGGGAATCAGGACCCCTCGTTCACGACATCGATCGAGGGCGCGTGTTCGAATCTCGTCGCGTGTGGCGTGGCTCATATGGTGACCTCCGGTAGAACGCGCAGAGTTGCGCTTGGTTTCTACCAGAGATTGCTGCCGCGGGCTAGCACGGTTACCCGCGCCCCACTATGAGGCTGAACCAAGGAAGGGCGTCCCCCAAGGCAGCTGGTGAAATCGGTCCCACAGAGAGGGTGCTAATTCGTTGGCACGTACTGCCAGTGCCGCCGGATCGAGGGTGGTGTGTCGAAAGTTCTCGAGCACCACGGCACCTCGCGCAACGGTATGGCGCACCGGTGCTTCGCTCAGGCCGTAAACCAGATGGCCGAAGGTGTTTTCGGGTCCGATCGGGGTGGGTGGCGGCGCGTCGATCACAATCACGTCGGCAGGGGCGCCGGCGGTGAGGGTTCCAAGTTGTGGCTCGTCGAAGAAGCGACGGGCGATCTCGACGTTGTTGCCGAGCAGCTCGGGCAACGTGTCGAAACCGCTCATCGGATCTCGGGTGGCACCGCGGTGGGTCAGGAAGGCCGAACGTAAGGCACGCTGCACGGCGGACGACATGCCGTCAGTGCCGAGACCCACTCGACAGCCAAAGTTACTGGTGACAACGGTGTCGAGACGGCCGACGCCATTGTTGTTGTTGGACTCCGGGTTGTGGATCACCGTTGCGCCGTGATGGGCGATTGTCTCGAAGTCGGCCGCGTCCAGATGAATGCCATGGGCGAGCAAGGCACGGTCGTCCAACAAGCCGAACCGAGCCAAGCGCTCGACCGGCCCAACCCCAAAAGTTTCGCGGGTTGCAGCGACGTCGACCGGGTCTTCGGCGACATGAATATGGCAGCCGTCGCTGGCAGTACGTTGCTCGGCAACAGCCCGCAACGTTTCGTCGCGTAAGGTGAAGCTGGCGTGGAGACCAAACACTCCACGGATTCGCGGATCGTGTCGCGTGGTCTCCAGGAAGCGGAGGTTTTCGTCGATGCCGGCAGCAGCCTGCTGTGGTCCATTGCGATCGGTCACTTCGTAACACAGTACTGCCGACAACCCGGCACCTCGCATGGCGTCGGCTATGACGTCCAAGCTGCCCGCGATGGCTGACGGTGAGGCGTGGTGGTCAAAGACTGTTGTGTTGCCCCAGCGGACACAATCCGCGGCACACAGCTCGGCCGAGATACGAACCGTGTCGAGGTCGAGCGCACGGTCGAGCCGCCACCACAAACGGTCGAGCACTTCGCCGAAGTTGGCCATGTTGGCGCCGGGGTCGAGCCCACGGGCGAGGGCGGAGTAGAAGTGGTGGTGGAGGTTGACCAAGCCAGGGTGGATGACGCCGCCACAGGCATCGAGCCACGCCGCCTCGGGGAACTGCGATCTCACGGCGGCCTCGTTGCCCACCGCGACGAGTCGTTTGCCTTGCCACGCCACCGCGCCGTTTCGAATCACCTCGGGCTGCTGCGTATCGGTTACCAGCACGCCGTTGCCTAGAATGGTTGTCTGACTCATGTTCGAAATCTCCGTTCGAAGTCTCCGGCGGGTGAGGGGAAACGCTCGCGAGCTTATTTAGAGCAATGGTGTCTAGGATAATGGTGTCTCGCCGGGGGCGATGGCGCAAGGCGCCAGTCAGGAGGCGACACAGGATCAACACGATGGAGCTTCAGCAATGAGTCGATCCGCCACCGCAGCTGCCAGATTTGACGAGTTCTATGCTGACGAGACCAGCCCTGACGAGACCAACCCTCTCGATCAATGGCTGCCGGAAGTTTACGATCATTTGCGAAAGCTGGCGCGCATACAGCGCCACAAGCGACCGCGTCATGAAACCCTCGATACCACCGGCCTGGTGCACGAGGCCTACCTCAAGCTGGCGGCGCAGCCTGGAGGTGCCTGGCGGGATTCCGGACATTTCTTCGCAGTCTCTGCGACCGCTATGCGCCAGATTCTGATCGACGCGGCGCGCCGACGCCTGAGCCAGAAACGAGGCAGCGGCCTAGATGATGCGACACTCGACGACGAGGTGTCTCTGGCTGACGCTCACGCCGCCGACGTGTTGGCAGTCAATGAGGCGCTCGAAGAGTTGCGGGCAATCGATCCACGATTATGCCAGCTCGTCGAGTGTCGTTTTTTCGCCGGCTTGACCCACGAAGAAACCGCGCTGGCCATGAACAGCTCGGTGCGGACCGTTTACCGCGATTGGTTGCGCGCCAAAGCTTGGCTGCGGCGTTCCCTCGGCGGGCAAGTCGCGTTGGATTGAGTGAATCGCTAGCCCTTTATGCGCTGGGATCGATTGTTAGCAGTAGGTCCAGCGTTTCCTGCTTCGCAGGGTGCTGAGGTCCATAACCCTGGTGGCGAATGTCGAGGGCGCGTTCGAGCAGTGTGCGAGCTCCGTTGATCTCGTTGCGGCGGATCAAAACCTTGGCCAGAACATGGAGTGTGTCACCGAGAAAACGGTGGTTCTCTTCGAGTTGGGCCTCGCGGATGGCGAGCGCCCGGCGCAGCAACGGCTCGGCTTCGTCGAGTCGTCCTTGATCGGCGATCGCGGCCCCCAGGTTGTGGAGGGTGGCAGCAATCGAAAGGGACGCTTCGTCGGTCTCTCTCTCGCGGATCGACAAGACTTGGCGGTGGATCGCCTCGGCTTCGACGTAGCGTCCGCGCCGCCTGAGTAGCCAACCGAGATTCTCCATGTCCGAGTGTACCCGGGGGTGATCAGACCCCAGAGTCGCCCGCCGCAAGGCCAGAACCTGCCTCAACCCGGCCTCCGCGGATTCGAATTGTTGTTGTTCTCCTTGGGCAATCGCCAAGTCGCGTTGGACTCTGAGAGTCCTGGGGTCGTCCGGCGGCACCGAGTTTGCCTGCAAGAGCCGCAGGGTTTCGGCGTTAATACGCTCGTTGTCAGCAAACTTCCCCAGTCGGCGGAAGATGTATCCCAAGCGGCTGCGTGCCATGAGAGGTCGCGGGTGGTTCGGGCCGTAGGCTGCCTGCCACAATTCGACAGTCTGCCGTGCGTGAGCCTCGGCCTCGGGCCAGAGCCCGAACTCGGCATCAACCGTCGATAGATTGAATAACATCGCGCCGTAGCGTGGATGGTCCTCACCGAGAGCCTCGGCGACAATTTGTGCGGAGCTCAGGAACAGGGGGCGACACTCTTGCCAGCGTCTCTGCTCGCGCAGCAGGACTCCGAGGTTGTTGAGCGACTCAGCAATGTCGACGTGGCCCGGTTCGAGGTGCCGTTGACGGAGGTCGAGAGCGCGCCGTTGCACCACTTCCGCTTCGTTGGTTTTGCTTTGGCTCCAAAGCAGATTGCCGAGATTGTTGAGAGCGTCGGCGATCGCCAGCGGATCGAGGGTTGGACTGTTTTCGCGGGCCGCCAAGACTTGCCGCAGCAGCGGCTCCGCGTCGTCGAGTTTGTTCTGCTGGCGGTAGATGATGCCGAGTTGATTGGTGGATCCCAAGACCAGTGGGTGATTAGGCGCCAGTTCGGCCATGCGGATCTCGAGTGCTTGTTTGACCAGCCCCTCGGCGGACTCGAGCATCGCCATGTTGGTGTAGATGTTGCCAATTGTCTGCAGCAGACGAGCGCGAGCCAAGGGTTGGTCCAAGAGTTCGGTTTGTAGGCGTTCAGCACCGAGGTCGAGCAGCTCACGAATATCGGTTGGTCCGTTGCGCTCGCGTTCCGGATCGGCGAGCTCAAACAGCTCAACCAAGAAGTTCGATACTTCCTGCGCCTCCACCAGCGATTCGTGGGCCCGTTGCGCTTCCTGGTTAGCGCGTTGGGCTTCGAGATTGGCGCGTCGTGCCTCGAAGGTGCGAGCCACCAAGCCAGCGGTCAGGGCAATCACTAGCAAGGTGACAAACCCCACAGTGCGGAATTGTCGTCGCAGGTAGCGGCCCGCGACATAAGCCACGGACAGCGTGCGTGCGGTCACCGGCTGATGCGACAGGTGTTTCTTCAGGTCGCCCGCTAGTTCGGAGGGTGTGGAATAACGCTGGTCGCGCTCACGGGCTATCGCTTTGAGCACAATGGCGTCGAGATCACCTCGGATGTGGCTCAGTAGTCCGTTCACACTGAGGCCGCGGTCGGCGGCGATCCGTGCCTGTTTCTCCGGCGTCAGCTCGAGGAAACGATCCGACGGTGCTGGCCGTATCTCCGAGGCCATTCGCCGCAGCAGGGTGGTGAGCGTTTCCTTCTCGATATCGAGCGGCAGCGTACCGACCAACAACTCGTAGAGCAGCAGCCCGAGAGAGTAGATGTCACTGCGGGTGTCCACGTCCCGTTTGCCGAAGGCGGCTTCGGGACTCATGTAGGCCGGCGAGCCGATGAGTTGATTCTCCATCGTCAGCCGCGGCGTGTCGTCGAGCAGTGGTTTGTCGAACCCGCGGGCGATGCCGAAGTCGATTACCTTCGCCACCGGCCGGCCATCGACCTCGGTCACCAGCACATTCGACGGCTTGAGGTCGCGGTGCAGAATACCCTTTTCGTGGGCATGACGAATGCCGGAGCAGATATCGAAAAACAAGTCGATCCGCTGTTCGATCGAGGCCTTGTGTTCATCGCACCAGATGTTGATATCGATGCCGTCGATCCATTCCAACGCCACGAATGGGTGACCGTCGTGGGTTGTGCCGACCTCGTAAAGCCCGGCGACGTTGGGGTGGCCAAGGCGCGCCAGCGCTTGGCACTCGGCGGCGAAACGTCTACGCCGGGCGGGATGATCGATCGAGTCGATGATCTTCAGCGCCACCTGGCGCCGGATTGGCTCTAGTTGCTCTCCGAGGTAAACCGAGCCCATGCCACCCTGGCCGAGCTTCTGGACGACGCGATAGGGGCCGAGCTGGGTCGGTGCGGGCATCGGCTCGTAAGGTGTCAACTCATCGAGGATCGACGTCACCGTGTGGGCGAGTCCAGGCAGCGGGGGCCGTTCGAGGAAGTCGATCTCCTTGGCTTCGACCTCCTCGTCGAGCAATTCGGCGAGGTCCTCCCGGTAGCTCGGATCCTCTCGACAAGCGTCGTCGATGAACTTGTGCCGCGCTTCACCCTCGAGTTCCAGCGCTTCGCCCACCAGCGCAAGAATTCGGAGTTCGCGCTGTGGGTCTCGTTCGGTACGTTCGGTCATCTTGCCGTCCCCCGCGGGGGAGACGGTATCAAACCAGCCTGCTTCTGTGGCTCAGGATGGGCCGAGCAATGTCAGCTCGAGAATTTCACCACGCCAGTAGTTGAACAAGCCGGAGTCGAGTCGCCAGCCGACTTCAGCGCGTCGCGGCACGCGGATTCCGCCGAGGATCTGGTAGTCGTGGAAGCTACCCTCCCATGGGCGATCCACGATAACCCCGTTGCCTTCGTCGTGCGGCCGGCCATCCGCTTCGACCCGCACGATATCGCCATGCTCGAAGATCCACCGGACTGTCGCTGGCTTGGTCGGCTCGCCAGCGGAGACCTCGACCACTTTCGGCTCAATCAGTCGAAAGGACAGACCAGGGTTGTGGAGTATGGCGTGGGGTGCCCACGGTAGCTCAGCGAGGTAACGCATCAGCTCGCCCCGGTCGGTATCGGGGCCGGTACTGCGTGCGATCGGCAGCGAGCCAAAGAGCCGAACGTCGAGCAGACCACGATCGTCGACCAAGGCGTCTACCACCCGCACCCGGACGAATGGTACCATTTGCGTTTCCGCCAACCACACAAACCCCGGAGCACCCACTCGGATGGTCTGTTCGGCGTCAACGGCGTGCCAATCTCCGTCGGGAGCGAATCGCATCTGGCAGCGCTGACGCAGCTTCACTCGCGTCGGTACCGGTTCTGCCGGTCCAGCCCGGGCAACAAATTCTCGTACGATCTGAGGGACAGAGTCTTGGCGCGGCGGTGTCGATCTACCGTCGAGACTATCGATCAAGTTGTCGACATGGCGCAGAAACGTCCGAGAAGCTCGTATCTGTGCTCCTGTCAGGACAAGCACTGACAAACCAGCTGCCCAGCCGATCCAGCGTTTCAACAGACCTCCTTCCCGAACCACGCTGTGCCATTGGGATGTCCAGCGTCTCGCCGTCCAAACATCGTAGCCAAGCCAGAAGCGTTCGAGGCCACCCATCCGGGCGGTTCGAGGTTTCCGTGCGAAAGTGCGTTCGACGAACGACCTGAGTTATTCTTGTCGAAGGTCATCGCGGAAGCCATTTCGTTTCAAGTCTCTCGGCTACTGAGCCTGAGGGAAGGGGATGCACATGAGAGTAGCCGTCCTGTTTTGTTTGCTGATGGTGATCGCCTGCCGCCCACCGGCCGCGAATACGAACGCGGATCGAGCCAACACCGAGGCCTGCCTCGCCAAGCTCGAAGCCGCGACCCTAGAGATCGCGAGCAAGAACAGAACCTTGGAGAGTCTGCAGAACGAACTCGACCAGCTCGCCACCGAGAACGCCGAACTCAAACTCGAGGTGGAGCACGTCGAACTCATCAACATCGGCGGTGATTCGGCCGAGCTGGAGCGTGCTCGAGACGAGGCGCGGCGATACAAAGAAGGCCTGGAGCGAGCCGTTGCCAGGCTCAACGAGGGGCGCCCCGGGGCCATGCGTACCCCGCCCCAGCGCAAGCCTCGAGTGGCATCCTCGGTGTTTCCGCGGCAACCACTAGCGATCGCCAACGGCACCAACGTCATCGTCGAAGGCCAGATTCACAACGCCGGTTCCGAAGTTGCCGTGGGTTATCTCGAACTGACCCTGCACGTCGACGGCAAGCCGGCTAGATCAACCACTCTGACGTTAGAGATCGAACCGAGGACCGTCGCCGACTATGACTGGACCTTCACCAATTCGATGACCCAGGGTCAGACCCCGGAGGTGACGGCGGAGTGGGGCGATTACCGATGATGGAGAGGGCTGCAATCAGCCGGAGAGAGCAAGAAGCTCTATCTCGAGCGGCTTTACCTTGAAAATCCTTCACCTTGTGACGGATTTTCAAGGCAAGAGTCTCTTTTTCTCTTCCCCGGCTAAACGTCACCTAGTGAAGTATAGAGGCGAGCAGAGCTTCAGATGTGATCGACGAGCTCGTCCAAGTGGCATAAGTACAACAAATAGGCGACTTGGCGAGTCTCCAATTCAGAGAAGTTCGGCGCATTGCACTTCCTCCCCGGGTCGCACGAAAACTAGATCGAGGGCCAAACTCGCCAGTTCGATCAGTCGAGTCATTGCTCGATCTGTTGTCGCATCCACTCCGTAAGTGCTTGTTTGTCGCTGAGGCTGGCAGCGACCCGCATCGTGATCGTCTCCAGAGCGTCTGGCTCGGGAAGTGGCGCTACTCCGTTGACGTCTAGGAAAACTAGTGCTGCCAAAGCCGCGGTCCGTTTGTTGCCATCAAAGAATGCGTGGTTCTGAACAATATGAAAGAGATAAGCCGCCGCCATCTCTGCTAGTCCCTGATGGAGAAACTGGCCGCCAAACTGTTGTTGCGGCATGAGGGCCGCTGACTCCAGGAGCCCAGGATCGCGAAGACCCTGTATGCCGCCCTCATGGGCAATCGTGTCTTCGTGGATGGCAAGAACGTCATCGACGCTCAGGAACCGGATCGAGGCCAAGAACTACTCCGCTAGCCGTTTGAGCATGTCGCCGTAGCGGGGACGAAGCTTCTTGATGCTGTCCGCTACCTGTTTGCGCCCTACACCGACGTGGACTGGGGTCACAATCAAGGAGTTGCCGCTCACCGAGATCTGAAGCGGACTGTCGTCCTGGATTCCCAAGACCTCCATCAAGGTCTTATCGATGACCAGAGCTTGGCTGTTTCCATGCTTTTGGAGAGTTTTGATCATGTTCTTACCTCGCAAGCGATTCCCGATCCGCGGTTGCAACAATGTTAGTACGATATCCAACGCGGACCAAGTAATGGCCTGGGTGAGGTTCCTCTGTGGCTCTCAGTGATTCTTGAGTGCCTACTGGATAGAACAAAGGTATAGCCCAGGAGCAAGAGCGTAGCGAGATGCGAGCCTGCCGAGGCGCTTCGGTTCCGCCAGAGCGACTGCAAGGAGCGAATTTGAGAGTCTGTCCTGGGGAGGGGCTCGTCACCCCGAGCGTGAGCGTAGCGAGCTGCGAGGCCACCGAGTCGCTTCGGGTCCGCAAGAGCAAATCTGAGAGGTTGTGCCTGGAAAGGGACTCGTAACCCCGAGCGCGAGCGAAGCGAGCTGCGAGTCTACCGAGGCGCTTCGGTTCCGCCAGAGCGACTGCAAGGAGCAAATGGTGGAGCAGAAGGGACTCGAACCCTCGACCCCCACGATGCGAACGTGGTGCTCTCCCAGCTGAGCTACTGCCCCGTCAAAGGGGGCTCATTGTAGCCGGAGGGCCGCGTTGTGGCAACCTCCATCAAGCCGGCTGCTCGACAGCATGTTCGACGACCCCCGCAGCGTCGTCGTCGGGTGGGGGCGCGGCACCCATCAGATCGACCAGCTTGATGTCCTGGCTATAACGAGTACGATCGGCCACAAGTTGGCCCCGTAACTCCTCGAGGGCACCCCCGAGGTGGTCTGCCAAGGGCATCATCAGATCCCAATGGCCGCCCTCATAGAGATCGAAGATCTCTGAGATCTGAAGCTGGTAGGGATCGCAAGACAGCAGGTAACCGTCGGTGTCGCCACTCGATTCGGACAGCAGACCTGCCTTCAACAAGGGCGCCAGGATGTCGCTGACCTCGCCGGCAGCGAGTTGTAGACGCTCGGCCAGCAACTCATGAGGGGTGATCGGCTGGCCGTCACGAAACCGTTCGGTAACAAACAAGAGAGCGGTCAAGGCAACCCAGCTACCTTCGAGGGGAGCGGCGGGCTGGCGCCGACTCGACATGTAGTCGGCATTTTGCAGACTGTAGGCAACTTCGCTGCCCAACAAGACGATCCACCAGGCGATCTGGATCGAAATCATGAACAGCAGCAACAAGCCGAAGCCACCATAAATCAGCGACACGTTGCGCACTTGATCCACGTAGACGCCAAATCCCTGGCGCAGTCCTTCGAGCAACAGGGCGGCGGTCAAGCCACCAGCCAAGGCGCTTCTAAAACGGACCGTTGTGTACGGCACTAGCCAGTACAACATGGTCAAGCCGAGCAGCGTCACAGTGAACGGGATCAGCTGTACCGGTAGCGAGCCGGCGATGCTTTCGAGGGCCGGTTGTTGTCTGAGGTAGAAGAGCACGGAATAAGTGGCGCCGATCACCAAGGGGCCCCAGAACAACACCAGGGTGAACGACAACAGACGGCTACGCAACGGCCGCCGACGGGGGACGTTCCAGATCCGATTGATGGTGGCTTCGATATTGGTGAATGCCGCCATCGACGACAAGATGAAGACAGCGAAGCCGATACCGCGAATCGCCTCGGCTTGCCGCAGGAAACCCTGAAGGGTCGCGACGACGGTTTCTTCAGAGTAGGGGAGGACTTGGCTGAGGAGCTCGACCATACCTTCTTGTCGGTCGTCGAACCAGCGAGCGCCGAGAAAAGACAACGCGGCGAGCAGTGGTACCAACGAAACGATAGTAATGAAGGCCAACGCGGACGCTTGCTGTGTCAGGTTGTCGGCACGAGCCTTGGATACGGACAATGCCAGGAAGCGGAAGACCTTGCTTGGCAAAGCAATCCACGGTTTGGAGGCGTACCGGGCCTCGAAACGCTGACGGATGCGGCCCAGTAGAGTATCGTTGGCGTGCACGGTGAGAATGCCCGACGGTTGAAACAGCGGCGTTCAGCGCCTCAGAGGTCGCCTTTTCGTCAGTTTACCACCGGTCCGATAACGTAGCCTGCGCTGTATCTTGAAGAGGATTGGCGAGGATACGTCACAAAAATGACTCCGAGGCTCGATTCTGAGCCGCGAACGAGCTATCGACAGTGTAGAATAAGTTACTTGGCATCTCTCAACTGAGGTGTTTGACATACGCAGGAGGCTTCATCATGAGTGAGCAAACAGCTGATAGTCAGATAACGGAAGAACAAGACGTATTGGATGACGCTGGCCCCGAAGCGACGGCCAAAGGTAACGTCCGAGCGATCAATCAAGCCAAGGAGAAGGTCCAGGCCGCAGTCGGCGAGGCCCGTGAGCGCTTCCAGCACGTTGCTGCCGACGTCGGAGACCGCTTCCAACAGGCCTCTGCTACTGCTCAGGAGAAGTCTCAGAAGGCCCGGGAGGCAGCGCGTGCCCGGTACCAAGAGACTTCGGAGCAATTGCAGGATGGCTACACGCGCGTGCGCAAAGATGTCGACTACATGGTCGATGATGTCAACGACTTCGTGCGTGAGAAGCCGGGTACTGCGGTCTTGATTGCTGGTCTTGCCGGCTTCTTACTCGGTCTGTTGTTTCGTCCCCGTCGCGATTAATGGGCGAGGCTTGCGGGATATTCAAGGCTGCGCGATTTCGCGCGGCCTTGTCTTCCTGCCACCAGCGATTTGTGAGCAGCTGGGGACGGTTTCCCCGGTTAGTTGGACAGTCGCGTCAACGGCAGACTCGGAGCGGGAGCTAACGTTATGGCGAGCCCGGAAGAAACTCTCAATGAGGTTCGAGCATCAGAGCACGGAGATCGAGTGATGGATGGTGAGCCGAGAAAGTCGCTGGCGGACGATGTCCTCGATGAGCTGATGCCAGAAGGTTTGGATTGGCGCGACAAAGTGGTGGCCTATCCGTTGACGGCATTGGTGCTGTCCGGGTTGGGAGGGTTTGTACTCGGTCGTCGGCATGGTTCGGCGATCCTGGAAGCCCTGTCGAATTTTGCTGCGACGGAGGTGGATCGCAATATCTCCAGCATCCTTGGAGCAGATCGCAGCGAGAGGCCTGATGGATGACCCCGCGGGCGGTCGAGTCGGCATCAACCCCTTTGCGCCAAATACTCCACGTTTCGGATGTTCACTTCGGGAAGCCTCACCTCAAAGAGGTTTCGGAGGGTGTGCTGGCATTGATCGCCCAGCATCCCCCGGATCTCGTGGTGATTTCCGGCGACCTTACCCAGCGAGCCAAACCGGGCCAATTCAAAGAAGCGCGGGCCTTCGTCGATCGGATCGACGTGCCGTCCCTGAGTGTCCCTGGTAATCACGATGTACCGATGTATCGGGTTTGGGAACGCGTCGGAGCACCGTTCTGGGCCTATCGCCGATATTTTGCCAAGGATATGGAACCGACCTTCCAAGACTCGCAAATGGCAGTGATCGGGATCAATACGGCGTTCAATTGGACGATCAGAGACGGCCGGGTGACACGTTCTGGGCAGCGCAGTCTAGAGCGACGACTGGCCGCTGTACCGGCAGATCTAACCAAAATTGTGGTGGCTCACCACCAGCTCATCCCGGCGCCGCGGTTCGACAGCCAGAAGGTGCTGAAGAATGCCTCCGAGGTCGTCAAGGTTTTGAATCGCGGTGGGGCCGAGATGGTGTTGTCGGGGCATTTGCATCAGAGTTGGATCGGCAGCACCGAGGCGTATTATCCGTCGGGTAGTCGACCTGTTCTCCTGGTGCATTCGGGAACAACAACCTCCAGCCGGGGTCGAGGCTGCGAGCGTCGTCGCAACACCTGCAATTGGATCCGCTTGCGAGATAGCGAGATCGAGATCTCGAATCTCGCCTGGGATGCGTCTGACCAACGATTTTTCGAACAGAGCCGGCATCTCTACCCTCGTCGTGATCAGGAGACCTACACCCTGAAGGCTTCGTGAGTGTCGCGAACGGGCCACCCGTTTGCCATCTCACAAGTGTTCCTCGGACCTACAACATGATGAATATGACAACTGTCTCACCGCCGCGACTCGGCTGGCAGGCTGAGCTCGAAGAGCTGAGGAATATACTGCCGCGTCCACGGGTGCGTCGTCATGCCAATGGTCTAACGGTGTGCGTCGTGGAGAACCGACGTGTGCCGGTTGTCGCCACGGCGGTGATTTATGGTGCGGGTACCCGCGACGAGGTTCCCGGATTGGGCGGCGTTGCGCATTTCCTCGAGCACATGATGTTCAAGGGCTCAGCCAACTATGGGCCAGGGGAGATTGATCATCTGACCCGAGCCTTGGGGGGTTCGAACAACGCCTTCACCAGTCATGACTCGACTGTGTATTACTTCACGTTTGCGGCTGATCGCTGGCGTCGTGCGCTCGATATCGAACGCGATCGTATGGCGGGGCTGTTGCTCGATCCGACGGAGGTCAAGAGCGAACGCCAAGTGATCCTCGAAGAGATTTCGATGTATGAAGGGGAGCCCTGGGATGCGCTCGATCGCGAAGTGGCGGCGCAATTGTACGCACCCCATCCCTATGGTCGCCCGGTGCTCGGCACTCGCGAAGACCTCGCGGCGATTGATGACAAGGTGTTGCGCGAGTTCCACCAACGCTTCTATCGGCCCTCCAATGCAGTGTTGGTGATTGCCGGTGATGTCGAACCCGCGGTGGATGATGTGGTCGAGGAGGCGTTTGCCGGACTCGAAGGCGCATCGCTGGAACGTTCCTCGGTTGCGCCCCGCAGCGAGGCTCTGGGCCTGAGACGTTTTGAACGGCGCCAAGGAGAAGTGGCGCGGATGCTCTTGACGTTTCCCGCGCCAGCTGCGTCTGATGTGGATCATCCCAAGCTGATGCTGTTGAGTGGCGTCCTCGGTACCGGTCGGTCGAGTCGTCTCCATCGAGCACTGGTCGACGAAGGACAGCTTTGTGTGTGGGTTTCGGCTGATCTCCAGGAGTCGATCGATCCCGGATCGTTGACTGTTGCCTTGGAAGTGGTCCCTGGCGTCGAGCCGGCTCGTGTCGAAGCTGAAGTCTTGCGGCAGATTGATCTTTTGCGCTGCAAAGGGCCAACTACTGACGAAGTGGCCCGAGCTCAGCGCATGTTTACAGCAGATTGGGTCTTCGGACACGAGAAGGTCTTCCAGCAGGCATTTTTGGCGGGTAGCGCGCTGGCGCTTTTCGATCTCGAGCATCCATGGCGTTATTTCGAGCACTTGTTGTCAGCCAATGCCACCCAGCTGGCGGACGCAGCTGAACGTCACCTGCGTCCGACCGCGGGCGGTGTGCTCGGCTGGTCGCTCGCTGCTGAATAGATTGGTGAGGGGACGATGGCTGAACGATTGACGGTTAGGACCCGCCGAGTTTCCGGTGTGCCGATCATTGCTGCCCGTGTGTGGCTGCGCGGTGGGATGCGGTTGGAAGAGATCCCGGGGCAGTCATATGTCACGGGTCGCCTCCTGGCCGAAGGTACTCAGCATCGAAGCTGGGACCGGATTGCGGTCGAAGCTGAGGATCGTGGGATCCTGGTGCAGTCTTTCGGTACGGTGGAGATGTTGTGTGTTTCGATCGAAGCGCTGGCTGGAGATTGGGAACGAGCCCTCTCTTGGCTCGCCGAATTGGTGCTCGAGCCGACGTTCCCCGAGGATCGGTTGGATTGGATCAAGCGCCAGGCGGCCGCAGAGCTCGAGAGTCTCCTCGACCAGCCCGAAGCACGTGCTGGCAGGAGATTCCTTGAGCAGTTGTATCTGCCTCATCCATTCGCTCGTCCGCTGCAGGGTGACGCTATGAGCCTGGCGCGACTGACGCCTGAGGACTGTGCAGCGTTTCATCGTCGAGCTCTGGCCTGGGGGGGGACGATGGTGGTCACTGGAGAGATTGATGAACTGGCGGTCGAAACACGTCTCAGAGAGCTCTTCGCTGGGCTAGGAGGCTCGGCAACGCCGTTGCCCGAGGTAGTCACCGCGCGGGGATTGAAGGAGCTTCACCTCGAGGTTCCGGCCGGGGATGCAGACCAGGCGCACCTTTATGCCGGGCATCTGAGCTTGCCACGGTCTCATCCCGACTTGCCCGCGCTGGAAGTTGCTGGGGTTGTCCTG
>JAJCXO010000102.1 GCA_029263395.1 Acidobacteriota bacterium | reverse complement strand
TGGCGTGATGCCTCCAAGCACGACGCGCCGTGCCGACTCGGCATCAATCTCCTCAACAATGTCTGCGATGCGTTGGCGGTGCGCTTCCGGTGACAGATGCCGCCAGCAGGGTAAGGGATCGAGCTCGAGTGTACAGGGCTGGACAAAGCTGTCGGCGTCGACCTCTTTGCCACGACGGTTAGCCTCGTATTCGAGCGAACGATCATGCCAGAATCCTTCGAGTCGCTGGCCTGCAGTCAAAGCGTCAATGCACTGGAGACCGGGCCAATCCCGACAACGCAAGACCAGATTCTCCTTCGGGCCGTGACTGAGCACATACCTGAGCCGGGCAATCCAAGCCTGCTCCTCGTCACTGATCTCAATGGCGCTATATCGCCGACCCCAGAACTTCTCCCGCCAGTCGACCATGCGGCCCGCTTCTCTGGCGAGGTTACTCTTGACGTAGCCGACAAAGCCAGCGAGCTTGTCGACATCGGAGGCACCCAAGAGCCAATGGATGTGATTCCGCAGGCCACTGAAGGCATAAAGCTCTACGGGATAGAGCTCCTTGGCTCTGGCCATGATGCCGATGGCGGTCTTGCGAAAGTGATTGGTGGCCGGCAGCAGGTAACGCCCGTGGATGCAACGGGTCGTGATCTCGAATCGGGTGCCACCGGGATAAACATGACGGTGTGATCTTCCCATACCCCTTTAAGACGGAGAACAGGCTCCCAATCTTTTCAGTTTGGCAAAGAAAGTACATCAACTATTTTTCCGCCAGAGACAACACACTCCACTGTGTTGTGGTTAAGCCACTGATTCTAATGGAGTACGAGTCGGCTGGCACCGCGAACTGGCAGCACCGCGAACTGGCAGCACCGCGCCCTGGCAGCACCGGCACCGCGAACTGGCAGCACCGCGAACTGGCAGCACCGCGAACTGGCACCGCGAATTGGTAACGGCACCTCGAGCGATCGATCAACCGCGATGAATGCTCTGGCCGGCACCGCTCTGGATCCCATTGCCAAGAGGCGATTAGTCTGGACGATGTACGTTGACAGTTTCAGTCAACTTATCTACAGTTGACTATATCTTGTCAACCAACCAGAGGAGTCCCATGATGTCGATCCAACGTTTCGCTTCGCTCTTCGCCTTGGTCCTATGGGTAATCGTCGCTCCGGCCAGTGGCCAGGAAGCTTCGACCACTCAGGATGCGCTGGTTGTCACCGCCGTGGTCACTTCGGCTAGCACCCCTGTTAGTGAGGTAACCGAACCAGCCGAGACGTCGGCGCTGATCGAAGATACGCTCACCGCTACCACCGAGCCCGAGACCGCCCCTGATCTCTCCGTGATGGAGATGCTCGGCCTCATCGTACCGATGATTGCCGAGCCGCCGTCGATCTGGCGCGGAGGCTACTGTTACCACGACTGCTCAGACTGTTGGTCCAGGGATGACTGCAAGGAGCCTGGTTCTCCGTTTGGCTTTCCGTGTACCCAGATCCCGCTCTGTTGAATAAATGGCGGGCTACCTCGAGCATGTTCGAGGTGGCTCGCGGTTCGGGTTCCGCTCCCGTGCCCGGGTGGACCCTGTGTTTCACCCGCCCGGAGTTGGCCAGGAATCAGGGTTCATAGCGTCAAGCCATCCTGTTGGCTGTCCGAGACCTGCAGGAAGCGGCCTTCTGCTCATCTGTGAATTTTCTGCGCTTTCGTCGTGGCAAGTATGCCTCCTCAGGCGCATTCTCGCGCCTATAGAGGGTGTCCACCAAATCGGGGAAGGTCACCAAGCGTTGATGAGCCTCAGCAAGACGCGCTGCGCCTGACAACTGTGATCGCCGAACTCAGCAACACGATCTGCATCAGCAGGAAACGTTGATGAGACTCAACAACTCCAGTTGTCGTCCGCACTATACGTTGATGAACCTCAACATCCCAGTTGTTATCCGCACCAAACGTTGACGAGCCTCAACAGCTCCCGTTGTTGACCGCACCAAGCGTTGATGAGACTCAGCAAGGCTGCCGGCATCACGAGAACGTGTTGCTGAGATCTCGCTAAACATCTGCCATCCGCGCCGAACGATGATGAGACTCAGCAAGGCGCCCGCCGCCTGCAAAACTTGTTGCTGAGATCCCGCAAACGATCTGCCGACCGCGCCGAACGTTGATGAGACTCAACAACTCCCGTTGTTGGCCGCACCAAGCGTTGATGAGACTCAGCAAGGCTGCCGCCACGGCCAGAACGTGTTGCTGGGATCCCGCTAAACATCTGCCGGTCGCGCCAAGCGTTGATGAGACTCAGCAAGGCTGCCGGCACCGGCAGAACGTCGTGCTGAGATCCCGCTAACGATCTGCCGGCCGCGCCAAACCTGCAAGAGGTTAGTGCCAACCGACTCGGAGAGTGGACCGAGGTTGGTGCCAACCGACTCGGAGAGTGGCCCGAAACGATTCGGGTGGCACCACCGCGACAGACCAAACCGATTCGGGTGGCACCACCACGGGCACCACCACGGGCACCACGGGCACCACGGGCACCACCACGGCACTGCTCTGTGCAGCACCGTGAACGGCAACGGCTAGCACCGTGACCCCACCGTGCGCCGCGAACCCCGAACGGGCAACACCGTGAACGGGTGGACGACGGGTAATCCTCTCAAAACAACTATCGATCTTCCTGGCAGACAACTGGCGACAATCTCGTGATTCCCAGCATAGGTAATTCACTCAATTCCGAAGCTAGGAGAAGCCATGAGAAAGTTTCCAGTTGTCATCCTTCTATTGCTGGGTTTAGGAGCTGTTAGTGCAGCCCAAGCGATCATCGATGGTGTCGAGGACACCGGCGACCAGATCCGCGCGGTCGTCAACATCAACGGCTGTTCGGGCACGTTGATATCCGACCGCATTGTCCTCACCGCCGCTCACTGTTACGGCCGTGAAGTCACGGGTTGCCGCACTCCCTATAACCCCAAACAAGCGAATGTTCCCCCTGGGCCTCCTATCGGGGCGGACAGAGTGAGGGTTCCCCCGCTCGGTGAAACGGTGATCAACACTCCGGGTGGAACCGACTACTTCATCGAGGGATTCCGAGTCATGCCGGGTTATACCTGGGACATTGTCGACACCTGCTGCGGCGGCAATCTGAATACCTGCGACTTCTGTCCGGACGACGCTGACTATGCCTACACCAATTTTGCTAACGCAGGAGTCACGACTCAAGTTCACGATATTGCGTTGGTCTACCTGGATCGCCCCGTTGTCGGGATCACACCCGAAGAGGTGCTGTTCGAAGTCGGGCCACAAGCACAGTATCCCGTCGACCCGGCCAATCTGGTAGGGACCAACGTGATCATTGCGGGAACCAGCCGAGTCGCTCTCCCTTCGCCAGCGACTAGAGCCTTCGGTGTTGCCGAGCTCACCGGCTTGGCCGACTCCGACACGGTGGCGGAGGAAGAACCCATCTGCTCGTTAGAGGGTCAGTCGATCGTGACTTACGCCGGGCCAAGTTCCACGTTTCAATACCAACCCGCCAACACGGCCACAGCATGCTGGGTTCCTGGGGACTCCGGCGGGCCGAACTTTGTCAATGCCGTTGGCCTGGGTGGAGATTCGGTGCCTGGCATTCCAGCCGGGAAACGACTGGTCGCAGCGGTGGTATCCGGTGGCAACGGCAAAAGCACAACGGACAGTTGCGACAGCGTAACCCACATGCAAGCTGCCCTCACCTACAACTTCGAATACACCTACGACGGCAATCCGGTCATCGCGCAAAACGGTGACTTCATTCGCAACGCGATCGACGACTTCGACGGCGACGGTATTGCTAACGATCAAGACAACTGCCCGACAGTGATCAATTACGACCAAGCCAACTGCAACTCCGATGCTGAGAAAGCCAAGGGTTTTGAGGAACTCGGTGACCTATGTGACCCGATTCCGTGTGCCTATGCCCGGCCCGAGCCACCTAAACTCGAGGTCACCAGCTCCATCGACAATTCTTTCCTAAAAGCCGTAAATGGAACGATGGTGCGCCAGGACTTCGAGCTCGACCCACGGCCATCTCATCGTTTTTTCAACGGTTCAAATAACGGCGACGACACCGGATCTCTCACGGTAGATCAGGTCCCGACGAAATACCGCTTCTGCCAGATTGACCCCGCCAAGTTCGTCAATTGCAACAACCAAACCATAGACAACGGTTATGCAAGCATGCCCAATGGCGAAATCGGCGCCGCACGCCCCTACCTCCACGCCAGCATGAAGACGCTCCAAGGAACCGGCCCAACGTTCGACCAGGAGCCGTTCGACCACGGCACCACCCCACCGACGCTGCGGCGCTGGGACTACGCCACCGATTCCAACCTATGGCAAAACAACGGTTGGATCACGCCGGTTGGTAATGGTTGGCCTAGCCCAGGGCTAGATGGACGATATTGGGTTCATAGCGACACCGATGTAGGCCGCTACACCTACCCACCTGGCGCAACCGGGTATCCAGAGAAGCTCGATGGTACAGCGAGCGCCGATGATACCCATTTGTCGAATCACTACTTGTGGCATAACCCGGATTCACCGTTCAGCATCTTCTATACCAAGCGGTTGATTCTTTGGCCCTACTTCGACTGGAAAATCGACTGGGAGTTAGCCGGCTCGATCGGCCCGATCTGGGGCGGTGAATATTTGGAGGACGCCAAAGTGGTGCGCTCCGAAGGTGACTACTACGCCTTGGTGACCCCCGAAGGCAATGGTTTAGTGATCGACGAATTCCTCGGAGACGGACTGAAAGAACGGCTGGGTGACGAGGGTTTGATCTGGGTCAGTGCAGCTGAAGCCAGCGCCGACCAGACGCATGTGAAATCTAGTGAATCACCCCATGCGGTGGCCTTCGCGCCGGGTGGCACCAACATCGTCGATGGTGTGTATCGGGACGCTAGCCGAGCAGGCAACACCGCGGACATGGGTGTCGCTAGCCTGAGCCGCAGAGATGGGCCCTCCGAACGGTCGAACTTTGTCGGTGTCTACTCTCGCGCCGATGACCTTGCGTTTGTGGTCGGCGATGGTGAGGTCTGGTTCCGGTCGGTCGTCGGCGATCGCCCGTGGCAGCTATCGCCACGCTCCGAGCGTTACCAGCCCGAAACCATCCTCGCCGCAACCTGGAGCTTCCGTGACCAGAAGCTGTGGATTCTCGACACCGTCGACGGTATCGCACGCCTGACGCGCCTGCATCCGTTCACTGGTTTCTCGGAACGGGTATCCGAGTGGGAGTTCAGTGGTCGGTTCGATCAACAATGGCTGCGGGTCACCCTGGACGGCAACGTGCTGCTGTTTTCTTCGAGCACCGAAGCTGAGACCCATGGCATCGCGTTGTTCCACAGCGAAGGGATGAAGGCTGGGGCCCCTGTCACGGTTGCCGCTCTCCATCTCAACGACCGTAACCTGCTCTACGAACCCACTGTCGACCGAGGGGGAGTGTCCCTGACGCTAGCCGCCGAACGAGGCGGCATCCAGCGGTTACGTCACAACACAGTGCCGGGTCGGGCCACTGCAATGGAATCCTTGGCGTCCCTGTTCGAGTGATGCCCTGAGTTGACCTAGGTTGAATTGACCATGCACATGAGACACCTTTCCCGCTTCGGTCTGGCGCTGCTCGCGCCGAGTTGCATTCTGGCGCTGCTCGCGCCTGTGCCGCTGGCCTCACCAGCCAATGCACCTGCCGCCGACCCACCAGCTGCCGCCGGTGGCGTTACCCACCCTTGCCCAGGCTGGGACGGCTGGCGAACCTGGGACGAGTTTGCGCCCGACGGCACGTTTTGTGTCCCAGCAACTCGAGACGCACTGCCCGAGCCCATCGAGTGGATCACATGCGACCCGCTCGTCAACATGCCCGAGGGCTGCCAACAGATGGCCATCACTTGGCCGGCACAAAATCCGGAAATCGGTGCAGCGGTTTCTGGATGGGTGGACGAAGCGGGAAAGGTCCTCTTGCAATTCGGACGGAATGCCCTGGCTGGCCCAACTCCCTGGAGAATGCTGGTGGTGGCAGAAGCCGACGGTCCTGTACATTCCGCATTCCTCGATACCTCGGGCATCCATCCGACCTGGACTTTCACTCCCGGAACCGAAATGGCGGGCGTGCGACAGGGCCGTTTCGCGTTTACCATCCACCGTTGGGACATCAAAGAAGACTTTCAAGAAGCGGTTGTCGGCGGCACCGTGGGCGATTTGGTTCCCAAACCGCTGCACGTTTGGAACCCATCAAACGGCCACGCCGTCGGTGTTTCGAGCGACCTGTGGGCTACCCGAGATCCTGGCGAACTACGTTTTGGGATCTGGGGTGGCCCGCTCGGTCCTCCGATTACGGCGTCCGAGGTGGGTGGCGGCCAGCAGGTTCGGCTGTTTCCTTTCGGCGACTTCGCAGTGTGGAATCGCTCGTCGTATCCCGCGTCGGAGTTATGGGCCTACAAGGCTGGCGAGGGGGCGTATCCGTTGGTGGAATTTGGTGGCGACCCACTCATGAATGTCGATGGGTTTGGCACCGACGGCATCCACATGGTGTGGGTAGAGACCCGAATCAACAAACCCTATGAGGTGACGCCCTTCGAAAAGGGCCCCCGTGATTTGATGGTGTCCCCTTACTCCGAGACCCAAGCTGGCCTGGCGCCGAAACGGATCAATGCCTTCCCTTCCGAATACTCTCTCATCGCGCCGTTCATCGTCGGTTGTGGTTATGCCGCCCACGGCACCGGGGTCGACGGCCAGGTGCACTTGTTCCGCTTGAGTGACGGTCACTCCTGGCAGCTACCAATGGCCGGTTGTACACCGCCCAATCTTTCCCAAGACCTGTGCTCAATCTACCCAATTGCCGTAACTTGCGAGGAGCTCTTCGTCTACACCGCCGGTAAAACCCGCACTATCACGCGCTTTGAAATCGATGCCCTCGGGCCATCAGCACCTCCCCAATAATGAGAGCTCGAGCCAAAACGTAGATCGAACAAACTGTCGCTGGTTTGCGTATTTGTGGGTGCGAGCTGCCTGGTGTCTGGTACCGATCCGAGATTGCTACACTGATGGACGGGCAAACCGTCACGAGGAGGTCCAATGGTGATTCCATGGTACCTGGATTACTTGACGCATTTCGGTGCGTATGTCGTTGTGGCTTGGTCGGCGTATATTCTCAGTCGGCAAGCTGAGCAAAGACGGCAAAAAACCATGCGGACGTCGACCGTTTCGAACCTCGAAGTCACCAAGACTACCTCCGAGGAAGAGGTTTACCTCGATCGCCGGGCGCTTCTCACGCTCACTCTCCCAATGGCCTTTGCGTTCTGGGTCTCGGCCGCTTATATGTGGTTCGAAGTCGGCTGGACAGACGCTGCCTTCTTGATTGTTGGCTTGAGCGTGACAGGCATCATTGTTCCTTCACTCTTCGCTTGGCCCAGGCTGACGGCTTGGGTCCCGCGTCTGTTTCCTTGGGTGCCACACCGTCGCATAGAGATGGACTCGAGCCCAAGCTTGGCTTGGAAACAGCGAGCTCAAAGCGTCTCGAGATCAAAGTCCATCGATGCCTGACACCGCACAGCCGCGGCCGGAGCGACGAGCCTTGCAAACCAATCGAAGCGTGATGGCTTCCTAAGCCCCTGCGTACAGTCATCGAAGGTCCGGCTTGGGTCTGATAATAGGCCGTCGAAATCTGCCAGTACCTCACCGACCCCGGTCAGGCGAGCCCAGACTAAGTCGACTCGTGGTCCCAGCCACGCGACCGATCGACCGCATCCTTCCAACGTCCACGCAGTTGATGCACCGCATCCGGCGGCATCTGTGGTTCGAAGGTGCGGTCGATCTGCCAATTGGCCGCAATTTCGTCGACTGAGGACCAATAACCAACCGCCAGGCCAGCCATGTAGGCAGCTCCCAAGGCGGTAGTTTCGAGCACCGTTGGACGGACCACCGGGATCTGTAGCAGATCAGCCTGGAATTGCATCAAAAAGTCACTCGCTGCCGCACCTCCGTCAACACGCAGTTCGCGAATAGGCACGGCTGCATCCGCTGCCATGGCCTCCGCCAGATCGGCAACCTGGTGGGCGATACCTTCGAGGGTGGCGCGGGCGATATGCTCGGCCTGGGTACCGCGAGTCAGCCCGACCAAGGTGCCGCGTGCATGGGGATCCCAATGCGGAGCGCCGAGGCCTGTCAACGCCGGCACGAAGTAGACTCCACCATTGTCGGCCACAGCGGTCGCCATGGTGTCGACTTCGGGGGCCGAATCGATAATCCCCAAGCCGTCACGCAACCATTGGATCGCGGCACCGCCGACAAACACACTGCCTTCCAAGGCATAGTGGGTGCACCCATTCCGTTGCCAAGCGATCGTGGTCAGGAGTTGGTGGTGCGACCTCTTGGCCTCTTCTCCAGTATTGAGCAGCATGAAACAACCGGTGCCGTAGGTATTCTTGGCGTCTCCTGGCTCAACGCAGATCTGCCCCATGGTCGCCGCTTGTTGATCGCCGACAATACCTGCAATCGGAACCCCAGCCAGGCCAACATCCGCGGTGATCGGTCCGTAAACCTCCGAGCTCGACGCGACATTGGGCATCATCGACCGCGGGACGCGAAAGATCTCCAGCAACTCGTCGTCCCAAGCCAGACGGTGGATGTCGAACAATAGGGTACGCGAGGCGTTGCTGACGTCGGTGATGTGTAAGGCCCCTTGGGTCAGCTGGTAGACCAGCCAAGTATCAACCGTACCGAAAGCCAATTCGCCGCGCTCGGCGGCGGCGCGGGCACCCTCCACATGACCGAGCAGCCAGGCTACTTTGGTGGCGGAAAAGTAAGCATCGAGCACCAGGCCGGTTTTGGCCCGGACCGTTTCCTCCAGCCCCTCGGATCGCAACTGCTCACAAGTCTCTGCTGTCCGGCGATCTTGCCAAACGATGGCGTTGGCAATCGGTCGTCCCGTGGACCGCTCCCACACGACGGTGGTCTCACGTTGATTGGTGATACCGACAGCGACGATGTCCGACGCTGCAGCGCCGGAGCGCTGCAGCGCCTTGCCAATCACCGCCGTCTGGGACCTCCAAATCTCTTCCGCGTCGTGTTCCACCCAGCCCGGCTGCGGAAAGATCTGGCCAAACTCCTGTTTGGCCTCGCCCTGCGAACGTCCCTGGCGATCAAAGACAATCGCCCGTGAACCCGTTGTACCTTGGTCTAATGCAACGACGTACTTCATGACCTTGGAGTGTCTCACTCCATCAGCAACGCGTAAAGACCTCGCTAGAACGCATCCAAGAATACATCGAGAGTTCGGCCTTGGCGGCTGCGCAGCAGCTCCGGAAACTCGCCGGATCTCTTGCAAGATGCCTAAGGTCTTGTGGTGCCGTCGGATACGAGATGCGGTCAGGTGCGCAGCTCAAACACGCTCGCTGCTTGCTCGCTCCACAAGACCTCCCTCTCTGAACCGAATGACGGCAAAACGGGAGGGGTCACGCTAGTTTCTTGAACCTTGAAGCAGCTCACCCGGCGGGCGTCGCATCCAACCGATCTGAAGTAGCGAAGACATAAAAGAGTGCAGGGGGCAACTCCATCGTGGCGTTAGTCGACCTCCAGCTCCGCAAAATCCATTGTTTCCTAACTCGATCCTGTCCAAGAACGCATCGAGAACTCACAAACATGCTCGCTGCTTGCTCGCTCCACAAGACCTCCCTCAGCGGGCCGGAAATGGCAAAACGGGACGGGATCTAACTTAAAAAAAGCCCCCACAAAGGACAGCATGTTCAACCTATTTCGCAGCAGCCCTCTCGAGAAACTCGAAAAGCAATACGCCCTCAAATTGAAAGAGGCACGCGACGCGCAACGCAGCGGTAAAATCCCCCAGTACGCCACCTTGATGGCAGAGGCCGAAGCCCTCGCGGACAGAATCGACGAACTTCGCCAACCACAACCAGGCGGCTGACCAACGCTACCAGGCGACTGACCAACGCAACCGAGTGCTGACCCACTTCAGCGCCTGGCCGAGCGCGCGCAGCGAAAGCCAACATTGGGATCCCGGATCCCAGGCCGCGCCACCCCGCGTTTAGCTGATCTGAGCATTTCGGCCTCGGTGTCGCCAGCTTGTTGCGGCCAGCAAATTTCCGCACCCGCCCAACTGGTGGACAAGCTGCCGTGCCGCCGTCGTCCACGGTTTCGATTGTGGCCCTGCGAGAGGCGACATCACACTCAGCATGGCAGAGCGTCGGAATCCACCATACCCTCTCTGAGGGCAAGAGTGTCATCTCGAGTTTCTCTGAATCTCGAGAGCAAGTTCACCACAAAGAGCGAATGTTAACCTTGCAGAGTTCAGTCCTACGAACTAATAGGGGATCCGATGGGAAGAACTGAGGATATGGAGCTCGAAGCCAACAACCAGTGCCGGGTCAAAAGCTGGAGGCGTCGGCCGATGAGCGCGACAAGAAACAGCTTGAAAAGAAACACTGTCTCGACACTCGTGACCGTGGTGTTGGCAGCACTAACCTTCCCGAGCTACGGTGGATTCCTCGACACCCGCGTCAGCCAGAGTTCCGATGACGCTGAAGAGACGGTGAGTTCAGGGAACATGAGCCTCACCAGCTCAGACATAGAGCTGGTGTTCGACGGTTCGACACAACAGATTGTTGGCCTGCGCTTTCAGAACATCACGATCCCGCAAGGCACCACGATCGTCAGCGCGGTGCTCGAATTTGTGACCGACGAAACCGACACCGGCTCGACGTCGGTCCTCATCCGCGGTGAAGACGCCGACAACGCCGCCACTTTCACAACCACCAATTCGAACATCTCGAGCCGTACCACCACCAGTGCGAGCGTTGCCTGGAACAACCTTCCGTCGTGGAACAGTGTCAACGAGGTTCACCAAAGCCCGGACATTACCTCGATCGTGCAGGAGATTATCGATCGCCCCGGATGGAGCACCAACAACGCCCTGGTTGTCCTGATCGAAGCCGCCGTCTCTGGCTGCACCACCAGCGCCTGCCAGCGTACCGCGGAGTCATTCAACGGCGAGAACAACTCGGCGCCTGCGCTCCGGATCGAGTTCGACGGAGTCCTGCCCGCCCCCAGCTCGACGATCTGTTACGCCGTCGCCGACAGCAACGACGAGCTCAAGGAGATCCCAGTCACGGGCGGCAGTGCTGGCGTGCCGACGACTGTCGGCGACACCGGCGGTAGCTCGATCGAAGCCTTGGCCTACCAAGTTGAACACGGCGCATTGTACGGTTCCGATGGCGATCAGTTGGGCCGACTGAACCGAACGACCGGGCAATTCTTTCCGCTAGCGAACACTTACGGCACCGGCACAGCAACCATTGGCGGCTCAGCCACCAGTGTTGCCTTCACCGATGTTGATGGCCTGAGTTACGACCCGACCACTTTCGTGTTGTATGGCTCCAACGGCAGCGCTGGCAATGACGAGTTGTTCGCCATCCTCGCCTCCACTGGCGTCTTTCTCGACGATGCCTTTGGCACCGGCGAGGATTTTGTCGAGTTCTCTGGTACCGGGGCAAACGACATCGGCAACCAGGTTGACGACATCGCCTTTGATCCGGCCGACAACGGTCAGCTATTTGCCACCAACGCCAACGAGCTCTACACCGTCGACAAGACCAATGGCACGACGACGCTAGTAGGCGACTTTCGGGTCGGCAGCACCACCGGCACTGACATCACCGACATGGAGGGCTTGAGCTTCGACGACAGCGGTCAGCTGTACGGCACCACCGGCAACAGCGGTCCGGCATCGACGCAGAACCGCCTGTGGACCATCGACAAGTCGACCGGTGTCGCCACCCAAGTGGGTACCGGTGCCCTCGGCAGCGGGACGGACTACGAAGGCTCGGAATGCACCTTCACCGCCGATCTGACCTATTCATCGGTGACATCGCTCGAGGTCTTCGGTATCCCAGGCGAGCTGGACGCCGTTGACGACGCTGGACGGGTCCAAGTCGTGTGGCAAACCGCTGGCGAAGTTGCGACCCTGGGGTATTACCTCGAACGTTGGGATGAGAAGGCCAGGCGGTATCAACGCGCGAGCGAAGACCTCTTGCCAGCTCTGTTGAGCTCCCCTCAGGGCGGCACCTATCGCTTCGTCGACACGCAACTGGCGGTTGGCGACCGTTACGCCTATCGCCTGATCGAGGTCGAAGTCTCGGGAAAAATGACTATCCACGGTCCGTTCGTCGGCTCGGTCGAGGCCGGCTTGGACGCTGCAGCCACCAAGTCGAGATTGCTCACGGCACCACCTCTAGCTGTCGGCTCGGTTGGATTCTCCCGCACGGCGCATCCCCTGACCTCCGTGACATCCCCGCCCGTCGCCAGGTTGCCGGTCGACGCGACAGCCGGCACGGCCCAAGACTCTGCACCAAAACGCACAACGCCGGATGCCTTGAGAGCCAGCTCCAACCTCGGTCGGATTGCAGTACGCACGAACGGTCTCTATCACCTCGCGTCGGAGGACATCGCGGTGGCCCTCGGGCGAAGTGTTGACTGGGTCCAGCGCAATCTGGCCCGTAATCGCCTGCGTTTGACGCACCGTGGCCGAGCTATCGCGACTTTGACCACTGCCGAAGCCTCCGGTTTGGCTTTTTATGGCGAAGCGATCGATAGCGTTTACACCGACGAGCATATCTATTGGCTTCGTCCTGGCCGCGGCGTACCGATGCGTGAACGTAAGAGCGCGGCGGTCAATCCCACCTCAGCCCCCCAGACCTTCTTTGACTCGCTCGGGTTCGAGGAAGACCGCTCGCCGGTCGTCTCTGTACAGACGGATCCCGAACAAGGACTGTGGTTCTGGGAGTTTGTGGTGGCGGGTAGCCCCACTCTTGGCAGTGCCTCGCTTGTCTTCAACACCCCAAGTGCCGAGACTTCGGCACCAGCAACTCTCGCGGTCACCGTCCTGGGCGTCTCACCTCGAGCGGCCGGCCCCGACTACCGAGTCCGGCTGATGCTCAACGGCGTCGAGATCGGTGAATTGACCTGGGACGGAAACCTCAGCCAACGGCTCGAGCTCGAGGTTGATCCCGGCATTCTGATCGACGGCAACAACACGTTGACGGTCACCGGCTTGTTGGATCCCGAAGTCGCCGCGAGTATCTTCTTCGTCGACCGCGTCGAGGTTGGCTACCAACGCCGATTCGAAGCCATCAACGGTCGGTTGCTGCTGCGCGGTGACCAGCACGAGGTCGTCACCGTCAACGGCTTCAACTCGCCAGATCTCGCCGTTTTCGATCTGACCCGCCCGGGACGTCCTAAACTGCTTCTTGGCGCCCACGTCGACCCAATAGGGGATACCTATCGGATCAGTTTCGGTCCAGCGACGGCCGAGACGCCCTATCTCGCCGTCGACTTGTCGATGATCGAATCACTGCCCTTGAGTCCAACCCAACAACCCGCGTTCGACCCGGCCGGCGCCGATTATCTTGTGGTGACGCCTGCTGCCCTGGTCGCAACCGCAACCCGGCTGGCCGAACATCGATCGGCGCAAGGCCTCGTAGCCACCGTTGTTGCGCTCGAGGACGTCGAGTTTGCCTTCAACCATGGCATTGCAAGTCCCGATGCGCTCCGCCATTTTTTACAGTGGGCTCGCCAGCATTGGCAACGCCCACCCCGTTACGTCGTGCTTGCTGGCGATGGCAGCTGGGATTACACCAACGTGTTGGGACTCGATGAGAATCTAATACCCCCACTCCTGGTGAGCACCCCTAATGGCCTGGTCGGCTCGGACGTTGGGCTGGTTGATCTCGGGTTGCCAGACGCCGCCCTACCACCGGTCTCAATCGGTCGCCTGCCGGTGCGCAACGCCGCGGAGCTCAATTTGGTGATCGACAAGCTGATCGCCTACGACTCGGCCGGTGGCAATTGGCGGAATCATGTGCTGCTACTCGCTGACGCCCCGGATGCAGCCGGCGACTTTTCGAGCGACAGCAACGCCATTGCAGAGATCCTTGCACCGAGTGTGTCGACCGAGCGGATTCATCTCGACGAGCTAGCGCTCTCGACTGCACGGGAGCTCCTGCTAGATCGGTTCGACCAAGGCGCCTTGATGATTAACTATATCGGCCATGGCGGCGTCGATCGGATGGCCGATGATGGCTTGATGACCATCGCCGATGTTGATCCGCTGACCAACACAAATCGGTTGCCGGTAGTCACGGCGCTGAGCTGTCTGTCGGGCCGGTTTGATCTACCAGGCTTCGCCTCGCTGGGTGAAGCCCTGGTGCGAGCGGACGATCGCGGCGCGATCGCAATGTGGGGAGCCACACTACTGTCCAACAATGCCGACGCCGCCACCCTCAACCGCGCCCTCTACCAGGCGATCTTCCGCCCTGACCTCAGCACGTTCGATAGCAACACGGCCGGTGCTTCGACGCTCGGTGAGGCCATCACCGCGGCGCTGCAAACCCTGGTCGATTCTGGGTCCTCCGACCGTGTGATGCC
The DNA here is from genome assembly GCA_029263395.1 of Acidobacteriota bacterium. Classification (GTDB taxonomy): domain Bacteria; phylum Acidobacteriota; class Thermoanaerobaculia; order Multivoradales; family J023; genus JAAELT01. The sequence continues at coordinate 68,893 of JAJCXO010000102.1, read as the reverse complement.
CTACATCTACCAACTGCTTGGCGATCCGGCGACACCTATTCCCTGAGCAACCGGTAGCGGACGAGCCTCGAAGAGCCACCAGTCCCGGCTGGAATCTCGCTACAATCTCAGGCATGCCTCTACTCCTCCTGATTTTGCTCGTGGTCTCGGCGGTGTTTGGCCCTCAGTTGTGGGCCAAACACGTCCTGGCCAAACATGGCGGGCGAAGGGACGATCTACCAGGAACCGGTAGTGAGTTGGCCCGCCACCTGATCGAAGGGTTGCAGTTGGGCGACGTCCGGGTTGAACCAACCGATGCCGGCAGTCACTATGATCCCACCGCCAAACGAATTCGGCTCAACACCAAGGATGCCCACCCACGGTCGTTGACGTCGTTGGTCACCGCCTGTCATGAGGTTGGGCACGTCATCCAAGATGCGTCGGGTTATCCGCCGTTTCGAGCCCGCAGTCGCATGGTCATGGGCGGCCAGATCGTGCAGAAGATCGGCGCAGGTTTGATGATGGCGACGCCGTTGATCGCCCTCTTGACCCACTCTCCAAGGGTCGGCTTACTGATGCTGTTGGGCGGCCTGGCAACCCTCGGCTCCACGGTACTGGTGCACCTCGTGACGTTGCCGGTGGAATGGGATGCCAGCTTCCGGCGAGCCTTGCCCCTGTTGGCTGCCAACAACTGGATACAACCTCGCGACCAACGCGCTGCCCGGGAGATCCTCACCGCCTGCGCCCTCACGTATGTCGCCGCTTCCCTCGCCAGCTTGCTCAACCTGGGACGTTGGCTGGCGATCCTGCGCCGGTAAAAACCCAGCGGATGTCTCCTCTCTTCAGCCTGTGGACTGAGCGCCGTCGAGTTCCTGTCGCCGTACTCTTGACCGTGCTCTCGACTGTGCTCTTGACCGTGATCGCCTGCACTCAGGTGATGGCGACGTACGGAGTCTTCTCGCAGACGATTGACGAAGCCCTCCACATCGCAACCGGCCTCGAGTGGTGGCAACGGGGTACCTACCGGCTGCAGCCCGAAAATCCCCCCCTCGGCCGGATCGCGATCGCGCTCGGCCCCCATCTGGCTGGCATGTCCGCCATTGATACCCCGGCTGAGCTGCCTCATCTCCTACGCACCGGAACCTCCTATCGCGAAACGCTGGCGCGCGCCCGCTTGGGCAGCTTGCCGTTTTTTGTTGCTGCCGCGGCGCTGGTCTGGTTGTGGGCTCGACGGCTCTACGGCCATTGGGTCGCGCTGGCTGCTTGTGGCCTGTTCGTGACCTTGCCACCGGTGCTGGCCCACGCCGGACTGGCAACCACCGACATGGCAGCAACGGCAACTCTATTCGGGGCACTCTTCGCGCTCCTACGGTGGCTCGAGAACGCAACGCCGGGGCGCTCCTTGACCCTCGGGCTGGCTGTAGGCTTGGCGTTGGCAACCAAATTTTCGGCCTACTTGTTTCTCGCGGTATGCGGCCTGGCGATTGTGGCGGCCCGCAGGTACCGCCCATCCCCTCTTTGCAACGGCCCTTCCAACGCCGCAAGCCGTCGCTGGTTGGGTGGGTTGGTGATGGCTGCTGGCGTCGCGGCGCTCTTGGTGTGGACGGTTTATCAATTCTCGTTCGGCCCGGTGCTGACGGACGCCAACCGACCGCACCGCTTCATCGACCGGTGGGTTTCACCAGGTAGCCAGGTGCATCAGTTGGCCTACAACATCGTTGAGATGTCGACGCCCGCTCCAGAACACTTCGTCGGGCTCGATCGGTTGCGCGTCCACAGCAACCTAGGGCATTTGAGCTACCTCCTGGGCGAGGTCTCGACCACCGGTCATTGGGCGTTTTTTCCCGTCGCCTTGGCGACCAAAACGCCGTTACCCTTCCTGCTGCTGAGCGCCTTCGGGATCGTGGCTCTGGCCCGCTCCACAGATCGCGACTGGCGGCACTGGGTCCCCGCACTGTCCGCCGGGGCGATGTTAGTGGCTGTGTTGCCAAGCCCGCTGGCGATTGGCTTGCGGCACATCCTGCCGATCTACCCGCTCTTGAGCCTGCTGGCTGGGCTCGGTTGTATCCGCTTATGGCAGTTGTCTCGGTGGCCAATCGTCAGTCGTGGATTGGTGGGTGGTCTGCTGCTCTGGCAGGCCGTGGGGGTGGTTTCGGCTCATCCCGACTACCTTCCTTGGTTCAATGAGCTGGCTGGAGACCATCCGGAAACTATCCTTGTCGACTCCGATCTCGACTGGGGGCAAGATTTGCTGAGGTTGGAGCGCGAACTGGCGGCGCGTCAGATCGATCAGGTCTCCCTGGCGTTATTCACCTCCGCTGAGCTTGCAGGGTTCGACTTTCCGCCCTATCGCCTGCTGGCGGCCAACGAGCGCGCTGAGGGCTGGGTTGCGGCTAGCCTGATGCGCATCAAGGTGTGGCCAGACCACGCCTGGCTGGAAGCCTTCGAGCCGGTGGCGCAGATCGGCGCCTCGATCCGCTTGTATCACCTACCACCGGCCATCGATCCAAGCAGCGTCGTGGAACCCGGCGCCCCCTGAGCCCAGCCATGTCTATTCGTTCTTCCCCGCGTCCATCGATACTCGCCCTGGCCTTGTGTGGCGGGATGACGGCACTGCTCGGCCTGACGGTGGTTCGCGACCTATCCTCACCGCTCATCGGCCCGCGGGACACCAACCAATGGGAATACCTCGGGTTTTACGTCAGTGAAAATTTTGATTGGACACCACTGCCTCATTTGGACCTGGACACTGACCAGGTGTTCTACCCCTACGGCGTGAGCAGTGTCTTCCAGTCTTGGGGACTCGAACGCGACTTGATCTTCTCGGCCTGCCTGCGATGGCTGGGCGACGGTCCGTGGTTGCGTGGGTATTACCTCGTGTCGTTGTTGATTGGCTGGGTTGGCGTTTACCTGCTGCTCTATCGTGAGGTTGGCCATCGTCGAGCCCTGATCGCCAGCCTCTTCGCCAACTTGTTCAACTTTTACGGTCTCAACAAATATCCCTACCACCTCAACATCGCGGTCTACCATTGGATGATCCTCGGCATCGTCGTCGACGGTTTGATCTTCCGTCGAGTGGTCGCCCGACAATGGCCTGGCCTGCGTCTGTGGTTGATTCGTGGATGTTTGACCCTGTTGGTCCTAGGGCTGGACCTGGCCTACATTGCGGCCTTCTCCTTGTTGTCCCTGACGGTCACCCTGACCATCGTCGGGCTGCTGCAACTCTACCGACGTCGGGTCTCGAGCCATCAGCCATCAAACCGGCAGGCCCTCTGGCAACAGATCTCAACGATCTACCGTCGGGACTGGTGTCGTCATCGCACCGTTTGCGCTGCCCTACTGGCGGTGATGTTGTGCCTTGGCTGGCTTTATGTGCCGCCGATTCTCGGCATTGTGCAGGCTGCTGGCAGCTTCGAAGGTGAACCCGAGCTGATCGTCGCCGACCAACGGGTGATCATGGCAGCGAGTCCGCTGCGACTCGCGCTGCCCTATTTGCCGGCATTCCATCCGCGGACGCCAGGGTTCAATTTCCACGATCAACCCGAAGGGTTGGGGGCCGGATCCGTCGGCTGGACGCTGCTGCTGGCTGCCTTACTCGGTACCTGGGGACATCTCCAAAATCGCCGTCTACTGATCTTGCTGCCGTTGGTGGTCCTGGGAGCGCTGTTGGTGTTCTACAGCCCACTCCTACCGACACTCAAGCTTCTGCCGTGGACCCGCTTCACCCGCGTCGCCAGCCGCACGACGGTGGTCCTACCGGTCCTCTGTGCCCTGGTAAGTCTGGGCATTCCATGGGCTAGCCTGACACGAGCCCGGAAAATTGTTGTCACCATGGCCTTCCTCCTGCTGGGAGCAACCGAGCTCAGCGTCGCTTACGGCCTCAACCATGGCCGCCATCGAGTCCACCGTCCGACGGAAAGCTTCCTCACCTACATGGATCACGTTCGACAACAGCCGGGGGAAGCCGTCCTCGACTGGCCATTCTGTGTCGTCGCTGGCAATGGCGTCGGCTTGGACACATTGTGCCCATTGTACGAGGCTACCCACACCGTCTCCAGCACTCGCCGCTTCCACCGCAAAAAGGTGGTCGGTCACTACTTCGGTCGTCTGCGGCACTCCCAGATTGCGGCCCACCTCAACGCTGGCTGGCCTAAGCTTTTGGCGACAGTCGACGAGCAGCGCTGTTTCTCACCTGAGGAATGGACGTTCTTTACAGACTTCTTCGCCCTCAACGACTTTGCCGGTATCCAGCTTTACCCGGATCACCTACCGGCTGCTTGTGTCGAACAGTTTCATCGCCGCTTCGGTGCATCAACAGCCACCACCAAACTCTGGGCAACCGGACGAGTCGACTTTATCCCCAAGTCCGACGTGCTGCGCAGCAAAGTCGATCTGGAGGCAGGCCAGGGTCTGCAACTGGCAACAATCTCACCTTCACTTGGCAGCTAGCGGGTTCCGTCCAGCTCTCACGCCTGTTTGACGCCTCATCGCCAAGAAACAAACAACCTTTCGCCACGAGGGGTTGAAACCCCTCGCTCAGTGATGAAGTCCCTACCGGGACTTGGGAGTTTCTGAGGGGAGCATTCCCCAGAGGGGCAGTAACCCGTGACTATAACCAAGCTTGTCACTTGGAAAAAAACTCCATGTGAGTAGCAATCCTTGTTACTCGAGAGAAAAGCCATATTCGGCTCAGTGAGGGAGGCCTTGTGGAGCGAGCAAGCAGCGAGCGTGTTTGAGCTGCGCAACTGTTGGCTTCTCGTATCCGGTGGCATAAAAAGAGCTTAGGCATGATGTAAGAGATCCGGCGAGTTTTCGGAGCTGCTGCGCAGTCCACAAGGCCGACCGAACTCTCGATGCCTTCTTGGCCGGTCATTTGGAGGAGTTGTCGACCGGAACTCCTAGTCGATCATAAATCGCCAGCATGGCCTCCGCAGCGCTGTGGCCATCAGGCAAGGCTAGCTCGTTGGCGGCAGGCGTAAGTACAGTCTCTGAGGTACCTTTTTGCTCCTCGAGCAACTCGTGCAAGACCTGCCCTACACCTTCGATGCCAGCATCGAGGGGCACCAGAGCCCCGCCTCCACAGCGGCGCATCCGGTCGCCGATCGCCCCATGATCGAAAGCCAGCGCCGGCACCCCTGCACGTAGACATTCATCAAACGTCAAGGCGTAGGCCTCGGGCCAAGTCGACAACAGCACTGCCAAGTCGACGCCATCCCGCCTCAACATCTCAGGTAATTTGTCGGCACGATAGTAGCCCCGAACACGCACACTCGGCAGCTGACGCAGGCGCTGCAGAATCTCTTCGTCACCACCGCCGTAGACCGTCCAGCGTAGGTTGGAGTCCTGGAATTTGCGCACCACTTCTTCGAACAACAACGCCCCTTTGTGCGCCTTCACGCTGCCGACGTAGGCAATGTGGGCCAGCCCTGAACCTTTTCTGTTCGAGCGCTGTCGGCCAGGAAGTGGGCTGCCGGTGCCGAGGGTAGGTGGCTCCACGACGTCTTGCCCGGCTGAGTCGAGACCGGGCACCAGCTCCTGATACGTCCGGCGCAGGAAGTCCGAAGGATAAATGACGGCAGCGGCGGATTGCATCAGAGCCGCGGCCCGCCTGCGACGATGCTGCTGAAAGTCGTCAGCCACTGGCCAGTCACACCGTAGACACCGAGTACAGCGCGTTGCGTCGCGCGAGTAATCACAGAAGCGCAACATCGGACGCTCGAGCAAATGCGGACGCAGACAGAAGAGGCCAAAGTCGTGCACCGAAAGCACCAGCTGCAACCGCGCCTGAAGGTTGGCAACGCTGGCCAGGGGCCACCCCACCAACTGCTCGAAATGTACTGTGCCGGCACCCACTCGGGCGGCGGCGGCTAGCACCGCCCATTCGAAGTTTGGATCCACGAGTTGGTCCGGTGACGGTACCGCGGCCTGCAGCGTGACGACACTTCGCCCAGCCGGAGAAGAGATCTCGAGACGGTAGCCACCTCCGTCCGGATACAACAAAGCCCATGAACGCCGTCTGCCCTCCGCCGCTAGGCGTCGCAACAACTGGACCTGAACGCCTCCCAAGTCGGGACGCGGCGGTGTCGACAGGACATTCAACACCGGCACCTCAGCCAACGCCGAAAGCGTGGCAGGGTCGGTCGATCGAGCGTCACTCGCCAGCGGGCGAAAACTCCGACGACGACGGCGGACCGCCACACGATCAGCAAGCCGATCACGGAATGCCGCCAAGCCTTCAGCCCGCAGAACCTGCAACGCGAGGCTAAACTTCATCACGATGGGACGCTTCGGAGTTTTTGCTTGAAGGGGTGTTTGCTTGTTGGAGGACTGTTTTGTCTGTTGGAGGCCCGGTTTGCCCGTTAGAGGCCCGTTGTTCCATCACGGACGCATACACAGCATCTATCGCCTGGGCATGTTCGTCCAACCCAACAACCCTGGGCAACGCCGCACGCCACTCGGCGACGGTATCCGGGGTCTCGAGCAAGGTGTGAATCAACGCTCGCAAGGCGGGGACATTTCCCGCCTCGAACAAAGCTCCGCCAGCCGGCTCAGCGGAGTCGCCGTCGCCAAACAATTCCTTCAGCGCGCCCCTTCGGCTGGCGATCACCGGCACGCCCCGAGCCATCGCCTCACGCGCGACCAAACCGTAACTTTCGAGTCCCAGAGACGGCACCAACAGCACATCGAGGCGATCGAATAGGGTGTCCTTGTCGTCTTCGGCGAATCGGCCATGAAACCGCACCGCCGGGGACGCCGTCTGCCGGAGCTGTCCAACGTACTCGGGAGCCGCCTCCGGGTCGCCCCACACATCGAGCTGGCCCCGTTCGGGTACAACGCCATCGAATGCCTCAACCGCAATGTGGGTGCCTTTGTGCGGCATCAATGCACCGATGACGCCAAATCGCAAGGGCAACGACGACGCGGCCCGTACCCGCTCGACCTCAGGTAATTCGACGCCATAGGGCAACACATGCACCGACACCCCGGCGGCTACCAGGCCAGCAGCACGATAGTCGTGTTCGATTGCTCGGGACCCCATCACCAGCGCATCCGCTCGACCTAAACACTGCCGTGCGAGGTGGTCTCGGTAGCGGTAGAGCCCTCGATTCCACAACGCAGCTGGTGGCAGGCCAGTGAGCGGCAAACAAGCGCTACAACGCCTCGGGGACGGGCCCGGGCAGAGCGTCTCGTCCGGCCGCCAACGGTTGGCGCGTGCACACAACGCCCACCAGTCTTGCACCTGGTAGACCATCGGTAAGCCTCGCCGGATGACCTGTCGAGTGAGCGTCAAGGCATGCCCAGCCAAGTGGTGGACGTGAACGAGATCCGGTTGCACGGCCTCCAAGAAGCGATCGAAGTCCCGCGCCAGGTGACGATCGTGCAGGGCGTTGCGCGATAGGGGATGGCGTTGGGTGAAGTTGTTGACCCGCAGTCGGACGCGTGTCGCGCCATCGAGCAGCTCGGTGATGGCGCCGAGGGGGCGTTCACGATCCTCGATTCGGGCATACACCGCTACCGAGCGATCAACCTGCTGATGTTGGGCCAACCAATACGCATAGTTTTCGGTACCACCGCAACTGAAGGGTGGCCAGCCGTGGACCACATGCAGCACTCGCTGGCTTCGGGTCGAAAGCCGGCGCGAGCCGCCCACGGCTGGCTTGCTGGCCAGCGCACGCCGAGCCAAGGCCGTGGTAACCCGCCGGCGCACCGGCTCCAAGGGATCGTCTTCGAGAAATCGAGCGATCGTCGGCACGTAGTCTGGATGTTTACGTTCGAGTGCGCGCTCAGCGAGGCGGATGCGACGCTCGCGGCGTCCGCCGAAGCTCTTCTCGCCCTCGTGAAAAATGAAGGTAGCGTCATCGAGCACGTGTTGCCAGCCGGCTTTGAGAGCACGCAGGCACCAGTCGGTCTCTTCACCATAACCGGCACCGAAGCTCGCTTGATCAAACTCCCCCACGCTCTCGAGTGCTGACCGTTTGAGGTAGAGACACATCCCCACTCCGGTCGGCAACCGCGGATATTCGGGCACCGCTGCGTTTTCGACCAGTGCGGCCAGCGTGTCGACATCGCAACCCGTCGGCAGCGCGTTGTACTCCAACGGCTGCGGCAGTGAACAGATGGTGGCATGGTTGGAGAACGGGGTGACCGAGGCGATCAACGGCGAGGAGCAGGCAGCACGCTGCAGCTTGTCGAGCCAATGACGGGTAACGACGGTGTCGCTGTTGAGCAACACTACGTCACGATCCGATGCTGCCATACCGTGGTTGACACTGGCCACGAAGCCACGATTGACTGCTTGCTCCAGCACCAGTACCTCCGCCGCCTCACGGTCGCCGGTCCGCAACTGGTCCGAATCGAAGTTGGGATCCCCGTCCACCACAACCACCAATCGATGGCGGCTCAGGTCGGTATAACGAAACACCGAGTCGAGACACCGCTCAACCGACTGTGGAGCGCCGTAGACGGGGATGATGACATCCATGGGTTGCATGTCCACCGGGCAAGCAGGTGCGGACGGGGCACGCTCGGACAGATCTTGCTCCGACAGATCCCGCTCGAGCAAGTCTCCCTTGAGACCCTGCGGATCGATCTTCAGCGCGGGCGGTCGCGGGCGCCAGCGACGAATCCAACTAGCAACCGTGGCGCGAACGGACACGCTGCCTGGTACCGACCCTTCCGACATCCATAAAGCTCATCTTGCCGTATCAATGGGTCCTGGCAAAACACGTCCAGGGTGAAGGTCTCGGATGGAAGGTCTAAAGTGAAATTGGGTCCCGGGCGCTGGCTCGCCTATCGATCGTATTTCATTGTAAACTGAGCCTCCCATCCGGCGCTACTCGCGGCCTCGACGTCGCGACCACCCACAAGGTCGAGATCGTTAGACGAATCTCGATGCCCACCTCGGCAGACCCGTTGAAGAATTATCCCGACTCTCCCACGCTCAGACTTCATCGAGCGAGCTAGAAGGACCCTCATCTATGCGCGATCAACAACCGGCTCGGGCCCTGTGTCAAGTCTCCATGCTCACCCTTCTTCTGGCCTCGCTGATGGTCACCCCTGTTACCACCGCCGCACCAGACGCTCAGAACGGTTTCCCGGTCCTCCTCGACGGTGCTAGGACCCTGAATGGGTCGGTTGCTCTCGGCGACGTCAACGGCGACGGCATCAACGACATTGTGGTCGGCACCCTAGATGGCGTAGTTCACGCCTACACCGGCAACGGGACTCAACTTTGGCGCTACGCCTCCGGCTTGATGGGGGTCAACAGCAAGCCATCAATCGCGGATATCGACAACGATGGTGACGTTGAGATCGTGTTTGGTGCTGCCGACACCACCACCCCGGAGGACGCCGACGGCGGCCTGGTGGTGATTGACCACCTCGGCCAGTTCGTTTGCCGGTACATCACCAACGACAGCGACTCCACTGGCTTTCGTGACGGCGTGTATGCCTCACCGGCCATCGCCAATCTCGATCCCAGCGACCCCGAGTTGGAGATCGTTTTTGGTGCTTGGGATCGTCGGGTCCGAGCGCTCAACCACGATTGCACAACGCTGTGGACCAACAATGTCATCGATACCACTTGGTCGTCGCCAGCCGTCGGTGACATCAATCGTGACGGTCAACTCGACGTCGTGATCGGTGTCGCCTCGGATTCCATGCCGGGGACCAACGGCGAAGAGGACGGCGGCATCCTGCACGTCTACGACGGGCTCACCGGCGATGAGCTGGCGGGTTTCCCCATCCAACTGGACGAGGACATCCAATCCTCTCCTGCCCTGGGTGATGTCAACGGCGACGGCTTCCTCGAGATCATGGTTGGTACCGGACGCTGCTGGGCGTTTGCGGCCTGTGCCCCAGGCGGACGGGTCCACCCTGGCGTCGGCGAATACCTCAACGCCTTCGACCACAACGGTGAGTATCTACCGGGTTGGCCGATCGCTACCCCCGGCACCTATAGCTTCTCTTCGCCGGCCCTCGGCGATCTCGACAACGATGGGCTGCTCGAGATCGTGTTCAACACGGTCGACCCGGATGCCGGTGAAGATGGTCAGGTCTACGCTTTTAATGCCGATGGCAGCGCGGTTCCGGGCTGGCCGTTGCAACCGCAAATCCCTACCGCCAACCCAAACGTCTTCCGGCAGCCTGAAACCACCGCTTCGCCGATCATCGCCGACCTCAACGGTGACGGTAATCTCGAAGTTATTCTGCCCTCGAGCCGCGATGTGACGGTGTGGGACAAGGATGGCAACCAGCTCAGCCGCTCGGTATTGCCGCCAGACCCGGACGAATACCAACTGATCGCCGACTTCACCCTACTGAGCTCGGCGGCGGTGGGTGATATCGATGGTGATGGGGATCGCGAGCTGGTGATTGCCAGCAGTGACGCAACCGGCACTCAGGGGATGATTCTTGCGTGGGACTTCGACACTAGTGAGGCGGCGGCAGCCCCGTGGCCAATGTTCCGTCGCAGCGTTGACAACAACGCAGCCATCGCCGGTGTGATTTTCGCCGACAACTTCGAATCCGGCGACACCTCGGGCTGGAATTAGTCCCCACACCGGCTGCTGCTTGGGTGGAGCTGTGGGCCGAGGAAGACGATGCGAACGGTGCGACCTCGGTCCTGGCTCAATACAGTGTTGGCGCGTTTCAGTGCGGCGCTGGCGCTGGTGAGTCTCGCCTGCCAGCCAGCGCCGGTCCCTTTTGAGGTTCATACTTCCGCACTCGATCCCGAGCTCATGACCCTCGGTGACGGGTCGTTTGTCCAACACTTCAACGGTGAGCCAAGCGCCATCAAACTCGGCCAGGGCTGGCTTGGCCCCGAGCCGAGACCCAACCCCGAGAAGGCTTGGGCAGCCAAACGGGCGATGCTCTACTTTCCGACGCCGGTTGGTGGAGCCATCGACCTGGTTGCGTATTGCACTCGTTTCGCCTATCCCGACGCACCGGTGCAACGTGTGCAGCCAATTCTCAATGGCTCCTGGCAACCGGCCATCGAGCTCGCGGACAGCTGGGGGGAGTTGCGTATCCCGCTACCGAATCAGGCGCTCGATCCACGCCTCAATACTTTGGAGCTGCTGTTCGACTACGCCGCACGGCCCAACGAAGTCACCTCGTCGGCCGCCAACAGACCGGTCTCGACCCTGTTCGAGTCGATCGCGTTGGTACCCCGCGGTTGGTCGTTCGACGAGGGCGTGACCTCGGCCTCAACATTCGATTCGACCACCCAGCAGCTGTCTCTGACAGAAGGTCGTCGAGGAGTGACCTTGCCAGTGCCTCCAGTCTCTTCCTTCAACCTGAACATTGGATCGGTCGAGAGCAGTGGTCCGGGGACCTTGAGTCTGCGACTCATCACAGTGGACGGCGAGCCGCAGGAACTCTGGCAGGGTAATCTGAAGGATGCCGACGGGCTAGCGTTGACGGTATCCCACCCGGCCGGCAGCCATGCCCAATTGGCGATCGAGGTGCTCTCGACGAACCCAACGGCGGGCCACGCTCGAGCCGCGGAGCCGGTAACGGTAACGCTGAGTTTGGGACCCGACGTGATCGCGCCGCCACCCCGGGCTGCGCCCAGGAAAGGGGCGCCACCGCACGTTTTCGTCTACATGATCGATACGCTGCGAGCCGATGCCCTCGGAGTTTACGGCGCCGAGCGCCCGACGTCCCCCAACATCGACCGGTTCGCCAGCGGATCGGTGGTTTTTGACAACGCTTGGTCGCCGTCAGCTTGGACGTTACCGGCAACGGCGTCCGTGCTGACGGGGGTGTATCCGTCCCGTCACGGCCGCACTAAAGGCAGCGTCCGCGGCCCGGGAGACAATGCCCCAATCAGCTTGGCCGAGCGGCTCGGGAAGCAGGGCTACAGCACGATCGGGATCTCACAAACCTACATCGCCAGTCGAGCTTACGGTCTCGATCGCGGCTTCGATGCTTTCTACCTCAACGATGTGCTGGGGCATTGGACCCGCGACTCGAACAGCATCCGATGGTTCTTGTGGCACCATTTATTAGGGCGGTCTGTCGACGACGCACCGCTTTTCGTCTATTCCCACTCGGTCGCGCCACATTCGCCATACATTCCCCAGGGCCATGACGCCCGTTTCGCCGAACATGCCCCCGGTGATCTGCCGGTGCATCAATATCAGCCCCACATCTTCATGGATGAAGGGTTCGGATCCAATACCGAAGAGACCGCCCACTTGCGCGCCCTCTACGATGGCGAGGTTATCTACTCCGACCGCCACTTCGGCGCCTTCCTCGACCTCCTCGAGTACCTCGACCTCTACGACAACAGCATCATTGTGCTGCTCAGCGATCATGGCGAAGAGTTCTACGAACATGGCGGCTTCGATCACAGTCGCACGCTCTTCCAAGAGTTGCTGCATGTGCCACTCATCGTCAAGCTGCCGGCTGGCCAGCATGCCGGTACCCGGGTTGGCGATCGGGTGTCCACCGTCGACATCGTGCCGACGATACTCGAGCTGGCCACCAACTCAGCCACCGGGACCGATTCCCTCGACGGCATCAGTCTGCTGCGGACTTTAGCGCCGGATGCTCCCGCCGAGCGTCGAGTTGTTTTTGCCGAAGTCGACGTCGACCCTGCACGTGACCGTTACGCCGCCGTAGCCCAGGCTGCAATCGTCTCGGGCAACATCAAATGTATCCACAGCAAAAACGAAGTGGATCGTTTCTTCCAGCCGGTGGCGTCGTACAGAGCCTATGATCTCGCCGCGGATCCCAAAGAGCTCCACCCCCTCCCAGAGTCCGATGCAGCTGCCCAGCGCTGCTTCAGCGCCTTGAAACAGTGGACCGAGAGAGTCTCCAGCTCAACGCCGGAAGCCGGCCAGGCAGAACCACTGAGCGACGAGGAGCGGGCACGCTTGGAAGCGCTCGGTTATTTGTAACCGACAATGCGTTGATCAGTCGCGACTATCGCACTGCAACGCGATTCCAATGCAGCCCAGCTGGCGACTTCATCTGCAACGACGGACGGACGGTGAGGTCGACGTAGGCGATACCTCTAGTGCGAGCCTCGTCAGGGATCTCCACGACCAACTCGAAACTGCCCGGTGTGAGGTCAAAATCTTTCACCGGTGACCCGTTGATCGACACGCTACATCGCACCGCTGGCCGGGCCGCAACGGAGTGGCCAGCCAGCACAAGTTCCCGAGCCTCCGGCGCCACCGGCAGCACCAGCCGGGAATGCGGTGAACTCCACGTGCCGTTGCGATCGGAGAATAGCCAGCCCTGAAGCAGCTGTCGTGATGGTTGCCGCAAGTCGAGGACCGAGTCGACGATCAATTCGGATGGCAACGTCGCGTCCAGCGGCGTTGCAGCCAGCGCGCCATGATCGCTCACCGGGGCCGACGGTGCATCATCACCCAAATAGCCTAGCGCTTCGAGTTGTGCGCGCACATCGCCGGTGGCTTCCGCCGTTTCCCCCTCGTAGGCCCGCTTCTTGAGCTTGCGATCGAGGCGCACCATCTGCTCACGGAGCTCCGATTCACGCTTCGCATCGAGTCCATTTACGGCCTTCTCATGAGGATCTTGCTCGAGATCAAACGCCAGGCTCTGCGGCTCTTTGGCCCGTTGCACCACTTTGGCCGGCGGCGAGAGCAAAGCCAAGGCTTGAAAATTATCGAGCCCGAGGTGGAAAAGCCGCTCGCCACCACCCGCGTAGCCGGGATCCTTTAGCGCCGCCCACTGCGAAACACCGTCCAACCCCTTCGGAGTCGGAAGCCCCAATGCTTCGAAGGCGGTGGGTAGGAAGTCGACTTGGTGGAACGCCGCACTCGACCGATAGCTCGTCAGGCCTTTGCCCCACAACAGGTAAGGCACGCGGATGACTTCTTCGTACAGGCTGCTGCCGTGGGCGACCCCGCCATGTTCGCCGAACTCCTCACCATGGTCAGACGTGACCACCACCAGTGTCGAGTCGAGCGCGCCGGCGGCTTCGAGTCCCTCCATCAAATGACGGATAGCGCCGTCCATCTCAAGGATCTCGGCATCGTATTGATCGATCATCCACCCCACTGAGTCGGCGTCGAGCTGGCGCTCGCCCCGCAGAATGGTGGTGGGCTGCACGTAGTCCGTTCGCTTGGCGTCAGGCCGTTCCCAAGGTTGCTTGGGCACGTAAGGATCATGGGGGTCGATGAGATGAACGTGGAGGTAATAAGGCGCCTCGAGCTCCCCCGCCCTGGCCAGCACCTGTTCAGCGACCAGCTGCGCTTCGGGTTTGCCGGAACTCATCCGCTCTTCGAAGCCAGCATAACCACGATCGAACCCAAACTGAGCACTGACGTTACCGTTGGTGACGAACGCCAAGTTGTGGAATCCGTAGGCAGCTAGCATCTCTGGCAGATAAGGCACCGCGGCCGGTAATCTGTCATTGCGACCGATCGCGCGGTGTCGCTGCGGATACAGACCGGTGAGCATGGTCGCAATCGAAGATCGAGTCCACGACGACACGGCATAACCCTGCAGCTGAATCCCCTCCTCCGCCACCTGGCTGAGATAGGGCGCGGTGGGTCGGTGGTAACCGTAGGATGGCAGGTGATCACTGCGCAGGGTATCGATCATGATCACCACCAGGTTCTCGAAATCGCGAACGGTAGCCCGCTCTTCGATGGTGGTCCGCGATGGACAACCCGCCATGACGACGCTGGCCCAGGCGACAACCACAGTCCTCGCCATAACTTTCCAAAGACGGTCCTTGCCCGAGTGGATCTGCTCGATCATGAGCGAAATCCTAGTGCAAATCCGTCATGCTGTACGACTATAGATCGTCTTGCATCAGTTCCAGGTTTGAGATAGAAACCCTCCTCTCGCCGCACGGAATTCCTCATGAAAGAACTTTATCGCTACCGTGACCTAATCTGGACCCTCGTCCAGCGTGACCTGAAAGTGCGTTATCGCCGCTCGGCGATTGGCTTTCTGTGGACGATGCTGCAGCCATTGCTGATGCTGTTGGTGCTGCACATTGTGTTCAGCCAACTGTTCCGCTTCAAGATCCGCAATTACGCCGTGTATGCCCTCGCTGGGCTGCTGTTCTGGAACTTCTTCCAGCAGACCATCGTCACCTCGATGAACAGCCTCAAGGCCAACGCGACGATCCTCAAGAAGCTGCCAGTACCCTTGGCGGTGTTCCCAATCGCCACCGTGATCTCTGGGCTGGTCAACCTGCTGTTCGCTTTTGTGCCGATGTTCGCCATCCTGTTGTCGACGGGTCACCAGCTGACTTGGGCTTTGGCCTATCTGCCGGTGGCGGTGATCATCGCCGTGATCTTCACCCTCGGCGCCGGCCTGATCTTGTCGCCGTTGGCCGTGTTCTTCAGCGATGTTATCGAGCTCGTCGGCGTGGTGATGATGCTGTTGTTCTACATGACGCCGGTGATTTATCCCAAAGAGATTGTCGAAGGAACCAACTTCTACTGGGCGGTGCGCTTCAATCCGATCCGCTCGATTCTGGAAATTTTCCGAGACCCAATCTACTACGGCAAAGTACCGCCTTTCGACCATCAGTTGCTAGCCGCCGGCATCGCCGTTACCGTGCTGGCAATCGGCATCGTGTCGTTCCGTCAATCGACCGACCGGATCCCGTTCTACATCTGATCGCGGTCTCTCGAGAGCCAAGTCATGTCGGACCCCGTTATAGATCTCCAGAATGTTTCGCTGTGTTATCGCCTGGCGAAGCAACGAAATGTGTCGATCAAGGAATACTTGATCCACTTCGTCAAAGGGGCGTTGGTCTACGAGGAGCTGTGGGCCCTCGAGGACATCGACTTGCGGATCAACTCTGGCGAGGTGCTAGGAATCATCGGCCCAAATGGCGCCGGTAAAAGCACCCTGGCCAAGGTCATCGCGGGGGTGATGAAGCCGAGTCGGGGGAAACGCAAGGTGCAGGGCACGATCTCACCGATCCTCGAGCTCGGCACCGGCTTCGATTTTGAACTCACCGGCCTCGAGAATATCTACCTCAATGCCTTGATGCTCGGCCGCCGACGGCGCGAGATCGAGCGCGAACTCGCCAACATTGTCACTTTCAGTGGCCTCGGCGACTTCATCGACGCGCCGATGCGCAACTACTCTTCCGGCATGATCGCCCGCCTCGGCTTCTCCGTCGCCACGGCTTGGGTCCCCTCCGTCTTGATCCTCGACGAGGTGCTGGCGGTCGGTGACGTCCGCTTCGTGGCCCGCTGTCAAGAGCGTATCGACAGCTTTCGGGAGAAAGGCACCACGATCCTGCTGATCTCTCACGCCGTCCAGATGTTGCTCGACTACAGCACTCGATGCTTGTGGCTTGAACATGGTCACGTCCGCGGCGACGGCGACCCCAAGTCGGTGCTCGACGAATACGCCGTCGCAATGGCACCGCGGCTGGAATCGGTGCCCGAAGCAGCGGAAGACTAGCTTACTCCTGTCTAAGAACGCATCGAGAGCTCGGTTGCTCACCCGTCCTTGCCACAGGTGGGTCCGAAGTAGAGGAAGTCGTGCCAGGCTCGAGCCTCGTAGCCTAAGATGGTGTCTTACCTCTCAAGGTCCGGCGTTTCGTCACCGAGAGGTTGAATCCGATCGAGGCTTTGGGTAGAAGATTCTTGCGAAGGTTCATTCCCCTCGGAGGTAAAACTATGCGTCCCACGATGTTGACAATTTTGTTCGCCGCTCTGCTGCCGCTCTCAGCATCCTACGCACAGGAATCGAAAAAGCTCGAAGCCTTTGGCGAAGAGATCGATGTCCGCGTGCTCAATCTCGAAGTGGCCGTCACCGACAAGGACGGCGGCCATGTCGAGGCCCTCGGCCCCGGCGACTTCCGGCTGATCGTTGATGGCAATGTTGTACCGATCGAGTATTTCAGCGAGATCCGCTACGGCTCGTCGATCGATTTACGAACGGCGGAGGCCGTGGCAGCCGGCTCAGCCTCCACGGCACCAACGGCTGCGGTACCCGCAGCTGCTCCCGGAGAGGTTGTCGGCACCAGTTTTCTGCTGTTCGTCGACAACTACTTCGGCGTTGCTCGAGACCGTCGGATCGTGCTCGAAAACATCATCGAAACGATCCCAAGGCTCGGGCCGAAAGATCGTATGGCGGTGGTGTCTTTCGATGGTAGGAAGCTCAATTTGGTCGGCAATTGGGAGACCTCTCATCCCGCCATCATTCGGAACCTACGCCAGGCGATCGCGACCAAGTCCGGCGGGCTGCAACGCAGGGCCGAGCTCGACCAGTACGAGCTTCAGCTTCGCCGCACGGGCTCGGGCTTGATCGAGGAGAGTCTCGAAAACACCAAGGTCGAGTACGTTCGCGTCTTGAGCCGACAGGTCGATACTGTGGTCAAGGCAGCTACCGCCGCGATGCGTGCGATGGCCAAACCACCTGGGCGCAAGGTGATGTTGCTGACTTCTGGCGGCTGGCCGGATGATCCGTCGTCCTTCGCCGTTGGTCCCGACCCGAAAATCCGCAATCGCACCCAACGTTTTTCTCCCCGAGCGGCCTTTGATGATCTCGCCGGCACCGCCAACAAACTTGGCTACACGATCAACACCATCGACATGGCCGGCCGTCAGAATCGGCAATCGGTCAACGCCAGCAACGGTACCTTGGTTGGCGACGACTTCTCTCAGCAAGCGCCAAGTACCGTCGAAGATGGGCCGGCCGGCCCCGGCCCTGCCGACCCGCCGCCGACTTCGGAACAACTCACGGGCCAGCTCCTGGACGACGTCATCTTGGCCTTCTCGGCAACGGATGGCCGCGAGCAAGCGGTCGAGGGACCGCTCATCGCCCTCGCCAAAGAGACCGGAGGCCAGGCGATGATCAACAGTTTCCGCGCCACCGCTCTACCGCGGACCCTCGAAGGGACCAGTAGCTACTACTGGCTGGGCTACACGCCAACCTGGGCGCGTGACGACAAGGAGCACAAGGTGCGGGTGCAGGTCCTGCGTCCCGACGTCAAAACCCGCAGTCGGCGGAGCTTCCGCGATCTTTCGCGCCAATCCGAAGTCACCATGATGGTCGAAAGTAATCTACTCTTCGACACCGACCTAAGAGGTTACTCCATGGCAGCGACTCTCGGCGAGGCCAAACCGAAACGGGGCAAGAAGGTCGAGCTGCCATTGTCACTCGAGATCCCCATGGATCAGCTGCTGATGCTGCCGGTGGCAGGGGGATTCGAAGCCAACCTCGAGCTGCGTATCGCGGTCCTCGACGAGAAGGGTAACCGGTCCGAAATCCCGGTGATTCCAGTCACGCTGGGCGGTAAGAACAAGCCTCGCGAGGGTGCCTACGCCACCTATGACACCACCCTGGTTCTGCGTGCTATTCAGCAGCAGCTAGCGGTGGTGCTCTACGATGTTGCGGGAGAAAGTATGCTCTCGACCTCCGTCGACTTCGACCCGGGTTCGGGCTGAGCCCTGTCACTCTTCCTTCGCCTCGAGATGAAAATCCTCCAACTCGACACCTAAACCATCCGCCAATCGATTGACGAAAGCGTAGTAGCCAGAAACCAGGTTGGTGTCGAGGATGGCTTGATCATCCAGGCCGGCGCGACGCATGACCTCGATGTCGTTTTCGGTCATCGTCCAGGGCTCACGGGTGAGCTTGACGGCATAGTCGAGCATGGCGCGGTCGAAGTTGTTGAGCTGTGCCTGACGGTAGTCCTTGGATAGTGCCTCGACCAAGGCATCGTCTTCGGTGAGTTTACGGAGCCCCGCTCCGTGATGCGTCAGTCAGTAGTGGCAGCGATTGACGCTCGACACCACCACCGCGATCATCTCGCGCTGGGCCCGCGATAACGGCGAGCGGCCGCGCATTACGGTCCGATACATTTCGAGGTGACCGCGGATCGACGGCGGATTCAGGCTGTGGATCTTGAAAATATTGTCGACGCCACCCCATGGCTCCTCCAACAGTTGGTAGAGCTTGGCCAGTCGGCCCTTGGCGTCACCTTCGTCGATCGTCTTGATCCATGCCATCGTCAAATTCCTCCGCTGCGCGCGGTTGATCCCAGTATTTTGCGGTTTGGTCCCCGGCTCCTGGTCGATTAGCTTCCGCTCCTGGCTGCTGACAACATCCTGGTGTATTCTGTACTCAAAGTTGAAGTCAGCCGGAGCCTATCAGCGTCGGACAATAGGCCACTAAGCAGGACACACCGTCGGGCGACCTTGACACCTTCGGGCAGTAGTGGCGAACAGACGGTGGACTCGAACAGACGGTGGTCTCGAACAGACGGTGGTCTCGAGTCGTCGATCTCCCATCAGGAGCCATGATGTATAGCAAATTGACGCGTGACGCAGCTCCCCAGGTCTTCGCTGGCGTGATCTGCCTGCTCCTGTTGCTGGCATCCAGCGCTACCAGCCGAGCTGATGACGAGGTCTGGCAGACAGTCTTTCGAGGCTCCACCGAGGTCAACGTCACCAACATTGACGTGGTAGTGACCGACAAGGACGGCCGACCCGTCAAGGGCCTCACCAAGGCGGACTTCGAGCTCGCTACGGATGGTGAGACGACCGAAATCAGCAATTTTTTCGCGGTCGAGGATGGGCACACAGTACTGCGCACCGCCGGTCAGGGAGTTCTGGACCCAACAGCGGAAGCCACTACTCCCGTCGCCAACACCGACCCTGCCCACCTGATCCTCTACGTCGACAACGCCAACATTCAGACGATCCACCGCGCTCGAGTGTTCGAACGGATCAGGGACTTCTTACTCGCCAACCGCCAATTCAATGCCCGCGTCATGTTGGTATCGAACGAACGCTCGCTGGTGGTCCGCCAGGCCTTCACCTCGGTACCGCACGAGATCTTCGTCGCCCTGCAAGAGCTTCAAAAAGTGAATTCCGTCAGCCCGCGATTCGAGACCGACCGACGCCAGATCATCCGTGCGATCGAGGCCGTCAACGTCGAGGCCGGCAGCGGAGTGTTCGCTACCAAAGGCCCCGCTTCGCTCAACAGGGACGGCAACTCCGAATCTGGAGCCGGCAGCCAGAGGCGGCTCACCGAACGTACGATCGCCGAAGCGCGACCGATCATGACCCAAATCCGCGCTTACAGCGAGCAACGTTACCAACACACGCAGCAGACCCTGCGCGTACTGCGCCAGCTCACCGATATCGCGGCCGGCTTGCCAGGGCGGAAATCGGTGATTTACGTCAGCGATGGCCTACCCTTACGACCGGGGGAAGGCCTGATCGAGGCCGCAAAAAGACGCTTCGAGGCTCTCGCCGGCTTCGGCGGCAACATCCACAGCGAAATGGATGCCATCCGCGACGACGCAACGCCCGCTTTCGAAGCTTTGGTCGAGCATGCCAACGCCAGCCGAGTGACCATCCACACCCTCGACGCTTCGGGTTCCCGTGATGTCGACCGCGGCTCGGCCGCTTCCGGAGGTTTCTCCGGTGATGTTCTCGGCTCCTGGAATGACAGCTTGGTGGCGACCGAACGGCGCAACGCCCAGGATCCGCTGGTCATGATGGCAGAGGGCACTGGCGGCCGGTACGGTTTGACCCACACCACCTACAACGCGGTGCTGAGCGGCGTGGTCACGGACTTCGACAACTATTACTCGCTCGGATTTGTAACGACTGAGGAGGACGAGGCTGCTAAAGACGGTGCTGCCAAAGACGGTGCTGCCAAAGATGCCAACAAGGCGAAGAAGATCCGCGTCGAAGTCATCAACCAGGCCAACGGAAAGACGTATCAAGTACGGTATCGCTCGAGCTTTAGTGATAAGACGACCACCGAGCGCAGCGCCGAGCGGGCCCAGGCTGCACTGCTGCTGGATACGATGGACAACCCCTTTGGCATCGTCATCGAGACCGAGCCACCAGAACTCCAGGACGACGGGTTGTTTGTCGTTCCACTGCGGGTTCAGGTACCGCTCGACAAACTGGTGCTGCTACCCGGCAAAACCGAGCACCAAGGCCGGGTATCGATGTTCGTCGCGGTCCGCGATGGTCGTGGTCGGACGTCAGAGGTCAACCGCCATTTGTGTCCTATCCGGATTCCCAACGCGGACGTCCTGACCGCTCTCAACCACCGCGCCGCCTGCGGTGTACGTCTAATGATGCGGGGCGGACCGCAGCGCATCGCAGTCTCGGTGCTCGACGAGCTCACCGCGATTGACTCGACAACCCATCTCGCCGTCGATATCGGCAGCGAGAGTCAGCAAGCGGAGTTGGCCGCGTCTGAGCTCGTAGACAAGAGTCTCTCGGCGAACCAGTGAACCTGTGAATTAGTGAACCTGTGACCCAGTGAACCGCCATCCCAACACCAGTCGTTGGATACGGCTGGCTCTCACAGCGATGTGCTGCACTCTCGGAGTCATCGGCCAAGAGATTGCCAAGCCACCACCCGAGCCTCTAGAGCCTGCTAAGACCCCAACATCTTCCAGGACCCTAGAGACTCTGCAAGCGGTCGATCTCGGTGGCCTCGAGACCCGCACCGCTGCAATGATGCTGAGCGGTCAGGAGGCTGGCGACTTGGATGTCTCGATGATTGCCATCCCATTGCCTGGTGGGGATGGTACGGCAGCCAACGAGTCGTCGCGGGTGATGGTGGCGGTCGACATCGGAGGCGATGCGCTGCTGGCCGCGGCCGATGTGAATCCCGAGGCTGCCGACAACCACTCGAGAAGTAGTCCAAAGAGTGGCGACAATCCCCAACTAATCACTGAAGTGTACGCCTACGCGATCGATGCCCAGAACGGCCTGGTCGCGAGTTTGACTCAGGCCTTTCGTCTCGATCTGACAAGGCACCGTAAGGTCTTGCGAGGTGGCAGCGTTCAGTTTTTCGGCTCTGTGGATTTACCTCCAGGCCAGTTCTCCCTGCGGTTGCTGGTTCTCCATCGCCAATCGGGGCGTATCGGCTTGCGGACCCAACCCGTTGTAGTGCCGTCGTGGCGGGCGGATCGTGTGTTGCTACCGCCACTGCGCCGGGAGCCGGCTGGCCCGGGAGTGCTGGTGCGCCAGGCCGGCGACGCCGAACTCCCCTTTCCGCTCCTGATCGACGGTCAACCATGGGTACCGTCGGCACCACGCAGTGTTCTGGTCGACACTCCGGCCGCCTATTTGCTGCTCGGTCGCGGGCTCGAGGGTAACCTGCACGCTGAGCTTCTGGGCGGCAACGGCGAAGCCTTGCCGGGTGCCGAGATGCAGCGTCCGCGCAACCTCCCGCGAGGTCTTCCAGGGGTCGAATCCCTGGCCGCTGAATTGGTCGCCAACCGTATCGATGCCGGTGACTACCGCCTGAGAGTCTCTTCCACAGACGGCGGCATCGCGTCGGTGGCACCTTTCTCGGTGCGACTGCCGGACAACACGCTTTCCTCCGGCGACAACCAGCCAACGTCAGGTCGCTCTGCTGCCCGTCCAGTCCCAAGACTGAAGGCTGACGAATCGTTGCGCAATGCCTTCCTCACGGCCTTCGACTTCCTCGAATCCCGCGACCGAGCAGCCCTGCTGCCGCTGATTGCTCTCGAGCAGAGCCGTATCGGCGGTGGCTCGATCAAACAACAGAAACGACTTGCTGATGCTGAATTGCGGATCGCCGCCGAGCTCGGCCGGAGCGATGTCGAAGCGCTCGTGCCCATGATGTGGCTGCACGAAGTGCTCTACCGCCACTATCGGCAAACGAAGAACCTGTTGCTGGCAACCCACTCTCGAGAGGTGCTGATTCGGCTCACCCAGCTCTACACCGAGAACCAAAAATCTCCGAAGGCTGGCGGGCTGGTGGCCGACGTTTTGGTGAGCCTTGCTGGTTTCTTGCAGAACGCCGGTTCTCTGATGTCGGCCGAACACACTTATAGTGCTGCTCTCGACCACCAGCCAGACCACACCGGGGCGCTTATCGGACTGGCAACCATCCGGGAATCGTACGGTGCCTACCAAGACGCTGCGGACGCTCTCGAACAACTCATCGAAGCGGGTACCTCGGATCCCGAGATTGCACTTCGGTTGGCGCTCAATCAAATGCGTTTGGGTTCGAAACAACGGGCGACCGAGCGCTTGAAGACCCTTGCTGAGCTGCCGGATCCAGCATGGATCGCCGCCTTGGCAGCACAAGAGCTTGCAACGCTCCAAGCCGCCGGCAAACAGCCCAGCGAGGCCGTCACCACTCTCGAGGCCGCAATCGAGCGATTCCCCACCGTGCAACGCCTACCTCTTCAACTCGCGTCGCTGCTGGATAGGCTCGGTCGATCCAGCGAGGCTCGCGAGGTCCTGCGCAAGTTGGATCCCCAGACAGGCAGCGACCAGATATCACCACGCCTCCGTTACAGCCGGATGCCCAAGGCTCCCTATCTGATGGCGCGCCAATCCCTCGCCGATGCCGCAAACGAGCGGTTGGCGCTGGTCGTCGAGCCGTTATCTCCGGAGCCGTCGACCTCTGCGGCGGATTCGGCCGCACCGAGCGTCGCCGTCGGCGGGGAACGTTAGATGGCTGCAATGGACCGCTCTACCGGGTGGTCGAACCTGGCCTCGGGCCTCCTCCTGGTACTCACTTGTGGGCTCTTCCCTGGGGCGCTAGCTCTCGCTCAGACTTCT
Organism: Acidobacteriota bacterium; assembly: GCA_029263395.1. Taxonomy (GTDB): domain Bacteria; phylum Acidobacteriota; class Thermoanaerobaculia; order Multivoradales; family J023; genus JAAELT01. The sequence continues at coordinate 45,386 of JAJCXO010000102.1, read as the reverse complement.
CTGACAGTCAGCCTCGACAGTCCGGATCCGTTCACCCCTGCAAATGGTATGGTGCGCATCGAAGCGGTTGTCGTAGCTGACGAACCGGTCGAGCGAGTGGCCTTTTACGTCGACAGCGTGGTGGTCGGCGAGCTCACAGAGCCTCCGTACCATCTCGAGATTGATGTCGGTGACGAGAATCGCGAACATCGCTTCCAGGTGGTGGCTTACGGTGCCTCTGGGGCCACCGGCTCAGGCCTCGTGACCACCCCCAAAATCCGGGTCGACGAAGAGCTGTCAATCACTCTGCAGCAACTTTACGTCACCGTCACCCGTCAGGGCCAGCCCGTACTCGGCCTGAAGCGCGACGACTTTGCGGTCATCGACCGTAATACCCGCCAAAAGCTCGTCACCTTTACCCGCGGCGACATTCCCTTCACGGCCCTGGTCCTCCTCGACTCGAGCGTCAGCATGGAGGGCAAGAAGTTGAAGGCAGCCCTGGGCGGTGCCAAAGCTTTTTTTGACGGGATGCGAGCGCTCGACGAGGGCAAGCTGTTGGTGTTCTCTGACCGCATCCTACATTCCACACCGTTCACCACCATCCCTGATGTCCTGACTGCTGGCTTAGATCGTATCCGCGCCACCGGCGGGACCGCCCTCAACGACCATCTCTACCTGGCCTTGAAGCAGCTCGAGGCTCGGCAGGGTCGCCGGGTCGTCATCCTGTTATCCGATGGGGTTGATTCCCACAGCGTGCTGCCGATGACCGAGGTGTTGAACAATGCTCGTCGCAGCCAGGCACTCATCTACTGGCTGCAACTACCCTATCGCCGCGGCGCACTGATCGACGGCGGTCGTCAACTCCCCAAGATGGCCTCGGCCTGGCGCAGCTCGGACGACTACCAACGCCAATTTGCGCTACTGCGCCGCACCGTCGAAGAGAGTGGCGGTCGTATTCAACTGCTAGCCTCCGTCGACGAGATTGGCAACGCCTTCGAAGGTATCCTGACCGAGCTGCGCGAACAGTACGCCCTCGGCTTCTATCCAGAGAACCCAAACCATGACGGCAACTGGCGACGGCTCAAAGTCCGCCTGCGCCCCTCAGGAGTTGACATCCGCTGTCGTGAAGGCTATCTCGACTTCTGAGACCGCCTAGCCGCCTAGGCCACCAACCTCGAGCGCCACTAAGGCGCAAAGTTGTGCTTCGGTCTCGGATAGGTACCAACCATCGAGACGTATCGTACGGCCTGCCTCAAAATCATCCACTAGCTTCTGCCGGAAGGCCTGTCTGATCCCTTCGACAGGACCGCCGAGGGGTAACTCGGCGAGGACTTGGGGCACCAGATCCGTAGCCTTGACCCCGGGCTGGGCGGCAAAGTAGAAACGGCCGACGGCTATTGGTTCGGTCACAGCAACCAGGTTCACCAGCTCGCGGATCAGACGTTGTGCGCGAGAGGGACCCGTCAGTAGGCTGGGCAAATGGCGCACCGCTGTCGCTAAACCGACCAAACCGAGGGCACCACTTGCCAAAGCACGACGGCTGAGCTGGGCCGTCACGCCAAACCTCCTAGGCGCTTTTGGAGATGATCCGCCAGTCGCACGGCGAGGGCAACGAGGCTGAAGGTTGGGTTGGCGTAACCCGAGGTGCAGAATACCGAGCTGCCGGCGATGCCGAGATTTTTTACCCCGTGCACCATGCAGTTGCGATCGACCACACCATGTTTCGGATCTTCCTGCATGCGGGTTGCTCCCATATGGTGGAAGCCCGGCGAGTAGGAGCGCTCGAGGTCGATATCGGGAGCCAGACGGACACGGCCCCAACCGAACCGGCCTGCATCCTCGGCCAAAACCTCCACCGCTCGCCGCACGCTTTCGAAATCGATCGCTTGCATGCGCCAGTCGAGCCTTACCCGACGTAGACCGAAGCGATCGACCTCATGATCGAGAGTGACCCGACTGTCGGGATTTGGGGCATGCTCGGCACGCACGTCGAAGCGCGAGAAGAACAATGCAGGATCCTCCCCTTCTCGCCCTATCACGGTGACCTCACGGCCGGCCTGCTCTTCTGCCGCCAGATAGGCTTCGACAGTATCCCAGGACTTTTTGGTGAGGAGCTGCTGTCGGACGTCCTCCACTTGTGGAATCAGGTTGAACGACAGGCAACCATTGAGGATCCTGCTGCGCTCCTGCTCACCGTCCGCGAGGCGAAACGATCGCGCCCAGGTATCCGTATTGCGGACGCTGAGATCGGTGAACGGGCCGCTGGTATGACTCGTGCAAATCTGAGCGACAGGAAAAATGGGATGGTCCATGAAGTAGCGGCCGACTTGATCGTGCTGATTACCGACACCCTGTGACTGCACGTCGTCGGAGACCAACAACATACGAGCGTTTTCGATACCGCCCAAAGCCAACACAAAAGCCTTCGCCCGGACCTGGAACCGTCGGTCACCGCTCGCCGCCACCTCGACATGGTCAACACTATCGCCGTTCGGACGTAAGGCGAGACGCAGGGCATTCGCATGCAGGAACACTTCGATGTCGGTCGCGTCGACCAACACGCCACGATAGGCATAGCCAAACCGCAGTGGCGCGATGTGGAAAGGAAACGTCCAAATTCGGTTGGCGGGTTCGGCAATGAGCGGCTCGATACCTGCGAAGTCCGGGGCAACCTTACAGACTGCCGCCGCTCGACGATAAAACGGTTCGAGGGTCGCTCGGGTGATCGGCCAACCGCTGTGCGGTACCCATTCCCGTTGCTCAAAGTCGATGTCGTCGAAGGGTCGGCAGTAACCCAGCCAGTGGTTGGTTGTGCCACCAAAATACCGTAACCGCGAAGCCGGCAGATACGGATCGATCAACGGCGGCTCACAAACCCCCTCGTAAAGTGCTTGCGACTCGGCATCACGTTCGAAACCTCCGCCCTCGAGCAAGGCGACAGAGAAACCGTGGCCACTGAACTCCAGGGCCAACGCGATGCCAGCGGCACCCGCCCCGAGGATACACAGATCTTTCTCGATCACAGCCCCGTCGTCGAGCTGGTTGGCGTCGATCAACATCGGCGGTTTGTCAGGTCGTGGATGGGTACTCCTGCGCCGAGCCCGCGACACCATCGTAGGGCCCGACAGCTCACCCAGAGAATTAGGAATCTCACACCGCAAATCTATCAGGCTGCGAGGGTAGAAAAACGCCTGCCAGCAGTAGAACCACGGGTAATTTAGTACTGATTATGAAGAATGTTAAACTGCTTTCAATAATGGCTACCCAGCCAACACAACTACCGTCCGTCAACGCCGACCACGTCGCCGCGGTCTGCAGCGCATGTGGCTGCAGAGTGCCCAGTGAGCAAATTGTGCTCGAGAACGCTCACTGCTGGTTCCTGCGCAAGGTCCAGCCAGTACTCGAAGGCTCGGGCATCATCATGCCAAAAATCCACCGCGACACGGTCTTTGATCTGCAACCCGATGAATGGGTGGCAACCCAAGAAATCTTGCTTGCAGCCAAAACCCTGATCGACCGCGAGCTGCAGCCCCAGGGTTACAACGTTGGTTGGAACTGCGGCGACGCTGGTGGGCAGCAGCGTCATCACGTCCACCTGCATCTCATCCCTCGTTTTGCCGACGAACCCTACGCCGGCCGAGGTATCCGCTGGTTGCTGAACCAACCTGCCAACCTTCGTCCCGCCAGGCTTCGGCAGGGAGCCTGACATCACGGTGCAACGCCATCCGGTAACCGAAGCCGCTCGGGCCAGATATGGGTCTCACGTGCTGACGCCGACCCTCCCCGGTCTGGTGGTGGTGTCGTTTCCAAAGTCGGGTCGAACTTGGTTACGGGTGATGCTCGATCGTCTGCAGATCCATCTGGCCTACACCCACGACGACTCGGGACACCAGAAGCGCCGCCACTTCAATGAGCTAGAAGTCGACAAAACGGCTTTCAGCGACCAACGTGTCCTGTTGCTGATCCGTGATCCTCGTGACGTCGTGGTCTCGGGATACTTCATGGCCACCCGTCGACGCCAGCTGTATCAAGGCACGTTGTCGAACTTCTTGCGGGATGAACGCCACGGTCTGCGTAAGGTTCTGGCATTCAACAACGCCTGGTACGAGGCTAGGCATCACCTGGCCGACTTCCTGCTCGTGCGCTACGAACGTATGCAGGAAGACCTGCTGACCGTTCAGCGCCGGATTCTCGAGTTCACCGGACAACGGGCCGACGATGAGACACTACGCGACACCATCGAGTTCTGCCGTTTCCCTAACATGCAACGGTTGGAGCGTGAAGGTTTTTTCGAATCAACCTACGGCGTACTGCTCGCTGCCCGCGGCGACGATCCAGAGTCGGCCAAGATCCGTCGCGGCAAGGTCGGTGGATTCGTGGACTACCTCAATCCAGCAGACTTGGCGTACTGTGAACGAGTCATCCGACAGTCGAGCTATCCGTTGATCCAGCGGCTAGCCGACGAAGCGTGAGCCAAGCCTTGGAACAAGCCCATTGACGGTTCCTTTCGACAGCTCGTACCGTCGAGCTTTCCGAGCCGCTATTTACGGCCAAAGTTTTGGCGTCCAGCCGCAACAGGCACTGAGCCGAGGCCTCGGGCTGCTCTACCTCTACGCGCTTGGCCTGCCTCCCCAAGCAATTCTGGTGTTGCTCTCGGCCTCGGTGTTGATCCGTGGTTTGTTATCGATCCCAGCGGGTTACCTCGCCGACCGTCTGGGTAAGAAGCGGGTCGGTATTTTCGGCCAGGTTCTATCGATCGCAGGTTTTGTCTTGCTCACCGCCGCCGGCTGGGCCACGGCTGGCAGCCCCAGGTTATTGATGGTCACTCTCGCGATCCTTCTTTTTGGTGCTGGCACTGCACTTTTCGGCGCAGGCTGGATCGCCCTGCTGAGCCCTCTCATCCCGCCTGAGTCGCGAGGTCGCCTCCTCGGTAGACTGCGCTTTTACCGTCAATTGGCGGCGGTTGCGGTCGGCAGCCTGACCGCCTTGTGGATGACCGACACAACACCGCTTGTCGGCTTTCAGATGCTGTTCGGAGCCTTGACGGCCTGTCTGGTCGTCCGTCTGCTGTTCTACGGCCAGATCCCCGAGCTCGAACATACCGCAGGCTCCCGCACCCATTTGGCCGGCGCTATCCGTAACATCCTGGCGATTCCTGGATACCGCCGAACCTGTGCGCTGGTGAGTTCGCTGTTTTTTGTCGTCGGCGGTGTTCCAATGCTGTTCGGTTTGCTCGCAATTGAAGTCCTGAGCTTGGGTGATGATGACGTCTGGTGGCTCGGGGTCGCCATGCTGATCGGGCATCTCGTCGGCTCATGGCTCGGTGGATCCCTGATCGACCTTGTCGGTGGCTATCGTGTCCTCGCCCTGTGTCAACTAGCCTTCGGTGGCAGCTTAGTGCTCTTTCTGAGCCGTGGCTTGGTATCGTCGCCGGTCCTCAGCGCCGCTGCCGCCAGCATCCTCTTTGGCCTTACCAAGACGACCCTCGAAATTACGACCGCCGCCGAGTTGATTGGCCTGGTACCGCAGAGCCACAAGGCTCTGGCGATCTCAACTTGTATGTCCCTGGTTTACCTCGCTGACAGCCTTGCCGGCCTGCTGATCGCCGCGCTGTTGCCTCACCTTGGAACCGTCAGATGGCAGCTGCCGGGGGCCGTCCCTTCGACTGCTTACGATGTAGTTCTCATTGGACTCTGCGGTCTGTTGGCTGCCCTGTTGCTGTGGGTATTGAAAGTAAGTAAGGCTCGTTAACGACGCTCGAGAGCTTTGATCTCTGCTTCCAGTTGTTGCCGCTCTTCCTCGTCTTCGGTCAATGCCAGAGCTTTGCGTAAGCTCGCAATCGCCTTCTGGGATTCACCGGCGTCACTCAAAACATCGGCGAGCGCGACGTGGAACTCCGGCTCTTCCGGCATGCGCCGGATCGCTTCTTTGAGTTGCTTGATAGCGGCCTCGGAAGCACCATTTCGAGCATGAGCCATTCCCTGTCGGAAGTGATGGAAGGGATTACGGTCCAAGTCGTCCTCCACCCGGCGCAGCAAAGGCTGCGCCTTCTCTAGCTCTCCGATCGCCAGATACAAACTCGCAAGGTTGGTGAGGGCAGCTGATTCACTCCGATCGATTTCTAGCGCCCGTAAATGGCTTGCTTCGGCGGCCTCGAAATCCCCTTGGCGGCGCTGCGCAACGCCTTTGTTCGTCCACGCGTAACCGAAGCTCTCGTCCGCTCGCAACGCCTGTTCGAGGTATATCAAAGACGTCTCAACCTCACCCGCAGCCAGCGCATCAACCCCCAGATTGTTGTAATAATGCGCGAGTGCCCGTTGGTCGTCGATTCTTCGGACGGACCGATATCTTTGGCGCGCCTCAGACAGAAAGTCCACTTGTTGCCGGGCGTTCTCGATCTCAACCTCGACGATCATGTGCTGATTGCGCACCAAAACCTCACCCCGTCGATCCCAACTGATCACCTCCCCCACTTCCTCGAAGTAGGCATTGAGGCCGAGGTGCCGAGCGAGGGCGACAAACAAGATGGTGAACGATAAACAGTTACCGCGCCCGGTTTCAAAGGTCTCGGCAGCGGTCAGAGTGGCAGTACTCTCGTAGGTGATGCCGAGGCCCTTTCGGCCAAACAGTGCATCCATCAATGCAGTCACTTGGTCGCTCGAGTCCTGGCGTGGGCTGACATGGCGCACCAGAAATCGCGCCATCTTCGGGGTCAACTCCAAGATGTCCTGCGTCTCTAAATCGATCGCTTTGCGCGTCGCCAACGCCGGCAGGGTGACCAACACCATCAATACCGCTGCGGTCCAGCTCCGGAGTCGGGTACGCCCCATCCTCGGGCTTTGGTACCGCTTTTCTTTATAGATGCTCATGTCGAGTATCTTACCTGTACTGGCTCTTCACTCGGCCTCCTGAGCTCGCAACCTGGACTCAGCGCCTTGCGATCCACCCCGGCAGCCGAGACGCCACAACATTACGGCAGGACGAGTTGAAGGGCGATATGATCAAGATCCGCCATGTCTCGAGATCTATCTCGTAGCGCCTTGTGATGAGCATTGAGCAGCCTCCGATCACTAGGCGCACGCGATAACGCAAGGAGACGACATGATTGACCACCTCTCCGTAGTGTCTTCGTCCAGCTCGCGTTGTAAACCTTCAACATCGAGCGTGTCCTGCCGCCGACCCAACCTGTGGATAATGCTCGGTTTGGCGATGGTGGTTTGGCCACACAGTGTCGAGGGTCGCGGCCAATGTAGTGCCGACCGATACATACCTCGCCACGGCAGCTACCCCACCTCGATCATCCACAACGGCTACTCCGGTTTCTTGACTCCGGCAGTAGCAATTGAAGACAACTTCTTCCGTATCGGACAACCAACTTTTCAACCGCTGATACCACAACGCTTCAAGCGGCAAGCCCCGGCGTGTCATCCCGCCGCCTGTCCAACCCAACCGATCATCATCATTCAGCGACCGGCCGCACCAGCTCCCAGACCTGCCGCGGTCGTGACACGCCCTGCGCCAGTAGCCCCAACGATTGCCCAGCGTAATCCCAACGCCATCGACAATACGGTTTCCGAGCCAGGTCAACTCTATCTGTGGATTCAGCAAGCCGAGGCTACAGTGTCGCTCGACGGGATCAACCTGGGATCTGGCGAGGATATCGAGGCTCTGGACCTTCCCATGGAAGTGTCGGCCGGCGTCCATGTGCTAGTGACCGAGCACCCCGACTTCGGATCGGAGCGGCTGGTTTTTGCAATACCAGCTGGCGAGGAGTTGTTAGTCGAAATCAACCTCTCCGGCAACCGCAGCGGACGCAAGGCAAGGCTACGGACGGCTCACGAAATCGCAGCCAGATTGCCCTTACTCGCGCGCTGACGAGTCATTTACTGCAGACAGCGTCTTCCCAGTCCAAGCAACGGCACTAACGTTTGCGTTGACGAGTACGAGTCCGCCGACCCGAGCGCCGGGCCCACCACACAGCCAAGACCACAAGGCCTGCGATTGCCAACCAACGCCAACGCCAACGGCTGCGCAGGCGACTTTCGCAGTCCTGATACTGGCGCTGATACATCTCAGCCCGCGACTCGACGCGCCTCGCCACTTTCAACAGCCAAGGTTTGCCGTGGTGACTGCCGCGAGAAAAACCACCAGGGCCTTCGTGATAGGCAAGGTAGAAGTTGTAGGCGTCTGTCTTCGAGACGCCGGCAAGTCTCTCCAGTTCGCCCCCATACCAACCGATGAACTCAGTGACGTCGCGAAACCGGTGCCGTCCAGCTTTTGGCTTGCCGGTAACGTCACGGAACTGCTGCCAGGTCGAGTCCAGTACCTGGGCGTAACCGTAGGCTGACGATCGGGTTGGGCCCGGTAGTATCCACAAAATTTTTCGGCGAGGCCGGACGCGGGCTCGAAAACTGGACTCGTGGTAAATCACCGCCATCTGGACCGACATCGGGACACCCCAAGTCTCGAACGCTTGACGCGAAGCTTCATACCAACCGCGGCGCTCGAAAAAAATTGAGCAGATGTCATCCGGACGGCGAGGTGGCCCTTCAACACAACTCAGGACCAGCACGTAGATGCCGAGAAGTCCCAGAACAGCCAGGCCGAGCTGTCGTCGTGATAGCGAACGCCAGGCTCGCAGCCATCGCCAGACCCTCGATCGCCACCGTTCCGATCGCCGCCGTTTCGATCGACTGGCCATCGCTAGTCGCAACCTCTCATCTATAAATTCCCCAGAACATGACAGCGGTTGGAGGTTGTCTTCGTTCCTGCTACTTTCTCACCATGAGGTGCTCTTCTTCCGGCGCCACGGGGCGAACAACACACACTGTAGCTCTGCTGTCCACTCTCGGGCTGTGCACCGTCTGGTGGGCGTGCTCACCGCCCGAAAACTCTGCCAAGCTTTCTCGTCCTTCGACCAAATTGGCGAGTGACTGGCCAGTTTATGGCGGCGACCTGGCGAACAGCAAATATGCGCCTCTCGATCAGATCTCTCCCGACAATGTGGCGCAACTGAGAGTGCTGTGGCGTTGGACATCTCCTGACGAGGCAATTCTGGCAGAACACACAGAGCTGAGGACTTGGGCTCATGAAGCCACGCCATTGGCGATTGATGGCCAGCTCTACACTGCCACTTCCCTTTCACAGATCGCAGCCCTCGACGCCCACACCGGCGAAACACTGTGGGTGCACGATCCTCGTAGCTGGGCCCAAGGTTCACCACCCAACCTCGGCTTTCTGCACCGTGGTGTCGCTTTTTGGTGGGGCCACGACAAGACTACGCACGAGGGCGGAAGACTCTTCATCGGGACCGGAGATGGCTACCTGATAGCCCTGGATCCCACCACTGGCAAGCCGTTCGAGAGCTTCGGCCGCGGCGGTCGAGTAGACCTCACGCTAGGCTTGCGAAGTGCTTCACCCGGGGGAGCGGTGGATCGAGACCTCTACGGCGTCACCTCGCCGCCGATCATCTGTCGTGACGTGGTGATCGTTGGCTCGTCGATCAGCGACGATCCCCTGCGCCCCGACATGCCGCCCGGAGACGTTCGCGGCTTTGATCCAGACAGCGGTGAACTTCGCTGGATTTTCGAGACCGTGCCTCAGTCTTCGTCAGGCAAGGCTGTAGGCAACACCAATGTCTGGACGTTGATGAGCTGCGACGAAGAGCTCGGCATAGTTTATCTGCCGGTCAGCACCCCCACCAATGACTACTATGGTGGGCGCCGTCTCGGAGACACCTTGTTTGCCGAAAGCCTGGTTGCGCTCGACGCTGAAAGCGGCAAGCGCAGGTGGCACTTTCAAATGGTCCACCATGGGCTGTGGGACTATGATCCCCCCGCTGCGCCCAACTTGATCAACCTCGAGATCGACGGCAAGACCGTCCGCGCTGTTGCACAAGTCACTAAGCAGGCATTCACCTACGTCTTCGACCGAACAACCGGCGAACCCCTCTGGCCAATCGAAGAACGCCCCGTACCAACCTCTGAGATGACCGGCGAGCGTTCGTCACCGACCCAGCCCTTCCCCACTCGGCCGCCAGCGTTTGATCGTCAGGGTGTCGATGAAGATGACCTCATCGATTTCACCGATGCGCTGCGGGAGGAAGCGCTCGACATCTTCGACCAATTCGAGCACGGACCGCTGTTCACACCACCGTCCGATGTGCCGACCTTGGTGTTGCCTGGGCCGGTGGGTGGCGCGAGTTGGGCCGGTGCTGCGGTGGACCCTCGAAGAGGCCGGCTGTATGTGCCATCGGTGACCAAGCCGTCCCTGCTGATGTTGATCGAGCCCGGCGCCGAAGCCCCTGGCCATGCCTATCGCGGTCTGGTGCGACTGAACCCTCCTGGCCCTCGCGGGCTGCCCATTTTCAAGCCGCCCTATGGTCGTGTCACCGCCATCGACCTCGCGACCGGGGAGATCGCTTGGACTCAGCCGATCGGCGATGGCCCGCGACATCACCCGGCACTCGCCGACCTCGACTTGCCGCCCCTCGGCTGGCCACGGCGTAGTTTTGTCCTACTCACCGATCACTTGCTGTTCGTCGCTCAGCAAGGCAAGTGGAGCTTGGGACCGATGAATGCACAAGGCAACGCGGTCCTCATTCAAAACCAGAACCATGAGGCCTTTCTGCGCGCCCTCGATCCAAACGATGGGCGGCTATTGGCCGAGATCCCGCTACCAGGCAATGCCAGTGGATCACCAATGACTATCCTGCTTGATGGTCGCCAATTGATCATCTTGCCGATTGGCGGCGGTCAACTACCCGCCGAGCTCATCGCCCTCAGTTTGCCTCAGTAACTAGCTCTCACCCAAGAACATATCGAGAGCTCGGTCGGTCTTGTGGGCTGCGCCGCAGCTCTTGCTCGCTCCACAAGACCTCCCTCACTGAGCCGAAAATGGTACAGCTGGACGGGAACTAACTACTTTCGGCCGAGATTGCCACGACTTAGCCTCACCATCGCCACACTTCAGCATTCTCTCGCCTCCGGCCGGCTGTCGAATGGAGGAGAACTTCATGCTCGAAAGGAGAACGGATGCTGAGAGGAGATACCCGCCCCCTGCCCGCCGCTGCGGGTCGCCCGTTGTTGGGCGACATTATGCCGCTAAAACGCTCTGATCTAGTGGTCGAGCCGATGCCGGACGAAACACTGATCTATGACCCACGGTCGAAAACCGCCCACCGCGTGCCGCTGATCACTGCCTGGATCCTCGCCCACGCTGACGGCAAGAGCCAGATCATCGATGTGCTGGCAGCGATGAAGGCCGAGCTCGGGGTCGGCGACGACGCCGACAACATGCTTACCGCGGCTTTAGAAGAGCTGACTCGCAAAGGCCTGTTGACCAGCACCACCGGCTCGACTCGGCGAGCATTCGTACGCCATAGCAGCCTGCTGGCGGCATCGCTGCCGGCAATCACCTCGATTGTGGCTCCAGGCCCGGCAGCGGCGGTGTCGATCACCCAGGGTGTGGCTCCAGTGTTACGCAGCTTGCCGGAGGGTCTGGCGACCGAATCTTATGACCACTTCGAAGACAACCCGTTTCGCGAAACCGCTCTGCATCCAGTTTCGACCTTCGCCGTCGATGTCGACACCGCGTCGTACAGCAATGTAAGGCGATTTCTACGCAGTGGGCAACTCCCGCCAGCGGACGCAGTCCGCGTCGAAGAGCTGCTGAACTACTTTCGCTACGACGATCCTGAACCGGCAGACGCTAGCCCTCTGGCCTGCCATGCGGAGCTGTCTGAATGCCCCTGGCAGCCGGAACACCGCTTGTTGCGGCTGGGTTTGCAAGCGCAACGTATCGATCGGGCGAGCTTGCCTCCGTGCAGTCTGGTGTTTTTGTTCGACGTGTCGGGGTCGATGCATACCGTGGACAAATTGCCCCTGTTGCGTGCCGCCATGAAGCTTTTGGTCGAAACGCTGCGCCCAGAAGACCAGGTAGCGATTGTTGTCTACGCAGGCGCCGCAGGTTTGGTGTTGCCACCTACCCCGGGCACGGAAGCGTCCACCATCCTTGCAGCCCTCGACGAGCTGCAAGCCGGCGGCTCGACCAACGGTGGCGAAGGGATCTTGCTCGCCTACAAGACCGCGACCAAGATGGCCCGTGCCGGCGGCATCCAGAGAGTGATCTTAGCCACCGACGGCGACTTCAACGTTGGCGTCTCCAGCCGTGGCGAGTTGGTGCGCTTGATCGAACATGAGCGGGCACGGGGAGTTTTCCTCTCGGTACTCGGCTTCGGCACCGGCAACCTCAAGGATTTGGCGATGGAACAACTGGCCAATCACGGCAACGGTAACTATGCCTACATCGACTCGATTGCCGAGGCTCGAAAAGTGTTGGTCCATGAGGCTGGAGCAACGCTCCACACCATCGCCAAAGACGTCAAACTCCAATTCGAGTGGAATCCTCGAGAGGTGCAGGCCTACAGACTGATCGGATACGAAAATCGCTTGTTGGACCGCGAAGACTTCGAAGACGACCAGAAAGACGCCGGCGAGCTCGGAGCCGGCCACCACGTGACAGCTCTCTATGAACTGATCGAGGCCGGACAGACGTCGCCAACACAAACTGCCGCACCCCTGCGATACCAAAAGAGTCTTGAGCCTGCCGATCTTGCCACCTCGGGCGAATTGGGTTTTCTCAAACTGCGATATCAACCGCCGAGCGGCGGCCAAAGCCTACTCTCCACCTTCCCTTTGGAACGCCATGAGGTCGAGGCTCCGGCAGCAGCAACCAGCGACGACTATCGATTGGCCGCCGGTGTCGCCTGCTTTGGCATGCTCCTGCGGGACTCCCGCCACCTCGGACTATCCAGCTGGCAGTTGGCCCGCGAGCTGGTGACTTCGACGCTCGCCGGAGATCATGATGGCTATCGCCAAGAACTCATCGAGCTGATCGACGAAGCGGATGGATTGGCGGACAGAACATGACAACCAGCCTGGTAAGCAGCCCTTCAGAGTGGCCGCACGGCTCGGCTGATAAGGGACTTTCGAGCCGAGGCCTATGTCGTGCTGATCTGGTGGCTTTTGGCGTGCGCATCCGCCTGGAGACCGAAGCGCCACTATGGCTCGAAGCCTTACTCGATCGCGTGCCCTGTACTTGGATCGACTCGAAGTCGGCCACGCCTCCCGTCAATCCGCTCCCTGACTGCCGAATTCGCTGGCTGAACACGCCACCTTGTTGGCCCCACTCGGGGCTCCGCGAGCCTTCAACATGGCCGCCGTCGCGGCTGCTGGTCGACGACCACCTCGTCGTGATGGCGCGCCAGCCACGTCACATCGCCGACCGCTTCGAGCACGAGTTGTTGATCGCCCTGGCGGCGCGCACGCAGTGGCTCTTGCTGCACGCTGGCGTCTTGGTCCACGATCGACGGGCCATCCTGCTGCCAGGACGCTCCTTTGCCGGCAAATCGACCTTGGTCCGAGCGTTGGTTCGCGCCGGAGCCGTTTACTACTCTGATGATCTCGCTGCAGTCGACGCCGCTGGGCGAGTGCATGCTGTGCCCCGACGCCTGGCGATACGCCGCACACCGACCGACGTCACCCACGTCGATGCGAGCCACTTGGGTTGGACACCCTGCTGCCCTCCGCGACCCATCAAAAACACCCTTCTGACCCGCTATCGCCCCGGGGCCAGTTTCGCACCTCGGCGGCTCTCTCCTGGGCGTGGTGCCCTGGCGCTCTTCGGCCACGCGTTATCCGCTGCGTCAACACCTGAGCAGACGTTTCGAGCTGTTGTTGCTCTCGCCTCCAGGGTCCCAGTCTACGCGACGGATCGAGGTGAAGCGGAGGTTACAGCGGCAGCCATCCTCAATGACTGGTCCCAGCCATGACGCAGGCAACCTGCAACACAACAGACCCCAACCCAACAGACAGGGCTCTCATCGACCAGCTCCTGATCGCAGCTCTCCAACGCTTTTTCGGCGTCGGGGACCCAACGGCTCTGGCGCGTTACCTGCAACGAGGTTCGGACGACCTCGGCTTGCTCCTCGAGCGCACCGACGAAGAAGGCCTCGCCGGCATCTTGCTCGAAGTTTTGCCGCCAGCGGCCTACGACCAACAACCTCTGCTGATTCGACAGCTGCGCCAACGGCGATTGCAGATCTTCGCGCACAATGCTCGCGTCCTCGGGGCATTGGATCGTCTCGGTCTCGAGCTGACCCGAGCCGACCTACAAGTCATCGCAGTCAAAGGGGCATCACTGCTTATGGGGACCTATCGTCAGCATCTTGGCTGTCGCCCCTTGAGTGATATCGATCTTCTGGTACAACAACATCAGCTGGAGCATTTGCAGTCGACCCTGAGACGGTTGGGTTGGCGATCGCACGGCACCCGTTGGCGGGGTGACGGCCTGGAAATCGATCTGCATACAGACCTGGGCCGCTGTGCGCTGCTCGGTCAACAGCATGCCGCCTTCCGCTTCGCCAACGACGCTCTTTGGCGTCACTCGGAGCCGTCATCGGCTGGTCCATCGGTCCGAAAACTGGCGCCCGCGACTCAGGTGGCACATCTTGCAACCCATGCCGTCAAACACGCATTCAGCCGGTGGATCTGGCTTGTCGACTTGATTCGGCTGCTGCCGACCGTTCCGATCGAAGCTCTCGAGGTGGCGGCTACCCACACGCGTGCGGCGCGCCCACTGGCCTACTGCGCCAGTCTAATGCGCCATCTCGGTCTACCCGATCCAGCTTGGGCGCAAAACCTCCCCAAATTGAATACCGTCGAATCGGCCTGGCTCCGCTTGATCGCCAAGCGCCATCGTATTGTTGGACTTGGCAGCCGAGGCCCTGGCGGCAGAACCCACACGATACATTCAGGCACGATAGGTCTAGGCAATATGATTGCAGGTCTGTCGATTCCCGGGCTCGGAAAACGCCTGGCCTATTGGCGAGAGGTGGCGTTGCCACCCTCTAGGAGGTTGCAATTGGCAGCGCCTCTGATCCATCAGAATCGTCAGCGGTGGCTTGCTAGTTCTCTCCTACCGCGGACGCGTCAAGCATTCCGTCTGGTTACCTCGACTACCCTGACCGTGTTGTCGAAACGGCTTCGCGCACGATCTCAGAACGCCGCTGTCACGCCTTCAGGTAAGAGTGGATTTCGAGGGTGACCGCGATCTTTGGATGCAAGCTCTCTCCAACCTGAGATCCCACCGGTGGACAACGATGCTTGCCCCCTGACTCACCCAGTGATTCAGGCTTCGCCGAGCGATTCTTTGTAGAAGTCGATCCGGCAACGCAGAGCACCGTCGAGTCGCAGTTTGTGAGGTGCCTCCGGCTCGATGATCACAGAATCAGGAGCTTCGAGGAGGTGTTCTTCAGCAGTCGCGAGATTGATGAACCAGGCGTGTCCTGCCAGCAGGTGTAGCTTGCCCCATCGCCCTGGAGCCAGGGCATGTTCTGCCAACAATGCAGCTGGGAGAGTGTCCTCACAGAAAACGGGGGTAGATCCCTTCGCCGTCAGGCTCGGCGGAAGCTTTTGATTCTCCATAGTGATGTCATCTTATTAAAATAAGACCTTGACGTCCAATTTAAATTGGACAAAACTATCGCCAATAGCTAATCAAGCGAGCATCCCCAGGGCCTATACGCCGAAAATCGCTCATGACTCGGAGGAACCCTCCGTATGCGCCGGCAAGCATCTCAACAAAGCCTACCCATAGAGAAACGCCCGCCAGACGCGAGAAGTTTGTTGACCGAGACGACCATTCGCTCGGTTGTTTACAGCTTCTATATCAAGGTGAAGGAAGACGATCTTCTCGCCTCAGTCTTCGAGCCACGGTTGGACGGCCATTGGGACGAACATCTGGATACCATGGTCGACTTCTGGTCGTCAGTTCTGCTCTCGACAGGGCGATACCACGGGCGACCACTCACGATTCACAGCGAGATCGGCGAAGTGACACCAGAGATGTGGGCTCGCTGGCTGCAACTGTTTGGCGAAGCCTCCCGCGAACACGCTTCTGAGCCCGTCGCCGCGCTGCTCAGCCAACGGGCTGAACAAATTGCTGGCCACCTATCCCGCAGTGTCGAGATCATCCGTGCCGCTCAAGCTCAGGAGACCTGAATGTCCTTATGCAAGAGCACGAGACCTCTCTCCCCGAGCCAAGAACGGCCCAGTAGACGGGATCGAGCTAGGGAGAAGTGGCTTGCCCACCGTCGAGACCAATCTCGAAACGCTCGATGAGGAAGGTGTAAATCTCTTCGGCAAAAATAGCGTTCGCTGCGCTGTTGGGGTGCGTGTCCAAAGGAAACAAGATGTAGTCTCGGGCATCTCGTCCACGAAAAGACAAGCTGGCATTGAGATAGCCGAACCCGATCTCTTGCAATCGTCGCTCCAGAAACGGCACCTCATACCAATAGACATCCAGCAGCACGACCGCTATCGGAATTGCCTGAGCCTCGCTGTAGCGGACCAGCTTATCTAAGTACTCGTTAAGGTACTTCTTGTGCTTCCGCCCCAGCTTACGGGTGATCGCTAGATCAGGCGGGTGCCGATGGCCTTTCGTCACTCTGGCCTGCTGCAGGCCCAACCAGGCGAATGAGTCAAAGAACGCAGCCTCGACCGGTTTCTTAACCCATTTGCGTTTGTATTGCCATACCGGGTGCTTGTGATCGTTGCGGGCGCAATAGCCGATCAGAATCAGGTCAGGCTCATAGAGCGAACACTTCTCTTCGATGACACCTACGTATTGTCTCAGGCTGTAGCCACCCACCCCAAAATTCAAGATTTCGAAACGCTGGCCTGCACTCTCACGATTCAGCCGATCCTCCAGCCTAGTGTGGAACGCCTCCTCGATAGCTACCCCTGACGGCAGAGTAAACGAGTCACCCACCATTGCGATGCGATAGGTATTCGGGGGTTTGGAGAGGCTGTATTCCTGGTCACGCAATCCTTGGCTGTTGGTGACGAAAGGCGTCAGCTTGAAATGCGTATCCAAGTTGGGCTGAAGCTCATAAACAAGCTCCTTGTGCTCCGAGGCCCGCAGCATGCCGGACACTCCGATGCCGTGCAGGCTGTTCACCTGGCTGATCGACCAACTATCCCACCCGAAGAGGAACACTCGGTACCCCTGCTCCAGTAGCAGGAACGACACGGTCAGCGAGCCGGCGAGCAATGCGAGGTTTGTCAGCAGGGACTTGGTTCGACGCTTACTGTTCATCTGTGGGCATCATCTGAGGGGAGATGGGCACAAAACGCCAATGGCTTTGGTGCCGCGAGATGATAGCCCGAAACAAGAGGCAGAACGTTGCCTCGAAACAACCTGGGCTTTGCCCACACGACAAAACCCCCGCACCGCAAGAGCGGGCGGGGGTAACGGAGGACCGGACGATCGGGTCAGTTCGACGGACAGATCGACAGATCGTCGATACCACCTTCGACGATATCGCCGCTGGCGGTGCCGTCGGCCACTTGCACCCGCAGCCGGACGTTCGCGCCGGCCTGGATGGTGGTCGCCGCTTCGGTCCAGGCAGCAACGTTCTGGACGTCACCGAGCGACACCAGAGGCGAATAGCTGCTACCGCCATCGGTCGACACTTCCAGCAGGAAAAAATCGCCCGCATCGCTAGCGGCGTCGCGCTGGCCATGGAAGTACCACACCGACAGCTCCGACGCCTCGTTGACGCTGAAGGTCGGTGATTCGACGACGCAGGTGCCACCGTCGACATCGGCGTTGCCGGCAGACGTGTTAGTCGCAGTGAACAACGCGTTGCCAGAACCCGACGTGTGGTCACCGCCAACCTGAGTGACAACGGTCGAGGTCTGCTGGGTCGGCACTGCCGTGACGAAGGTACCCGTCGAGCAGCTGCCGCTGGTGGTCCAACTGCCGATTCCGCCCGCGAAGTCCTCCTCCACCGAACATGGTGGAGGCGCCGTGGTTGGGCAAATCAACACGTTGTCGACGCCAGCTTCGATGATGTCGCCACCGCCAGCGGCGTCGATGGCCCTGACCCGCAGCTGAATGTTACCCGGGTTGTTGACCGTGGTCGAAACGTTGCTCCACGTCGCAGTGTTGGTGACGTCACCGATCGATACCAGCGTATCGACCACCGAGCCGTTGTTGAGCACCTCGATGGTGAAACCGTCGTTGGTATCGTCGGCGGCATCCCGTTGGCCATGGTAGTAATCCAAGGAGACCGAAACCGCGGCTTCGGCGCCGGCATTGACACTTGGTGACAGCGCCTCACAGGTGCCACCATCGACGTCATCTCCGCCGATGCCGTTGGGGTTGTTGGCGGTGAAAAATGCTTGGCCCGGGTTGCCGGCACCTACCTGCCAAGCGGTAGCGTCCGGAGTGCCGACGATAAAAGCGCCGGTCGTGCAGCTGTCCGCACCTTGGCTCCAGCCGCCATTGCCCGACTCGAAGTCGACATCGTGGAGACAACCGCCAGTGCCCTCACAGATGTCGGTGGTCTCGTTACAGGTTTGGGCACCTGAGCAGGGAGTGCTACCAGCCTGACAGTCAAGGGTCGCACTACAGATCTCGCTGCCGTCACAGAACAGACCGTTGTCGCAGGCGCTGTTGTCCGGCGTGTTGTCGCAAGAGTTGGTGCCTTCGTTGCAGCTGTCGACGGTACAGCCGACCCCGTCGCCGCAAGCCACCGGCGCGCCGGCCTGGCAACCCAAGGTGGCGTTGCAGGTCTCGCTGCCATCACAGAACAGACCGTTGTCGCACAGATTATTCTGTGGTGTATTGTCGCAAGAGTCCGTGCTCTCGTTACAGCTATCGACGGTGCAGCTGACGCTATCACTGCAGTTCGGTGCGGTGCCTGACTCGCAGACCCCCGTGCCGACGTTGCAGGTCTCGGTACCGTCACAAAACAGACCGTTGTCACAGTCGGCATTGGTGGTACACCCAGGAGGTGGATCATTGGGACAGACCTGGACATTGTCGATGCCTCCTTCGACGATATCGCCGCCAGCTGCCGCGTCGGTCGCCCGGACTCGCAGTTGTATCGTGCCCGGATTCGACACCGTGGTCGACAACGGGGTCCAGGATGGATTGTTGGTCACATCGCCCACAGTCACCAATGTGTCGACGACAGTGCCGTTGTTCAGCACCTCGATCAAAAAGCCGTCCCCAGCGTCATCTCCGGCATCCCGCTGACCATGGAAGTAGTCCAGGGATACCGTGATTTCAGACTCGCCGCTGGCGTTGATGGCGGGTGACAGGGTCTCGCAAGTCCCACCATCCACATCGTCCGTGCCGATACCGCCCGGATTCGGCTGGGTGAACAGCGCGCCAGACGAACCACCTGCACCGCCCGCAACTTGCCAAGCGGTGGCGTCTGGCGACCCAGCAACGAACGTGCCGGTAGAGCAGGTGCTGGCACCATTGGTCCAGCCGCCGGCTCCCGACTCGAAGTCGACATCGTGTAAACAGCCGTTGGCACCAACGCACAGGTCGTTCGCCTCGTCGCAGGTCTGGGTACCGGTACACGGCGATGTGCCGGGCTGACAGGAGCCAGCCACACAGGTCTCGACCCCGTTGCAGAACAGGCCGTCATCGCAGGCCGGCGAACACGGAGTCGACAGATCGCTGGTCGCAACCACGGCGAAAGGCTGCGGACCGTTGGGCACGGTGAACGAACGCACCGTCACCGTGTAGGTACCCGGTGTTGGGCTGGCGATCAATACCTGCTCCAAGGAGTTGAGGCGATCCGCGCTACCTCCGGTGGTTGATGTACCTCCGGAAAACACGTTGCCGAGAAACGTGCCGCTCGGACCACTGACGATCAGATCGAGATCGTTGTTGATGTGAGGACTAGCCGCCGGGGTCGACGGGAAGTCGGTCCAGGCCAGAGTGACCTTGAGCGGCTCGGAGCTACTACCGACTGCCAACAGGAAGGTCCGGTCTTCGTTCGATGAGCCACTGGGGAAACCCGTCGTATCGTCCTCGAGGAACAGGCCACGCCCCTCACCGGTGAAGTGCAACGTGTCGTCGAGTAAAACTCTACCCCAGCCCTGGCAACCGCCCGGAATTGCTCCGGTACCGGTCATGTTGCGGCCGGAGTTGACCAGCGTCGCTTTGAGCAATGCTCCTGAAGGAACCAACGAATCGCTCGCGTTAGCCGCTCCCGTCGGGTACCAGCCATCCACATAATATTGACGGATCAACGCCAGATTACCAGCAGCACCAGGAGCTGCCATGCTGGTGCCGCTGGAGCTTTTGGTGTTGCAATTGTTACTGTTGGTGTTGTTGTCCGAGTTGGCCGAGATGATGCCCGAGCCCGGCATGGTGATGTCGGGCTTGATCCGGCCATCATCGGTGGGTCCACAACTCGAAAACGACGCCATCGAATTGGCGCTCGTGCTGCGCAGGGTTGCGCCGACGGACACCACGTTCTTGCCCGTTGACGGGCTCCCAACCGTGGTCGAACCCGGACCGGAATTGCCAGCGGCAAAAACCAACAAGAAATCGGAATTGTTCCACATGAACTCGTCGGCATCCTCGCTACCCGCCGAGTACAGACCCTGCACCGGGTTGTTCTCGTCGTCTCCCCAGGAGTTGGTGTGGATACGAGCACCTTGGTTGTAGGCTTGCTGAAAAACCGGATTCAGATCGACGATCGGGCAGTTGCCGATGCCCGGGCAGTCGGCGCAGTTGTCGGTCTGAAAACCACAGTCTTGCACCACCAATTTGGCACCCGGCGCCATGCCATCGCCAGGATCGTGGGTCAGGGGGTTCGCCAAGTTGTCGCCAGCAACCGTACCCGCCACGTGACTGCCGTGATCTTGAGTGTCCCACTCGTTGCTGCCAATGCCGCCGGCGCACTCGTTGCCCCACAAGAAATCGACCGCGATGACCTTACGCTGGTTCAGGTCGACGACGGTGCCGCCGTTGCAGAGATTCTGGGGCGGCAAGCCAAGGGTGCCATCCCGGAAGTAACACATGTCGGGATCAACGCCTGTGTCGAGCACGCCGACGATCTGCCCCTCGCCGAAAATACCCTGGTCGAAAACAGGTGTCGTCTGACCACCACTGAGGCCGGACTGCCCAACCCACACCGAGGTGTCGTTGAGCAGCACTCGACGCGGCTCGAGGCCAATCCAGAAGACCTCAGAGAGTCGCGCCAACTCACCTCGGGCGGAGTCGAGCTCACTAGAGTCGAGCAGCAAACGGACGCGAGAGAAACGTTTGCCCTCTTCCGCTCCAACCACTTTGCCCGGAATCCGTTGTTCGATCTTGGCCAGTGTCTCGTCCAGATCAGCATCCGGATAGACCCGCATCATGACAATCCAGGGTTTGCCATAAGCCTTGTCGAGCCCCGGTGTCGAGATCACCTGGTCGATTGCTGGCGCCAATTTATAAGCAGGATGATAAGTCCCGACCCAGCTGGCTCCAAGCTCTGGTTCCTCAGCTCGGTACTGCTTCTCCACCGCCATACGAACCAAAAATGTGTCATGGGGAAGATACGTATAAATACGCTCGGTACGCTCCTCCAGCGCCTTCAACTGATCCGCCGACACCGGCCCTGGGAACTTGATCAGTACGTAGTCCAAACTGGCATCCGTGGCCAACGCCTTCAATGACGCCGGGATGTCGCGCTCGGCAGCCGTGACGTCGATGACTCCAGACTGCATGGAGATCGTCCGCGAGCGGTCGCTCAGATCTTGGGCGAAGGTCGGTAGCGTAGCAAGTGCACACAACATCAAAGCCGACAGGACACTTCGGGTTCGCATAACTTCTCCTGGTGATTGAACAAGGAACAAGAGAAGGTCTCAAGCACAAACCATGCCATCCTCTGGCCTGCCCGCAGCAGGGTCAAGCTGCCACTTGACGGCAATTATTCTGCTTTATCAGTGAGCAGACTGCACAGGCTGCCAATCATGCTTCCCTCTTCTGTAATCATCTCATGACTGATTATCAATCCTGAGAACAGTCCGTTATCAGGGTTGAGATTCGGATTGAGCCAATGGGAAGCCTCAGGTCAGCTTGACCTCGAGCTCATGCAGGCGACTGCGAAGGCCTTGAGGTGAGACTTCTAGCTCCATCGCCATCGCTACTAGATCGCCACCATGGGCCTGGAAACTTCTAGCCAACTCTTCGCGTTGGAGATCACTAGCTCTGCGGATGTTCGGGTTGCGATCAATCAGGGCATAAAGCGAAGTTCGGGCGACCCTAAGGTAGTGTGCCGTCGGTTTGAGCTGCCAGCCGTTGAGGCGAAGGGCGTCTAGAAGCTCCTGATCCGTCACCTCTCGAGGCGAACGGTGGATCTCGAGTGGACGCGGCGGTTTAGCCACCGCCGGCCTGCGCGGAGGCAACGAGGCTGGTGACTCAGCGCTGGCCGGAGCACCAGAGAGCAGCTCGTCCAGTGCTCCCAACCCGTCAGCAGTGGCGGCTGGCCCTTTAACCGCCAGCCAGCGAGCGACATTGCGTAGCTGGCGAACATTCCCCGGCCACGAATGCCCGGCCAAGCGTGCGATCAGTGTTGTCGGCGGCCAGGGCCGGCCCTCGTGAACATCCAGGACGCCGCCGACCTTACCCATCTCTTGCGTCAGAAAGTGAAACAGCAGCCGGCCAACATCTTCACGCCGCTCGCGCAGAGGTGATAGTACCAGCGTGTAGCCGGCGAGACGGTGGAAGAGCGGCGCTCGAAAATGGTCTTCGGCGATGGCGGTCTCGAGATCCGTGTCGGTGGCGGCAACAATCCGAGCGTCGACGTTGATTGAGTCGACACTTCCCACTGGCGTAATCTCACCCGTCTCGAGCGCCCGCAACAACAAGACCTGGATCTCAGCCGGCGCCTCGCCAATTTCGTCTAGAAATAGCGTACCGCCATTGGCCTTCTGGAAGAAACCAGTTTTCCTACGGTCGGCACCAGTGTAAGCCCCCTTGGCGGCGCCGAAGAGCTCCGAGGCAGCGAGGGCCGGAGACAGGGCACCCAGGCTCACGGCGACAAACGGGCCGGTGCTACGATTGCCAAAATCGTGAAGGGCACGCGCAACAAGCTCCTTGCCAGTGCCAGTTTCGCCCCGAATCAGAACCGGCACATCGAGCCCTGCAACGTCGAGGGCATCGCCACGCAGCCGAGCTAGATGGTGGTGGTTGCCGATCAGCCCCAGTGAGGGAGTCGCTTTGAGCGGTCGAGACGGCATCTCATGGAGCAGCAAAGTCACTCGGTGACCCAGCTCGAGGACGACACCCCGGGAGATTTCTTCGGCAGAGAAGAGTTGTTCGTCGTCGACCTCCTCGCCGTTTGCGACGACCGGTGTACGCACCGTTCGTGTCTCGAGTACGATGCTTCCGGGTTGTTTCCCTCCCCTGAGTCGGATTGGTTGTCGGCTCACGTGGGCTACCGCCAGAGGGCGGGCATCATCCTGCTCGGGAGCCCTGAAGAGGGGTTCCAAGCGCGATAGCTTTACGTCACGTCCGGCGGCGAGCACCGGCAAGGGAAGACAGTCTCCGACCCTTCCCCAATCGGGATGGCCGAGGATAGTCAGGCCCGGGACGAATGGGTTACGGTCCTCATCCCGAGTTGCTGCCCCGGTGACCTGAGTCTCGAGGTCATAGAGCTGAGCCTCGGTACCAGAGAGTTGGCGTGACCGATCAAGCTTAGTCGTCGGCTTTCCTTTCCATGTCCAGGGACCTCTGAAGAGGCGCGCATGCGCGGAATCTCCAGTTGGTTTCGAGTTTCGTTTCATGACGATCCTATCGCAGCGGATTCCGAGGAGTCGACTGTCGAAGCCCTGGGATGTAACGGCCGCGGTCCGGCAGCAACCCGGCCCGCGGTCGATCAGCAGCAGCCGATCTTCAGAGGAGGGTCGGCGTGCTCATCTCCAATCCCCTACCGCTCACGAATTTTCGCCGAGATGCCAGTTTGCGCCCGGCTCCGGGAGGATGAACTGGTTGCCGTCCTCATTGGCTTTGAAGTCTTGGTTGTTGAAGATCGCCAGCACCTTGAGTGAGTTCTCCGGTCCCTTCTCATCGACACTATGAGTCCATCCCTGGGGGAACAGCACCACATCGCCAGCCGAGACCTCGTAGGTTTCGAGCTGGCGCATGTCCGGCTTGCCCGGACCATAGAGGCGAACGGTCGCTTCGCCTTCGAGGATCAGCAGAAGCTCATCGTTGTCCGGGTGGTGGTGAAGCGTACGTTTGCCCTGCAGCAAGCCCCAGGAGAAATAGATCAAGGGGATTCGGAAGCCACCAGGTTTGGTAATGCTCCGGCCTTCCTCTTTCTCCCCGAATCTATAGATCGCGTTGGGTTGCTGGCCAAGAACGTTGGGATAATGGAATTGCGGTGGGTAGGAACTCATGGTGCTCTCCTCATGTTACGAACGGTTGGTTGACTTGAAGGTTCTAAAAGCAAGGGTCGTGCCACCCTCAAAGGCCAATAATCTCCAAGATTTGAGGCGGTTACGGCGGTGTCGCGTGTCCGACGGGACTGTCCTCAAGACTGTCGAGTGTCAGGTCTTCTGCTAAGCTGGCGAAAACCAAGAGACAAGACTCATGCACTGTGCTAGATCTGATCTGGAGATAGGCCGATAGAGACGGAATCGTCCGAGAGATCTCGGAAGGGTGACGGGCCGTCAGATCCGGCGGCGTTAGTCGCTCAAATCCGCGATGGAGACACATACGCCGAAGTTGCGCTGGTTGAACGCTTCGAACGAGGTGTCCGGCTTCTGCTGAGGCGGCTCGTGGCAGACCTGGCTCTGGTCGATGATTTGGTCCAGGAAACCTTGGCCCTCGTCATCGACAAGGCGCGTCGAGGCGAAATTCAACAACCGGACCGTCTCGCTGGTTTCGTGCGCAGCACGGCACGGAACTTGCTGATAGCGAATCGACGGAAGGAGGCCCGCTACACCACAGTTGAAGATGCCGGGGTCATGGCCGGCCTTCTCCGCCGAGATGGGGAGCAACGTGCTGCCACCCCACTGCCGCAGCTCGAGCAAGTTCTGCAAGACGAGGAAGCTCGCTTGGTACGCCAGCACCTTGGCGAGCTGCGTTATGACCGTGATCGGCAGCTGCTCGCCCGTTTCTACCTGTCCGAGGACAGCAAAGAGAAGCTCTGCGCCGATCTGAATATCGACGCGGAACATTTCCGGCGCGTTCTGTTCCGGGCCCGCCAGCGACTTCGCGAACTATGGGACCAGCGGGAGAAGCGACAGTGGATCGAACTGAGGAATACGGGGTGACCCTCATGGACCACGCAACCATCGAGCAACGTCAGCTCATCGATCTTTATGTCGCCGGCAAACTGTCGCCCGAAGACACCGAGGCCTTTGAAGAACACTATTTGGACTGCGAGGAGTGCCTCGATCAGGTCGAGGCGGCCGATCGACTCCAGCGCGGCCTGCGGCGCGTCGCGGAGCAAGAGGTCACCAAGGCTGTGAAGACAAGCTTTCTGGTCGCCTTGGCGGCGCGGGCCAGCAGCTGGCAAGCTGGTCTCACGCTGACCGCGCTGATTGCGACTGGGCTGCTAGCCGGGGTCTGGCAACACCGCCAGGTCACGGCCCTGCGTGGCGACTTGGAAGCCTCCCGTCGGGAGTTGGCGGCGGCACAGGGTGGCGACGAGCAGCGAATCGCTAGCCTTCGACGCGAGTTGGCGGAAACACGCAGTGCCTTCGACGCCACGCAGAGTCGCTGGCTGGAGGAACTCGGGGTCGAGCGCGAGAAGGCCGAACAGCTGGCAGCCCGTCTGGTCTCGGCACTCAAACCTCAGATCAATACCCGCATCTACTCGCTCAGCTCATTCCGCGACGCCGGAGTCGGCGAGAGCCCAAGACATCAGATTGCCCTGCCCCGGACCGGTGATTGGATCGTGATAGCCCTCGAAGTGAGCGGAGCTGCTGACACCCGTTATCGCGGCACGCTCCGGCGAGGCGAAGAGGTGCTCTGGCAAGCGGGAGACCTCGAAGCCGACGCGCTCGGCTCCGTAGTGATCTCGTTCCCGGTCGACCATTTCAAAGCTGGGGACTATCGGCTGGATCTCACAGCATCAAAGAGTGGCGGAGACGGACCAGTGACCCACTTCCCCCTTCGCATCAATCCGTAACACCAGTAGAGCGAACTCCAACGCTCCTCATCTCTCAGACCCCTTACAGTCTGGCCCTACTCAGAACCTAGCCGCCCCGCCGACGCAACCGTGGGCTGATCGGCACCACACTCGAATGAGCCCAGACGTCTCAGTCTTCCATTGCAGTCCAGGAGCCTACTTCCTGAAACCCCGACACATTAGGCCGGAAGATGAGACAGTTGCAGTGCTTGCGGACACTACCGACGAGAATGGCAAACGTATCCCGGTCATCCAAGTTTCCTCTGTAGAGAGTTCCTTTATTCTCACTGTCACAAATTTTTGCCCGGCGAGTTCCCCAAGTGCTGTCGCAGACTTTGATTTCAATCGTTGTTTCTCCACTCAGATGGACGATCGCATTCATCCTGATTCCATACTTTGCCTCCGCATCGCGGCAGGTGGTGCAGACCATTAGTGTCATAAAGCCTCCTTGGTTCGTTTTTGGTCCGTTCTTGTTTGCGGGTTCCGGTCTAGCCCGGCTCATAGCCTGACCGCTTTGTTCGACACAGCGTCGGCTGATCGGCGCCACCTCACACTAGCCCGGCCGGATGCTATCGATGGGCATTGATCTTCTCCTCGCGTTTTCAGTCACGGGTCTTTCTCCTATGAACTTTTGATTGTGGACTGTTCTTCACCTTGCTTTTGATCAGTTTCTGTTAGATGGTTCTGGAGAGATCACCTTTCGTTCGGAAAGGAATTGGTCTCCTTTCTACTGCGTGATGAACCGGGCAACGACCCCGGCAACTTACTCCCAATCCCCCTGATGAACAAAAGCCGCCCAGTGGAACGGGTCCGCCGATTGTGGGTTGGCCAGGGCTATCAGTTGTGCTTGGCGCAGTGCCGCGGAAGGCGAAAGGGCGTCCTGCCACAAGGCTCGATAGAAACGGATCATGAGATCTGCCGTGGCTCGGTCCTGTACCCACCACAGGCTTGCGATCACACGCTTTGCTCCAGCAGACAAGAACCCCCTAGCAAGTCCTACCGGCCCTTCTCCGCGAACCCTCTTACCAAGAGCGGTACGGCAGCCGCTGAGGACGACGAGCTCGGCGGACAGCTCGAGGTCGTAGATGTCCCGCAGGCGCAGCAGACCGTCGACCGGGCTGCCTGTTGAATCGACCATTGACAACGCCAGCCCCGAAAGCTCGGGACGGTCATCGCTGACCAGGCCGTGGGTTGCAAAGTGCAACACTTGGTAGTCTCTTAGCAAACCGCTCTGAGCTGCTTGGCGGCTTGCTTCCCTATCGAGGGCGAGCCAAACGTTACCAGGCGGAGCGATGGCGGCGATCTCTTTCGCCTCCCGGCGGGTCGACGGCAAGCGGTTCAACGCTTCGAGGCCGGCTTGCCGGGCGAAACGTAAAACGTCCGCAGACTGCTCCGAGGCTAGTTCGGCTGCCACAGGCGACGCCCCTGGCGCCACCGAGGCGGATAGACCAGTGTTGCCCCGTGGATCATGAATACTGAAGACAGGATCCGCGAACATCGCAAGCGAGCTTGCTGCTGCAGGTCGCTTGCCAAACCGCTGCCGTTGACGGATGAGAATAGAGATCGACGGCATATGGACAACCTCACTCGCCTCGAGAAGCAGCTGACCCGAGGCGTCAGGGATTGGTAGCGCTGCGAAGGAGAGATTGTGGAGGACACCGTCGGCGACGACCGCCACTCGCCGTTTGTGGAGCAAGTGGATCACTGGGCTAAGTAGTTGACGACTCAGGCCCATCGCCAGTTCGCGATCCTGGGAAGTCGAACGCCGATCCAAATGGGCCCAAGCCTGATGCAGCTGTCGGGCCGCCGACTCGATCGTCTCCCGAGCGGGCAACACGTGAACCTCGACCCCCTCGTCCGTGACAGCCCACAGAAAACTGCGATCCTCAC
The DNA here is from genome assembly GCA_029263395.1 of Acidobacteriota bacterium. Classification (GTDB taxonomy): domain Bacteria; phylum Acidobacteriota; class Thermoanaerobaculia; order Multivoradales; family J023; genus JAAELT01. The sequence goes on along the minus strand of JAJCXO010000102.1, from coordinate 17,521 downwards.
CGAGAGCGTATTCGAGCAGGACGGTCTCCGCTCCCAACACCCGCTGTATCTGGCCGACGTCGACCGAACCGCCCTCCCCAAGGGAACCATCCTTGTTTGGGTCGTGGCCTTGCTGCCGAAGATCGTGTTCGACGAGGTCCAGCTCGGAGAGGATCGCCTCCAAGTCGGTCTCCAAGCTACGGGTCTCCGGAGCATCGAGGCGCCCTGCCCCGCGAAGCTTGATGAGACGATTCGCTTTGGCGTCGAGCCGTCTTCTCAAACGCGTGCGTCGCTCGCGGGCGGCGACTTCGACACCCACCGCCGCTGACGTCTCACTCGGGAGAAACGGCTCGCGAAGCAGCTCAGAAAGTGTTCTGGCCCGAGCCCTCTCACTGATTTCCAGAGCAAGCTCATCGAAGCCAGCGCCGGGTTGACGCAGGTGTTTTTCCATCAGAAGATCGATCATCAGCTCGAAGCTGCTCGCGTGGGTGGCGAGAAAGGACATCCTGATCTCAGGCCCAAGAATCCGGTTCTGAGCCTCTTCGACCAACTCCAGCGCGTCCCTGGCCCGGGCGATTGCTCCGTCGAGGTCCCCCTGCTGCCGGAGCGCCTTCGCCTGGATCTGCAAGGAGTCGGCCTCACCAACCCGGTCACCCACCCGCCGTCTCAACTCCAGCGCATTCTGCAGACTTGATTCGGCACCAGAGACATCGCCAGCCTGGAGAAAGCCGACCGCTCGGAAGTGCCAGGCGCGAGCGGTATGAAAGAGCTCTTCAGTCTGCCCCAGAACAGTGACCGCCTCGTCGAGCTGACGCAGCCCATCCGCCACCTCACCGACCTCGATAGCGAGCCGCCCGAGATAGGCTAGCGCGAGGCCCTCGTCCCGTCGCCTCTCGATCTGGCGGCTGAGGCTCAAGGCCTCTGTGTGGGCCTCTTTCGCTAACTCCAGCTGCCCCAGCTCTCGGTAGGTCAAGCCAAGACCGTTCAACGTCACGGCTCGGCTACGGGCGGCATCGAGTTGGCGTTGCAGATCCAATGCCTGTTGAAAGAAGACCAGGGCCCGCTCCGGATTCCCCAGCTTCCGATAAGTCTCGGCCTGGTTGTTGATGATCGTCGCCAATTGTCGACGGTCTTCGAGCTCAGCGTAGATCTTGCGCGCCTGGTCGTAAAATTCGAGAGCGTTCTCACCGTCTCCCTGGCCCCGGAAGACGACCGCCGCCATGTTGTTCAGAACCTGGGCTTCACCCGCTCGGTTCCCGTTTTGGCGGCGAATCTCCAGCGCGAGCTGATAATGCTCCAGGGACATCGAGGGTTCACCGAGGCAGTCATAGGCATAACCGAGGTTGTTGAGCAGCGCAGCTTCGAAATACCCAAAACCTGTTTCGCGGATCATGCTCAGGGCTCGCCTGTAACAGCCGAGCGCTCCCCGCAGGTCGCCTCGCGAATGGTCAATCATGCAGAGAGTGTTCAGAGTCACCCCACGGTTCAGGGGGTCATCGATCGAGTCAAAAAGCTCCACCGCTCGTTCCAAGGGTTCCTCCGCTCTCTTCAGCTCACCCAGACTTCGATAGCCGAGGCCCAGATCAGCCAAAGCAGCGGCCTGCAGGAGCGTATTTCCTACCTGGCCGGCAACTACGGCAGTTTGTTGCAACAGCTCAATCGAAGTGCGAAGCCCGTCGTCCAGCTTGTGATGCAGCCGCGAGAGGACGTAGAGCGTTTCCCCCTCTCGGGACATGTCCCCAAGCTCACGCCAGAGGTCGAGGGCTTGCCGCAGATCGCGCACCGCGGCGCGCCGAACGCCCGGTACATCGGTGGGCAAGCGGCCGAGTGCGCGAGTCACGGCCAACTCAGCAGCGCGTCTTCGAGCATCCTCGCCCGATAACTCGTCGGCTCGCAGCGTGAGTTCGCCAGCGGGAGCCGTATCTCTGGGAGCCCGAAGCTCGATCGTGTAGGGCCCGATGTCGGTAAGGGACTGTGTCCAGCGCAGGGACCCCATACGATAGATCGGACTGCCGAGTCGGCCAATCTCTTCACCCTCTGGATTGCGGACCAAAAGCAGAAAGTCGATGCCCTGCTTCTCGGCAACTACCCGCCAGGTACCGGATGTCGGGACATCGAGACGAAAGACTCGGCTCTCCCCCCGCTGCAAGGTATCTGTGTAGCTCCTGGAAACGTCAAGCCTGATGGGTTCGGAAGCCCTGGCCTGGGCCAGGCTCGTCTCTGGCGCCACCAGCATGATGCCGAGGAGCTGCAGCGAGAACCCGAGAATTTGACACAAACGAGGCCAGCAATTCTGACAGGGGCCCGTCATGCTTCTCCTTCTATATTTCAATAGATCTTCCAAGACAGGTTCTGCAAGAAACTTCGTTATAACAATTATCTGGTAAATCGACAACTGGCGCTACTAGACGGTGATGGTGGCTTTCCAACCGGCGTCTTGACCACGGATGGACAACCAATGATTTTCATCCTGTGCCGAATGCACTTAGCAAGTCTCGTGCCAGAGCTCAGTGAAGCACAATCTATCGCCAAGGACACTCTCGTAGGGGTGTCGGGTGTCCGCCAGGTGTGTCACATGTCGGGTGTCAAGGCTCCAGGGTGTCCAATGTCGGATCCCGGATAATCAAAGTATTTGGGCCACGAATGCGAGGCTCGTCAGGTTGCGTATTGCCTTGCGTTGGCAGTCTGACAGCACCCTTCAATCCACCTCCACAAAATTATTTCCGACTTTATTTGGGACACTTCCACCCCAACCTTCACTGAGCAGTCGTAGCGCCTAAAAGTCGTTGAGCGGAAATCGTAGAGGCGATCTCCGCAAGCGTCCAAAGGAATCACGCGGTTCAGGTTGGCCAACCTCCGCCAGAAACATTTCTGAAAACAACGGGCACCAAACCCGTGCACGGAGGTTCTCATGTTCAATCAATTGATCAATGTAAGATTTTTCTCACACGCCATTCCGTCGCCCTCACTTCTCCTCTTGCTTTACCTTTGTTCTTCACCTTCGGCAACTTGGGCATTTCAGAATCGGATCGACGACAAGTACATAGCTCTAGAGCAAGGCTCCTGGAGCGGATCGTTCGGATCCAGTCAGAACACGGAACGTTTCTCCTTGGAGCTCCCATCCCCCGGAGTACTGGTGATCGAAGCTACCTCGCCGATTACCGCCGGGGAATCTCCGGGGCTGAGTCTTTGGGCGTCAGCTGCTGAGGGACTATTCGCGGACATCGCGACACTCGACCGCTCCGTGAGCCGTCTGACACTGGCGGTGCGGGAAAGAGGAAGCCTACCCCTGCGGATCGCCTCCCGTGATCCGCGCCAAGTGCTTGGTGAGTATCGTCTACAGACACACTTCGTGCCTCTATCAGCATCCACAGAGATGTTCTGGGGGCCGTTTGAAGGGGTGGACACTCTCTGCGCTCAGGTGGCCTTGACTCGCCTTCGCGACCTAGACGGAGACGTCAGGGTCGAGAGCCTTGGGATCCGGGCTTGGGATGAGGTGAGCAAGACCGAAATCGAAGAGGTTGATCCTAATCCCGGGGCGCTGTGGAGTCCCTCCATGTCATCGATCAAGGCGAGCTGGTTTGCCGCGGATCCGTGGCAAGAAGGCGTCTCGAGAAGTGATCTGACGGCTTCCGTCCGAGGTTGGGTGACCGTTCCGGATTCACAGATCGAGCTCGGCGTCACCAAAACAGAGATCGAAGAAGTCGACCCCAATCCCGGCGCATTCCGAGCCGCCCCTTGCGGTACCACCGCAACAGGTCACCACCAAGGCCCTAAGTCTCTTTTCAGCAAAACGGATTTCAGCAAAACGGAGATCGAGGAAGTAGACCCTAACCCTGGCGCGTTCCGAGCTGCTCCCTGCGGTACGCTTCGGCACGGAGCGAGCTTCCCGGTCACGTTGTCGATACCGACCGAAACACCGACCGCGGAATCTCGCGACCTCGTTGTTCAAAGCGTTCTCGACGCCATCACACGTCATCACCTTGCGACACAAGCGCAGCCCTTCAGGAGCCGCCCAGCGAGGCGCCTAGGCGCTTGCCAGTTGCAGGACGGCGATGAGCATCTCGACACCTTTTCCTGCGCCACTCCGCTGGCTCTCGGACAGTCCCTCAGCGGTGAGCTGTTCAAACACCAAGGCATCGATAGCGACGTCTTCGAGTTCGCTGTCGATACGCTTTCGAGAGTCGAGATCGCAGCCGAGGGAGATACCGCGTTAGCCGGTGGTCTCTACGATGTTTCGGGCCGACGCCTCGGCGTTAGTGCTACTGACACGTCAGAGCTTCTACTCTACGAAATACTAGAGCCGGGACGTTATTTTGTCCGCATCGAATCCGCGGACGGAGCCTTCGGTGTCTATCGGTTGGCGGTCACGGCCTCGCGCTGACAACCTTCGGACCGTCGAGCAAGCGGCCGGAATCATCCGGTCGCTTCGCCTTTGAGACAAGTCTCAAGCCAACAGGTCTAGCGAAGCCGTGGCAATCCAGGTTAGTCATTGCTCGACCGCCAAGGCGTCCTGGACATCTCTCAGCCGCTGGCGAGCGTCCCGGGTGAAGGCGTCCTGTTCCCCTTTGGTCTCGACGAGTACGGCGAGACTCTGAGCAATCAACACCTCCGCTTCTTCGACCCGACCTCTCGCGGCCAGGTAGCTGCCCCAGATGCTTTCAGCGTGGGCCAGGATCCAGCCTCCTTGAGGATTGTTCGTCTTCAAGATTTGGATCGCCCGGCTGACGAGCTCCCCCGACTCGTCGAGATCCCCCAGATCGAGCAGCACCGCGCCGAGGTTCTTGCGAGCGGTGGCAACCGACACGTGTTCCTCACCGAACAGGCTCAAGCGGATCGCGAGACATTGTTCGAAAAGCTCCCGGGCCTCTCCCAGTTGCTCCCGACTCTGCAAGACCATCCCGAGGCTACCCTTGACCGACGCAACTCGGGAATGCTGCTCCCCGTGTTCGGCAAGATAAAGCGCAAGCGCTTGCCGCAGGTGAGATTCCGCCAGATCGAGATCATCGAGATTGAAGAAGGCGATGCCGAGACCGAAGAGGCTCGAAGCGACCCTGGAATCGTCCGGGCCATACCGCTGTCGACGTGAATCGAGGACTTGTTGATGGAAGGTGACAGCCTCCTCGGCCCGGCCCAGGTGGGTTAGAACGTTGGCAAGATTGAGCAAGGTGACTTCCTGCAAATGCGGATCGTCGAGGCGTTGGGAGATGTCAAGGGCCTCGCGAAAGAGCGGCTCGGCGGCCCCCGGATCACCCAATTCGAAATGTAGACGGGCTAAATTGTTGAGATCGATCAGAAGCTCGGGCCGATCAATAGGTCCGGCGCGGCGGAGCTCGACAGCTTCCTCCTTGAGCTCGCGCGCCGTCTCGAACAGGCCGAGGTTGTTGTAGACCGTGCCCAAGGTTCCCAACATCTCGGCTCGCAGCTCTGGCGAGTCGCCCAGCGATTCGGCAACGTTCGCCCGTCCACGATCGAGGATCTCACGCACCGGGACTGAGTCTCCACGGGTTGCATCGGGATCGGCGGAGACAAAAAGATCTTGCAGGAAACCCGCGACATTTCGGGCGTGAGTGCGCTCTTCGAGGGCCGTCGCTCGCTCGGCCTCGGCGCGTTCGGCGGCCACCTCGGCGGCGACGCGGGCGCTCTCGGCACGACGCCAAAGGAGTGTCGAGCTGATACTCAGACCAACAATCATGACCAGGCTCGCCAGCGCCAACTTGTGGCGCCGGGCGAGCTTGCCAGCGACATAGAACCAGGTCCGAGTATGGGCGGTTACCGGCAGACCGTCGAGGTGTCGCCGGATGTCGTCTGCCAACCGGGCTGCCGAGTCGTATCGGTGGTCAGGCTCCGGATCCATCGCCTGCCGGACGATCGAGTCGAGATCGCCAGCCAGTAGCCTTGCCCACTCCAGCGGGTGGTGCGAGCTGCCAGCGTCCTTGCGTACGGCGACACTCGGTAGCGGCCAGTCCCCCACGCTGACGAGATGCAGAGCTTCCTCGAGGTTGGCTCCCTGGAGCCGATAAGGCAACTGCCCACTGATGAGCTGATAAAGCAGAACTCCCAAGGAGTAGACGTCGCTCACCGTCGTGATCGGCCGCCCCGCAAATTGCTCGGGGCTCGCATAAGCTGGCGTCATCGGATGGTATCCAGGCATTGTCGCAAGGTCCCAGCCCTCGCTTCGGCGTGAGCCGGGCTCCAGAATCTTGGCGATACCGAAGTCGAGAAGCTTGGGCTCCCCGTCTGGCGTCACGAGAATATTTCCAGGCTTCAGATCCCGGTGGACAACCAGGTTTCGATGGGCAAAATGGACAGCGTCACAGACTTTGAGAAAAATCTCTAAGCGCTGGCCGATCGTCAGTTCGTGCTCGGTGCAGTAGCGGTCGATCGGCTCCCCTTCGACGTACTCCATCGCGAGGTAGGGTGAGGCATCTCCCGCGGTGCCGCCGTCGAGCAGGCGGGCGATGTTGGGGTGCTGCAGATCGGCGAGGATTTGTCTCTCTTGGAAGAAACGGTCGAGGATCTCAGCCCGACGGTGCCCGGGGTCAACCAGCTTGAGAGCCACCCGCTGCTCGAAGTCGTCGGTACGAGTCGCCAGGTACACAACCCCCATGCCTCCCTGACCGAGCAGTCGACCGATCCGGTACGGCCCAATTCGATCCCCGGGTCCCAGTTCGCCGCTGGTCGAAGGTGCCCGGGTACCGCTTACCGGCGCATTGGTAAGCGTGGTTTCCAGGTCACGCAACAGGCCACTGTTTTCGAGAGCAGCTTCCCGCAGAGAAAGCGGTCGCTCATCGATCCCGTCAGGGAGTGGGCAGTCGAGGATCCTCTCGAGGGATTTTCGGCGTAGAAGAGCCATCGTCCACCGTTCTTGATCAGCACCCTATGGCACGGGCCCAACGGGAAGCGCCGGCCCCAAATTCATTGCTAGCGAGACGTGAGTCGATTATACGGGGACTCAACCGGTTTTCAGTAGTTTGATCTGGCGACGTTCCACGCCGTCGAGTCACAGCTGCTTCTTGATCAGCCACGCGACAGGCCGAAGTAGACGTAGCTTGAATATCTTCCAGCGGGAAATTCCGGGGTAACGCCGGGTGGCTCCCTCCGGTCGCCCCTGCCGATCGATTCGGACCGCGCGCTCGAGGTGGCGTTGCATCTCAGCACGCATCTCCGCCGCCACCCCAGCGTCTCGAACCACCATTGCGAGTTCGGTGTTGAAGTGCTCGGAGCGGGGATCCAGGTTGAAGGAGCCAACAATGACAATCTGCTCGTCGATAACGCCGACCTTGCCATGTAAGCTTTCGGGACCGCTGTACTCCCACAGCTCTACGCCGCCTCTGACCAATCCCTTTTTGTGACCGGCGTAGCCCGCCTGGGGTAACAAGTTGTCGGTGGTGGCGAGCGAGTTGGTAAGGATCCGGACCCGGACACCCCGTGCCAAAGCACGCGCCAGCCCCTTCTTGAAAGCCCTAGACGGCACAAGATAAGGCGATTCGAGCAGGACCGAAGACTCAGCCGCGTCGAGCAGGTCAAGTAACTCGTGTCCGACACCGCGACTCAACCCCTTCCGTCCGACAGGGTCGTGAAAAAATTCGACGGTGCCGACTTCGGTGAGTTCGGGTGGGGTGTACCCAGCCTGCCGGATCGTCTCGATCTGATCGTCCAGCCATCGTTTGTGGCCGTCGAGTGTCGCTTCAGCTTCGCGAAGCTTGGCGGGTGACGCAGAGGCCCTGCTGCGTCGTACCTGGTTGCTTTCCCACAGTTCCATGAAATACGACCGTGCCTCCTTTGTCGATTCGCCACGGACCAAAATGTCCATGTCGAGGTAATTGCGACGAGCGAGCTGGCGACCCAGGTCAAAGTACGGACTCTCAATGTTCCGGCCCCCACCAACCATCTCCTGGGCATCGGTTACGAGTAGCTTGTCGTGCAGCCGCCGGGTGATCCAGCACAGTTTGTGCAATCGGAAGGGATGGTAGAGGCGGATCTCGACCCCCTCGTCCAAGAGATGCGCCTCCACCGGCTTGGGAATCTTGTTCCACTGCGCGTCCACTAGGAGGCGCACGTCGAGGCCACGGCGTACCGCGTCCCTAAGCAGCGCCAGGCCACCTAAAGAGAACGGATCGTCGCCGACGATGAAGTACTCGGCATTGATCTCCTCTCGCGCTTCGAGGATCAAGCGAACGCGCTCCTCCGCAGCTGCTCGAGCCGTGTACAGCAGGCGTACTTCGTCGGCTCCGGTAGGCCAGGGGAAGACCAGCGGCAGCAGTAGGAAAAGGACAATCGAGGTCGCCCGAGACAAGTTGAAGAGCCGCATTACCGAGCCCATCCTAGCAGGCTGTTCGTAACGACGACTTCAGCCAGTTTCCTGATCGCCCCTATTTCGACGGGCCAATGGATCTATTGACCCGTCACACAACATGCGTGTGGAAGTCGAGCAATATCACTTCAGGAACCCGTCGAAAATCGACCGCCGGCTCAACCGCGTGCGCAAGCTGAACGACCTGCTGGAAGAGGAAGGTTGAGACAAGAGGACTTCCCCGCCGCATAAATCGGAGCCTTACTCCGTAGAAGTGAATAGACAGGCCCCTGGGATTGCGGACTTGGACTGAAATGCATCTGGGAGTCGATTATGCCTAAACGTCAGAGCCAGTGGTTGCCATGTGCCCTCGTGGTCCCGCTTGTTGTCGCAGCAATCTGGGTTTTGATTTCTTTCTTAGGCGAACAGTCTAGAGTACTGCCCTTTGCCGAGCCTGACGAGCTCGTTCTTGTTCGCGAAGGCTCGGAGCAAGAGCCAACACCTATGCCTTATGCCAACATCTTGGCTTGGCGAGCTCGCGGAGAGCTATTCCAGGAAGTTTCCGCCTTTGCTGTCCGCGAGATGAGTTTCAGCGAAAAGAATGCTGCAGAACAGGTTCACGCCATGATGGTTTCGGGTTCCCTCTTCGAAACCCTGGGGCTTCAGCCCTGGTTGGGTCGCACATTCTTGAACGAGGAAGGCCGGTCGGAGGCGCAGCCAGTTGTGATGCTGAGCGCGGACTTCTGGCAGCGGCACTTCGACGGGGATCCGAACGTCATCGGTCAACTGCTCAGGGTAGGCGACGTCGAACGAAGGATCATCGGCGTCGTGCAGGTTGATTTTTGGTGGTTCACGGAATTCGACTCGGTAGACGTTCACTTGCCACTGGCGATCCCGACCGTCTCGAGCCAGCCTCCAAAGCATGACCTCGTCGCGATCGCTCGCTTGCAGCCCCCGGTCTCCATCTCCGAAGCCGCCGCGGCGCTGACGTCCACCCACACCGAAATCTGCGATCATCCGGCGTTCCCGGTCGCCCTGAAGTCGGTCTATCGGACCCGGTGACGGTGCCTCTTATTGCGGAGATCACCCGCGAGCCGTGGTTCGGCGACTTCCTGCTCGCCCGAGGCAACACGATCCTGGCTCGGGCGAAACCGCACGGCTTCTGGCGGCGGAAGCTCGGGATCGAAGTTGGCGAAACAATCTACAGCGTGCGACGGCACTGGATCTTCCCAGGCCGATACGAGCTGATCCGGGGCGAAGAGACCGTCGGGGAAATCAAGTTCGCCAACACCGACGGCATCGAAGTCGATCTGCCCGAGGACCTGCCCCACGAGGTTGTGCTGTTCCTTTTCAGTCTTTCGGCTTTTCTCCAAAGCCGGCTGTACGTTGCTAGCTTCGTCGCGTTCTTGGCAGTTATCTGGCTCGCCTAAGTTCAGAGAGCTATCGAGCTGAAGTCGCGTAGCCGAGGCAAAACTGCCGTTCCACCTGCATTTCATCTTCAAAACACTGAGGCGCTTCGGGAGTTTCGAGCAGACCGGCGAACAAAAGACCGAGGGAGGCGCTCAGAAACTCGCTCTGACGGTACGAGGGCGCCTCGATTACTGCCCCTTCTCGATCACTCTCCCTTGAGGTGGGGATCGAGGAGTACGGTCCAGCTCTTGTCGATCTGCTGCCACTCACCCGGGCAGCGAGCAGCTTGAGTCTCGGGAAGGTGCCCCTGCTGGACGAGGTTCCGGAACCGTCCGGGATCCTGTCCGTAGACTCAACAGACGAGGTTGAAGAACCGTTGTTCATTCAGGGAGTGCTCATCCCAATAAGGAGACTCCGCATTCGACTGCCGCGCCTCCTTGGACCACTCGAGGAACGCGAGCGCGGCATCGAGAGTCGGGACGTCGCCGTCCTCAGCTTCGTAGGCCAAAATATGGGTCGAGAGCTGGGCCACGGCATCCTCCTCCCTGCCGGTCGTCGGCAGGTCGAGGACATGGATCAGAGCATGACCAACCTCGTGGTAGAAGAAGAAGGTCCAGAATACAACTAGCCCTACTTCTCCACTGGTCATGTCACCAACAGGGCCCGACCCTGAATGTGACAATGCCCGGAGCTTAGTAAAGCAACTCGACCCAGCGCTCGCCGGCCATCAGCTCGGCCTTGCGGCGTTGCCATCTCTCGGCCGAGCCGGCGAGGCCGGCGAAGACGGTGTCAAGCTCGGGGCGCATCTTCTCGAGGCCGGCGACGTAGACGTAGGTCTTCGGCTGGCCGAGCATCTTCCACAACTCGGTACCACGCTCGGCGATGGCGTCGTCCCAGGCGATCGGATCGCCCCAATGCGGACGCGGGCTGAGTGCGCGGAACGCTTCGAAGGTCTCCTCGTCGTAATACTGCGAGAAATCGTCGCGCGTGTCGTTCATGTACAACAGCTCGAGGCCGCTCTTGGCGCCGTAGAAGAGCAGCACGCGGCCGGTCCAACTGTCGACATCGCGGTAGATGTGCTTGACCAGGGCGCGGAACGGTGCGATGCCGGTGCCGGTGCCGATCAGCACCAAGTTGGCGTCGAGTTCGTCGGGCACCGCGAACGGCAGGCCGTAGGGACCGGTGAGGGTCAGCGTGTCGCCGGGCGCCAGGTCGCAGAGGTAATTCGACGCCACCCCGGGGTACTCCTCGCCACTGTAGCTGTCGGTGTAGGTGCAACGGCGCACGCACAGCACGATGCGCGGCGGGCCGGTCGGTTCGCGCTCAGGCAGGTCGGCGACACTGTAGAGGCGCAGGTGGTGCTCGGCACCGAAGTCGGGTGGCGCGGGGGCGAGCACGCCGACACTCTGGCCGACTCGGAAGTCGAAGTCGGGCCGATCGACCTCGAGTACCAGCTCGCGCACCTCGGTGTCAGACTGTATGGATGTGATCCGTTCGCTCGAGACTACCTTCGCCGTGTGGCGGACGTCGATGTCGTAGTTGTGCAGGTGGTGGACCGCTTCGTTTCCAAGTGCCGTGGGTTCGGTCATGATCTCTCCTCAGTCCCCGTGTTGCGGCGTTGGCGCGGCAGCGCGGATGGGTCGACGAGCGTGGCAAGCAGAGTTGTGGCGGCAGCCGTCGCTGCCGCGTTGCGGGCAGCCGTAACATCCCAGGCGCCCGGCCAAGGCGTCGGCGTCGTCTGAGGCGTCGGGGAAGGCGCGCCGCCAAGCGCCCTGGACGACGACCCACGCCAGCATCACGAGAACGAGGGCGGCGAGGCCGGTGGCGTACGATGCGAGCATCTCCATCTCCCTAACCTCCGAGGCCGGCGAAGCCCATGAAGGTGATCGACAGCAGGCCGGCGATTACCAGGGTGAGCGCGGTACCGCGCACCACGTCGGGCGTCGAGGCGAGTTCGAGCTTCTCCCGCAACCCGGCCATCAGCACCAACGCCAAGGTGAAGCCGACGCCAGCTCCGAGCGCGTAGGCCAGGCATTGGACGAAGCCGTAGCCCTTGTTGGTCTGGAACAGCGTCAGCCCGAGGATGGCGCAGTTGGTGGTGATCAGCGGCAGGAAGATGCCGAGCGAGCGGAACAGCGCCGGGCTGACTTTCTTGATGAACATCTCGACCAGTTGCACGGTCGAGGCGATGACCGCGATGAACGAGATCAGGCGCAGGTACGGTGCGTCGATGGCGATCAGCAGCACGTTGATACCGTAAGCGCAGGTCGAGCTGACCAACATGACGAAGGTCACCGCACCGCCCATGCGCGACGCCGTCTCGAGCTTGCCCGAGACGCCGAGAAACGGGCAGATGCCGAGGAAGTAGGCGAGCACGAAGTTGTTGATCAGGCTGGCGCCGACAAAAACCGACCACAGCGGCTCCTGGGTCATGATGTTGCCTCCAGAGCGTCAGCCAATTTCGCGGAGTTCAAAGTTTCGGCGCGGGCGCGCAGCCAGTTGAAAAGCAGCAGCCAGCCAGCGAGGGTGAAGAAGCCGCCGCTCGGCAGGATCATCATCACCCACGGCTGGAAGGCGTCGTGGAACAGCTGGACGCCGAACAGCGAGCCGGCGCCGAAGATCTCGCGCACCGCGCCGAGCGCCAAAAGCGCGACGGTGAAACCGATACCCATGCCCAGGCCGTCGAGGATCGAGCGACCGACGCCGTTTTTCGACGCGAACGACTCGGCGCGACCGAGGATCAGGCAGTTGACCACAATCAGCGAGATAAAGGCACCGAGCGCCCGGTACATCTCGAGGCTGATCGCTTGGATTGCGTAGTCGACAATGGTGACGAAGGTGGCGATGACCAGGATGTAGGTGGCGATGCGCACCTGCTTGGGAATGAAGCGACGCAGCAGCGACACGACGGTATTCGACATCACCAGCACGAAGAGCGTAGCCAGGCCCATGGCCAGGGCGTTGAGTGCGGTATTCGACACCGCAAGTACCGGGCACATGCCGAGCGCCTGCACGAAGACCGGATTCTCGCGCCACAGACCCTTGACGAATTCGTCGGTGCTGCTCGGACCGGCGGCGTCGACGAGGTGAGTGTCAGACATCTTCGGCCTCCGATCCGGATGCGCCGGTCGCCGCTTCGCCGGCCCGGGCCGGCGCAAAATCGTCGAGATGCCGGCTCAAGCGCGGGATCCACACTTTCGTGCTGCGGCGCAGCATGTCAACGATTGCCACCGACGAGATGGTAGCGCCGGTGATGCCGTCGATCTGCCACGGCTCGGTCTTGGCGCCTGGCTTCACCACCTCGATCGAGCGGGCGAGCGACGCGCCATCCGCCGCCAGGGCAACGTCGAGGAGCTCGAAGTTGCGCAGGAAACCGGGGTCGGTCTCGATCTTGTCGCCCAGACCCGGCGTCTCCTTGCTCTCGAGCACGCGGATACCGACCACCGCGTCGCGCTCGGGGGCGTAGCCGTAGAGCAGGCGGATGGTGTCCTGGTAGCCCATGCCGCTGGTCTCGATCGCCAGGCCGACCAGCCGGCCGTCGGCGTCGTAACCGGCCCACACCCGCTCGCCGTCGGCCGCGTCCTCTCCGTCCGCGATCTCGAAGCCGTCGCCAGCGTAGCCGAAGGTGACGCTCGAGGCCGCCTCGGGCAGCACCTGGAAGACGGCACGCTCGAGCGCCGCCGCCTGGTTGCGCCTGATCACCGGCCGGGTGGCCTCGAAGACGGTGACGATCGCCAGCCCGCACAGCACGCCGATGCCGACCATGGCGCGATACATCGGCCAGATCGGTCCGATGCCGGAGGGCACCGGCGCGGTAGGCACGGGCGCCGCGGCGGGGGTGACCGGTGCGGCGCTCACGACGCCGTTTCCGCGGCTTGTCGCGTGCCGTAGACCGTCGGCCGGATCAGCCGGTCGAGGTGCGGCGTCGCGGCATTGCCGAGCAGGATGGCGTACATTACTCCCTCGGGCATGCCGCCCCAGGTGCGGATGATCACCACCAAGAGGCCGATCAGCGCACCGTAGAGCACACAGCCGAGGTGAGTCATGGGCGAGCCGACCATGTCGGTTGCCATGAACACCGCGCCGAGCATCAGGCCGCCTGAGAAGAGCATGAAGGCGGGCGAGGCGTAACGCTCGGCGTCGATCAGGTGTAACACGCCGCTGAAAGCCGCCACCACGCCAAGGATCGAGGCGGTGATACGCCAGCTCATCATGTTGCGCGCCACCAGGTAAGCGCCGCCGAGCAGGATCAGCAGGCTCGAGGTCTCGCCGGTCGAGCCGGCGATGGTGCCCATAGCCAGATCGCCGACGTCAGTGGCCAGGCGGTCGAACTTCCAGGCCGCCAGCGGTGTGGCACCGGTCAAGCCATCGTAGGCCGAAGCGTCGTAGACCGGGCGCGAGAACGGCAGCGCCAGGAGCGAGCTCGGCAACGCCGCGAAGCGCTCGGCGGTGAACGCCGGCAGCCAACGGGTCATGGCCACCGGGAACGCTGCTAGCAGCACCGCACGGCCGACCAGCGCCGGGTTGAACGGGTTCTGGCCCAGGCCGCCGAACAGTACCTTGCCGAGGCCCATAGCGATGACGCCGCCGGCCGCGGTCATCCACAGCGGTAGCCCGGGCGGCAATGTGAGGCCGTAGAGCAGGCCAGTGATCACCGCTGACCAATCGCCGACGGTCGACGGCTTGCCCGCGGCCTGGCATGCCAGGTGCTCGGTGGCGACGCAGGCCGCAGTTGCGATCGCCAGGGTGAGCAGCGCGGTGGTGCCGAAGGCGTAAACCGCGAACGCGCAGACCGGCAGCAGCGCCAGCACGACGTTGAACATGATCACGTCGACGCTGTTGCCGCTCAGGATGTGCGGCGAAGTACGGATCTCGAGCACGCTTCCGGCACTCGGGCGGGCGCGCGCCGTGCCGACCGTCGCCGGACCCTTGGGTGTCCGCTGTGTCATTGAGCAGCCCTCGCCTTGCGTACCGCCGCCTTGGCGACGCGGAAATGCTGCACCAGCGGGATGTGCGACGGACACACGAACGAGCACGAGCCGCATTCGAAGCAGTCCATGAGGTTGTGCTCGTCGGCCATGCGCCGGTGCTCACCCGACAGCGCCAAGAGCCCGAGACGCGACGGGTCCAGGACGATCGGACAGGCGTCGACGCAGTAGCCACAGCGGATGCAAGGGTAGACCTGGCGGTGGGTGCGCTCGGACTCGACGTCAGTGAAGGCCACCACGCCCGAGGCGCCCTTGGTGATCGGGATATCGAGGCTCGACGCCGATGCACCCATCATCGGGCCGCCGACGAACACGCGGTCGACCGCGTCATCGACGCCAACGGCCTCGAGCAGAAAGCGCAGTGGCGTGCCGATCGGGATGCGGTAGTTGCCCTTGCGCTTCACCGCCGGCCCGGTGATGGTGATGACCCGCTCCTGGATGCCGCGACCGTGCGGCAAGAGGCGGCCGATCTCGGCGGTGGTGGCGACGTTGACGCACAGCGCGTGGACGTCGAGCGGCAGGCCGCCAGACGGCACCTCGCGACCGAGCAAGGCGGTGATCAGCATCTTCTCGGCGCCCTGCGGGTATTTGACCTGGAGCAGCTCGACGGTGGCCGGCAGGTCGGCCGGCAGGTTATCGCGCAGGTGCTCGAAGGCGTCGCGCTTGTTGGCCTCGACGCCGAGGATCGCACGTTCGGCGCCGACCACTTCGAGCAGGTAGCGCATGCCGCGGAAGAGGTCGTCGCTCTGCTCGAGCATCACGCGGTGGTCGGTGGTCAGGCAGGGCTCGCATTCGACGCCGTTGATGATCAGCGTGTCGACGGTTTTGCCCTCGGGGATGGCCAGCTTGACGTGGGTCGGGAAGGCGGCGCCGCCGAGGCCGACGACGCCGGCGTCCTGCACCGCGGCGATGATCTCGTCCTTGGTCGCCGTCTCCAGCTGACACGGCTTACCCTCCATCACCTCCTGAGTCGAGCCAGGAAACGGCTCGAGGTACACCGACGGCACCATGCGGCCACCGATGCTAGGTGCCAGGCCGATACGCCGCACCACGGCCGACGCCGGCGCGTGCATCGACACCGACAGGAAGCCGTCGGGCCGCGCGATGCGCTGCCCGCGCGTCACCTCCTGGCCCTCGCGCACCTCGGGAAGCGAAGGCTTGCCGAGGTGCTGCACCAACGGCACGACCAGTACCGGAGCGAACGGGAACTGGCGAATCGCCAGCCCGCTCGTCTCGTCCTTCAGCTCCGGCGGATGCACGCCGTGGCGGAATGTCTTGAGGCCGAGAAGTCTCATACCGCTGCTTCCGTATCGCCAACCCGGCTCAGTTGTACTGCTTGCCGCGCTCGATCCACTTGTCGATGTCCTTGACGCTCCGGTCGGCAGGTAGGCCCGGGTGGATGACGCGAGCGGTACATTTTTCGGCGGCCTTGACCAAGTCGCTGTAGGGGCCGCCAGCGGGGTCCTTGATGTAGGCCCTTTTGTTCTCGTTGTAGGCGAACATCCGCGGGTTGAGCTGGATGCACTCGTCGCACGAGGTGCACTCCCCGGTGTCGAGCCAAGGCGCCATGGTGCCACCAACGGTCTCGTTGGCTGCGGCGGCGGGCTCGCTGGCTGCTGCCCTATCCGAGCCGACGAGACCGGCGAGTAGGGCACCGCCAGCGTCGCTGGGGTCGGCGCCTTCGCCGCCGGCCAGGCGCATCAGGCCCGAGGCGATCTTGCCCACCACCTCGCGACGCGCCTGCTCCACAAGCTCGTCGCACGAGATCTCTTCCTTGTCGACCCCGGCCAGGGCCTTGAGCATTGTCCAGAAGTCACGCCGGTCCTCGGCCGATTCGACCATCGGCTTGGCGACCAACAGTCGGCTCAGGCGCTGCTCGCGGTCGACCGACCAGACGTAAGGGAATTTTCCTTCGCGCCCGTCCTCGTCCATGTCCAGGAACTCGGCGAGCGGCACCATGTTGTCGTTCCAGGTGTCGGGCGGCGCGGCGCGGAAGTGCTTGCGGAAGCGCACCTCGGTGATCGCGAAGTCGACGAAGGTCATCGGCACCTCGAGCTGTCTGTCGCGGCTGCCGTCCTTGTAACGCAAGGTATAGGTCGGCCACAGCTGGTCGAGCGCCGGATTGCCCTCGAGGTCGAAGCACTCCTCGGGCGTCTTGCCGGCTTCGGGGTCGTAGCGGAAGAGCGGGTAGGCACGCGACTCGACCGCCAGCTTGGCTTGGCGGTGGCTCAGGTCGTCGGCAATGCCGTGCTCGGGCTGGCACGAGCTGTAGAGGTTGAAGAGCGCCGGCCGCCGCGCCTTGAGGCCTCGGATGAAGCCCTCGATCATGTGGCCGGGGTGGGCGATGGTGCTTTGCAGCACGTAGGTGGTGCGGTGTGCCATACCGATCAGGCCGATTTCTTTGCGCGGTTCTTCCTTGCCTTGTGCGACCTTGCCGTATTGCGCCATGTCGGAGATCTGACCGAAGAAACCCGACGTGCAGGCCTGGCCGCCGGTGTTGGAGTACACCTGGGTGTCGACCACCAGCACCTTGATCGGCCGGCCCGAGGCCAGGGCGCGCGACAGGTTCTGGAAGCCGATGTCGTACATCGCGCCGTCGCCGCCCACCGCCACCACCGGTGGACAAAGCTCCCATTCCTCGTCGCTGAACCGGTGCCAGTTGAAGTAGGTGAAGAAGTCGTCGTGCTCCTCGGTACGGTACTTGCCCGCCAGCTCGAGCTCGGCCTGGCGCACGGCGGCGAAGCCCTCGGCCATCTTCGCCATGTGGCCTTCGAATACGCCCATGGCCATCGACGTCGAGTCCTGGAAGAGGTGGTTGGCCCAAGGAAACGGGTAGGGATTGAAGGGG
>JAJCXO010000101.1 GCA_029263395.1 Acidobacteriota bacterium | reverse complement strand
GATCGGCGCCAACACGGCAATCTTCAGCGTCGTGCACGCTGTGTTGCTGCAGCCATTGCCTTACCCTGAGCCGGATCGGTTGGTGCGGGTCTACCAGCAACCGGTTGGCCAGCCTGAAACGGTGCTCGACGTGAAGTATCTCGATCTCACGGATTGGCAGCGCGAGACCCAGCAATTTGCCGATCTCGCGGCGTTTGCATCGTCCAGTGGTGGCTTCCTGGTTGAGATCGATGAGGTGGTGGAGACGATCGAAGGCAAGTTGGTCACCTGGAACCTGCTGCCTCTGCTCGGTGTTACGCCACTACACGGCCGACTTTTCACCGCCGAGGATGATCAGGTGGGTGCCGAACAGGTGGTGGTGATCAGCGAAGGCTTGTGGCGTCAACGATTTGGTGCCGAGCCAACCGCAGTGGGCCAGGTGATCCGTGTTGCTGGCGAGGCACATCGGGTGGTGGGTGTGTTGCCGGCCGGGGTGGAGTATCCGGTAGGCGCCCAGATGTGGCTACCGGTTGTGCCTTCTGTCGCCCCGCCGTTCAGCGAGGAACGGTCGATCGGTTTTCTCAACGTGGTTGGGCGCCTGGCGCCAGAAGCATCGATCGACCAAGCCGGCGAAGAGCTGTTGGCGGTGATCGACCGGGTGACCAATCCCCACCAACCGGACAGCGCCGCGAGTGTTGCGACATTACAGCCCTTTGCAGAAACGCTGCTTGGTGAGTCCCGGCAGCCGTTGTGGATTCTGCTCGCCGCGGCTGGCCTAGTGTTGTTGATCGCGTGTGCCAACGTCGCCAACCTTCAGATTAGTCGTGGCATCGGACGGCGTCGTGAGATTGCGGTCCGCGGCGCCCTTGGCGCTGATTGGAAAGATCTGGTGTGGCTGGCTTTGCTAGAGAGTACGATTTTGGCGCTGGCGGGTGCGGTTGTCGGCTTGGTGTTGGCAAAGTGGGGCTTACGAGTTGCGATGGCCTGGAGCCCGATGGTGCTCTTTCGGGGAGAGACGATTGGACTGCATGGTCCAGTCCTTGGCTTTTGCCTGGCGCTGGCGTCGTTGACCGCCATCGGTTTTGGTTTGTTGCCACTGACCCAGGGCCTGCGTCGACGTTTGGGGCAGGCGCTACACGAGGCCGGTGGGCGCTCGACGGCGGGCGTCTCGAGTCGCCGCTGGCTCGAAGTGTTTGCTACTTCGCAGGTCGCGTTGAGCTTGGTCGTCCTGATTGGAGCTGGGCTGTTGTTGCGCAACCTAACGCATCTACAAAGCCTTGAGGTCGGCTTTGATCGCGAGCAGACTCTGACCGTGGCAGTGGCATTGCTCGACGAGAAATACGGCCAACCTAGCGCCGCCCACCAGCTGTTCGAGGAGTTGATAGAGCAGGTGTCGACGTTGCCGTCAGTCACCGGAGCTGCAGGCGCGTTGCGGCGGCCGTTGGAGAGTCCGCTCGGCTTCGACTATGCATTTACCCTCGAAGGGCGCCCGGAAGCCGAGCAGCCAAACTATCCACGCCTCAACTACATAGCGGTGACCCCGGGATACTTCGAGACCCTTGGGGTGCCGCTGCGGGACGGCCGGGTATTTGAGCCCAGTGACCGCGAAGGGGCGCCGCCGGTGGCGATCGTCAGTGCACGGACCGCACGGCGTTTCTGGGGTGAGTCCAGCCCGGTAGGGCAGCGGTTACATTGGGGGCCGCCGGAAAGCGGCGCGCCGTGGATCGAGATCGTCGGGGTGGCGGGGGAGGTACGGTATCGCGAGATCGAGTCGGTGAGTCTCGACGTGTATGTGCCGTACCGTCAGAACAACTGGCCGCTGCGTAACCTGATCGTGCGGGCGGACGGCGATCTGCTGGCGTTGGGGCCGGCGATCCGGGCGCAATTACGTGAGCTCGACCCGGCGATCCGTGCTTCAGAGATCGCCACCACCCGTGAGCTGGTCTGGAAGTCGATGGCTCGGCCACGATTCCA
The DNA here is from genome assembly GCA_029263395.1 of Acidobacteriota bacterium. Taxonomy (GTDB): domain Bacteria; phylum Acidobacteriota; class Thermoanaerobaculia; order Multivoradales; family J023; genus JAAELT01. The sequence continues at coordinate 28,249 of JAJCXO010000101.1, read as the reverse complement.
CACCCTGCTGCTCAGTCTGTTCGGAGGTTTGGCGCTGTTGATCGGTGCGGTAGGGATCTACGGTGTGATGGCCCATTCGGTGGTCACGCGGCGGCGTGAGATTGGTGTTCGATTGACCTTGGGGGCAACCGCGGCGGACATTGTGCGGGGTGCCTTGGGTTGGGGCATGCGATGGACGATCGTGGGCGTAGTGCTCGGCTTGGTTTTCGCAGCCGCCGTCAGCCGGGTGCTGGCGAGTGTGCTGTTCGAGATCAGTACCACCGATCCAGCAACTTACATAGTGACAGTAGGGGTGTTGATGGGTGTTGCGCTGTTGGCTTGTGGCGTCCCCGCGCTGCGGGCGAGTCGCGTCGATCCACGGGTTGTGTTGCGCTCCGACTGAGCGTTCGTCGCCCTCGAGGCAACTTTGGCGTCGCGGTTCCGTAAGAAGTAGTGGCCATAACTTCTAGCGGTTTACGCGAGATGTCCCGTTTTAGCGCTCAAGACCCAACCGGCGACGACAGTCGACTTCACGGCGGATTCTTGCTTGCTGGCTGGCGCGTTGAGCCACGCCTCTATCGCCTTGTCGATGGCGAGCGGATCCTTCATCTGGAACCCAAAGTGATGCAGGTCCTGGTGCGGTTGGCAGCCCGCCCAGGGGAAATGGTACCCCGTGAAGAGTTGCGTGAAGTCGGATGGGGTGACGCTTACGCCGCGGAGGAGGGGTTACGTCGAGCAGTGATGCTGCTGCGCCGGACGTTCAATGACGACGCCCGGGCGCCGCGTTTCATCGAGACCATCCCGCGGGCTGGTTACCGTTTGATTGCCCCGGTGAGCACGCTTGCTGACGAGTCGACGACCGAATCTTTATCGACGGTACTCTCATCGGGGACGGTGCCTCTATCGAAGACGCTGTCCCCATCGAAGACGCTGTCCCCATCGATCCCGTTGCCAACGAGTCGGCCCGAAGTGTCGCCGGTCGTCGGGCTGCCGTATCGCTTCAGCCGAACGGTATCGGTCGGCCTGGCAATATTGATGGCGTCGGTCATCCTGGTCGTCGCGGTGTCATTGGCCGGCGGCCGCAGGGCCGAGTTGCCGAAGGTTGTCGAAGCGTCTGGAGTCACCGCATTGAGGCCGCTGACGACCTACCCTGGCCGGGAGCGGGATGTCAGCCTGGCTCCGGACGGCAACCGGGTGGCCTTCGTATGGGCTGAGGAAGGGGGGCCAAACGCGGTGTATGTTCGGCGGCTCGATGACGAAGTGCCCCGACGAATGACCCACCAATCGGACGCTGAGGCGTATCCAGCATGGTCCCCCGACGGTGCTCGCCTGGCTTACGCTCGGTATGGCACTGAGGCTACCCATCTCGTGATCACCGAAGTTGACGGGGAGACGGAGTCTGAGTTGGCGGTATTGCCGGCAGAGAAGCTTTATGGCCTAGCCTGGTCGCCAGACGGTCATTGGCTAGCTTATGCCCAGCGGCCGACACCTGGAGAAGCGGTGGCCCTGTTTCGGATCGAAGTGGAAAGTCGCTATCGCGAGCGCTTGACCGTTCCACCTGCCGGCGTTGTCGGCGATTTTGATCCCGCCTGGTCGCCATCCGGCGATGAGTTGGTGTTTGTGCGTGGCGGGCTTGGGGTCGGTGATCTGTTCACTCTGCAACTCGATAGCCGTATGCTGCGCCAGCTCACCGAGCTGCGGCAAGCGATTGTCCGACCGACCTGGTCTCCCGATGGCCAAGCGGTACTATTTGCCCGTTTGCGCTCCGATCGTTATGGCTTGAGCTGGGTCTCACAGACCGGGGGCGTGACTCACGATCTGGAGCTCGGTTCGGATCACATTGTGCGAGCCTCGGCGGTTCCAGCGGTGGATCTTCTAGTGGTCGAGCGGCTGCGGGTGGATACCGAGCTGTGGCGCCTAGACTTGACGGAAACACCCCAGCCGATGCGATGGCTGTCGTCGACCTCGACGGATCGACTGCCAGCATTTTCAGCTGATAGTCAGCGTGTGGCGTTCGTGTCCGAGCGTTCGGGGTCCACCGAGTTGTGGGTGGCGGACAACAGCTCGCGCCATCCCAAACAATTGACCGCGGTTGGCTCGGGGCTACTCGGGCGCCCCCAATGGTCGCCGGACGGCGAGCAGATCGCTTTCGACAACAGCACCGGTGGCAATGTGGACATCCACCTGATTTCGTCCGACGGCGCGCATAGCAGGCGTTTGACCCAGCATGGTGCCGAAGATTGTTTGCCAGTCTGGTCGCGTGACGGTGAATCGCTTTACTTCGCGTCGAATCGTTCGGGACGCTGGCAAGTCTGGCGCCGATCCTTGACCGCCGATGATGCTTCCCAGGTCACCCGCGACGGTGGCCTCACCGCCGCCGAATCCTTTGATCGTCGTTGGCTCTACTTCGTCAAACCGACCGGAGTCTCAGGACTCTGGCGGCAGCCCCTCTCAGGCGGCGAAGAGAGTCTGGTGTTGGCCGAATTTGATCCTACGGTCGATTGGGCGTTGACGCCGGAAGGTGTCTTCTTCGTCGATCAACAGGACGATGATCGCAGTGCCGTGGTGTACCAAGATCTGCCGCAAGGCGAAGAACGTACGGTGTGGCAGCTCGAGGAGCCGGCCCGCGAGTACGGTATGGCAGTTTCCGGTGATGGCCGTTACCTGGCTTTGGCGCTGCTGCATTCAGCCGAGAGCGACCTGCTGTTGACGAAGTGGTGACGCTCAGTGGGCGGTCTGTGCCTGCGTCCGGTAGCGACCGGGAGTGGTGCCGACGACCTTCTTGAACGAGTGGGTGAGCTGGCTCTGATCGCAGAAGCCGGCACTCAACGCCAGGTCTGCGAGTTGCACGTCGGACTCACACAGTCGGTCGCAAGCGAATTGAACGCGCACGTGGCGCAGGTAGTCGCCGATCGACCGGTGGTGAACGCGGCGGAAAACTCGCGACAGATGGACCGGGTGGACGCCAACTTCGCGGGCTATGCCCTGAACGGTCAGGGGACTGCCGAACTCTTCGCGGATCATCGTGGTGGCGCGTCGCAGCCAACGAGGCGGCTGTCGAACGGGATAGCTGTCGGTCTGAAGGCTGTCCCTTGGGCTGTCAAAATACTGAACGTCGTAGTGCACGGCGTGTCCCTCCATAGTCAAACCTGTTTCGACTGGACCGATCATCGACTGGATTGTCGGCTACGATGAACCGTCGCGCCATGGAGCCAGTCTGGAGGTTCCGTTAGTCTGCGTGGGGCGTTTGTGGATCGGTATTCCGAGAGCCAGGACGGTATTCCGAGAGCTAGGACGGTATTCCGAGAGCCAGGACATGCCAGGAGCTAACATGGACGATGACGGGGTAGTGAGTGATAAATCGGTGGTCAGCCATGGCATAGAGGAGCTAGAGCGCCGTCGACGCAAGGCGCTTGCGATGGGTGGTGAGGCCAAGATCGAGCGCCAACACGCCCTGGGGCGATGGACGGCGCGCGAGCGGGTCGCTTATCTACTGGACGAAGACAGTTTCCAGGAGACGGGTCTGCTGGCTCACAGCGATCTTCCGCAAGCCCGCGCCAAAACACCGGCCGACGGCAAAGTCTGTGGTTTTGGAGAGATCGACCAACGGCCGGTATATACCTCCGCGGACGATGTGACTGTCATGGCCGGAGCCGGTGGCCGAGTCGGCTCGGGGAAGGACCACAAGAGCACACTGTATGCTGTCCGCAAGGGGATCCCGCTCGTCAATCTGGGAGATGCTGGCGGTGCTCGGGTGCCGGACATCATGGGTGCGACGGGCATGATGAGTATGGTCTACCCGCTCTCCGGTGAACCGCGTGATCGTCGAGTACCGTTTGTCGCCACCATAATGGGCGAGTGTTACGGCGCCCCTACTTGGAAAGCGTCGCTGGCCGACATCGTGGTGCAGGTACGGGGCACCGCGATGGCGGTGTCCGGGCCGCCGGTGCTGGAAGCGGCGACCGGTGAAAAGGCTACGACAGAGGAGCTCGGGGGCTGGGAGTTGCACGCCCGTACCACCGGTCAGGTGGACCTCTTCGCCGATAACGACCGGGAATGTCTCGACTTGGTATGCCGAGTGTTGAGCTACTTGCCGTCCAATGCCGAAGACTTGCCGCCGGTGGTCGCGCCCGACGATGCCCCGGATCGCCGTCTAGCAGCGGCGCTCGACATTGTGCCGGAAGATCCGCGCAAGGCTTATGACATGCACCGCTTGCTCGAGCTGGTGGCCGACCGAGACAGTGTCTTGGAGCTCAAGCCGTATTTTGACGGCAGCTTGATCACTGCCCTGGCTCGGCTCGATGGCCACAGTGTCGGCTTCTTGGCCAACAACCCACGTGCCAGTGTGGGTGCAATGGGGCCGGGGGCATGCGAGAAGGCGACCGCCTTCATCTGTCTCTGTGACGCTTTCCACATCCCGCTGGTTTTTTTGCACGACACACCGGGCTTCTTCGTCAGCAAACTCGCCGAGCAAGGCAAGATGCCACTGCGCATCATGACGTTCCTCGAAGCGTTACATCACAGCACGGTGCCACGGATCTCGGTCATCGTCCGCAAGTCCTACGGCATGGCCCATTGCAACATGGCCGGTGCCAACATGGGAGCTGATACCTTGTTGTCCTGGCCAATCGGCGAAGTTTCCTTCATGTCACCCGCGGTGGCGGTCAACGTCGTCCACGGCCGCAAGCTGCGAGAGGTTGATGATCCCGAGGCTGCCCGCCGACAGCTCATCGCCCACATGCAGCACCAGAACGAGCCGTGGGAGGCGGCTGGCCTCCACCTGATCGATGACGTGATCGATCCCCGCGACACCCGCATCGAGTTGATCAGGGCGCTGCGGCGGGCCCGCGGTCCGGCAGGGGAAGGAGCCCGCAGCCGCCGCCTACTGGCAACTTGGCCGACGATGTTCTGACGTTGTGTGCCTCAGAGCCCCCTCGAAGGCAAGTCTAGATCGTTTGGAAGTTGGACCGAGTCGCCTTCAACAGTCCAAAAACAGGCCCAACCGAACATTCTTTCGCGCCACTGGGCTTTCTGTTAGTTTGGATTCGGATTACCTGCCGGCCGGCAGGTAAGATGCGGGAATCATTCGGTGGACTTGGCTCAAACGCCAGCATAGGCTTTGCTCGTCGTTCGGAGCCCCTATCCGTCCTCTGATTTGCAACCGAGAGAACATCATTAGGCACTACGCCACGAGTCAGCCTGCTATTGAGCTGCACCTTCTAGGTGCCGTGCCGTGCCGTCGTGTTTCTGGCGATCGGCGGTTACGTCTAGTCAGCAGCCTCGCTCTTAGCAGCCTCAGTCTCATCAGCCTGGTTCTTATGGTGATCAACAACCCAGGGGCAACGTAGCGAGCTCAGTTTGCAACACGAGCAAAGCCACGAAGCCCCCGGTCAACCACCGGGGGCTTTTTCATTATGCACAACCGGGAAACGAGGAAAGCCATGGTTCGAGTTAGAACCGATCCCTACGTTCGAGTCTTCGACACCACATTGCGCGACGGTGAACAATCACCTGGCGCCAGCCTTACCAGCGACGAGAAACTTGTACTTGCTCGCAGCATCGCAGCGCTTGGGGTCGATGTGATCGAAGCCGGCTTTCCGGCGGCAAGCCCGGATGACTTGGCCGCGGTGCAGAGCATCGCACGGCAGGTCGGTACAGCGGAAGGACCGATCATCGCCGGCCTGGCCCGTGCCTGCCGAGGTGATATCGAAAGTGCCTGGGAAGCGGTAAGACTGGCTCATCGACCGCGTATCCACACCTTCATCGCAACCTCGGATCTCCACATGGAGTGCAAACTCAGCATGAGCCGTGAGCAGGTGCTCGCTCGCGTTCGTGAGATGGTCGGTTATGCCCGCAGCCTGTGTGATGACGTCCAGTTCAGCCCGGAAGATGCCACCCGATCGGACCCCGGTTTTTTAATCCAGGTAACAACGGCCGCGATCGAGGCCGGCGCGACGACGCTCAACATCCCCGATACTGTCGGCTACGCTTTGCCGAACGAGTATAGCCAGCTGCTGGCACGGTTGATCGAACAGACCGCACGAGTTGGGATCGTTTGGTCAGCTCACTGCCATGATGATCTCGGGCTGGCCACCGCTAATGCCTTGGCTGGAATCGAAGCCGGTGCACGCCAGGTTGAAGTCACAGTCAACGGCATTGGCGAGCGGGCCGGCAACACCAGCCTGGAAGAAGTGGTGATGGCGCTTGCCACCCGCCGTCCGGAGCTCGGCCTGGAGACCGGTATCGAGACCCGGCAGCTGACGTCGATCAGTCGTATGGTGAGTCGTTTTACTGGCATCTCTGTGCCGCCCAACAAGGCGGTGGTTGGCCGTAATGCCTTTGCTCACGAGGCCGGTATTCATCAGGACGGTATGCTGAAGGACGAGCGAACCTACGAGATCATGACGCCGGAGTCGGTCGGTTTGGAACGTAGCGAATTGGTGTTGGGTAAACACAGCGGTCGCCATGCGTTCCGGTCCCGTCTGCAGGAGATCGGTGTCGAACTCGACGAGGTGCAACTCGACGAGGCTTTCAAACAATTCAAGAAACTGGCGGATCGTCGGAAGACGATCACCGACGCCGACCTGATGGCGTTGACCCGTGCCGAAGTTGGGACGTCTGAGGAGCATTACCGGCTCGGCCATCTCCAGGTGGTTTGTGGCTCTCCGGCTGCCGCTACCGCCACCGTGCGACTGATCGGCCGCCAGGGGAGCGAACGGGTTGGTGCCGCTGTCGGTTCAGGCTCGGTGGATGCAGTCTTTCGAGCCATCCAGAAGATTGCTGAGGCCCCCAACGAGCTGATCGATTTTCGGATCCGTAACGTGACCGCCGGGATCGACGCTTTGGGGGAAGTCTCGGTTCGCATTGCGCCCGGCAGCGAGGCCGCAAAAAGCCCTGCACATGCGTCGAACAATGGCCATGGACACAATGGCCCTCGGTCCAATGGCCACGGGGTAACTGATGGCCACAGAACCAATGGCCACAGAACCAATGGCCACAGACCCAGCAGTCACAGACCCAGTGGTCACGATTCGAACAACGCCAATACGGTCCAAGCCGCGCAGGCGACCTATGCCGGTTATGGTGCCGACACCGATGTCATCGTTGCCAGTGCCAAAGCCTACCTGGCGGCGATCAATCGGATGTTGACTGCGACGATGGCTGTAACCGCGTCGATGGCTGCGACCGCGACGTCATCAGCCGATGCTGCGTCACCAGGGGCGCCAATGCCATTGGCTGACACAACACAACCGATCACATTCCCTCGTTACGAGCCTTTTGCTGAAGAACCCTTTGATCCCGATTACACTGTTGGCATTCCTTGATCGGACCCGCCCGAACTGAGTGCAATTACAGCGATGTTCGATAACGATTGGCGAGAAACGAAACCGAGATGAATGCAGAACAGCAAGATCCGGCCAGCGGCGCTGCGGCCGAACCGTCGACCCTTTTCGACAAGATATGGCGCCGGCATCTGGTGACTGAGCCGGAACCGGGTATCCCGGCGACTCTCTACATCGACCTGCATCTGCTGCACGAGGTGACGTCGCCCCAGGCGTTTTCCGAGATCGAACGCCGGGGGCTCGAAGTGCGCTGTCCCGGCCGTGCTGTTGCCACCATGGACCACTCGACGCCAACTTTGCCAGGAGTGGGCCGCAGCGGTCTGCGGGTGCTCGATCCTCGCGGCGCCGATCAGCTCGACAGGTTGGAAACCAACTGCGAGCGGCACGGCATTCCTCTGTTCGCCCTCGACGATGAGCGTCAAGGGATCGTGCACGTGATCGGCCCAGAGCTCGGATTGACCCAGCCCGGTATGACGATTGTCTGCGGCGACAGCCATACCAGCACCCACGGTGCGTTCGGTGCCCTGGCGTTCGGCATCGGCAGCAGTGAAGTGACCCATGTGTTGGCGACCCAATGTTTGCTCCAGAAACGTCCGCGGACCCTCGAAGTGCATGTCGAAGGCAGCTTGCAGAAGGGGGCGACGGCCAAAGACCTGATCCTGGCCATCATCGGTCGGCTGGGTATCGACGGTGGTACCGGTCATGTTATCGAGTACACCGGCCAGGCGATTCGCGAGCTCGACATGGAAGGTCGGATGACCGTATGCAATATGTCGATCGAGGCGGGTGCCAGGGCTGGTCTCGTCGAACCGGACGAAACCACGTTTGCCTATCTTGAAGGGCGGCCCTATGCCCCCCAAGCTTGGCAGGAAGCACTCGCCAGTTGGCGGGAGCTGTCCACGGATCCAGGTGCAATTTTCGATCGTCGGATTGTCCTGGATGCGTCGACGATCGAGCCGATGATTACCTGGGGGACAAACCCCGGCATGTCGATGCCGGTTTCTGGCACCATTCCCAGCGCCGCGACCGTCGATCCTCAAAGTCTGCCAACGATGGAGAAGGCTTGGACGTACATGGCTGTGCAGCCCGGTGAAGCCTTGCTTGGGCGAGCAATCGACGTCGTATTCATTGGCAGTTGCACCAATTCTCGGCTGAGTGATCTCGAGGCGGCCGCCCAGGTTATGCAAGGACGCCAGGTGGCATCAGGAGTGGAGATGTTGGTGGTGCCAGGGTCGCAAGCCGTTCGTCGTGAGGCCGAAGCCCTGGGCCTGCACGAAGTTTTTCTTGCGGCAGGTGCCCAGTGGCGCGAGGCTGGGTGCTCGATGTGCCTGGCGATGAACGGTGACCGATTGGCCCCCGGGCAACTCGCCGTCAGCACCACCAATCGCAACTTCGAAGGCCGCCAAGGTCCCGGCGGCCGAACCATCTTGGCAAGCCCCTTGACCGCCGCCGCCAGCGCGGTGGCGGGGCACGTTGCCGATCCCAGGGAGCTACTGTAATGGAGCTACTGTAATGGCACCTCGATTCCAATCCTTGAGCAGTTGCATGGTGCCGTTGTTGATCGATGATGTTGATACCGATCAGATTATCCCCGCCGAATACCTCAAGATCATTGGCCGGGAAGGGTTGGCTGAAGGGCTGTTCGCCGAGTGGCGGCGCGATCCGGAGTGTGTGCTCCATCGCGACGTATTCCGCGATGCCCAAGTGCTGTTGGCAGGAGACAACTTCGGTTGTGGAAGCTCCCGTGAACATGCTCCTTGGGCGTTATTGGACTACGGATTTCGCGCCGTTTTGAGTCCTTGTTTTGCCGATATCTTTCGCATCAACGCCCTGCGCAACGGCCTGCTGGCAGTTGCGATCGATCGGCCGCTACACCGCCAGCTGGCCGATATCGTCGAGGCTGATCCGTGCGCCGAAATCACAATCGACCTCAAGAGCTCGACGCTGACCCTGCCCGACGGCACGGGAGTCGATTTTGAGGTGGATCCCTTCGCTCGTCGATGTTTGCTCGAAGGCATTGATCAGTTGGGATATTTGCTGCGTCAGGCTGAACAGATTGCGGACTACGAATCGCGCCATCCGCCGTGGACAGATTCTCGCCAACCGAAGGTGTTGTCGTCATGACGCGGCCACGCATTGTGTTGTTGCCGGGGGACGGCATCGGCCCGGAGGTCACAGACTCGGCTCGTCAGGTGCTGGAAGCGGTGACCCGGGTTTCGGATCTCGAGCTCGATCTGGTCGAGGCGGCGATCGGCGGCCATGCTATCGACACCATGGGTGAACCGCTGCCGGCAGCAGTGTTGGCTCTCTGCGAGACCAGCGATGCCATGCTGCTCGGTGCGGTTGGTGGCCCGCAGTGGTCAGCGTTGCCGGCAACCGATCGACCGGAGGCTGGGCTGCTGCGGCTGCGGAAACACTTCGAATTGTTTGCCAACCTGCGGCCGGTGACGGTGCAACCTGAGCTGGCGACGGCAGCGCCCCTCAAGCCTGAGCTGCTGCGCAACGTTGATTTGCTGTTCGTCCGCGAACTCACCGGCGGGCTTTACTTCGGCCCACGCCGCGAGCAGGGCGATGGCGAGGATGCTTTCGACACCATGGTTTATTCGGTCGCTGAGGTGGAACGGGTGGCCCATGTCGCCTTTCGTGCTGCCCGTCGCCGATCCCGCAAAGTGACATCGGTGGACAAAGCCAACGTGTTGGCGTCGATGCGGCTGTGGCGACGGACGGTTGAGCGTGTGGCAGCACAATATCCCGACGTCACCCTAGACCATCTGTTGGTCGACAACTGCGCCATGCAACTGATCCGCCAGCCAGCGGCATTTGATGTCTTGCTGACGCCCAACCTGTTTGGCGACGTGCTGAGTGACGAAGCGTCCGTGCTTGCCGGCTCCCTCGGATCCTTGCCCTCGGCTTCTCTCGGCGACGGGCCACGCGGTCTGTATGAGCCGGTCCATGGCTCGGCGCCCGATATTGCCGGCTCGGGGCTCGCTAACCCGCTTGGCGCCATCTCGAGTGCGGCGCTGCTCTTGCGCTACAGCCTCGATCGAGAGGTCGAGGCACGAGCCATCGAAGCGGCGGTCGCCGCCGTGCTCGCCGCTGGCTATCGCACCGCGGATCTAGCGGCGGCGGACGAAGTTGCCGTTTCGACCGTCGAGCTCACCGAACAGATCATTCATCATCTCGCGGAGATCGAGTCCCCAGCCGAGGCTCCGGAACCGTCCCTGGTTGGTGAAGCGGGCTAAGATACGTCGCAGGAGTACTCAACGTGCGGAGCCGACAATGAAAAAACCACTCGATGAGATCGACTACAAGATCGTCAGGGCACTGCAGGAGAACGCTCGGCTTTCCAACAAGGAGCTGGCCGCGAAGGTACACCTTTCGCCGTCGAGCTGCCTGGAGCGCGCCCGGCGTCTCAAGGACTCCGGAGTGCTTGAGAAGTTCTGCACGGCGGTAGATCCGAAGGCGATCGGTATCGGCTTCCAAGCGATCATCTCGGCCAAGCTCAATGGTCATACCAAGGATAACTACGAAACGTTTCGAGAACATGCTCTCGGCTGTGAAGAAGTGGTGGCGCTGTTTCACGTCACGGGAGCCAATGACTTCCTGATTCATGTGGCGGTTCGTGACGCCGAACATCTTCGGAAGTTGATTCTGGAAGTTCTCTCGGCACGGGCTGAGGTTGAACAGCTCGAAACGTCGATGATTCTTGAGGAGACTCGAAGGCCTTTGCCGATTTTTTCAGACTCTAGCGGACAGGCGACTGCTGCCCGTGCTGAGTCTGCTGCGATATCTGATTCAAAAGTGAGAGCTTTCAAAACTCGGTTGCGATAGAAATGCGCTTGCGTTAGAAACGTCGAGTTGAGGGTGAGATGAATATTGACCGGATATCTGATCAAGTTTGGGTCAGTTGTTCGGTGTCGTATGTAAGGCCATCCGTCAATCCGACGAACATTCGATGGACTTTTAATGGGATGCTGCTTTATTCTTTGCTCGCCGCGAGGGCAGTGTGTCGCCTTGAGTAGTTCAGTAGAACAGCGCGTAGAGCGTAATAACGTTATACATCACAGGGACGATTCGATGATCGGTCTAAAGAACAAACTTTCGATGCACGGCAGTGCAGGCCAAAGCAGGACTGGCCAGGGCCGTGCTGTGGTGTCTGTTCTTTCGCTCGTCGTTATTCTTGTAGTAGCCGTGCTTATTGGAGACGCATGGGCCGTTTTCTGATTCCGCATCAAGCGTGAAACGAAAACGGCCCGCAACGCAAGTTGCGGGCTTTTTTTGTTTTGTGGGCTTTGCGAGATTTTGAGTGAACGATAGATCCAATGATCCGAGTTGAGGAGAAATCATGAACAGTAACGTGGTCCAGCAGGGACCAGCCCGAGCTCCAGCCCGTTCGATGTTACGGGCGGTAGGTTTCACCGACGACGACTTCGGGCGACCGATGATCGCGGTCGCCAATACCTGGTCGGAAGTAACACCCTGTAACCTGCATTTGCGTGGACTGGCGGAGGACGTTAAACGAGGTGTCCGGGAGGCTGGTGGTGTGCCACTGGAGTTCAACACCATCGTAGTGTCGGACGGTATCTCGATGGGTACCGACGGCATGCGAGCCTCCCTGGTCAGTCGAGAGACGATTGCCGATTCGATCGAATTAGTGGTCCGCGGCCACAGCTTTGACGGAGTGGTGGCTTTGTCTGGTTGCGATAAAACCGTGGCAGGCACCTTACAAGCGTTGGCTCGCCTGAATTTACCGTCGATGATGCTGTATGGTGGTTCGATTGCGCCAGGCAGCCACCGTGGCAAAGCGATCACCATCCAGGATGTGTTCGAGGCTGTAGGTCGCGAAGCACGGGGTGAGATCGATGGCGACGAGCTCACCACAATCGAGCGTGCGGCCTGCCCGGCAGCCGGTGCTTGCGGTGGGCAGTTCACCGCCAACAGTATGGCGACGGCGGCAGTTTTCCTCGGCGTTTCACCGATGACCAATGGACTACCGGCATTGGACCCAGCACGTCCGAAAGCGGCCTACGACTGCGGAGCATTGATGCTGCGGGCGATCCAGAGTGGGCTGTCGTCGCGACAGCTGATTAGCCGTGCGTCGCTCGAGAACGCAACTGCCGCAGTTGTGCTCACTGGCGGTTCGACCAATGCGGTGTTGCACCTGATCGCCATCGCTCGTGAGGCTGGAATTGCCTTCGGTTTGGATGACATCGGACGGATCAGCCGGTCTTTACCGGTGCTGGCGGATCTCAAGCCGTTGGGACAGTTCACCGCGGTGGACCTGCACGCCGCTGGCGGCTATCCGTTGGTAGCGCGTCGGCTCGCTGAACTCGGCCGGCTCCACGACACGCCGACCATCAGCGGTGAAACGCTGGGGCAGATTGCCGAACAGGCGGTTGAAGCTGACGGCCAAGCCGTGCTGCGCTCGACGACCCAGCCGCTACTCCGGCGCGGTCATCTCGAAGTTTTGCAGGGGTCGTTGGCGCCCGAGGGCTGTGTCCTCAAGATGCCGGACGACAACTTGACCGTGTTTGCCGGTCCAGCACGAGTGTTCGATAGTGAGGAGACCTGCTTCCGTGCCGTCAGGGATGGTTTGGTGGCAGCGGGTGAGGTGTTGGTCATCCGTTATGAAGGGCCGCGTGGTGGCCCCGGCATGCGCGAGATGCTGGCGGTGACCGCCGCCTTGGTTGGTGCCGGTCTCAGTAACTCGGTTGCGCTGGTGACCGACGGCCGGTTCTCTGGCGCCACCCACGGCATGATGATTGGCCACGTGACCCCCGAGGCGATGAACGGCGGGCCGATTGCCCTGGTGCGTGACGGCGACGTAATTCGTATCGATACCGAACGCCGCCGCCTCGATGTCGACGCCGACCTGACCGGTCGCCGAGCTCAATGGACCCCGCTGCCGTCCCGCTGTGGCACAGGTGTCTTGGCGCGTTACGCCGCCACCGTCGCTTCAGCCTCGGACGGTGCAACAACCTGTCCGCTGCCTCGGCCGCAAGTTTCCGCTGCGCTACCTACTTCCTAGAACTGGAGATGTCATGACTCGAGAGACAACCGAGAACAACCCGTTCGGTAACGATTCTGAAGGCAAACCTGGCGACAACCTATCCGGCTGCCGAGTGGCAGTAGTGGGTTATGGCAGCCAGGGGCGGGCGCAAGCCCTGAACTTGCGCGACAGCGGTGTGGATGTGGTGGTTGGCTTGCGCCCCGGCGGCGCGAGCTGGCAACAGGCGACGAACGACGGCTGGACACCTGCGAGCGTCGAGGACGCGGTATCGGGAGCGGCGATGGTTGTGTTGTTGGTGCCCGACATGGCCCAGCCGCAGCTCTTCGAGACTTGCATCCGGCCACGGCTGGCACCCGGCTCGGCGTTGTTGTTCAGCCATGGCTTTAATGTCCACTACCGTGCCATCGAGCCACCGTCAGATCTCGACGTCGTCATGGTGGCACCCAAGGGACCCGGCAACCTGGTGCGCGAACAGTACGAGGCGGGCCGCGGGGTGCCGTGCCTGGTGGCGGTTCATCAAGATGTCAGCGGCCGGGCGACGGCGTTGGCGCGGGCCTACGGTGCGGCGATCGGCGGTGCCCGTGCCGGACTGCTCGAGACCACGTTTCGGGAAGAGACCGAAACCGATCTCTTCGGCGAGCAGGCTGTGCTTTGTGGCGGTGCCACCGAGCTGGTGACCGCCGGTTGGGAAACCCTGGTCGAAGCTGGCTATTCCCCCGAGGTGGCCTATTTTGAGTGCTTACACGAGCTCAAACTGATCGTCGATCTTCTGTACGAGGGCGGGTTGGAGCGTATGCATCGGTTCGTTAGTGACACCGCCAGTTATGGTGATCTCACCCGCGGCCCGCGGGTGGTCGACGAAGGAGCCCGCGAGCGGATGCGGCAGATCTTGGGCCAAATCCAAGACGGCAGCTTCGCCAACGAATGGCGCGACGAACATGCTGAAGGCGGCGACCATTACAACGCCTTGAAGCAGGCTCGCTTGGCTCACCCGATCGAAGAAGTTGGTCGCAAGCTTCGTTCGCGTCTGGCCTGGATCCGGCAGCACGAAGGCGCCGCAGCATGACTGGCGCCGAACTGCTGCTGCGGAGTCTGGAGGCAGAGGGAGTCGAGAAGATTTGGGGTTACCCCGGCGGCGCCATCATGCCGGTTTACGATGCCTTGCTCGACTCGCCGATCCGTCACTACCTGACCCGTCACGAACAGGGAGCGGCATTTGCGGCGCAGGGTTACGCCCGGTCAACCGGCGAGGTTGGAGTGTGCATGGCAACCTCGGGACCCGGAGCTACCAATCTGGTCACGGGCATTGCCGACGCCTATCTAGACTCTGTGCCGTTGGTGGCGATCACCGGCCAAGTACCGCGCCACTTGATCGGTACCGACGCCTTCCAAGAAGTCGACATGCTGGGCATCACGCTGCCGATCGTCAAACATAGTTACCTAGTCACCGAACCCGAGAGCATTCCTCAGGTGGTGCGCCAGGCTTTCGCCACCGCCCGCGAGGGGCGCCCAGGGCCGGTTGTTATCGATCTGCCGAAGGACGTGGCCCAGGCCGAGGTGCCAGGTCTTCCAGAAGCAGGTCTTCCAGAAAAATGCGCACCAGCGATCGGGCTGTTCGGCGCGCCGAGTGCCGCGACGCCTCCCGATCCTCCCGGTGCCGATGGTTTGGCGGACGCCACCGAATTGTTGCGAGCCAGTCAACGACCGGTGATTTATGCTGGCGGTGGGGTTGAAAAGGGGGCGGCGGTCGACGCGTTGCGCCGTTTCGTCGCGGGTACTGGGATTCCTGTTGTCCACACTTTGCACGGCCTGGGTGGGATCGCAAGTGATCATCCACTTTTCTTGGGTATGTTGGGGATGCATGGCACCCGTGCCGCCAATCACGCGGTCCAGGAGTGTGATCTGCTGGTTGCCATCGGGGTCCGATTCGACGACCGTGCCACCGGCAAATTGAGCGAGTTTGCCCCCGAGGCGCGGGTCATCCATCTCGATATCGACGCCGCCGAGCTCGGCAAGCTGCGCGTACCCCATGCCGCGGTACGCGGTGACCTGCGGCTGGCGCTCGACGCCCTCGAACGTTCCCTCGATATCGAGCCCTGGCGCCAGCAATGTCGAGAGTGGAAGCAACGGTGGCAGTGGCGTTACGACGCACCCTTCGACGAGGTTTACGCCCCCGCGATGTTGCGCCAGCTGTCGCAGCAAGCGCCGTCCGGCTCGTTTGTCGTCTGTGATGTCGGCCAACACCAGATGTGGGTAGCGCAGCATTGGTGTTTCGAACATCCCAGGCAACATCTCACCAGCGGTGGCCTCGGCACCATGGGGTTCGGGCTACCGGCTGCAATCGGCGTGCAGATCGCCCATCCTGAGGCGACAGTACTCAACGTCACCGGCGACGGCTCGATCCTAATGAACGTCCAGGAGTTGGCCACCATTCGGCGTTACAACCTGCCGGTCAAAATCGTGGTTCTGGACAACTCCGCCCTCGGCATGGTGCGGCAGTGGCAAGAGTGTTTCTTCGACAACCGGGAAAGTGAAGTCGACCTCTCGGACAATCCAGACTTTGCCGAGGTTGCCCGCGCCTTTGGCATTCCGGCGCTCGCGATCGACCGTACCCAACAGGTTGCGGGAGCCCTCGACCTCTTGCTCGAGTCCCGCGGGCCGATGTTGCTGCACGTCCACATCGACCGCCAGGCCAACGTCTGGCCGCTGGTCCCGGCCGGCGCCAACAACTCGCAAATGATCGAAACGTCCCAGGCCTCCCAATCCAAGCCCGTGACCGCATCCCTTTAAGGAGACTTCAACATGTCCGGTTCACTCGCCCTCGACATCTCCCCCGGTACTAGCGCACTCGAACGCCTGCTCTCCGTCGTGCGTCGACGGGGTTTCCACGTCGATGCTCTGCAGGCAGTACGCAACCATCACAAAAACCGGAGTCTGACTGTCGAACTGACGGTCTCCGGGGAGAGGAGTGTCGAGGTCCTCTCGCGTCATCTCTCGAACCTTGCCGACTGTCGACTGGTTGCCGTACATGCTGACAGCGAGTGCTCAGCGAGGAGAGCGTCGTGAGCGTGCGCCCGACGGAATTTATCTGGCACAACGGTAAGCTGGTGCCTTGGCATCAGGCCACTGTCCACGTACTCGCTCATGGGCTGCACTACGGCTCCGCTGTCTTCGAGGGAATCCGCGCTTACTCAACCCCGCAAGGTACCGCCATCTTTCGCCTCGAGGACCACATTCGACGACTCAAACAATCAGCCCGCATCTATCGCATGCCGATGCCCTTCGATGCCGCAACGCTGGAGGCCGCGTGCTGCGAGGTCGTGCGTGCGAACGGGCTCTCCGATGCCTATTTGCGACCGATCGCTTATCGTGGTTTTGGTGCTTTGTCGGTCTCGCCCCTCGACACTCCGATGGAGGTTGCGATTGCTGCCATCGAGTGGGGAACCTATCTTGGAGAAGACGCCTTGAAGCAGGGTGTTGATGCCGCCTTCTCGTCTTGGATTCGACCGTCGAGCCATTCGACGCCGTTGATGGCCAAGGCCAGCGGCCACTACCTCAACGCTCAGTTGATTGCTGACGAAGCACGGCGCAACGGTTATGGTGAAGGACTGGCTCTCAACGCCGATGGGCAGCTGAGTGAAGGGGCTGGCGAGAATGTCTTCCTGGTTGAAGACGGGGTGCTCAAGACGCCACCGCAGTCGGCGTCAGTGCTGCGAGGGGTCACCCGCGATACGGTGATGGTGTTAGCGCGGGATCTTGGGCTCGAGGTGTCCGAAGAAACTATTGCCCGTGAGCGTGTCTACGTTGCCGACGAAGTTTTCCTCACCGGTACTGCCGCCGAGATCACACCGGTGCGTGCGATCGATGGTATTTCGATTGGTGAGCAGCGTCTCACCGAGCAGTGCCCTGGGCCGATCACCTCAGCTCTACAGTGGGCCTTCTTCGGATTGTTCGACGGCTCGACCTCGGACCATCACGGCTGGCTGCGTCCAGTGGCGGTAGCTAGACCCGACCCGGTGTCGGCGGTGAAAGCGTTGGAGCCGGTACCGGTTGGCGGTTGACATCGGCGGTCTGTGGCTCCTGCTTTCGTACCGGGCGCCCGAGTCGATCGGGGCAACCCGTGGCATGATAATGTCCGATGTCCATGGATGACCCTTACAAGCCCCCGCAAGCATCGATCGTTGTCGAGCACGATGGCGAGATCGAGTTGGCGCCGCTGTCTGCCCGTTTCTGGGGTTCGATGGTCGACGGCCTATTCGGCCTGGCCTCGGCCCTAGCGCTTTATCAATCGATGGGGCTGTGGGATCAGATCATGACCGGGGAAGTACCCACCATGACGATCGTTCAGGTCGGCATTCTGGGGCTCCTGTTTTTCTGTTTGCTCCATGGCTACACCTTGGCAACCCGCGGCCAGACCTTGGGGAAAGTGGTGGCCAAAACACAGATCGTCTCGAATGATGATGGCTCCGTGCTACCGGTGTGGAAGATCATTCTCCTGCGCTATGCGCCGATTACCATGGTGACCATGATCCCGGTTATTGGCAACTTCGCAACGCTGGTGAATATCGCATTTATCCTGCGGGATGACCGGCGATGCATTCACGATCACATCGCCGGCACCAAAGTGATTCGTTACGTCGGCTGACGACGTCTGGCGCTGACGACGTCTGGTGCTGACGACGTCTGGTGCTGTGACATCCGGCGTTGTCGTTACAACGTCAAATCGAAGCGTTTCGAGATCAAGTTGCCCGAGGTCGGGTCATGGAGCGAGATCAGCAACCGATGAGGACGCTTGCGCAGCTTGAGCATGACCTCGAGGTTGGCGATATCGGCGTCATCTTCGGAACTGCCGCGTAGCTCGAGGGGGATGACCGGAATGTCAGCCGTGTTGCCGCGGTCGTCGGTGGCCGCAACCCGTAGCTCGAGGCGTGCTCCGAAGCCGCCTTGGATGGGCAGCAGGGTGACTTCTTCGAGCGGCACCGCAAGTTTGAGTGGCACGATGACCTTGCGGTAGCCGCTCTTCTCGGGCACGCCGGTTGAAATGTCGAGTCGGGCGGTCTCGCCGGGAATCGGTAAGTTGAAGGTCTGAGCGCTCTCGATCAACATCGAGACCTCGGTTTGGCGAGACAGGTCAGAGAAGCTGTTGCGGGCGCGTACTTTGACCCCCTTACGGTCGACATCGACCTTGACGCGATGGCGGCGATCATTCTCCTGCCAGGTCGGGGTGAAGCCGATCCAATAGTAGGAGCGGGTATCCTCAGCCACCCGTTGCAGGGCGTTGAAGCTGGCGCCGTCGATCAAGGCCCGGCCACCGGTCTCCGCGGCCAGGTGAAGTAGCGTGCCTTCCTCGATGAATTCCTGGTTGCGGCCGAAGTTGGCCGCGAAGCTGGCCTCGGATGCGGTGGCGTATTGAGCGCCCCCGAAGTGGCTCTCGACACCTTTGACGTCTACCGGATAGAGGGTGTAACCAAGGCGATTGGCGGTGTCGATCAGTGAACGTAACACCGCTCGATCGGTGCCACCATCGCTGTAGTTGACGGCGGAGGAGAAGCCGCCACCGGACGCTGTCGGCCAGCCGCCGGAGAGGAGCAACATGACCTTACGACCCTGGGGTTTGGCAAAGGCGCGCAAGACGGAATTGGCGGCTTCTACCACCCGTGCGGTGTCGTTGAAGGTTCGGCTGCCTCGGCGTGCGATGGAGTTGAAGTCGGGAAAGCCTGAGCGGTAGCGGTTGAAGAACGGGTCGCGGTCAAAGAAGATGTCACCGGTGCGTCGGCTGGTGAAGGCGTAACGCCCGAGATCGTAGCCGCGTGTGGCTCGGTGCCGGAGACCATAAGCTCGGCGCGATTTAGCCTCCTCGAGAACCCGGGCAAGGGCCGGCTGCGACGAGCTCCAACTCGACAACATGTCGAGTTGCTGGCCGTTGTACGCAACAATCGCCATATGATCTTGCGGCCCCAGGTGGGGGAGTTGCTCGATCAGGTTGCGCAGCACCCGATTACGTTGGCTGCGCAGTGC
Source organism: Acidobacteriota bacterium (assembly GCA_029263395.1). Classification (GTDB taxonomy): domain Bacteria; phylum Acidobacteriota; class Thermoanaerobaculia; order Multivoradales; family J023; genus JAAELT01. The sequence goes on along the minus strand of JAJCXO010000101.1, from coordinate 8,899 downwards.
AAACGCTTCGTCGATGAAGACCAGATAACGGGTACCAACCGCTTGGCCGGGAGCCAGAGCCGGGATCGTGGAGGCGTCCGCGAGGGTGCTGCCGGAGGTTGCCTGCCCTCCCTGGACTTCGGTGAAGAATTCAATCGGGATTTCTTCGCCGTCGACCCGGACGCGGAAGTCGTCAGCTTGCAAGCCGTGGACGCGGTCCTTGCCGTCCGTAACGACAACTTCGAGGTTGATCACTCGGACGTCGATGATCTCGCCGAACGCGGGATCTTCAGAGTCGTTCGACTGGGCGAAGATCGCCGTCGTAGAGAGCAGAACAAGGAATAAGCAACAAAGGACGGCTCGATTCGGTTTCATGATGGAGCTCCCGGAAAATGGCCTGGGCTATTTGGCAAGGATTCTACCGATGGCGGTTTCCTCGGTGTTGTATCGATTAGGAGCAATTGTTGTGCCAGCATTTTGCCAGAAACCGGCAGAGGTATCGGCCTCGAGTGGCCGCGTAGGTGGTGATGTGCGTCCGCCAGGGAGGACGTTTGCCCTGGAATCTGGCGGGGCTGGCCGAGGGACTAAGACTGACTGAAGCATCGTCTCTACGGACGGTTGACTAGCCAGAGTTTGCGTTTATGCTTCAGTTGAATATATGCTGTGTGCCTATTAATTTCTGCCTGTTAATGTGTCTTTCTGTCGGCGCAAGCTCTGTGCATCATGTCTCAGGGCCTGAGTTCGAAGCGTGAACGGGAAAAAAAGGAGGAGGAAATCATGTTGCAACGTTCTTTTTTGGTATTGGTGGCCAGCTTGGGGTTGGTATTCGGTGCCTCGGCGGTCTCCGCTCAACCCTGCGCCCCCCCAAATTGCCTTGACGTCAACATGGATGCTGCTCTGGGTGGCGAATTTGGACTCGAGGTTGTTATGGGTGGGATCAATGCTGCATTTGTCGCCGACACGACGCCGGTCGACGAGCCGGTTTATCGACTCGAGTTCTTGATGGCCCACAACAACCTCGCGATGGAGAACAACACCTTTCATCATGTGTTGATGACCCGTCAGGCGGGTATTGGCAACCTGGTTCGGCTCACCATGCAGCGCAGGAACGACGAGTACAAGATTGTTTGCCGGGTCAAGCGGGACACCGGTGGAACCTATTTCTGTGGCCAGTTCACGATGGCGCCGAACATCACGCGGGTCGGATTCGAGTGGGTGGCATCTAGCGGGCCTGGAGCCAATGACGGTCTGATCAGGCTCTTCAAAGGCGACAGCATCAAGTTCGAGCGTTTAGATCTCGACAACGACACTCAAGCTGTTGACGCCGTCCGCTGGGGTGTTCCTAAATCCAACCCGACGATGGTAACCACCACGGGCTCCTTCTACCTCGACGAGTTCGGCTCGTTCCGCACGCTCGCACCTTGATGGGAGCGTTAGCCTAGACCCTGAGAGATCCGGCGAGTTCTCGGAGCTGCTGCGCAGGTTTTTAACCCCTCGTTGGGCCCCGGTTACGGCACCAGGGCGCACAAGCCGTGCGCCCCTACCCAGGTCTTGCCAAAAACTCGGGTCTTGCCGATTCGACTCTGTTCCTTGGCGATGAAGCGCCAACAGGCGCCGGTGCTGGATGCAACCTAGTTAGAGCAGCTCTTCGATCATCTTAATAATGTCTCTCAGCTCCTCTATCGGCTTCTCAGGAGCTTTGTAAAGGGTGCCGTCGGCGTATCTCGGTGGAGTAGCCAAGGAACCATCAGGGCTCTTTCCATGATCCACGTCGATAGACAACCGCCACCTTTCTAGAGATCGACCGCAGGCCGAGGGGGGGCTGAGTCGCGGTATGATGCGTCGGTCCCCACCACTGCGCTGAAAGGAAGGCGGATGAGCTCAAGCGATGATCGGCTGCAACGCTACTGGCAGCACAACCTGCGTTACCTCGCCATTCTGTTGACGATCTGGTTCGTGGTCTCCTACGGCGCCGGTATCTTGTTTGTCGATCAGCTCGACTCGATCCGGGTGTTCGGCTTTGGCCTCGGTTTCTGGTTTGCGCAGCAAGGCTCGATTTATGTTTTTGTGATCCTGATTTTTGTTTACGTCAAACTGATGAATCGCCTCGATCGTCGATTCGACGTCGACGAACCGGCGGACAGCGGGCCAGCCGATACTGCGCAGGCCGATGTTGCGCAAAAGAGTGGACGATGAACGTCGAAGCCTGGACCTTCGTGATGGTGGGGCTGTCGTTTGCCCTTTACATCGGTGTGGCCATTTGGTCGCGGGCGCGCTCGACCGGGGAGTTTTATGTCGCCGGCGGGCAAGTACCGCCGTTGCTCAACGGGATGGCGACCGCCGCCGATTGGATGTCGGCAGCATCGTTCATCTCAATGGCAGGCTTGATCTCGTTCATGGGCCGTGACGGCTCGGTTTACCTGATGGGCTGGACTGGTGGTTACGTACTGCTCGCCCTGCTGCTAGCGCCCTATTTGCGCAAGTTCGGCAAGTTCACCGTACCCGACTTTGTTGGCGATCGCTACTACTCGCAGACCGCCCGTTTTGTCGCCGTGGTTTGTGCCCTGTTTGTCTCCTTCACCTACGTCGCCGGCCAGATGCGCGGGGTTGGCATCGTGTTCTCACGTTTTCTCGGGGTCGACGTGGCCAAAGGTGTGATGATTGGGATGGGGATCGTCTTCTTCTACGCCGTGCTCGGCGGGATGAAAGGTATTACCTACACGCAGGTGGCCCAATATTGCGTCTTGATTTTTGCCTATCTGGTGCCGGCGGTGTTCATCTCGTTGCTGATGACCGGCAACGTGATTCCGCAGATCGGCTTCGGTGATCATCTGGCGGACGGCTCCGGCGTCTACCTGCTCGACAAGCTCGACGGTCTGAGTCGAGATCTCGGTTTCGGCACCTACACCGCGGGTCAAAAGTCGACCCTCGATGTTTTTTTTATCACCGCCGCCCTGATGGTTGGCACCGCTGGCTTGCCGCACGTCATCGTGCGGTTCTACACCGTACCGCGTGTGTCCGCCGCCCGTAGCTCTGCCGGCTGGGCGCTGTTGTTCATCGCCTTGCTCTACACAACCGCGCCGACGGTGGCTGCCTTCGCTCGCACCAATCTACTGACGACCATCTCCGACAAACCCTACAGCGAGGTACCGGAGTGGTTCAGCAACTGGGAGGAGACCGGGCTGATCCGTTTCGAGGACAAAAATGGCGACGGCAAGATCCAATACCGCGGGCCGGCGTCGGAGATTCCCAACGAGTTGGTGATCGATCGCGACATCATGGTGCTGGCCAACCCCGAGATCGCTCGTTTACCCAATTGGGTGGTTGGACTGGTGGCGGCGGGAGGATTGGCGGCAGCACTGTCGACCGCGGCTGGGCTGTTACTGGTGATTTCGTCGTCGGTTGCGCATGACCTGCTGAAGAGGGGCCTGGCACCGAACATCAGTGAGCGCAACGAGTTGATCGCGGCGCGGGTTGCGGCTGGCTTGGCGGTGGTGGTTGCTGGCTACTTCGGCATCAACCCGCCTGGTTTTGTGGCGCAGGTTGTCGCCTTCGCCTTCGGGCTGGCAGCGGCGTCGTTTTTTCCAGCGATCATCCTCGGCATCTTCTCTAAGCGGATGAATCGCGAAGGGGCGATCGCCGGCATGATTGCCGGCATTACGTTCACTGCGAGTTACATCATCTACTTCAAGTTTGTGCGCCCCGAACTCAACACCGCTGAACATTGGTGGTGGGGGATCTCACCGGAAGGCATCGGTACCCTCGGTATGGTGCTCAACTTTGTGCTGGCGTGGGTGATCTCGCGGTTGACCGCGCCGCCACCGGTTGAGATTCAGGAATTGGTCGAACGCATCCGTGTGCCACGGGGTGCTGGCGAGGCGCATGACATCTCGGCCTGAGCCGAGAGTCGATCTGGGGTTTTGCCAAAGCCATCAAGGCCCGCCAAGAGCCCTTTGAATTTTTCCCAAGAGCCTCGTGGACGGCCAAGAGCCTTCTGTTTTTTGTTCAAGGCCGTTCTAAGCAGCCAAAAAGCTCAATGGCACTTGCCAAAGGCATTCTCGACGGCCAAGAGCTCGATAAAGTTTTGCCAAAGCCGTTCTTTGCGGTTAAAAAGCTCAATGGCAATTTGCCAAAGCCATTTCTTGCGGTCATAAAGCTCAATGGCGATTTGCCAAAGCCATTTCTTACGGTCATAAAGCTCAATGGCAATTTGCCAAAGCCGTTTTTGGCGGTCATAAAGCTCAATGGCAATTTGCCAAAGCCATTTTTGGCGGTCAAGAAGCTCAATGGCAATTGCCAATGCCGTTCTGGGCGGCCAATAGGCTCAATGGCGGTCGACGAATCTGTTCTTGGCGGCCCAAACGCTTCTGGGGCATGGACCCGCTATCTTGACGGCCACCACGAACAGCGTGAGTCATGCGGGAGTAACTGCATGAAGACCATCGGAAGCTCCCGAACCGGTAGCTTCCGTGGTGTCCGTGGTCGTGAGATCAGTTCAGGATGGGTGATCCACCGGTCGTTTCTTCCTCGAGGATCACTTGCCGCTCGCGCAGGCACCGGATCATGAAATCGCACGGCTCTTTGTGTCGCCCGATCATTTCGGGCGGAGCGATCCCGGGCTCGCGATACAGACCTTCGCTCAACATCCGCACCGCGGAGGTGGCGGTGTAACCGGTGGTTCGGGCCATCGAGTGGACGCCGGTTTGAGAGTCGTAACGGTCGAGCATGCGGAAGCCATGGCTGACCTTCTGGCCATTCTGCCGCCCCTCCATCTGGATCCAGAGGGCGGTGAGGTCGACCTCCCCGGGCTCCATTTTCCATTTGGGGAAGAGGAGGGCGGCGGTGAGATCGATCGGGCGGATCGTAGATTGACCAACCTTGATCTCGGTTTCGTCGAAGAACCCGGTCTCCCGTAACATGGCCATCTTTTCGATGTGCCCCGGGTAACGCAAAGTTTTTTCTTTCATGGCTGGCGACGAGATGGTCTGGGCTAGGCTGCGTAATCCATCGGTGTTGAATGCTTCGAGGGTGCCGATACCCGGGAAGTTGATCAACTCGGGATCAGACAAAGCAGGGCGGGTCACCATCTTCCGGTCTTCGACGTACCGTGCCGGCCGGGTGTATTCCGCTAGCACGTCGATCGGTGAGAAGACTGCTTTGTATTCGTACGGCCACTGGCGAACCTCGGGCAGCCCACCGACATAGATCACCACACTGTCGAGGTGGTCGAGCTGCTCGGCCACTCGACCGACGAGCAGATTGCTCAACCCAGGCGCCACGCCACAGTCGACAATTGCGGTGACCCCGGCGCTCACTGCCTTGCTGTTCAAGGTAAACGGATCCTCGGCAAAGAATGAGATGTCCACCACCCGTTTGCCTGCTTCCAAAATGGCATCCAAAGTGGCGTAGCCCATGAATCCAGGCACTGCATTGAGTACTAAGTCGTACCCCGCTACCAACTCTGAGACCTTGGCTGGATTGGACAGATCCCGCTGAACCCCTGCCAGCTTGGGTTGTTTGGTCTGCAAAGCCTCGAGCGTCTCTGAGTGGAGGTCCGCCACCGTGACGGCAAAACGGTCCTCGGCTGCCAAATCCAGGGCCATCGGTCCTCCCACGAGGCCTCCGCCCAAAACGATGATCTTCTCTTGTGTCATGACTCGTAGTCCTTTGGTACTCGGCCACTCCGCGACCCTCGGTCGACGGCGCGCCAGTCGCGACCGTTCGCGATCTATTGAACTGTGTCGAATGCTGCCTTTCGGCAGCTTGGTTCAACTCGTGTGGAGGCAACTCGCTCAGACGACCCGTGTCGTCGGCGACCGTTTCTAGCTCCACCGCTCTGCGAGCAGTGGAGGAGAAACCCAGAAGATGGCTAGGCGAGCTTTCAGAAACCGCTGAAGCGGTTCACATAGAGGATGAGGTCGGTCAGCACGGTCGCCATAGGATTCGAGAAGATATCCCATGGCAACGATGCGCGCTAGCGGTGGTAGCGGGTCGTCGCCGAAACTGAACGGGTATGTGGCCGTCGCCTAAAATTGTCCCGATCAGGATAATTCTCGGGTGTTCCATCACTAATCAGTGATATGATCCCGATCGGGACAATTGTTCACTCGACCCTCCTGAGCTGCCCTGTTCCGATCGAGACGATGCCACACGTTATCCACTCCACTGGCGAACTCGGCACATTAATTCGCGCCGAGCGCAAGACCTTGGGTCTGACTCAGAGCGACCTCGCCGCTGCCTGCGGTCTCAGCTTGCGCTTCATCAGTGAGCTCGAGCGCGGACGTGCGAGCGCCGGTATCGGCCGCGTGCTCCACGTACTGGCGATGTTGGGTCTCGCAGTCGTGATCGAGAGTCCGCAAAGTGGCTAGAGACCTGACGGTTTACCTCCAAGGAGAGGTGGCGGGGACTCTACGCCAGGGCGACTCGGGCCGACTGACGTTTACCTACGCCCGCGGTTGGCTCGACCGTCCCGGAGCGCGCCCTCTGTCGCTCTCCTTGCCGCTGCAGGAAGAACCCTTCGATGACCGCCTGGCACGACCCTATTTTGCCGGCTTGTTACCCGATGACCTTGCCCGCGAGCGTCTGGCTCGTTATCTGGGAGTTTCCCGCCGCAACGACTTTGCGCTGCTCACGGAAGTTGGAGGTGAATGTGCTGGAGCGGTTGCTTTCTACCCGCCCGATACGGCGCCGCGTCCCGTAGGCAACGGCGACCTGACGCCCCTCGACGACGAGGCACTGGCCGCGCTGCTGCGCGACCTTCCTCGTCGTCCCTTGCACGCTGGCGGCGAACTGCGCCTGTCCCTCGCCGGTGTCCAGGACAAGATGGCGCTTGTCTTAGAAGATGGGGTCTTCTACCTTCCTCGGGGCAATCGCCCCACGACCCATATCCTCAAGCCTGCCATCGAGCAGTTTGCCGACACCGTTCCCAACGAATATTTTTGCATGCTGCTCGCCGCCCGATTAGGTATCGCAGTACCGGCTGTCGAGATCGGTACCGTTGCAGATGTCCCCTTCCTGGTCATCGAACGCTACGACCGGATTCGAAGCGAAGATGGTGAGAGCCAACGGCTGCACCAAGAGGATTTTTGTCAGGCACTGGGTATCCCGCCGGAGCGCAAGTATCAGAGCGAGGGTGGCCCGTCCCTCGCTCGATGTTTCGAGCTGCTTGATGCGTGCGCACGTCCAGTCCTCGATCGACTCGAGCTGCTCCGGCGTGTGCTGTTCAACTACCTGATCGGTAATGCTGATGCCCACGGCAAAAATTTTGCGCTGCTCCATCGATCTGACGGGACCGCTCTCGCGCCAGCCTACGATCTACTCTGCACCACGATCTACCGCGACCACACGGACCGGATGGCAATGAAGATCGGGGGCAAGCACCGTTTTCCCGAGGTACGCCCGCACCACTGGGACAGCTTCGCTCGCCACGCCAGCCTCGCGCCGCCGCGTGTTCGTCGAGATTTACTTGCCATGGCCGAGCGGCTGCCAATCGAAGCTCGTATCCTGGAAGGCGAGCTCCAGACCACCTGCCGCGAAGCCATGCACCCAATGTTCGATCGGATCATCCGTGATGCCGGTGGGCGTGCGGATTCTGTGAGACACCTGCTCGACGAAGCCTGAGTTTCTACTTCGGCAGGGATCTTTGCTAGTACGACGTCTCCGAAGTTCCGTCCAGGTTTAGTTAGCCGGCAGAGAATCAAGCAGGGCGAGATCTAGGCGCTTCGAGGCCTTAGACCTTGTAGGTTTCAGACCGGATCCGGTAGCTCACCTAGGCGTTCTAAACCTGGACAGAACTTTGGGGACGCTGCGCTAGTAGCCTGAGATCTAAGTTGAAGTTCGATCCGTCTCAACTCACATCGAATACGACGCCCGCGGCAAGATCGAACCAAAGAGATCGGTCTTTGGGCCCTCGTCGCCGTTCCAACATTGCCAAGGGGTCGACCCGGGGAACGACCAACTCGCAGCAACCATATCCTTACCCAGCCTCGCGGTGCTCCAAAACCCGCCGTCGAGGTTGGCGGTTCGAAAGCTTTTTGGCGCCCACATGTAGAAGTCTCGCTGGGTTCCCGCCAGAGCCGCGTGAAACAGACTTGTTCCATTGACGGAAGCATCAGCGCAGAGCATCGCATCGTCGAGGTCTAGGACCACATGGCCTCGCGGATGGATCGTCGGCGGAAGATCCAAGGCACTTCGCACCTCTTCCAGCGCGGCAACGACCATCCGTCTTGTGACCATCCCCATCTCTGCTCCGCCAGGACCGCATGAGAAACTCTCTGCGGTTTGCACTTCCATGCCACCGCCGAGCCGTAGACGCTTTTCTTGGAAGTCGACTTCCAACAACGCATCACGAACATCAAAGCAGACTCCGGGGAGCGGTATTGGCAAAGAAAGACGAGGTACCCACAACGACGCATGATGACCAGGGAAGTACTCGAGAGCTGCACGGCCGATCCGATGATTCATGACATCCAGACTTCCTTCCGCGCGAAATCCTGGATGTCCGTCCCGCAGATCAACCTCGATAGCTCCAGCTAGCCGGACGACGGTGAGCTTCGAGTCATTCTCGAACATCGGTGCGAGTAGCAACGGCATATCGTAGGTGACATCGAACACGTACTCCTCTCGGGCGCGCAAGATCGGGGTCACGCCGAGGACCACCTCCTCGATCTTGATCGGTTGGTGCCCATCTGAAAGTGGATTGGGTACCAGCAGACTGGCATCGTGCAAGACAGCGTTAGTGTCGTCGATCCGTACTTTCGATCTGACGTCGAAACCTTCAGTGTCTCCGAGGGCCAAAAAGGTTGGGGAATGGGACGTCACATGAGGATCTTCTCCCAGGTGCACAGCAAATCCCGAATCGACGTTCTGTGCGGGCGCCCATTGTGCTGCGTTCAAGGAGCCCCCTTCATCACAGGTGCCG
>JAJCXO010000100.1 GCA_029263395.1 Acidobacteriota bacterium | reverse complement strand
GGATGGACACCTCCGGCGGCGCTACGCATCGGATCAACACATCGCTGAAGCAGCCGTCCGCGAGCTCTTGTACATCACCCTCTACCAGGTACTCCTCGACGCCCTCGCCGCGGAGCACGGGGCACGTCTCTTGGCCACCGGGGCTGCGGGGGATTGGATCGACCACCGGACCGAGCGTCTGCGTCGACAGCTGGCAGCGGCTCGCAGGGAGACTGGAACTCAGGAGATGCTGGAGATCACGGCAGGGTCGCGAGCACGGAAGGGAGCCTGCTCTAAATCTGTTTGACTTGCCTTACCAGCGAAGGCGGCCGGACGACTATTGCTCACCTTCCTCTCGCCGGCTTGAAGCTTTCCTAATCTCAGACAGCTGTACCGGCTCCCAGTCGCCCACGGTCAGCTCGCGGATGGCAAATTGCCAGACCACCAACCGTTTACCCGCCAGGCGGTTCTTGCCGGAAGCCATCTCTTGAGCCAACCGGCGACGGGTGGCGGTCGCGGAGCCAGCATTGATGGCTAGTCGGTCAACCGGGCGCTCGAGATGGAAGCTGAGTTGTTCGGCCAGGCCAGCGGAGCGACCCCAGCCGACGTCGGGCTGTGAGTAGACGTTGGTGAAGCTGTCGCCGAGCAGCAAAATCTCGGCTCGCAGCTCGGGCTGCCACGGCCGGCCAGACCTTGCGACGACACGCTGTACGGTCACTTCCTGAGGCGCAAACAGCGGCCGCCAACCGGGTAACTCCAGGCTACGCTCCAGATCGCCGACGCCTGTGACAGGCCGCTGTTGTCGCCGCCAGCGTGCGGTTCGACCGCTGAACGGTAGATCCAGCTGCCGGATGTTAGCCGCCAGCTCGCGGGCCACGGCGTCGACACCCTCCGGCGTCCAGTGCGAATCGGTGCGCAGGAATTGTTCAACGCCCGTGGCCGTTCGAGCGTGGCGCAGGATGGCAGCGGTGTCGAAGACGTCGACGCCGCCGGCTTCGAGCTGAGCGCGAAAGTCGGCAAACGCGGGGTTGTTGAGCGATGGGCTGCCGAGCGAGGGGTTGTCGATGGATGGGCCTTGGGGACGCTGGAGCGCCTCGGGGTGGATCATGAGTTTGGTTGGCGCTGGTAGCACGAGTAGCCGGATTCCAAGCTCTGAGAGCTGGCGTGCGAAGTCGAAGATCGCCGGCCGAGGATCCGGTTCGGGCACCGGGAGCCAGGCCGGCGCCGCCCGACGGCGCCGTTCGAGCACGTCCTTTTCCAAGAAGGGTTGTCCGGTCAGGTAGTCGAACCCTTGGCGCAAGATCAGCCAGTTTTCCCGACCTGGATAGACGCTTTCGTTACCGGCTCCGCCAGCCGTCACCAACAGCCATTGGACGGATGGCAGTAGCCATTTCTTGAGATGGGATTCGTCTTCGAGCCGGCGTTCCAGAGCGTCCAGGCGTCGCTTCAACTCACGGTTGGCAGCAAGCCCCCAGCCGGTGCGATCAGCAGGCGTCAGCTCGGCATCGGTCAACTGTGCAAAGGGTCCGGCGCGGAATCCCCGGGCCTCCCCGGAAGGCAACACGTGCTGTGACAACACCACGTAGAGGAGGGGCGCCAGGCAAGCGGCGATAAACAACCCCGGGTGGCGAAGCGTGTGGTCAGACATCGTTCGACGTCCACAGGGTGGGTCGGAGATGGGATTGTGGCAAGACGATCTCCGATCAGAAAATGAAGTAAATGAACGGGTTGTAGCCCTGGGTTTCCATCGCGACCAATGCCACCCAGAACAGAATGAGGCTGAGCCCTGCTTTCGGCCAGGTCAGGCGGTGGCAGACGTCCCAGGTTTGCGGCGCGCCCCATGTGACCAGGGCGGCGATAACAAACGTCGCCAGGTAGTAGGGCTGGTAAAGCAGTCCGCCGAGTAGGGCCGCTTCCGGTCGTGGCTGCCCGATACCCATCATGCTCCCGAGGTAACCCAGAGCTACCTCGAGATCGGCAGCGCGAAAGAAGACCCAGGAGACCAGGACCAAGACAAAGGTCAGAGCGACGCGCAGCGGCTGCGGCAGACGGGAGGTGGCTGCTTCACCGCCCCGCAACCTCTCGGCCGCCAGTAACAGGCCATGGATCGCTCCCCAAATGACAAAGGTCCAGGCGGCACCATGCCACAAGCCGCCGAGCAGCATGACGATTGCGAGGTTGACGTAGGTTCGTCCGTTGCCCCGGCGGTTGCCACCCAACGGAATGTAGAGGTAGTCGCGCAACCAGCGCGACAGTGACATGTGCCAGCGTCGCCAGAACTCGGTGATCGATTGGGAGCGGTAGGGTGAATCGAAGTTTTTGGGGAAGTGGAAGCCGAGCAGCAGACCGAGCCCAATCGCCATGTCCGAGTAGCCGCTGAAGTCGAAGTAAATCTGAAAGGCATAAGCGCACACGCCGTACCAAGCATCGATGAAGGTCACGGACGCCGCTTCGAAGGTGGTGTCGGCCAGTTTGCCGCAGGGGTTGGCGAGCAGCACTTTCTTGGCCAGGCCGAGGGCAAAGAAGGCAAAGCCGCGCGCCGCTTTGGCCAGCGAGTGGGTGCGATGCCGCAACTGCTCTGCTACCTCGTTGAAACGCAAGATGGGACCCGCAACCAGCTGCGGAAACATCGACACAAAACACGCGAAGTCGATCGGGTTGCGCAACGCCGCCGAGCGCCCTCGGTAGACGTCGAGGGTGTAGCTCATCGACTGGAAGGTGTAGAAGCTGATGCCCAGGGGGAGGGTGACACGCAGCACGTTGTCGAAGCCGAAGTCGGGTGAGGTCAGCCCCCATCGCGCCAACGCTGCGAGCATGGCGTCGAGACTGTCGACGCCGAAGTTGAAGTATTTGAAAAAAGCGAGCAGAGACAGATTGGAGACCATCGAGACCGTCAAAGCCATCCGCTGTCGTCGGCTCCGGGGTGTCGTTTCGACGGTCTGGACCGGATCGCGACTCCACGGTTTATGGCCGGCGATCGTCAAGCCGCAGGCGTAGTCCACCGCGGTCGAAAACAACATGACGAGCACAAATGCCGGATTGGCCCAGCCATAAAAAAGGTAGCTCAGCACCACCAAGGTGAGGTTCTTCAGCCGCCACGGCAGAGCGTAATACGCTGCCAGTGCCAAGGGCAGGAAATAGAAAATGAAGAGATGGGAGCTGAAAACCATGGGTAGTCTGCTTAAAGCCCGCCCGGGCTACGGTGCGATCTCAGCGCTGAACAGCAGTTGAAGGTCCGGCCGCTCGGGCAACGTGTCGGCCAGGTAGAGACTCTCGAGCTCTGGATGGTCGATGAACGGCTCCAACGTCAGTTCGTAGCTTTGGGCCGCGGCGCGGCGACTCACCGGCAGAGTGTCGCCATCAACGAGGACCCGATGGACAACCCGAAGAATTGCGCCCTTGCCATCTCCCACCAAGACGACGTCTCCCTCCAAGACCTCTTGCACCTCGTATTCGTAGACTGCGAGCGCCTCACGATAGGGCGCGATCTCTCGCATGGAGGGAGTTGATGAGCGCTGGCGTAACACGGCTCGGACTCGCCCTTGCGGAGTTGGCAGTCGCTCGGCCCTTAACTCGGCATACCGCCGGAAGCTCTCGTTCGCCTCTGCCGAGCCGAAGGCTCGATCATACATTGCAACGCCTTCGATGGCCCCGTGCCAGGCATGCGGTGCTTGAGAGGAAGAGGGTGCTGGCGAGGAAGACGGTTGCCCGGCCGATGACGTCTGCCACTCGTTGCCGAACACCAGCGGCCGAGCCTGCCAATGGAAGAAACCATCTTGCACCGCGTCACTGTCGAGCACCTGGCGGCCGTCGAGCCAAGCGGTGAGTCGACCGGCGGTGTAGCTCACCACGACGTGGGTTGGGCGGCCGATCGGCAGGGGCCCGAGATCGAGCTGCGGCCGGTCGGCATTGGGGCCAGTGGTGGCGGTGCGCAGCCGGAAGATCAGCCGGTCGTCAATCTGGCCGAGGGTGAAGTTGCGTGAGTGATGCCCGCCTGAAAAGGTGACGATCCGAGCCATGTCTGGTCCGGCCCGGCGGTGCGGCGTGATCGTCGCTTCGAGGGTCAGCTCGTTGGTCCTCTGACAGCCGTTCAGCACGCCCAGGACGCTGGCGTCATCGGTGACAAACATGCCACCCGCCAGCACCATGGCGAAGTGACGATCGAGCCAGGCGCGCCCGCGAGGTTTGAGCAGGCAGGCTCGTGGAGCCTCCATGGCCGGATCGTCGACCTCGTTGAAGCCATCGTCGGTTTGCCACAGGAAGACCAAACCTCGCGCATCCAGCGGCCAGGACGCCGGCTCGATCGGCAAGCGCGTCGGTGGCATCAGGTTGGGGCGTTGGGCACGATCCTGCACGCCGGTGAGCAGCAGGGTGTCACCCTCGTCGAGGTCTTGCGCTAGGGTGATGACTAGGCTGCGTGGGTCTTCGCTGAGCAGGCCGTCTTCATCAGGCATCACGAGTCGGCCGGATTCGAAGGCGGCCGTCGCCGTGGCTGGATCAACCGCTTCGTCGAACCGGATCACGATCTCCCGACCGCCGCGCAGCACGGTGTCGACCACCGAAGGTGGCTGGGCTGGGCGTACCCGTGCCCAGCCCTGTGCCGTCTCTCCGCCTCGACGTGCGGTGATGGCATAGGTGCCAGCCGCTTCGAAGGTGTGCTCAATTGCAGGACCGGTGAGCGGCAACGTCGCGGTGGCCTCGCCAACGATGGTCTCGCCGAGTTGCCACACCCAATCTTCGGCAGCGTCGGGTGCGGTGAGTTCGAGGCGCAGCGGTGCTTCCCCGAAGTGTCGTCCGAGTGCGAGCGGTGCTGCGAAGACGTCAGGGAAGCGGTCGCTGCCTGGATCTCGTGTCACGCGCCAGGGTGGCCCTAACAGCTCCAAGGTTTCGGGGTCGGTGGCGGCGACGAAGATGTCGTAGTCCGAGGTGGCATGGTCGTGTTGGTCGGGTGAGGCTCCCCAGGCAAACAGGGTTGCGTCGTGAGAGAACATCGGGAAATAGAGATAACCCCGGTCGTCGGGCAGCCGTGGATCGCTTTTGGCCAGGATCTCGACGCTGTGGCGGGTCGCCAGATCCATCGCCCGGATCGGGCCGCCAGCACCGGCGGTCCAGAAGCCCCAGCGGCCGTCGTGAGAGAAGTAGGGTTGGCAGCCTCCGAGGGTCCGGGTCTCGCGCACTTGCCGCCGGTTTTTGTCATAAGGGGCGAACGACGGCAGGCCGGTAGTGGCATGGGTCAGCTGGCGGTTGACCAGCCAGCCGTGGCGGTCGACCCTCGCGTCGGTGAGGTCCCGTTGCTCTCCCGTATCCACCTGGATCCAACGCGTTCGGCCGTCGCCAGCGATGTAGATCAACTCGCCGACATCGCGCCAAACGACGGCACGATGCTCAAAATACGTTCGAGCGTCCGGAACGACCACCCGAGGCGCTGCCTCTGTGGCTGTTTCTGTCTCGGCATTGCTGCCCATTGCGGGGCGCCGGATCACCTGTAGCCGCCCCGAGGCTCCACCCTCGGGATAGGTTGCATCACCTGGTGGCAGGCTGAGATAGGCGATTCGCTCGCCACCGGGCTCGATGTGGGCGCAACACTGTGGGCGGTCACCCGCCTCTGGCCACAGCTGGCGTGGTGGTGAGCCGTCGAGATCACGGATCCATAACCGCCAGACACCGGTGCGATTCGATTCCCAGACAACAAAACCCGTCCCTGGTGCCCGGTCAGCACCTGGTTCCGAGGCGTCTGTCGTCTCCAGGGCACCCGCTTTCAGGGCAGCGGTTGCCTGGCCCGTGGTTGCCTCGCCTGTGGTTGCCGGGCTCGGGGCCACACCGTCGGAGGGCGCTTCCGGTAAGGGTTCGGCACACGCAGCGAGTAGCAGGAGGATGACCACCAAAGTCGTCATAACGAACGCTCCGAAGGGTAGTAATGGCGCGAGAAATAGGAAACCATTCGATGGGTAGGGGAGGCCCAGTGGCGGTTGTATCTAACAACTTTGCCACATCTGTATGAATCGACAGTTTAAAGGGAAAATGAAGATGAAAATGAAACAACGCGACCTTCTGCTGACGGCTACCTTGATTTTTGCAGTGTTGTTTCAGCTCCCCGCCGGGGCTGATGAACTGACGTTCTTGACGTTTGCTGACGGGCGGTCCGATGGTGGTATTCGTCAAGGAGCCGACATTGAAGACGGGCTCGATTCGCCCGGCGATGTGTTTGTGTTCGATCAGAAGCTGCTCGCCGCGGATGCGGATACGGTGATCGGGCGCAACGCTGGCTTTTGCATCCGCACGGATCCCGGCGCGCCGGATTTTTCCAGCACCGATCACCCGACGTTGCCGGACGACCCGGACAACAATTTCGGGCAATGCTCGTGGACCTTGTCGTTTTTCGAGAACTCGGGTTACGAGGGGTCACTCCAGGTTTCCGGACGCGAGTCCGATATCGGCACGTCACGGGTACCGATTGTTGGCGGCACCGGCGACTTCCTCGGCGCAACCGGCGTACTGATCACCACGCCGGTTCCGCAGGGTAACAATGGGGTGCTGTTTCGCCAGGAATTGGTGATCCTGCTCGGCTGCGACTCGGACGACTCGGATAGTGACTCGGACTCAGACGGCGATTCAGATTCGGATAGTGATTCGGACGACTGAGTCGGTCGGGGAACACTGACGGGGCGCTGTTGACGCTCCGGTGGTTTTGTGGGCCGGCTTCGCCCGCTCGCTGGATTATCTATGGGTTCGCTTACCGATGGTTGTCATGGTCGAGGTGGCTGGAGAGCGACATAATACCGGCGATGGGAGACTTGACCTCCAAAGGTGCAGAGGAGTCCGAAAGCAGCGCTTCCGAAGGCTGGCACGATCCTCGGGGCACGGTGCTGGTCGGCCTCGGCGCCTTGGTCTTGGGTACGGGCCTAATGGTCTGGACCTTCACCACCGGCGCTCGGCTGGGGTCGGTAGACGCCTCCGATCCGCAGCTAGCCACCGTCCTCAGAGTCTTTCAGAGCCGATCGTTTTGGGAACCTGAAGTCTGGCTGCTCGTCGAGCCGACCGATAGTGACGCAGGGCCGATCCGAGTTGATCTGTTGGTGGATCAGTTCTCGGCGTATCAGCGCGGAGACTTGATCCGGGTCTTTCCGCTCCGAGGGCGAGGTACGTTCATCACAGACCGCGAGCTCGCCGTCGCGGAGCCTCTCTGGCGAGTCGGTAGCTACGCCTTCTCATGGCAGTTATTTGCGGCCTTGGCGGTCTTGGGCCTGGCCCCGTTGATTTTGGCACGAGGCATCCTCGGAATCAGGCAAGAGTCCGCTCAGCTTGGGTTCGGGCGCTGGGCGTTCTGCGAAACTATGGATATCTTGTTCACCTTCTGCCTTGCTGTGCTGTTTGGCATGAGTATCTCCTTGGGCTACTCGGAGGCCATGTTTGCCGGCCGAACCTATCGAGACATTGATGCTGCTGCTGTGGTTCCGATGCGCGTCGCCGCCGTAGCTGAAACAGCGCACCCACTCAATCGACACACGTTTTACGTGTTGGGTTTCCTACCCGGCGAGGCGATGGAACAGAGGGTGCCAGCCAACAAAGAGCTATTCCTCGAGTTGCGAGCAGGAGACGAGGTGCCCGTCGTCCGTTGCCGTGATGATGTGTTGTCCCTCGCCGAACACGTCAAGAACAGTCAACCCATCATCACCATCGGTGGAGTGTCGTTCTCCTGGCATCTTTTTATTGTTGCGGGACAAGTTGTCTTGGTGTTTGTGCTTTCTAGTCTGGGCATTCAGAAGCTCAAGGCCCTCTGGTCTGAGTGCCGCACGCGAGTGCGGGTTGGCAGTCTCTCCTAGTGCCCTGTTTGACTATTCCGCTATTCTCGGTTTTTCTTGCGCCACGAAGACTAGAGAGGCAAGCAACAACTGGATCGACAAGCGCAGCCTGCACGGGGATAAAACACAGCGCTACAGGTTTCTGGACGGAATCTAGTTCTTTTTCTCGAGCTGCGACCTGAGCTCCTCATTGGCACGCTTCAGTGCGGCCTCGGCTTGTTTGAGCTCGCTGACATCGAACGTACAACCGATCAGTTTGATCACCGAGTTGTCTTCTCCATGGACCGGGATGAAGTGAGAGGTGAGGACGCGTGCACTTTCGCCGCGGCTGCGGGCGGTAAATTCAAATTCCGAAACGCTGCCATCGTAGGCCTGTTCGATCAGCGTGGTGACTCTTTTGTGCTCTTCCGGGGCCACGAGATCGAGGAAAGTGACACCAGCCAATGTGGACTCCGGCGGTAGGTTCAACAGCCGAAAACCTGTCGGGTTGAGGGTCAGGAACCGGCTCGTTCTGTCGATTTCGTGGATGCAGACCGGAGCACTCTCGATCCAAGAGCTGTGTTGTACAGCACCTTCTCGCAGGGCTTGTTCGGTGCGTTTGAGTCCGGTGATATCGACGAAGGTGATGACAACGCCATCGATCACGTTATCGACGGTGCGGTATGGCCGGATCTGTAGTTTGCACCAGGCTCCGTTTTCGGTCTGCACCTGTTGCTCGATCACCGATAGGTCGCGGAGCACCGTGTTTACATCTGCGGTGAGCTGGTCGTAGGCGATTCGCTGAGCGATATCGGTGATCGGGCGACCGATGTCGGAGTGGATGAGATGGAAGATCTCGGTGATGGCTGGAGTGAAGCTTTTGATTCGCAGGTCATTACCCAAAAAGACCGTTGCGATCTGCAGGCTGCCGAGGAGGTTGGTCATGTCGTTGTTGACGCGGTCCAACTCTTCGACTTTGCGGTTGAGCTCGGCGTTGACGGTCTCGAGCTCCTCATTGACGGATTGACTCTCCTCCTTGGCGGTCTCTAATTCCTCGTTGGTCGATTGCAGCTCTTCGTTCATCGACAGCAGCTCTTCGTTGGAGCTCTTGAGCTCCTCATTGGCGGTCTCGAGTTCCTCTACAGAAGCTTGCAGATACTCCTGGGTATTTCTGAGTTCCTTTTCGAGATGTAAGAGGACTGGATCTTCCGAGGTGGTGGTGGGGAGGTCGTCGATTGGGACGTTAGTGAGTTTTCCCGGCCCGGCTTCTTGGAAACTGATCAACAAGAAGGTCGAGGTGGATGCGGCTTCGAGCAGCGGTTGGACCACGAGGTCGATTGTTTGCATGCTGTTGTTGGTCTTGACTCGAACCCTGGTCTCGGTCACCTTGCGTTTCTGCTTACTGGCTAGGTGGATCGCAGTCCGCAGTCTGAGGCGCAAACCCCACCGGGCCATGCGCATGATGTTGACGTCCGGTGCTCCCGGCGGCGCTTCCAGGTAATTGCCGGTATGGCCATGGAAAAGAACAATGTTCAATTTTTCGTCGATGACGACACTGGCTGGCGCGAAGCTCTCGAGCAACAGACGATCGACAACCCCGGCTAAATTGATTTCGGCAAGGGGTGGAGTGATTCCGAGTTGTCCGTACTCTGGTCGACTCGAGTTGGCGATGGGAAATAGAGGAAAGTGTGCTCGCGGTCTGGCGAGGGTAGGTCGACGCCGAAAGATCCGGTGTTTCTTTCCCGCTTCCGCGAAGAGCTCCGTGGCGCTACCGATGGTCTCGGACGGTCCTAGGAAGAGTGTTCCGCTCGGAACCAGCGCGTAGTGCAGCAGCGGTAAGAGCCGTTTCTGCAGGTCCTGGCCGAGATAGATCAAGACATTGCGACAGCTGATCAGGTCGAGTTTGGAGAACGGCGGATCTTTGATCAGATTGTGGGCGGAGAAGACGATCATTTCTCGGATCCGTTTGATGACCCGGTACGTGCCGCTTTCGTTGACAAAGAATCGCTCGAGCCGTTCGGGACTGACGTCAGCCGCGATCGTCTCTGGGTAGAGGCCGGCGCGGGCGAAGGCCAACGCGCTTTCGTCGATATCGGTGGCGAAGATCTGAACCTCCAGCGAGAATCCGTGGGCGCTCGCCGCTTCGTCCAAGAGCATTGCGACCGAGTAGGCCTCCTCGCCGGTTGCGCAGCCGGCGATCCAGATGCGCACCGGTCGGGAATCGCCAGACTTCGAGAAGAGTCGTGCAATGAGCTCGGCTTCAAGCGCGGCAAACGCTTCCGGGTCGCGAAAGAACCGTGTGACGCCGATCAGTAGCTCTTTGAACAGCAGCTGAATCTCTTCGGGGTTGTCGCGCAAGAGGGTGACATAGTCTGCGTCGTGCTCGATCCCCAAGATCTGCATGCGTCGGACGATACGACGGACGATCGTTTTCTGTTTGTAGCGGGTGAAATCGTGCCCGGTCTGGCGGTGCAAGAGTAAAAGGATCTTCGGGAGGTGAGGGCGGACTTCGGGTTGGTGACCGAGCTGGAGCGTATTCTGTGATGGGTCCCTCCGACCGCGAATCGCTTCGATGAGTGCTCTCGGCATCTCCTCGACCGGCAGGATCACATCGACCAAACGGGTCGCGATGGCGTTGCGTGGCATGTCCTCGTATTTGGCTGAGGCCGGGTCTTGAGCGATGGTGAACCCGCCATGCTCCTTGATCGCTTTGAGTCCCAGACTGCCGTCGGCTCCAGTGCCGGACAGGATGATGCACATCGCGTCTTCGCCAAGGTCCTCGGCGAGTGAGCTTAGGAAGTGGTCGACGGGCAGAACCGGTCGATGGGGCGGCTGGTCGACAAGGACTCGTAGTCGGCCGTGTTGGATCGTCAACTCGGCGCCGGGTGGCATGACGTAAACGCGGCCGGGCTCCACCGTCACTCCGTCTCGAGCCTGATCAACCGCCATTTCGGTGCGTTTGGCCAGCAGTTCGACCATCAGGCTCTTGCTGGTTGGATCGAGGTGGGAGACCAGAACGATGGCGAGATCGCGAGTGGCTGGCATACATCTGAAGAACTGCTCGAACGCCTCGAAGCCTCCGGCCGAAGCGCCGATTCCGACGATCGGAAACGGGCGCGAGTCCGAGGGCATGGCGGAGTTTACTGTGTCGGGTTCAGGGGGTCGTCGCTTCACGATAGTGTTCTCTCGGGAGGCCCGTTGTCTCAGAGGGCCGGTTCTGTTGGGAGCCGTTATTATTGGGGATGTCAGGGCGTCGTCTCGGCAATCAACGCTTGCTCGACACAGGCAAATTCTGTCTCCACTTGGTCGCAGACGGTCTCCGCGTCGGCAAGGGAGTTGCTCAGAACCTTAGTCTCGAACGTTGTGCAGAGGGAGCAAAGCCGCTCTGCGCCCAACGAGCCGGTGCTTCCCTTGAGACTGTGTAATAATTTCAAGAGCCGTTCGGGGTTGTTGCTGTCAGTCGCCTCGCGCAGGGCGCGGACGCGATCTCCGACGCTGCTCAGAAAGGTTTCGATGATCCCCTGGAAAACGTAGGCATCGGGGGCGCTGGAAGCGCCCAGGAACCGCAGTGTCGCGAGGTTGAGGGTGGCTGGAGCGGTGGAGGCGTTGTGGCTGTGGGGGGCGGCTTCTGGTGGTGGGGCGATTCGCCCCGGCAGCCAGCGTGCCAGTACAGAGTCTAGCTGGTCGATAGTCATTGGTTTTGCCAGGTAGTCGTTCATTCCCGCTGCCAGGCACTTCTCGCGGTCGTGTTCGAGGGCGTGCGCGGTGACGGCGATGATCGGGATCTGTGGCTGGTGACGTCCTTTCCTGACCTCCCCAGTCGCTTGATAACCGTCCAGTCCGGGCATCTCACAATCCATCAGAATCAAATCATAGGGCGCTCGTGCCAACGCGTCCAAGACTTCGAAACCATCCGCCACCACATCCACGCTGTTCTCGAGGCGATGTAATAACAGCCGGGTGACTTTCTGGTTGACTGGGTTGTCTTCGGCAACCAAAATTCGATAAGGCCGACCCAGCCCGGGCCGTTTCACGCCTCGCCACGCCAGGCTGCTCGATCGCGGCCCAGGTCTTGATTCCGATCCTTGTCTCGATCGCGGCGACGTGGGAGGTTGGACACAGTCTGTTTCAGCCGCTTCGGTTCGGCGTTGCAGGGGAACTGCGAAGGAGAAGGTGCTGCCCTCTCCAGGAGTGGATTCCACCCACATTCGGCCGCCCATCAGCTCGACCAACTGGCGGCAGATGGCGAGCCCGAGGCCAGTGCCACCGAATCGCCTGGTGGTGGATTCTTCGGCCTGCGCAAAAGGATCGAAGATCGATTCGAGTTGGTCGGTGGCGATGCCGACTCCGCTGTCGCTCACGTCGTAACGCAGCTCGCAAGTTGCGCTGCGTAACTTGTCGACACTCGCCACCAGGCTCAGCCGTCCGAGGTGGGTGAATTTCACCGCGTTGTCTAGCAGGTTCATCAGTACCTGCCGTAGCCGCCCTGCGTCACCAGCGAGCTGTGTCGGTACCTCCGCAGCAACCGTCGAGTCGATCTCGAGACCCTTGTCGCGGATCCTCTCGGCCAGTAGTTTGGTGACTAGATCAAGCTCGTCCCGTGGGTCGAAGACGACGGTCTCCAGGGTGAGCTTGCCGGCCTCGATGCGTGAGAAGTCGAGAATGTCGTTGATGACCTGCAGCAGCAGGTCACCCGAGCGGAAAATTGTTTCGGCGTAATCCTCTTGCGTTCGATCGAGGGTTGTCTCGAGTAGCAGGCCAGCCATTCCGATCACTCCGTTCATCGGGGTTCGAAGCTCGTGGCTCATGCGGGCGAGGAAGTCACTCTTGGCCAGGTTCGATGCTTCCGCGGCCTTCTTGTCCCGTAGCGCTGCCTCGGTGTTGGCTAGAGCGGTGACATCAATGCATGTGATGACAACGCCGTCGATCATGCCGGCTACTGTGCGGTAGGGCAGGATGCGCAGCAGGTGCTGGGTGCGGTTCGGAGTTGTGATCTGTCGTTCAACGGTTTGCAGAGTTCGTAAGACGCCTTGCACGTCACTCTCGAGATCGCCCCAGTCGATTTTTGGAACCAGGTCGGTGATCGGACGCCCGAGGTCGTCAGCTGTCAGACTGAAGAGTGCTTCGATCGCTGGGGTGAAATTCCTGATGTGCAGGTCGGCGCTCAGGAACATGGTTGGAATCTGGGTGGCTCTCATCAGATTTTCGATGTCGCTGCGAGCGGTTGCCAGCTGCTCGACATGAGCCTCGAGCCGGGTGTTCGCAACCTCGAGTGCGTCGTTTGCGACCTGGAGCCGATCCTTTGCAGCCTGGAGTTCCTCATTGAGGGATCGCAGCTCCTCGTTGGAGGTGGTGAATTCTTCGTGGGACAGTTGGAAGTGCTCGGTCATTTGAGCCAGAGTCTGCCTGCTGCTGTCGAGAGAGGTCTGGAGCCGGGCGGTCAGCTGACTTTCGCCTGAAGCCGTATCGCCTGAGGCCGTATCGCCTGAGGCCGTATCGCTTAAGGCCGTTTCACTTGAGGTCGTTTCACTTGAGGCCGTATCGCTTGAGGCCGTATCGGCCACGAGGCCCGCAGTGCTGGCGCGGCGAAGCTCGGCCAGCAGGCCAGGCTGTTCCCTGGGCTCGTTGTCCACGAGTTCTCGTGAGCACCAAGGGTGCTCGATAGTCGGTCGTTCGAGAACTGCTTTAGGCCTCAGAAGGCACGAGTTACCGGTTTGCTGCGCGAATAGCTCGTGAGCGACAGTTAACATCGCAGGCGAGTCATGGAATAGAAAACCATCGGAGTCGAGGGCGAAGTGGAAGAGGGGTATCAGGCGTTGGCGCCACGCTGAGCTCAGGTTGTCCATGACGCCACGACAACTGATCAGGTCGAGTTTCGAGAACGGTGGATCTCGCAGCAGGTCGTGTTGGGCGAAGACCACCATGGCACGGATATGCGGGGCAACTCGATAGGCGCCTTGTTGGAGATGGAGAAACCGGCCGGGAGGTTCCTGTTCGAGCTGCTCGCCAGACGTGCTGGGATAGTTGGCCCCACGAGCGATGCTCAGAGCTCTCGGATCGCTGTCGGTGGCGAAGATCTGCACCGGCACGGGGTTTTGGCGCCATGCTTGGTGCTCGGCGATGAGGATGGCGATCGAATACGTGTCTTCGCCGGTGGCACAGCCAGGGATCCAGATGCGGATCGGCCGGTCGGCTGGGCGGTTGTCGACAAGGCGCGGAATCCCTTCCGTCTCTAGGACAGCAAAAGCTTCAGAGTCACGGAAGAACCCGGCAAGGACTCCGGGTCGGTTGGATTTCCTGATGGCCACCTCCTGGGCCGCAGGCTTCGGCACAAGGGCCGCTACTCCCACTTGGCAATCATGTTGCGAATCGAATATTACCTATTCAGTGTGGCATATTCAGGTTGGGTAATCCAGCGCCGGTAATCCAGCGTCGCGCAGACAGCTCGAGATCGGGCCGACGTGTTCGAGGGATTACTGCTCGAGGGATTACTGCTCGAGGGGTAACTGCCGGGCGAAGAAAAATTATTTCGGTCGAGTCCACTTCCCGCTTCTCCTAGCAGAAGTCCTAGAAAGAAGCTCGTGCGTGACGAGCCCAAAGCCTCCGCGGAGCGATGGGTGGCGAGTTTCGGGCTGGGACCACCAACCGACAAGGAGGACGTATGACCCGATCAGCCGACAACCGACGTGCCGGACGCATCAACACCTGGATCGTTTTGCTCCTTTGCGTCCTGCTGTGTTTCCCTGTAAGCGGGGATCATCCCATTTTGAAGGGTAATTCATTGTCTTTGAGGTCGCCTCAGCAGAAGGCCGTGGCCGGTGTGGTACCAGCACCAATCGACGAAAATTATGTGTTGCTCGACCGCGTCGAGGGAGACTGGGTGAACCTCAATCCCGTCCAGGTGCGGCCGATGACAATCACCCAAAACCAGATCTACGCGGTGAGCACGTACCACAGCACAGTGGTGCACAGCGACGCGTCCCTGACCCCGGTGGATGTGTTCCGCACGTTGTGGGGCCCGGTGTCGATCGCCACCCACGTGACACCCACCGACGGACCGGACAGCGACCGCTTGTTGGTGGTGTGCCAAAACAGTAACGCGTTGGTGGTGCACAACCGGTTGACCGGCGATATTGTCGACATTGTTGCCTTGCCGCCGCGTCCCGCCGACATCGTGGTGAAGCACGACGAACACGTTGCGTTGATTTCGACCCTAGGCCGTAACGAAGTGGTGGAGATCGACCTGCTCAATCTGCAAGGGCCACAGACGGCTTATTCGGTCCCCTCGGAGGATCCTCTGTTCCTCACTCTGACGCCTCAGGGTGAGGTGTTGGTGTCGGTCAATCTATCGGGAAACAACTCGGTGGTCGACCGTTATCCCGGTGAGTCGTTCAACCTGCAAGCCAACGTCAACAGCATCCTGGACCTCGACGACCCCGCCGTCGCCACGTCCGGGCTGCCCGATCATGATGTCTTCTGGATTGACCGCAGTGGTGCGGGTGCCGTCGTACCGGTGGCCCGGGGCATGGGCACGGTGTTATCAGCGGCGGCGATCGATCCGACCAGTCCGCAGCAGACCGCCTTGTGGCAGCTCAACATCGAAGCCAACAACAAGAACAAGACCAAGCAGACCGAGCCAGACATCCAAGGGCAGGTGTCATTCAATCGTCTCTCTCGAGTGGTCTTGGCGAGTCCGTTGGGGTCGAGCGTCGCTCAAGGCAGTCAACACATCGATCTCGACCTCGCCAACCCATCTGGGAACTACGTGCGTGGGCAGTCGGTGGGTATGCCCTATTCGATCGACGTCTCGCGGGGCGGCATCCTCTTCGTCACCGGCCTCCTAACCGACAACGTGGTCGTGCTCGATCCGGCCGGCAATTGGATCACCGAATGGGATCTACCCAAGAACTGCATCCCGCGTCAGGTTGAGCTCGATCCGACCGAGACGGTGGCGCTGGTTTACTGCGCCGGCACCAACGAGGTACCGGCCTATTACCTCGGCACCAACCCGCCAACCCTGATTCATGGACACTCGCTGGATCTCGGCTTTGATCCGACACCGGCGGAGATTCAGGAGGGGCGTCAGTTATTTTATGACGGCGACTTCTCCGAACACAACAATGCCTCGTGTGCAACGTGCCACATCGAGGGCGGGATCGACGGCTTGGCGTGGAATCTGTCCAACGGTGAAGTCGACAGCAAGGGACCGATGACAACTCAGGACCTGCACGCGGTCAACCGCCTCGGCCCGCTGCATTGGCGCGGCGAACAGCAGGGTAGCGGGCTACAGCGAGGGATGACGGTCGACTTCAATGACGCCTTCATCAACCTGCTGGGTTCGACCCGCAAGATGAGCGAGACTCGTCAGGGGAGGCAGCCTAGCCAGTTCGACAAGCTCGAAGCCTTCATGCTGTCGCTCGAACATCCGGCAAATCCGAATCAGAACGAGGATCGCATCCTCGACGACAGCATCCAACCGCCGATGTTGGGAACCCGTCATCAGGTTGCCTCGGCGATCACCGGCCAGGTCGAGTACGTGAATTCGGGTTGTAACGGTTGCCATGCGTTGCCGACCGGTTCCAACAACGAGATTGTGCCGGACGGCATCCTTTCCAGTGATCCAAAGGCGCGGCGTCACGAGATTGTCATCCAGCCGCTGCTCAACACCTTCACCCGGTCGATTCATCCCGATCATCCAGTCAATCTGGTGGCGAGTGGAAATCAGCTTTATCCACGGGTGGGGCCCGGTACCTCCCATTCTGGTAACCCGCGCAACCTGTTCCACTTCATCGAAATTTTCCTCTTCAACGCCCAGAAGACGTCGGAGATCACCAACTTTATTTATCAAATGGACACCGGGCTGGCGCCCGCGGTGCACCAGTCGGTGTTGCTCAACTCGCAGAACCTGAGCGCGGGGCAGCAGCGGCTCAATTCGTATCTGATCCCCCAAGCCGGGCTCCGCAATGCCGACATCGGTGTTTTCGGTCGACTCACCACCGGTGCAACGTCACGAATCACCGGTTGGGCTTACGATCGCGGCCAGGGTGATTTCATCAGAGACGACGGCACCCGGCAACCGTTGAGCTTTTTCGCCAACCAAGTGACCAGCGCTGGTGATTGGTTCGCCTTCGTCGGGCTGCCGGTGGGGATGGGGGTCGGCTGGGCGATCGACTTCGACCGTGACCAGCTCTACAACGCGCTCGAGCGTCGGACACCGGTGGACGGTCGTTATATCGTCGATTGGGATGGCGATGGGTTCTGGGACGGCCACGAAGTCTTGAACGGGGGGGATCCTTTTAATGGCCTGGTGTTACCCGTCGACGTGACAAATCCGTCGTTCGTCAATGTTCCTGCAGGTGGGTTGGGAGCAAGCTGGACGACTGCCAAGGTTGCGCGGCTGGTCTTCGAACCCAGCGAGCTCGCCACCTACAACTTGACCTTGACGCCGCCTGCAGGCACCGGCTTGCCGACCCTGAGTTATACCAGCAATGAACCCAGGCTGATGCACAACGTTGTGGTCCACAACCTTTACCCGGGACAGATCAGCTACAACGCGGCTTTGACGGTGACCGATCTTGCCGGCTTACCGTCGCCGACGCAGAATTTCACCGTCCAGTCGGGATTCTTCAATGACGGGCCAGAAGTTGTGGTGATTGATGATTTACAGTGGTCATCGCCACCGTCGGGTAGCGGTACGGTGACGTTTGCGGCCAAAACCGTGGTGACCAAGAAAACCTCGGGACCACCCCGGGTGGCGGCGCCCAACCGGGTGATGGTGCTGCGCGCCCTGATCAACGGTAAGCCCGCAACCAACGCCAACTTGACCGTGCCGGCTGGTCAGCCGACCGCGTTCTGCGTCAACCAGCTGCCGTATTCGGCTTGGTTACCACGCGGGGGCTTCCCGGGGCCGTTCATCATCACAGGGGCAACCAACCCGAGTGGAATCACCACCATCAACTTCACACTCTCTGGTTTGATGTCCGGTGACGAGGTGACGTTGGTCCCCGAGTTTGTGAGCTCGCTCGATAACACTGCTCCAATTTGTAATGGCACCACCATCGACACCAACCTGAACCCGAATGTGCCCAACGTGACGTTTTTTGTGCCGGTCAATTGGAGCTTCCCGGATACTCCCAAGCAGTATCGGACGCTCACCTTCAAGCATCCCTAATACGCGTTGTTTCGCACCTACGCCGACGCGCCGCCTCCTCGAGGCGGTGCGCTGGCTTGGCCTCTACTCGCGGATCACTTCGGCGCCTTCGATCTGACCCCGCACCGCGGAGCCGTCCCTCAGGATCACCCGCACTTTGCGTTTCGATTCCTCGACGCGGATGTCGCCAGCGACGCTGGAGCCACCCCGTAGCTCGATTTCGAGGGTGTCGCGCCAATTGTTCTTGCCGCGGGGGGCTTTGACACGAATGTCTCCTTGAACAACCGAGCCATCGTCGAGGACGATATCGCCGTTTTTGGTCTCGATGTCGCGCTCAACGGTGGCGCCGCGAAGGCCGATGCTGCCGTTGACGGTTTCGACGCTGCCGGAGATGGTCGACTGCTGACCAACGCGTAACTTTCCGTTGACCGTACCGACGTCGCCATCGACAGTGACTCGATCGCCGACCGTCACGGTGCCGTTGACCGATGAGAGATTGCGGGTGCGCGAGTCGTTGTCGACCGTCAGACTGCCGTTGACCGTCTCGGCATCACCCTGTAGTTCGACATCGGCACCGATGTTGACGCTGCCGTTGACACTGCTGACGTTCTCATCGAGGGTCTCACCGTCATTGACCCGGACCGATTTATTGACCGCAGAGCGAGCTTCCGCGGTGGGAGTGATTAAGAGGGTAGTGGTCAACAGGGCGGCAGCGAGCGTCACGAGGCTTGTCTGGTACATGGATTGGTCTCCTGGTCGTGCTGAGGGGAAGCACCCCGTCCAGCGAAATACTCTGGTTCTCGACGCATGAGATGGTGCCCGAAACGCGAAGGTTTGAAATCGCGTGACAAACAGTCCGAATCCTGGTTGCTCGCAGACATTTCAAAAGGAGGGATACATCACTGAAGCGGGTTGATTTGTGCCAAAATGACGCTGTTATGAATGATATTCCTCCTGTCATCGTGATCGACGACGAGACCGGCTCGCGAGAGTCGATGGCGATTGCGATCGAAAAAGCGGGCTTGGAGGTCAGGACCTTCGACGATGCCCGCGAAGCACTCAAGTACCTGGACGAGAATCCAGGTGTGCGGCTAGCGGTGTGTGATCTGCGCATGCCGGGATTGGACGGCCTCGGTTTCCTCAACGAAGTACGAAGTCAAGAAATCGATCTAGCGGTGGTGCTGGTCACCGGTTACGGCTCGATCGAGTCGGCGGTCGAAGCGATGCAAGTTGGCGCGGACGATTACCTAACCAAGCCCGTAGATCTCTACGAACTGCGCAAGCGGGTGGCCAACCTGCTCGAGAATCGGCAGCTCAAGGAAGAGGTGACCAACCTACGCCAGATGCTCGACAAGCGTTATGGCTTCGAGAGCATCATCGGACGTTCGGCAGCAATGGAGCACCTGTTCGAGCAGATGAAGATGGTGGCACCAACCCGGTCGAGTGTGTTGATTGTCGGCGAAAGTGGGACCGGCAAGGAATTGGTCGCCAATGCGATCCACGTCAACAGCCCGCGGGTCGACGAGCGATTCTTGGCAATCAATTGTGGTGCTATACCGCACGATATTCTGGAGAGTGAGCTCTTCGGTCATGAGAAGGGATCGTTTACAGGAGCTGTAGCCCGCAAGATCGGAAAGTTCGAGGTTGCCCATCGTGGCACCCTCTTTCTGGACGAGATCTCGGAATTGTCACCGGCCCTGCAGGTCAAACTGCTGCGCGTACTCGAAGAGCGCAAGATCATGCGGGTCGGAGGCAGCGAGCTGATCGACGTCGACTTTCGGTTGATCGCGGCGACGAATCGCGCTCTCGAGAAACGGGTAGAGGAAGAGAAGTTCCGTGAGGATCTCTACTATCGCCTCAAGGTGGTGACCCTCGACATTCCCCCGCTACGTGATCGAGAAGGCGATGTGGCCTTGCTCGCTGAGCACTACCTGAAGCTGCTGGGCGAGGAACATGGTAAGCCGCCGATCGCGTTGTCCGGCGAGGCGATCGATGCGCTAGCACGGTACGGTTGGCCGGGTAATGTTCGCCAGCTCAAGAACGTGATCGAGTCGGTTGTCATCTTTCATCCTGGCGGTGACATCGCGATCGATCAGTTGCCGCCCGAGATTCGAGAGGCGACGATGATTTCAGGTGCTCAAACGCCGGTGCAGGCACAGGTTGGCGCCCCGAGGTCGATGGACTCGATCGAGCGCCAGGCGATTCTCGAGACTTTGCAGCGCACCAAAGGGCATCGTGCGGATGCAGCTCGTATGCTCGGCATCGGGCTCCGGACCTTGCAGCGTAAACTCAAGGAATACAAACAACAGGGCTTCTACGAGGACGCATGAACGATGGATCTACCGGCTGAAATCCAGATTCACAACGATCTGCTCGGTATCAAGGGTGGTAAAGGCACCTTGGTGGCGGTCAGCCCCCACGGTTATTACGAGACCCGGTGCCCGTTCGGTGGCAAGCAGCATCGAGTGCTGTTCCCGATCCAGAACACCGTCATCATCTTTCGCGATCCAGAGCCGGAGTTCGAACCTGGGGTCGAGATCGAGCGTTAGCTTTTCTTGGTGCCAGCAAGGTACCAGCGCCGATCAGTTGGGGTAGGGCACACCGCGAACCAGAGCGATACGGTGGGCGGTGCCGTTGTCGTCTGCGGTCTGTGGCAAGATGCTGGCCTGGAGCGTCGAAGACTGTTTTTGCGACGTGCCCCCCAAGACCTGCCGAAGCCTGTTGATTCGAACCACCAGATCGAACCAGAACGGTCCACCGAGGCCGAGCAAGATTCCGGTCAACAAGAGGCCGAAGAACCAGAGGATCCGCTGACGACCGGAGGGCACAGGGTAGTGCTCGTAGCCGAGGGGCACTCCGGCGCCACT
This sequence comes from Acidobacteriota bacterium, assembly GCA_029263395.1. GTDB lineage: Bacteria > Acidobacteriota > Thermoanaerobaculia > Multivoradales > J023 > JAAELT01. The sequence continues at coordinate 47,037 of JAJCXO010000100.1, read as the reverse complement.
GAGTTCGGCCAGGCTCGTGTTCACTCGAGCGATTTGGGTTTGAATCTCTTGAACTGCTTGCTTCTGTCTGCCGGCGTTCTCGAGATCAACCAGTGCTTTTGCGAGCTGCTGCTCGGTCGCTTGCCATTGTTCGGGAAGCCGTGTACTCTGGGTTGCGATGATCGCTTGGACAGTATCGGGATTGCGCAGGTAGGTATCGTAGATACGCAGCACATTGATGTTGCCGATGAACGCGAGGGCAATCCCGGCCACGAGAGACAGAATTTTAGCCCGGCGTGCGAAGAAGTTGCTGGCCGCCGCACCGATCTGTTCGAAGCTTAGTGCTAGTTGATCGATCTTCTGACCTAGTTCTTGCTCCTTGTCCGAGGCCACTTGCCGAAGCTGTTCACCAACTTTGGTTTTGCCGAGTCGGCGGAGAAATTCTTCGCCCGAGATCTCTTCCAGATCACGCAGAGGTTGCCACGTCCCAGGTTTTCTTACCATCGGGTTGTGTAGCAGTTGCTGAACGAAGGCGTCCCTGAGATCTTCCAGCTTACCTTCGAGCTTCACTTCGCCCTTTTCGATCCAAGGCTCGATCTCGTTTTCGAACAAACGGATCAACATGTTGGACAGGCCAGAAGTTCGCAGTCGAGCCAGCCGGTGGAAGATCTCGACCAATAGGGTCGCGACTGAAGCCAGCCCCAACATAGTCAAAGCGAAAGCTAGCGTAGCATCGAGCATGGGCATGATGTGGACCTCCGATAGCAACTCGTTGGATGGTGGGCCATGTGCGCACTAGTGTAGACGGACAGCCGATCGAATTTATCGAGATCTTCTGGTGGACTTTCTGCAAAGTCCTGCACTATGAGTGATTTCATTGGACGAAGCGTGGCTGAAGTCACTTTCGTTATCTGCTTCGTCATGTTGTTGGTGTTGAATTGTGACTTGATATTCAGGAAACGTGTTGATCTGGACGAAGCCCTCTGGCAAAGGCCGTGGTTTGTCCGACTCGGACATTATTTAGATGAGGACTGGACACGATGATCCCTGTAGCCCGTGAAAATAGTCGAGCCATGAGCAAGCCACCTCATGTGTTGCTGATCGAAGACGAAGAGGCCCATGCCGAACTCATCGGTCGCGCCTTTGCAGCGCGATCCGAATATATGCGTTGGACTCTGGCCCGCAATCTGCGTGATGCCCGGGAAGTCATCGAACAGTCACCGCCAGAGCTGGTGATCACAGATCTTCATTTGCCCGATGGCAGAGGGATCGACCTGCTGCTGAATGGCGGTCAGAGCGCCCGGTTCCCGATCGTGATTATGACCGGGCACGGTGACGAAGACATTGCAGTTGAAGCGATGCGGGCCGGCGCCTCGGACTATGTCGTGAAATCGGCGACCAGCCTGGTCGAGATGCCGCAGATTGCCGAGAAAGCGTTGTGTGCGTGGCGTCAGAAGATCGAACGCCAGCGTGCTGAGACGACTCTATTGGCGAATGCCAGGCACTACAGAGAGTTGTACAATGAAACTCCGTCGATGTCTTTGGCAGTCACCGGCCTGGGCGAGATTGTGGCGGCTAACCAATTTGCGGCGACCCGATTGGGCTACGACGTTGCCGAATTGGCCGCTATGCCGGTGGAGCACTTGTTTGCCGACACGGGTGGCGAATCGGTTCGCGCTCACCTTAAGGCTTGCCTTGGGCAGGCTGACGCTTTGCGTCGTTGGGAGGTTCGTGCGCGTTGCAAAGACGGCCGACAAATCCCTACCCGGGTGACTGCACGCGCAGTGACCGGGGACCACGAAGAGAAGCTGGTGCTGATCGTGGGAGAAGAATTACTCGATCGCGGGGGGAGTAGTCCCTCGCCAACTGCCGAGGCGTCGGCGGCAGCGAGTTTTCCTTGGAGCGACGGCAGCCCTCTGCCAACGGTTCAAGGCATCGCGAGCCATGCGACATACCGGATTTTGACGGTTGATGATGAGCCCGTGAACCGGCATCTCACCCACGCGACGTTGACCGCAGCCGGCTTTGAGGTTTGGTCGGCTGCTTCGGGGAAGGAGGCCCTGGCGTTGCTCGAGCAGCGTGGTTTGCCACATCTGGCGATTGTCGACTTGGTCATGCCCGAGATGAGTGGTTATCGACTCTGTAGTCAGTTGCAAGAGTTCACCGATCTGCCGATCATTGCGTTGACGTCGGTGGACGATAGCGACACGGTGGCCAACACCCTCAGGACGTTTGCTGAGGACTACGTCAAAAAACCGTTCCAGCCGGTCGAATTTGTTGCTCGAGTCGAACGGCTGCTGCGCCGAATCGGCGATTTTGGCTACACCTTGGAGCGACGAATCCGGGTAGATGATCGGCTGACCGTAGAGTTCGCACGTCGCACAGCTTATGTCGACGGCAAAGCGGTTGAGCTGACGCCAACCGAGACCAAGTTGTTGTACATTCTGATGCGTAATGGTGGACACACTGTCGTTTCGGATTATCTGATACGGCGGATGTGGCCCTTGACGGATGTTTATGAGGAGGCGCTTCGTACCCATGTCTACCGGCTGCGTCGCAAGATCGAGGTCTCGCCGACCCGCCCACAATATGTGATTACCCGACGCGGATTCGGCTATTCGTTTTCGCCGGGGCGAGCCAGCTAGCTTAGCTGGATAGGGACGAGCTAGGCTCGCCCAGCGGACATCGCCGTCCGCATCTCGCGGACTGCTTGGGTCATCCCAACGAGGGCCGCACGGCTGACGATCCAGTGTCCGATGTTGAGTTCTTCGATCTCGGGCACCGCCGCGATGCGGTCGACATTTGTCGACGTCAGGCCGTGCCCGGCGAACACTCGGAACCCAGCTGCTGAGCCTTGTTCGGAAGCCGAGATGATTTTCTGGATCTCTACCTCAACTGCATTGCCGGTCGCTCGGGTGTAAGCGTCGGTGTTGATCTCGAACCCTGGGACCCGTGATGTCCCTAGGCTGCTCAAGGCTTCGACCTGTGTCAGATCCGGGTCTAGGAAAACCGAAACTACGATGCCCTTGGCGGTGAGGCGCTCGGCGGCCAAACGGATGTGAGACTGCCCCTCAATCAGATCCAGGCCGCCTTCGGTGGTGATTTCTTCCGGTCTTTCCGGTACCAAGGTCACTTGATGGGGGCGAAGCTCGGTGGCAATCGTCAGCATCTCTTCGGTTGCTGCCATCTCGAGATTGAGCTTGCCGCGGGTCGACGTTGCGAGGTGGCGAACGTCACTATCTTGGATGTGGCGGCGATCGCTGCGCAGATGGACGGTGATCCCGTGGGCCCCTGCCTCTTCCGCCAACGCTGCTGCCGTGGTGGGATCTGGATAGGAGGTGCCACGTGCCTGCCGCAGGGTTGCGATGTGATCCACGTTGACCGACAGCAGCAGCGGTCGTACTGGAGACTTGGTGATCTCGCGTGAGGCTACGGGCATCGACGTTTAGCTCAATTCGGCGCTGAGAACTTGAGCGAGGTCGTCAGCCAAGGCTTCGATTACTTCTCGCTCGCTGCCTTCGATCATGATTCGTACCAGAGGCTCAGTTCCAGAGTAGCGTAGCACCAGGCGTCCCTCGTCTCCCAGGGTCTGCTCGATGACCTGGCTAGCTTCGACCACCAAGGGTAAGCCGTCAAGATCCGGCTTGTGGCGGACTCTGAGGTTGCGCAGCAACTGCGGGAAACGCTCGAAGTCACTCAGCATCTGGGACAGCGGGCGGCCGTCTCGTTGTCGTAGGGCGGAAATCTGCAGCGCCGTCGCCAATCCATCACCCGTCGTACCAAGGGCCGAGTTGACGATGTGGCCAGATTGCTCCCCGCCGAGCTCAATACCCTCTCGGTGCATGGTCTCGACGACGACGCGGTCGCCGACGTCGCAACGCACGACGGCTACCCCCTCCCGCTTCAAGGCGACCGCGAGACCGAGATTGGACATCGAGGTTGCAACAATCCGGTCGCCGGGGAGTTGACCACGTTGTTTCAAGTCTCTGGCCCAAAGAAAAAGCATCGCGTCGCCATCGCGAACCTGGCCAGTCTCGTCGGCCAAGATCGCACGGTCTGCATCACCGTCGAAGGCGAAACCCAGGTCGGACTGGGTATCCAGTACATGCTGTGCAATGATTTCTGGGTTCGTCGATCCGCAGCCCGCGTTGATGTTTCGACCATTGGGTTCGGCATGGATCACGCTGACCTGAGCGCCGAGGCGAACGAAAACCTGTTGGGCAAAGGCCGAGGCAGCACCGTTACCAGCATCCAAAGCCACGGTGAGCCCTGCGAGCGGTTCAGCCGATGACAGACTGGATACCAAGCTTTCGAGATAGGTGTCGATGACTCTCTTTTGAACCGTCATGTCCGTCGTTGGTCGCGGCGCAATAATGTTCGAACGCTCGGTACGCATACGTCGTTCGAGCACTACCTCGGCTCCAGGGCTCCACTTGAAGCCGGTGGGGTCGATCAGCTTGATACCGTTGTCGGGATGAGGGTTGTGGCTGGCCGACACGACGATGCCACAGCTTGCGGTGCGGGACCGGGTGGCGAAGGCGACTCCCGGTGTTGGTACTACACCCAAGTAGGTTATCCCGACCTCTTGGGCCGCCAGCTCCTCGGCGAGCCAGCCACAGATTGTCGGCGTACTATCGCGCGTATCGCCGCCGATGACGACTCGGGGATTTGCCGTTTTTGCCTTCAACTCGCCACCCAAAGCGGCGCCTAGGCCGCGGATCGTCGGCTCGTCCAGCGGGTGCTGACCGAAGGTACCGCGGATTCCATCCGTGCCAAACAGTTGCGGTTGGTCATGACTCATGGTGAGCTGCTCTCTGGCGTCGTGCTGTCGGTCGAATCCTCTTGTTGCGTCAGGTTTTCGAACGAAATCGAGAGCTCGGGCTCTTCCATCGGCACCTCGACTTCGACGAAAGTGGGCTCGACAACTTGGACTAGTGGATTATCGGTCACCACTCTGACGGAATCGGTGAAGGTACGAGCGTGTCCGTCGAGACGCACGGGCGCGGTGAGCTCGATCATTTCTCGGACGTGGGACTCTGGCCCCGAAACCGTTGCTGTCGCCGGTCGTACGATCGGTTCGAGATGTCTGGCACCGGCCGCAGGCTCACCGAGTAGCTCGGCAACGATACGGATAGTGGCTTGATGCTCACGCTCGACTTGAATCGTGAAGCGATTGGGCACCAGCGAGATGACCTCAAAGTCTTCTTGGGTCCGCACGTTAGACGGGCTGAGGTTGATATCCAAGGGGCCGACATGGTCCTGCGGTAGATCGACGATCACTTCCACATTGAAGACCGTGAGCTGCGCAATTTCGCTCGATTTGCCTCGCAGTCCCACTTTGACTTTGTCGATTAGGTTGTAGGAGATGATGCCATTGCCGGGGCTGTTGTAGGTGACCTGAGCATCGACGACTCGCTCGCTACGTTGCTCGGTCTCATGGACGGCAAATTTAACCGTCACGGCAATAACAAAGGCCAAGAAGAATATTGGCATTTGCAGCCGGCCAGTCATTTGTTCGATACCCCACCCGGGCGGACGTCCGAAAGCATGAACTTGTGTAGACGATTGCGGAGGTCTTTCGATTCGAGTCCTTGAATCATTTCGCCGCCGAAGGCTATCGAGATATTGCCGGTCTCTTCGGACACGACGACGGCAACTGCGTCGGTCTCTTCGGTGATCCCCAATGCTGCCCGGTGCCTCGTGCCGAGCTCGGTAGACAGCTCGGCGCTCTGAGTCAACGGCAAAAAGCAGGTAGCGGCCGCAATACGATCGTCTTGAATGATCACCGCGCCGTCGTGGGTTGGCGTATCGGGGGTAAACAGGCTGATCAGCAGGTCGACAGAAACCACTGCATCGAGCTCGATGCCGTTTTCGATGTAGTTGCGTAGCCCCTCGAGACGTTCGAACACGATCAAAGCCCCAACCCGGCGCTCGGCGAGAGTAGACGCCGCCAATCCGATTGCATTGAAGGTACCCGCAATCTTCTCGCGATTACCGAAGCTCCACAGTGACGTGGTGCCAAAGTTGGCTAGGGCCCGCCTGATCTCCTGCTGGAACAGCACGATCAGGGCTAGTGGCAAGATTAGAAAAAATTTCTCGAGGGTATTCTCGAGAGCAGGTAGGTCGACTGCCTCCGCGATGGAATGCAGGACAACCAGCACCAGAATACCGATGAGCACTTGTACCGCCCGGGTGCCGCGCACTAACAACAAGAAGTTGTAAAGCACCAACGTTACCAGCAGGAGATCTAAGAGATCCTGCCAGCGTGACACCGGTTGTAGCAGTTGCTCGAGAGTTTGTAGCGAAAAATCCATAGTGGCAGGGCGGAGCAAAGAAGGGGTCGAAGGCGAACTCAGGCGCTCTCCGCCGCAGCCGAATCTATCGCATTCCATACATCTAGGAACTGTCTTGTAGCGGCGATATCGTGGACTCGTACGATCGATGTTCCGGAACGGGTCGCCCAACCCACCGCGGCCAGGCTACCGCCGAGGCGTTCTGTCGGTGGTGCTGATCGAACCTGAGAGATGAAGCTCTTGCGACTGGCCCCGACCAGGACCGGGCGACCGAGAGCCGCGAGTCGATCCAGCTCCCTCAGCAACTGGAGGTTGTTGCGGCTCGTCTTGCCAAAGCCGATGCCGGGATCGAAGACCAGCTGTTGGTCGCGAATGCCGTGGCCCACGGCGGTTTGACGAGTCTGTTGGAGATCGTCGCAGACCTCACCAGTGACGTCTTCGAAACGGATGTTCTTTTGCATCGTTGCGAGTTCACCACGGCTATGCATGACGATGACTGGGCAGCCGGTCTGCGCCACCACGGATATCATTTCAGGATCAGCGAGTCCGCCGACGTCGTTGATCAGATCGGCGCCAGCAGCGATGGCCGCCGCTGCCACAGCACCCTTGCGGGTATCGGCGGATAGCGGCAAATCAACCTCGCGACGCAACGCCTCGAGCACCGGTAGTAGCCGGTCGATTTCTTCCGTGGCTGACACTCGTCCGCCACCGTCTCCATAAACGCCGCCACCAGGGCGTGTCGACTCAGCGCCGAGATCGAGGATTTCCGCACCCTGGGCGACCATAGTCAGGCCATGTTCTACAGCCTGGTCGGGAGCCAGCCACAGGCCACCGTCCGAGAACGAGTCGGGGGTGACATTGAGCACCCCCATGACCCGGGGTTTGTGGTCGAGAGCGAGAGTTCGCCCGCGTGGTAGCTGAAGAGTCCAGGAACGATTGGCGGTCAGATTCGGTGCCACGCGATCCGTGTCCGATCGGCTGTCAAGATGCGGCCGGCGAAGGCAGTGAGTCACCGGTGATGGGTGGCTCTTCCGGCTCAGGAGCGGCTTGGACCGGTGTGTCTTCGTCGTGCCCGTTAGATTTTTCTTCAGCCCTTGCGGCAGCCTCTTCGAGTTTGATCTTCAGGGACTGCGGCATGACATCGAGGTCCGTTACTTCTTCGATCATCTCGTAGACCTCGTGGCCATCGAGCGACTCGCGATCGAGCAGCTCGTGGGCGATGCGCTCCAAGGCAGCGCGGTACTCCGTCAAGATGTGCCGTGCTTTCTCTAATCCCTCGTTGACGATCCTGTTGACGGCGTCGTCGATCTTGACTGCTGTGCTCTCGCTGTAGTTGGAGCGTTGCGTGTAATCTCGCCCCAAAAACACCGGCTCTTCCTTGGCACCGAGAGCCAATGGTCCAAGCTCGGACATCCCCCAATCGCAAACCATCTGACGAGCCATCTCAGTGGCCCGGACGATGTCGTTGCCAGCACCGGTGGTGATATCCAGTTGAGTCAGCTCTTCGGCGACGCGTCCACCCATCAAGACTGCAATCTGACTTTCGACATACTGCTTCTTCAAGCTGTGCTTGTCTTCGGTCGGCAGCTGCATGGTGAGGCCGAGAGCGCGTCCTCGGGGAATGATGGTGACTTTGTGGAGGGGGTCGGTGCCGGGAGTAAAGGCCGCAACCAGGGCGTGCCCAGCCTCATGATAGGCCGTGATCTCCTTCTCCTCATCGGTGAGCATCAGCGTCTTACGCTCGACGCCCATTACAACCTTGTCCTTGGCGTACTCGAAGTCCTCCATCTCGACTTTTTTCTTGTCACGTCGGGCCGCGATGAGAGCTGCCTCGTTGACCAGATTGGCGAGATCGGCGCCAGCAAAGCCCGGCGTGCCGCGGGCGACCACCTTGAGATCAACATCCGTTTCCAGCGGTACGTTGCGGGTGTGAACGCGGAGGATGCCGACGCGGCCGTTGATGTCGGGGCGGTCGACGACAATAGAACGATCGAAGCGACCCGGGCGCTGAAGCGCTGGATCGAGCACGTCGGGCCGATTGGTGGCAGCAATCAGGATGACACCTTCGTTGGTTTCGAAGCCGTCCATCTCGACCAACAACTGATTCAACGTTTGTTCCCGCTCGTCGTGTCCGCCGCCGAGGCCGGCACCACGGTGACGGCCGACAGCATCAATCTCGTCGATGAAGATGATACACGGGGCGTTCTTCTTCCCCTGGTCAAAGAGGTCGCGGACGCGACTGGCGCCGACGCCGACAAACATCTCCACGAAGTCGGAGCCCGAGATTGAGAAGAAGGGCACGTTGGCCTCACCAGCAATAGCGCGCGCCAACAGCGTCTTGCCAGTTCCTGGAGCACCCATCAGCAGGACACCCTTGGGGATCTTGCCTCCGAGCTTCTGAAACTTCTGGGGCTCTTTGAGGAATTCCACAACCTCAGCGAGTTCGGCCTTGGCCTCTTCGATGCCTGCGACATCGTCGAAGGTGACCTTCTTGCCAGTGCTGTTGAGTAGCTTGGCTTTGCTCTTGCCAAAGGACAACGCCTTGTTGCCGCCAGCTTGGAACTGGCGCATGAAGAAGATCCACAAGCCGACAATCAACAGCACTGGACCCCAGGTGAGAAAGATGGCCAAGAGAGGGCTATCTTTGGGCTTTTCAGCCGAGATCTCGACTTCGGCTTCGTAGAGGATTCGCGTCAGGTCGGGGTATTCTGGATGCTGGGTGTAGAAATCGAACTTGCCTTCGGGTTGCGGACTACCCTTGAAGCGCCCGAAGATCTCGCTTTCCTTCATCGTGACCTGCTCGACCTGCTCGTCTTCGACGGCAGCCAGGAACTCACTGAAAGTCAGCTCCTGAGTCTCGTTGGTCCCACTTTGGACGGTTTGCCAGAGGAGGACCACCACTCCGAAGATGACGATCCAGAACAAGAGGGATCTGAATGTGGAATTCAAGACCTGCTACCTTTCTATCAAGTCACCGCACCGGCGTTGCCGGTCGGCTCAAGGACTGTTTTATCGCTTCGTTCCAACTCTGCGATCCATACTGAGGGGTCGTTGCGGAGTCGAAAGCTCTCACTGATTGTCACTCCCGGCACCCATGCAATTTCGTCGTCGATCACCAAAAGCGGTAGTCGATCACGCTCACGCCGTGGAACCCGCCGATCGATCAGCAGGTCCTTGAGGCTTCGTGATCGAGTACAGCCCAGAGGTCGAATTCGGTCACCGGATCGCCGATTTCTCACCACCACTTGACGTCTGCCGAAGTCTGCTAGACCAGCTCGGTCAGCGCGACCACGAAACATCCAGGGAGCAAGCTGTCCACGTGTCAGATAGACCCTGAGTTCGAGCTCCGGAATGTCCACCGACCCCGGTGCATATAGAGTATACGTGAATTCCCCCGCAGAAGATGCGGTCTTGGTCAGACAAAGCGTCTTGGCGTCACCCTCCCAACGCCACCCCGCGCCGCAATCACAGCCCAAGCTGCCGGCCGCCCGAAGCTGCCGCTCGAGCTCGGCGCGGGCCGCAGCGCTCGCTGGATAAGGCACTCCTGCCTCGCGGTGCAGTAGCGCCAGGGCAGGCGAAACCAGCGGCATGGGCAGAGTCTCGATGGCTCGACGATCGCACGCCGCGCCTCGCGGCTGGCCGGCGACATCGTGGATCGGGCGCAGCTCGAGAAGGGGTCGCAGAGCAAGCTCCACACTTCGGCTGGCGCGCTGAGCCACCGATGCGAGGCGACAGAGTTGGGGACAGACGTTTGGGGTAGTCCGTTCGAGATGCGGCAGCAGGCTGGCACGGACCGAGTTGCGAGGCGTCGACAGGTCGAGGTTGGTAGGATCCATTACCGGCTGCAGGCCGGAGGTTTGGAGGGCCTTCGCAATCTCGGCCCGCCGCAACGGCAGCAGTGGCCTCACAAGACGACCTCGTACCCGTCGCATTGCACCCAGCCCCTCGAGTCCACTACCGAAGAGCATTCGGAGAAGGACGGTTTCGGCCTGATCATCGGCGTGATGTGCGGTGACGACGAAACGTGCTTGGTGCCGGGTTGCAAGCCGGTTGAGAAAAGCGTAACGATGCCGGCGGGCCAACGCTTCGTGACTCTCTGCGCCGCGGTCTACCGGCGTCTTCGCCAGATTTTCGACCACGATTGGGACGTCTAGCTCCATCGCCAAGCGTCGTGCTTCACGCGCTCGTCGAGTGGAGTCGGGGTCGAGTCCATGGTCGAAGTGAGCGGCGTGGATGTCTAGCCCGAGGTCACCGGCTATCAGGGTCAAGCCCCAGAGTAGAGCCGTTGAATCCGGTCCACCTGAAAACGCCACCAACACACGATCGCCAGCCTTAGCCAGGTTGCGAAAAGTGCTGGTGAGCACCTCAACCAGTGCAGAGGGCCTTGGCGGATTCGACAAGTCAGAGTGCAAACGCACAGCCTATCTATCGCGATTCAAGGTCTATGGGCGATGTCAGGGAGGCGACAGCCAGATTGCGAGGGCAGCCTTGGTAAGTTGCACATGCATCCCTAGATGCGGAAGACGTGGGTCGAGAGCCGTAGCGTGATCGAATGGTAGCGGTGAAGGGACTTGAACCCCTGACCTAGCGATTATGAGTCGCTCGCTCTAACCAGCTGAGCTACACCGCCACATCTCGAATTCTTCGCGTCTCACGTCAGTCTTGCCTCGAATGTGTTGGGCCCAAATTGGTACGCCATTGGGAATGACGCGCCTAGGCAACACTCGAGTGCGAGGCCTGACACCGGCCGAGCCCTATGGACTACGGTCGAGACCGAGCGCGACAGCCTAACCTTTCATGTGGAGGTGACGCAAGCGCCTTTTGAGGCACCTGGGCTGCTCCGAGCTTCGTTGAGGATCTTGAAGCCCGGCCAGGTGGATCTCGATGGCTGCGATGTCAGCTAGCGTAGGACTTCTTGACAGCTGCGAAACCGGCCGAAGAACTGGCGCATCGACGCCGCTAGAGCGCTGTCATTGAGCCGATAGATGACATTCTGCCCACGGCGTTGATCGATCACGAGGTCTGCCTCTTTGAGCACCGACAGGTGGCGAGAGATCGTCGGTTGCGACAAGTCAAACTTGGCGACAATCTCGCCGACAGCATAAGAGTGCTCTTCAAGCAGCTGCAAGATCTCCTGACGGGTACCGTCCGCGAGAGCCTTGAATACTTTCGTCATTCTGCGGTTGTTGGCTGGCTGACTGTTGAGGCCTTCCATGGACTTTCCTCCGAGTGCTGTGAAGGGCTCGTCACCCTTCGTTATTGAGCCTTGTTAGCTCGAGATCCGCCTCGTCACGAAGCGTCGATGCGGCGTTTCTGCCCGGTTGACCGAGAAACTTCGTCAGAACCCAGACTCGTGAACATCCGACGGGCCAGGATCTTTCGTAGTCTGGATCATAGTTTATGTGAATTTGCGAATAGTTGAACAAGCGCTGGTGCTTGGCTGTAGGACAGCGCAGTTGGTTAACACGCTTGTACAAACTTCTCTATATTCACAATTTAGTGGATCGGTGAAATCTCAGCCTGAGTTGCTGATCCTCGCAACGAGCCTTCGGATTTCCCTCTCTCGGTGTGTTCGAGGTACTTTGTCTTCTGCTCAGGTGCGCTTCGCGGCGGTCCACTGAGCGACCTGATCTCGAGGAGCAGATTTCCGTAAAACAGTCGTTGACTTCCTGAGTTACCTTGCCTATGATCTGGCGCCTCCGGCGTCCGAAGGGGGGTTAGCTCAGTTGGTAGAGCACCTGCCTTACACGCAGGGGGTCGCGGGTTCAAGTCCCACACCTCCCACCAGAAACGAGGCTTTTCGCCTCAAACGTTACCCAGTCTTCGGAGCTTCAAAGACAAAGTCATGCGGGGCCGTAGTTCAGCTGGTTAGAACGCCGGCCTGTCACGCCGGAGGTCGCGGGTTCGAGTCCCGTCGGCCCCGCCATTTCACCTCTCCGTCAGCACCCTCTCCTTTTCACCGCACTGATTTCGTTCGAAGTCTCGAAGCGGCTTGGCCAACCCCTCAGCAGGGCATCTAGAGAGCGTCGTCCAAAGAGATACTGGAGTCATCATGCGCGAAAAGATCAAACTCGCCTCGTCCGCAGGAACGGGTTACTTCTACACCACAACCAAGAACAAGAAGCTCTCTACCGAGAAGCTTCGGTTGAAGAAGTACGATCCGAAAATCCGCAAGCACGTCGAGTTCGTCGAAGAGAAGTTACGCTAGGCGCCGTCCGCAAAGTTGGTTGTCGACTTGGCGCCTTCGTTGAAGGCGAGGTTGGTGTTGGCCGCGGGTGGCCCGAGCCATCGAGGTCAGTCAGGTTAGCGCCGCCGCAGGAGCGTCTGCCATGAACAACCTGTCCGCTTTGGGATCCAAGCAGCCGCCGCGCTCTGGACCAGTTCTCCTTTACGGAGGGCATGTCCTGACTATGGCACCAGTGGCTGGTTCGGATGATCAGGCGCCAGTGGTGATCCGGGATGCGGAAGTCCTGCTCGATAGCGGGAGAGTTGCTGCTATTGGCCGGGCACTCACAGTCATGCCCGGTACCCGGCTGCTCGACATTCAAGGTCAGTTGGTTCTTCCTGGTTTGATTCAGGGGCATATCCATCTCGGGCAGACGTTCTTTCGTGGTCTAGCGGAAGGGCGGGTTCTGTTGGATTGGCTGCGCCAGCGAATCTGGCCGCTGGAAGCTGCCCACGACGATGAAAGCGCTTATTGGTGCACGCTGTTGGGCGCCGCAGAGTGTTTGCTCGGAGGCACGACAACGATCCAAGATATTGGGATTGGTCCAGGCGCTCGCGGCTATCTCAAAGCGCTGGTAGATTCCGGATTACGCGCAGTTGCCGGACAATGCCTGATGGACACCGGCGACAGTCTGCCGAGCGGCCTTTGTTCTGACACCGATTCGGTGTTGAGCGAGACCGAACAACTCGGGAATGAATTCGATGGCGCCAACGCTGGGCGGTTGCGATACGCAATCAACCCACGATTCATTTTGTCCGGTTCGGATGATTTGTGGCGGGGGGTCCAGGAGCTTGCTAGCCGCCGCGGCTGGCCGATTCATACCCATGCCTTGGAGCAGAAAGCCGAGACCGAACTCGTACGGTCGTTGAAACAGGGGCGCGACGAGATCGAGTACTTCGCCGATTACGGTATCTTGGACTCCGATCTGCGCGTTGCGCATGGGGTTTGGCTAGAGGAACGGCACTACCAACGCTTGAGTTCCGAGACCTTCTCGGTGGTGCATTGTCCGAGTTCCAACCTCAAGCTTGGTTCGGGTGTTGCGGACGTCGTCGGGCTACGCCGGGCTGGTATCCCTGTCGGTATCGGCTGCGATGCCACGGCGTGCAGCAATCGACTGGACGGCTTCGAGGAGTTGCGTTTGGCAGCACTACTCCAGATGGAGCGTCACGGCCCGAAGGCCTTTTCTGGGCGAGATGCGCTCACTCTGGCGACTTGTGAAGGAGCCCAGGCGATTGGCGCACACGACCAGATCGGCTCACTGGAACTCGGCAAACGAGCTGACGTCGTTGTGCTCGCCACTGACCAGCCCGAATTGTGGGCGTCGCCTCGAGCTGATCTACATGATGTAGTGGCATTCGGTGCGTCGCGAGCTCAAGTTCGGCATGTTTTTGTCGACGGCGAGCACTTGGTCGAGGATGGGCGGTTGACCCATCTCGACCTCGAGACGATTTTCCGCGAAGCGCATCGCGTATGCAGCAGCTTGTTGGATCGTTCCGGCGTCGAATTCTGATCTTGGACTGGTCCGGCTGAACTCTTGTCGCGCCAGCGACTTATAGGGTTCTCTGTGATACGGTAGAGATCCTTCTTTGCTGGTGGTAGCTGTTCCTAGCTGTCGCTACGCAGCCTCCACAAAAGGTCTTCGTCTAGACCCTCTCGTTCTCCGATGGCCACCTAGCTGGGCGTTAACCTGTGTTACGTCGTAGTTTGTGTCTCATCGAGAGACTGTGTCTGATCGAGAGACCGAGACGCCGCATCCCCTTTCCTTTCCAAACGAGAGGACAAGGAGATGAGTGTTTTCCATGTATGTGAGCTGTTTCGAAGGTGTTTAGACGGCAGCGGAGACGATTGGCGCGAGTTTGTGCAATGTCACGGTCCCCGGGTGCGGCGCATGGTGTCGGCAGCTGCGAGGCAGTGTGGTGTCAAACTGCAGGAACCTGACTTGGATGAGCTTGTTCAAGAGCTCTACTGTAGATTGCTCATGACTCGCTATCGGCGGCGATTCCAGGGTGGTACCGAGAGTGAGTTTTGGCGGTTTATCGGCCAGGTTGGGTTCAATCTCGTCGTCGATCGAAAACGTTCGGTGTTTGCCAAGAAGCGGCGACCCGAAGCGTCTGGCAGTGGTCGTCGCCCACGGCGGTCTCCGACCGCGATAGATCCGGAACAACGGCTGTTGGGCAAAGAGGGGCGTAAGATCTTCCTGCAGCGTTGTCGGGAGATTACGCGGTGCGATCGTATGATGCTGGAGTTGCAGGCCTTGGGGCTGGCGTTTCTCGATGGCTGGTCCAGCCGAGAGATCGCTGTCGAGCTCGGTGTTCTGAGCGTTCGCCAAATCGACTCCTTGGTCTTCAGACTGCGGCGTCATTTGGCGAAAGATGGCATTCAGCTGCCGCGGAGAGTGGGTGTGCCGATGGTTGCGCACAGCTGAACGCAACTGAATACGATCGGTGGATGCAACCTGTTAGCATGCCGTCATGCTCAAGATATTCACCGATCCGAGGTGCCTGGAGCACCAATCTCCACCCGGTTATCCAGAGCTTCCCGATCGACTGCTCTCGGTGGTCGATCGGCTGCGAGAGCAAGGCTGGGAAATCGAGCCTCCTGCGGCGGGAGATGCTTCGACACAGCAAGCCGAGGACGCAGTATCGGTGGTTCATGACCCGCGATATGTAGCGCGGCTAAAGGCAGCCGTGCAGCGCGGTGATGGGTTGATCGATTCCGCTGACAATCCACTGTCCAGTGGGACATGGTCAGCTGCCTTGGCTGCTGTCGATAGTGCTTTACGCGCGTGTGATTGGGCTGTCGCCGAGCCGGAACGTAAGGCTTTCGTGGCGGTTCGGCCACCCGGGCACCATGCCGAGCGTGCGACTGCGATGGGTTTCTGCTACTTCAATACCATCGCCGTAGCGGCGGAGTATCTGTTGCATCGCCATCGTCTCGAGAGGGTGGCGATCCTCGATTTCGACGTCCATCATGGCAACGGTTCACAGCACCTCTTCGAAGACCGAGCGGAGGTGTTTTTTGTCAGTCTGCATCAATTCCCTTTTTACCCCGGCACTGGTGCCAGGTCGGAGATCGGGCATGGAGCCGGCGAAGGAGCCACGCTGAATGTTCCAATGGCTGTTGGTTCAGGAGACGAGGCCTATCTGCGAGCGTTCGAGGACGACGTACTACCCGCTCTTCGTCGCTTCGCCCCTGACTTGTTGTTGGTCTCTGCCGGCTTCGATGCTTGGCGTGGCGATCCGCTCGGCGGGATGAACGTGTCGGCTGCGGGCTACGAGGCATGGGGACAGCTCTTAGCGGGGCTGGCGTCCGCGGTTTGTGCTGGTCGGATCGTGTCGGTGCTCGAGGGCGGCTACGATATTCCGAGCCTCGGAGACCTTGCGGTCAGCTATCTGCGCGGCTTGGACAGTGCGGCCGTTGACGCCGGTTGAGCACATAGATAGAATAACTCGAATAGTTTAGGTAACACTTGAAATTCTGGAGCTATGTCGGCATCAGTACAGTTCGAACTGCTTCTTGTTCGAACAAGTACTTCCCGAGAGGTTGCAGAATCACGATGATCGGACGACCACAGGACGACAGGAGAATTCGATGCGACGCGTGATCATCAGTCTGGGAATGTTGGTGCTGCTTGCAGCTACTCCAGTTCTCGGCCAGGAGACGGTCATAGGTGTGGTCGATGGCGCCGACGGCAACTGCGAAGGCCCCGGTTCGCCGTGCAACGCGGGAACTGGCATCGTCGGAATGTTTGGCTGGGCGCTCGCTACCACGGGGATCCAATGGGTCATCATCCAGGTCGACGGAGTCGACATTGGCCAGGCAGCTTACGGCGTGGTGCGGCCGGGAGTCACCGCGGCTTTCCCGGGGTTCCCCAATTCGGCATTGCCAGGCTGGTCGTTCAACATCAACAGTACGCTGTGGGAGAACGGGCTGCACACGGTCTCGGCCAAGGTTGTGACCTTTGGCGGAACCACCACCGTTGTGCACTCCAAAAATATCTTCTTCACCAACAGCACGCATCTCCTGCGCCCGTTTGGACAGATCGATACTCCGGGGCTCAATGAAGATGTGTTTGGTACCTGCGAACGTGCCGTCTGCGGTGACGGCCTGTGTCAGCCGGGCCTGCGCGAGAACTGCTTGACCTGTCCTCAAGACTGCAACAGCCAGGAACTCGGTCTCTTCACCGACTTTTGTTGCGGCGATGGTTCGGGCCCTGGCCCGGTCGACTGTGATGACGCTCGCTGCACCGAGGGCGGCTTCGCGTGTAGTGAAGAAGATAAAATTCGGTACACAGTGGTTAGCGGCTGGGCACTCGACCTGGGGATCACCGATGAAGACGAAGGCATCCGCTGGGTCGAACTCGAGACCAATGAGGCGATTGTCGGCAATACTCGAACCGAATGCACTTTCGATCGCCTGACCGGCGGCATTAGCAACTGCTACGGCCTGCCCCGTCTCGACCTGGAAGGCAGCTACCCCTTCGTGCCCAACTCGCCGAGTGCCGGCTACCGTTTCGTGCTTGATGTCGGTGCCTTGATTCAGGGAGATCTGGCGCCGCGCGGCAGCAATGAGTTGCGGATCCGAGCCGGTGATGTCTCGAACCAAAGTGAAGACATCGACAGTGTCTTCGTCAACTTCAAGTGTGCCGAGGAATTCAGCGAGCCATCGTTTGGCCGGATCGAGTCGCCACGCGAGGGGCGTCTCTACTCTGGATTGTTGACTCTGGAAGGCTGGGCGCTCGACGGCGAAGGTGTAGCGGAGGTTCTGATCTACATCGACGGTGACTTCATTCCGGGGACTCTTTATGGCGCCGGGCTCGGTACGCGGCCAATCGTAGCGTCGGAGTATCCTGGCTTCGAAAACAGCTCGGCACCGGTTTGGCGGTTGGAGAATTTCGACACCAGCACCCTCAACGATGGCTTCCATCAGATCCAAGTTGTGATCGTTGACGACGAAGGAGAGAGTACCTTCATCGGTGGCGAGATCACGTTCCGAGTCGCCAACGTCGTCAGTCGGTTCTACAAGTAGTCCAGCCTGTCGGAACGCTGCGGTTCCTAGCAGCGCATCACAGGCTGGTCGCCTTATGACCGTTGTTTGAAGGCTTCCATCCAGAGCGTTGGAAGCCTTTGCATGGCTGCATTTACAGCCTATTTACACCTTGGCACTGGGGGCTCCGCTAAGCTGCGGCTGAATAGGAGCCGAGCTATGAAGATTTTGGTGGTTGAAGACGATCCGATGCTGCGCGATGGCCTGGTAGATCTCTTGGCCGGTGCCGGGCACGAGGTCACAGCGGTCGCTGACGGTGCCGAAGGCGCCCGTCTTGGTCGCGAAAAGACGTTTGACCTGGTGCTGCTCGACCTGATGTTGCCGCGTCTCGACGGTATCGAAGTCTGCAGTCGTCTCAGGACGGTTCGGCCGATGTTGCCGATATTGATGCTGACCGCACGGGGTGCGGAAGAGGACAAGGTCAAAGGGCTGCGGGCGGGGGCTGACGACTATGTCACCAAACCGTTCGGTGCCCGCGAATTGCTGGCCCGTGTCGATGCGTTGGGTAGAAGAGCGCGCGCCGCGCCGTCAGAGCCTGAGATTATCGAGGCTGATGGCTGCGTGTTCGATCTCGGGCGATGTTTGGCAACCCGTGACGAGCGCGAGATTGCTCTGACTGCCCGGGAAGTTGGTATCTTGCGTTGGTTGTATCGCCATCGGAACCGCAGTGTTTCGCGTGCTGAGCTGCTCGAGCAAGTCTGGGCTACCGTTGCGACGTTGCAGACCCGCACCGTCGACATGACAATTGCCAAGCTTCGCCAGAAAATCGAGCAGGATCCAGCCACACCGAAAGTGATCGTGACGGTGACCGGGGTTGGCTACGCGTGGGGCGCGGAGTGCGACGCTTGAGGCGGCCGTATTTCAACCGCACGGCGATAGCACTTTTACTTACCCTGGTTGCGGTCGCGGTGCCGTGTGGAGCATGGTTCGTTGCTGGTAGCCATGGTGTAGACCGGCGCGCACGGCTGGAGAACGATGCGGTTTATTCCAAAGCCTACAAGAAGGGGGTCAGCTTGGCCGAGCGTCTGGCGACTCAGCTCGAGTTGTTGCGAGATTCCGAGTCTCGTCGCGCCTTCTATCACTACCAGAATCTTTACCATGACCCTGCGGTGGCTTCCGAGGGAAAGTCGATCTCGGTCTCGCCTCTGGCCCAAGGGCCAGCCGATTCCTTGATCGAGGCGCATTTCCAGGTCGACGACACCGGAACCTTGACCCTGCCGACGCTGAATGACGAGTTCCCGGAGCTCGGGCTACACTCCAGTCACGGCGCACAATGTGGGCTTTTTGGCCAACTCAAAGACATCACGTTTTTTTGCACCTTGGAAGGTGCCGCCGCAACTCTGACGTATGGACCGCGAGATGTGGTGTCCAACAGTGGCGTCGGCGATGGCTTGGGCAACAGTCGCAGACCAGCCGACGTGTTGGAACTCGACGCCAAGGCATGGCGCCAACATCTCGAGGCCAATGTTGTTTATGCCGACCTGAAGTACGGGAAGAAGCAGCTCAGCCGCCAGTTCGACGCCCCAGGCCTCGACGAAGGGACCGTCGAGATCAAGGTGGGACCGCTGGTTTGGTACACCCTGCCAGTGGGTGATGCACCTGGGCTGGTGGCGATGCGAGGGCTCGAGACACCGGCTGGGGTCTGGACTCAAGGGTTTGTGATTTCGCAATCCACAGTCGAACACTATCTAAAGAGTGCCCACTTCGGAGCGCAGTTCCGACCAGCACGTAAGGATCGTGTCCGAGTTGAAGGGGAGGTGCGTTCCGCGGTTGCGGGCACTCCCTGGGAGATCGTGCTCGATATCTCACAGAGCCTGGACGAGACGACACTGCAGGCAGCGACGGATCGTCGTCGTTTTCTTCGGTTGTTCTTCCTCGGGACGTCTGCTGCGAGCTTGGCTGGCTTGCTGGTCGTTGCAATGATGTACAAATCCGAACAACTAGCTCAGCAGCGATCACGTTTTGCGGCGTCCGCAGCCCATGAGTTGCGAACACCACTAGCAGGTTTGCGTCTCTACGGTGAGATGCTCGGAGAAGGATTGGGAAATCCCTCACGGACCCGTGACTACGCTCGGCGGATGGCTAGCGAGGCCGAGAGGCTCGGCAGAGTGGTGACCAACGTACTCGGTTTCACTCGCTTGGAACGCGAATCAGTGACCTTACATCCGCAACTGGGTGATCTTGGGCTAGCGGTGCAAGAGATCACCGATCGCTTGCGTCCAGCCCTAGAAACAAGCGGGGCCCAGATTGAGCTGGATCTTGCCGAGGATCTGCCTTCGGTGGCCTTTGATCGCGACGCGTTGTCTCACATCTTGCAGAACTTACTGGACAACGCCGAGAAGTACACCCGTGAGATCGAAGGTCGAACCATCAGTATTCGTCTTTGGCAGAAGGCTCGAGGTGTGGCGTTGTCGGTTGCGGACAATGGTATGGGCGTTTCGCGAGAACTACGGCGTCGCCTGTTCCGGCCCTTTGTCCGCGGTGAGCATCCTGACGCGCCGGAAGGTTTAGGGCTTGGGTTAGTGCTCGTCAAAGAACTCGTCCGGGCTCAGGGTGCAGAGATACGCTACGACGATGCCCCAGGTGGCGGAGCGCTCTTCTCGTTGACGTTTCCAGTCTGATACTTTGTGACGCTCGCCAGCCGCTGCTGGTGTGATCGGTTTCGAGCATGTCGACTACCCATCTCGCGTCGCGTTTTCAGATCTTGGCAGCAGCTTTCCTGTTCTCGACGGGAGGGGTGGCTATCAAGAGTTGTGCCCTATCGAGCTGGCAGGTCGCCTGCTTCCGCTGTGGCGTCGCAGCGGTGGTGATGTGGATCATCCTGCCGCAGGCCCGGCAGCGATGGACGTGGCGCATAATGTGGGTTGGTGTCGCCTACGCTGCGACGTTGACCCTCTACGTTCTGGCCAACAAGGCGACCACCGCGGCCAACGCGATCTTCCTCCAGTCAACGGCGCCACTCTACGTTCTGCTGCTGGCACCATGGCTGTTGGGAGAGCGGCGTCGACGGCGGGATTTGATGTGGATGGCCGGCATGGCGGTCGGCCTGGGGCTATTTTTTGTTGGTCAGGATACCGCAAGTGCAACCGCGCCTGATCCGTCGCGTGGCAATCTTTATGCCGCTGCTGCGGGTTTGAGTTGGGCGTTGACGGTGATGGGCTTGCGGTGGGTCGGCCGTGCTGGCACAGGTCGTCAGGAATCAGCAGTTGCGGTGGTTGCTGGCAACTGTCTTGCGTTCTTGATCTGTTTGCCGATGGCACTCCAGCAAGGTGCCACGGCAGAGTCTGCCGCAGTAGGTCTCGGGGATTGGCTCATCGTGGTATATCTTGGCGTCTTCCAGATCGCCGCAGCCTATGTTCTGTTGACGCGTGCGATCATTATTGTCAGTGCATTCGAGGCGGCGTTGTTGCTGTTGGTTGATCCCGTTTTGAGCTCGCTTTGGGCGTGGTGGATTCATCACGAAGTACCAGGTGCATGGTCGATGGCCGGCGGGATGGTGGTTCTCGTGGTCGCCACTCTTGAAACTTTGTCGAGGCAGGTCCGTCCAAAGGCAGGGGCGTCCATGGGGCAGGGTCGTCCATGAGGCAGGTCGTCGTTGAGGCAGTTATGCTGGGTATCTCCAAACTCGAAAATCCGATTCAGCCGTATTCGTGGGGCTCGCATACCGGGATCGCACGCTTCCTCGGCCGTCCATACCCCACCGTCGAGCCCCAAGCGGAGATGTGGATGGGAGCCCACCCCAAGGCTCCGTCGAAGGTCGAGACTGCTGACGGTAAGGTGCGATTGGACGACCTCATCCGCAAGACGCCACGACAGATCCTCGGAGCGCGGGTCGCGGAACGTTTCGACCAGTCCTTGCCGTTTCTATTCAAGATTCTGGCGGCTGGCCAGGCGTTGTCGATCCAGGCTCATCCCGACCCGTCGCAAGCGGCCGCCGGCTGCCAGCGAGAAGACGCTCTCGGAATTTCTCGCAACGACGACAAACGCAACTATCGTGACGCACACCACAAACCGGAAGTGCTGGTCGCGGTGACGCCTTTCTGGATCCTACGCGGTTTTCGACCGGCGTCTGAAATTCTCGAGCACTTTGAGCCTCTCGGCTTGTCCGAGTGGTTGCCCGAAACCCTTGCAGCGTTGCAAGCCGACGACCTGCGCGGCTTCTTGGCCAGCTACTTGGCGTTGGATAAGTCGTGTTTAGCTGAGATCTTACCGCGTGCCCTCGAGCGAATCGGTGATAACCCCGAGTCTCATAGCGTCGGTTCCTGGGTGTTGGAGCTGCACCGGCAATTCCCCGGCGACCGGGGGGTTCTGGCGCCGTTGTTCCTGCATCTCTTGGAGTTGCAACCTGGCGAGGCGATCTTCACCGGCCCTGGCATTTTGCATGCTTATCTCGACGGCGTGGGCATCGAATTGATGGCCAACTCGGATAACGTCGTACGGGGCGGTCTGACTGGCAAACATGTCGATCGTGACGAGCTACTCGCAATTTTGCGTTGTGACACCGAGCCCCCTCACCAGCTGTCTTCCACAAAGTCCGGTGGTGAGCGTGTCTTCGACCGAGTTGCTGATGAGTTTGCTTTGTCGGTGGTCGATGTCAATCAGCATCAGCCCTTTGAAAGAGAAGGAGAGATTGTAGAGTTGTGGCTCTGTGCGACGGGTAGCGGGTTGATGCAGGAGGTTGGAGGTCCCGCACAGCCTTTTGTCCAGGGAGAGGCATTTTTGGTGCCTGCATCAGTTTCCAAGCTCCGGATCGACGGCACTGCGACTCTATTCCGGGCGACTGTTCCGGGCGACCGTCCCGACTTGATTCCGCCCTAGATTGATGGCCAAGCGTCCGCAGGACTTGCCTCCGCCCCCGTCGGATCTGCTCGATCTGCCCCTTGGAGATCGTGGCGGTGCGCCTCAGCTGCCGTTGCGGCGAGCTGGCGATCTCGAGACCATCGGCTCTTTGGATCGTCGGCGTCGGCCGCCGCGAACACGTGGCGCCTGGCTGTGGTTGATCTTGCTCTTGGCCTTTCCGATCGGTGCTTTGGTGGGCTACTTCCTGAGTTCTGAACCGCCGTTGGCCGTGTTGTCAGACAGCCTGCTCGACTTCGGCGAAGTACGTTTGGGGCGTTCCGGTGATGACCAGGTGATTCGGATTGCCAACCATGGGGAAGAAGTCTTGTGGCTGGCGAGCGCAGGTTTGGAAGGGGAGGCTGCGGCCGAGTTTGCGATCACATCCGATGGATGTGCCGGACTCGAGATCGAAGCTTTGGAAGCATGCGAGGTGCGGCTGGCGTTCCGCCCCGGCCAGGGCGGCCCGCGCCGCGCTCGGCTGCGGGTTGACAGCAACGCGATCAATGGTCAGCAATCGGTGGCGTTGAGTGGTGTCGGCGTGCGTCCGGAGCTCAATGTTGAACCCGCACAGCTCGACTTTGGCCGGCAAGTCATCGGTCGCGGTGGTGCGTCGGCTGATCTCAGGGTCGATAACCGAGGCACCGCAGCACTCTATCTCGGCCGCATCGAATTGACGGGAGGCGCCGCCGCCGACTTTTTGCGAGTGTCCGACGACTGCGGGGCGCGCGACCTCGCCCCCGGAGGACGCTGTGTGGTCCGGTTCACCTTTGTGCCCAGAGCCGAGGGTGAACGGCGGGCCACCGTGCGCATCGAGAGTGACGCCAACGACCAGCCGATCGAGGTGTCCTTGATCGGCCAAGGCCTCGATCACACACCGGTCCTGCGGCTCGACCCGGAGCGACTCGACTTCGGCGGCATAGCGGTTAGCGAAGCCAGTCCTAGTCAGGTCGTGAAGATCGCCAACGACGGACAAGGACCGCTGACCGTTCGCCGAGTGCAGCTCACAGAGCTGCCCTATGGCGGGGTCTACGAGATCGTCTCCGAGAACTGCACCCATAGGCCGGTGCCCCCGAGTAGAGCTTGCGACATCACTGTGCGTTTCCGGCCAGCTGACGAAAGCTCCGCCCAGTCTTATCTCACGATCGACTCCACTGCCGGCCAAAAGTCCGTGCGGGTGAGCCTCTCCGGTTTTGGTACCGCTCCGCATGCTCGTTTTGATCCGTCCCGATTGAGTTTCGGTGAAGTTGGAGTTCGGATTGTGAGCGCCCCGCGATTGTTGCGGATCGCTAGCACCGGCGGCGTCAGTTTGGGCGTCGGAGAGATCCAACTCACCGGTACTGATGCCGAATCCTTCGCCGCCCAAGGGTGTTCAGCTACGAGTGTGCCACCTGGTAGTGAATGTGTAGTCGAGGTGTTCTTTCGACCTCGCCGTGCCGGGCCGCATCGTGCTGAGTTGATCGTGCGTCATGATGCCGACGATCGACAGCAGCGAATTCGACTCAATGGTCTTGGCGCTGTGTCCAACCTGTCGCTGGATCCTGGTGAAGTCGACTTCAGCGACGTCACCTCTGGGACGTCCTCCCGTCGACGCGTCGAGCTGCGCAGCTCAGGTCGGTCGGGTCTCGAGATTCGACGGTTGCGGTTAACCGCTTCCGGCTCTGAGTTCGAGCTCAATGACGATCGATGTTCCAACAAGACCCTGCCGCCTGGGCGAACCTGCAGTGTTGTAGTCGTCTTCAAGCCGACGTCTAGCGGTGTACGCAACGTGCGGTTGGAGATCGAGCACAGCGGTGGTTCGACTCAGATTCCGATTCGTGCGTCAGCGATCGAGTGAGCTCGGTTGCTGGATGCAGTGCAATGGTGAAGAATAGGTTCGGGGGGGCCGGAGATTACGAAGGAGACTGCGATGCTCAGCTGGTTTAACGGCGAGGACGATGTCGGCATCCTAATCAACCGGAAGCGTTACACCAAAGCCGTCAAGGTGCTGCGCGAGCAACTTGCCGAGCGACCGGACAATATCCATCTTCGGCAGCGTTTGGCCGACGTGCTGGTACTAGCAGGTGATCCTGCCGGTGGTATCGGGATCCTCGACGGCATGGTCGACGAGTTCGCCGAAGCCGGTTTTGATGCCAAAGCGATTGCGGTGCTCAAGAAGATGCAGCGGATCGAGCCTGAGCGGCGCGATATCGAAGAAAAGCTGGCCAGTCTGATCAAGCGTCGCGATCGAGAGGTTTGGCAGCGGGTCGGGGCGATGACGATTCCAGAAGCCCCCACCGGGGACAGCGACGCCAACGGAGCAGATGCCAAGCTGCCGGCGTTCCACCGCTCGCCCCTATTCAGCACCTTTGCCTCAGACGAGCTGCTGGCCGTGATCCGCGGCCTCAGCCTGCTGACCTTCGAGGCTGGGGAGATCATTGTTTCGGAGAACGAACCCGGCGACAGCTTGTTCGTGGTTGCCAGTGGTTCGGTCCGCATTTACGCCCGCGACCGTTCAGGGCACAACAACCAAGTGCGATTGCTCGAACAGGGGGAGTTTTTCGGCGAGATTTCGTTGCTTTCGGGCAAGCCCCGCACTGCCTCGGTAACCGCCGCGGTTCCCACCGAGCTGCTCGAGCTCGACCGTCCGACCCTCGACACGATTGCGGCGCAGCACCCGCAGGTGCCGAAGGTCATCAAAGAGGTTTCCGACCGACGAACGATGAGCCCCGAAGAGCTCAGAGCTCGTGGCGCTGTCGCAAATCGTAGCAGCGGAAGCTGAACGGATAGGCGTGGCGGTCATCGGCTGGATGGCGGTCGTCGGATACCAAGTGCCAGGTTCTGTCGTCTACTGGCGGAAAGACCACATCACCCTCGACCTCGGCGTGGACCAACGTGAGGTAGAGCCGATCGGCCCTCGGCAGGGCCTCGACCAGCACCCCCGCGCCTCCGATGACGAAGGCCTCGTCGTCATGTGCGGTCAGTTCCAGGGCGTGTTCCAGGCTTGAGACGACTTCGACGCCCTCGGGCTGGTAGTCCGGATCCCTCGAGAGCACCAGGGAGCGGCGTTTCGGCAGCGGTTTGCCGATCGAATCATAAGTTTTACGACCCATGATAATCGGGTGGCCAACCGTCAGCTTCTTGAAGTGCTTCAGGTCCCGAGGCAGATGCCAAGGGAGATCACCATCGCGTCCGATGACCCGGTTTTCGGACATGGCAAAAATCAGTGACGTCGTCATGCGCATTTGGTCGGGGCACGACACCTCAAACAGCGATTGGGGCGCGGATACGCGGGTGGGGTTTGTAACCTTCGAGGCGGAAATCGTCGAATTGGAATTCGAGCACTGAGGTGACGTCGGGATTCAAGCGCATGCTCGGCAGCGGCCGCGGCTGCCGCTCGAGTTGTCGATCGGCTTGCTCGACATGATTGAGATAAAGATGAGCATCCCCGAGGGTGTGGACGAAGTCGCCGGGCTCCAACTCCGTCGCTTGCGCCATCATCAATGTCAGCAAGGCGTACGAGGCGATGTTGAACGGCAGGCCGAGGAAGATATCGGCACTGCGTTGGTAAAGTTGGCAGGACAGTCGACCGTCAGCGACGTTGAACTGGAACATCGTATGGCAAGGCGGTAGCGCCATACTTTCGACCTCGGCGACGTTCCAGGCACTGACGATCAGTCGTCGCGAATCGGGTTGGGTGCGGATCTGTTCGACGACGCGGGAGATCTGATCGACGTGTCCGCCGTCCGCGGTCGGCCACGAGCGCCATTGCACGCCGTAAACCGGTCCCAGCTCACCGTTTTCATCGGCCCATTCATCCCAGATCGAGATACCGTGAGCGTGCAGATAGTCGAGATTCGAATCGCCGCGCAGAAACCACAGCAGCTCATGGATGATCGACTTCAGGTGCACCCGTTTGGTCGTCAAGAGCGGGAAACCTTCGGACAGGTCAAAGCGCATCTGGTGGCCAAAAATGCTACGCGTACCGGTGCCTGTACGATCGGTCTTGACCGTTCCGTGGTGGCGCACATGGCGCAGGAGATCAAGGTAAGATTTCACGATTCGTTCCTCGCCAAGTCGCACGCAGTCTAGCACCGCCGTCGGTTGCCTAGGCACCCTTGAACGTCTTTGATCGATCGATGGCTGGAACCAAAAGCCGCAGACTCGCGTAAAATGAGACGAGCCTTTGTCCCCCCCCCACTGATTCGGAGATGAACCATGGTTGAGCGCAGGAAAACTGGACTCGGAAGCGTCTTCGCATCTATTTTCCGGGGGGTAGATCTTGCCCGCCGAATCATTATCAATTTCTTCTTCCTGTTGATCCTGCTGCTGGTGGTGGCCTGGTGGGGTGGTGACGGCGGGCCGGAAGTACCTGACTCGGCGGCCCTGGTGTTGGCACCGCGTGGATTGATTGTCGAGCAACTGACCGGCGATCCTTTGGATCGCGCAGTCAGCAAGTTCACCGGCGATGAGATCGTCGAAACCCGGAAGCAAGATCTCCTGAGAGCCATCGCTGCCGCCAAAGACGACGAACGCATCAAAGTTTTGTTCCTCGATCCTGGCCAGCTACGGGGGGCTGGACTCGACAAGCTGCAAGAGCTGCGTGCCGCCATCAACGACTTCAAGGAGAGTGGTAAACCGGTTGTCGCGGGCGGCGACTTTTTCGCCAAGTCGCAGTACTACCTGGCATCGGCAGCAGACGAGATTTACCTCCATCACATGGGTGTCGTATTGCTCGAGGGTTACGGGCGCTTCCGCACCTACTACAAGAACGGCCTCGATCGCGCCGAGATCAATTGGAACGTCTTCCGGGTCGGCGAATACAAGACCGCGGTTGAGCCCTATCTGTTCGACGGCATGTCCGACGCCGCACGGGAAGCCAACGAGGAGTGGATGGGTGATCTCTGGGATGCCTACCTCGAAGATGTTGCCGCCGCCCGCAACCTGAGCATCGACGAATTGAAGGCGGGGATCGAGCAGTTTCCCGAGCATCTCGAACAAGCGAATGGGCAGACCGCCCAAGTCGCTTTACACCTCGGCCTGGTCGATCATGTTGGTAGTCGCGACGAGGTGCGCAATCGCCTGATCGAGTTGGCCGGCGAAGACGAAGATAGCCATTCCTACCAGCGGATCGGCTATGAAGCCTATCTCGAGACTCTGGGCGACGAAGATCTCCCCAGCGGAGACTCCAAAGTGGCGGTAATCATCGGGCGGGGTTCGATCCAAGGCGGCAGCCAGCCGCCCGGTACGATCGGTGGCGATTCGATGTCGGCGCTGATTCGCCAGGCCCGTCACGACGAAGACGTCAAATCGATTGTTTTGCGGGTCGACAGCCCCGGTGGCAGCACCCACGCCTCGGAGCTCATTCGGCGCGAGTTTGAACTCGCCCGCGAGGCTGGCAAGAAGGTGGTGGTGTCGATGGCCAGCGTTGCCGCCTCCGGTGGCTATTGGATCTCCACCGCTTCGGATGAAATCTGGGCCAGTCCCAATACCATCACCGGTTCGATCGGCATCTACAGCATGTTGCCAACCTTCCAGACACCATTGGAGAAGCATCTCGGAACCCGGGTGGACGGTATAGGGACCACTTGGATGTCGGGGCTTGGCCGACTCGACCGTGAGGTAGATCCGCGCGTCGCCAAGGGTATGCAAGAGATGACGGATCAAGGCTATCGTGAGTTTCTGGATCGTGTCGCCGAGGCCCGCAACATGACGGTCGACGAGGTCGACGCCATCGCCCGGGGTCGGGTGTGGAGCGGTGCCGACGCTTTCGAGCTCGGCTTGATTGACAAGATGGGAGGGCTCGAGGACGCCATCGCCTCCGCCGCCGCCCTGGCCGAGCTTGGAGACGACTACGAAGTCGAGTTCCTAGAGCGGGAGCTCGACTTCAAAGACGAGATGATGATCGATATGTTGGGCTGGGCCAGCAGTTGGTATCAGCCCAGTACCCATACCAGCCTGAGGCCGCGTTTCGAGACCCTCGTCGCCAACTTTCTCCGTGAGCAAGCCGAGATCTTGAATCACTTCAATGATCCTTATGGCCTCTACGCTCACTGCATGTGCGAAGTGCAATAAGACGAACCCTACGTCGTTTTCTTCCTGCTCATCGAAACGGAACAACTCTGACATTCCATCGGGTTCCCGCTCTTCCGGATGGGCGTGAAGCGTGGGTGGGAGAGCGGCTAAGGGGGACGGCCCCTTGACGACATCCTTCGCGGTGGAAGCGCTGGATCACTGCTAGCACCTCAGCAGCACTCCAGCACTGCCTCGAAGGGCATCGAGCGCATGCGTCAAAGTGATGGACGCCTACTTCGTTTCGATCGATCCCGGGAGGGCGAACCCGATCGACGGGGTGCAACGGACTGGAACCACTAGGAATCTTTCGGTGGCCAGGAACTTGCACTAGAGGGGGTAAAGCTTTCGGTGGACTGCTCGAGATCACGCTCGCGCTTAGGGTCCGCATTACCTCCCCCGGGGGAGATCGGAGAAACAGACATGAGAAGCGACAATGGACTCCCGAAACTGGCGCTTGCGCTGTTCCTTGTCATGACGCCCGTAATCGCTACCGCACAGGTTGATGTAGCTGATGCGCCGATAAATAGCCATGCGAATCGCCACGGATACGGCTGGGTGTGCGATTGGGGTCACAACAAGGTCGAGCAGTCAAGTGTGGCCATCCAGCCTCCGAACGTTCTGCTGGATGCCCGAGCGCACGATTGGAGCTGCGAACGCAGCTACCTTCGAGTCGACCCGTCCTGTCTAGCCGTCACGGTGCCAGCTGACGGTTATCTCGACGCTTCCGGCGACGGCTGGAAATGCGAGCGGGGTTTCCAGCAAAGCGGTGACTCGTGCGTGCCGGTCGACGTGCCTGACTACGGCTATCTCGCCTCTTCGGGACGCAACTGGGAATGCGAACAGCAATGCAAGAGAGAAGGTCATCGGTGCGCGGCCCTGGTTATACCGGCGCCCGCTCACATCAGTCGTTCCGGAAACGGCTGGACCTTCAATCTAGGTTATCGGCCTCAAGGAGAAACGTGTGATTCGAGTGGAAGCTAGTTACCCTCAACCGTGGGAGCAACGGGATATTCGAGAGCAAGTCGGCTCGCCGATGTCAGTCAGGAGCGGTTTGAATGCGGTGCCCGGGTCGTCGCGCACCGGCCGGAGCCAGGAAACCGTGGCAACTGCAGTCGTCTACTGCGAGGCGAACTTCGGCGCTGTTGACGGCAAAACCGCCAACGGGCTGGTCCGTCACTCGGAGAAGTACGAGATCCTCTCGGTCATCGACAGCCAGAAGGCTGGTCTCGATGCCGGTGTGGTGCTCGGTGACCAGCCGAACGGCATTCCCATCTGCCGCAACCTCGCCGAGGCACTGGCCCATGCCGGCAATCTACCGGACACCTTCATCTTCGGGATGGCGCCAGCGAGCGGCATGTTGTCGAGCCCCGAGCGCAGCCTCGTGCTCGAGGCCATCACACTCGGAATGAACATCGTGAACGGTCTTCACGAGTTCTTGAACGACGACCCGGAGATGGCAGCGGCGAGCGCGGCGATGAAGGTGCAGATCCTCGACGTCCGCAAGCCCCGCGCCAAGAAGGACCTGCGGATGTTCAGCGGCCGCATCGCCGAGGTCACCTGTCCGCGAATCGCCGTGCTCGGCACCGACTGCGCCATCGGCAAGCGCACCACCGCCACCATCCTGACCCGCGCCCTCAACGAGCGTGGCGTAAAGGCGGTATTGGTCGGCACCGGCCAGACCGGCTTGATCCAGGGAGCTCGCTACGGCCTCGCGCTCGACGCTGTTCCATCGCAGTTCTGTACGGGTGAGATGGAAGCTGCCGTCGTCGAGGCGTTAGAAGGCGAAAACCCGGACGTCATCGTCATCGAAGGGCAAGGCGCGCTGAGCCACCCTGCCTACTCGACCTCGTCGTTCATCCTGAGGGGCGGCTGCCCCGACGCCGTCGTGTTACAGCACGCGCCGGGACGGAGCCATCGCTGCGACTTCGAGCAGATGGCGATGCCGACGCCGGCATCCGAAATCCACCTCATCCAAACCTTCTCAGACGCCAAGGTCATCGGCCTGACGATCAACCACGAGAATATGACCGAAGCCGAGGTCTCTGCGGCGATCATGCTGTATGAGTGTGAGCTCGGCATCCCCGCCACGGATGCGCTGACCCGGTCACCGGATCTCCTGGTCGAGATGGTCCTTGCGGAGTTCCCGCAACTCGCCGAGCAGCGGATTGCCTGTGCGGTTTGACCGCGCCGCGATTAGAGATCGATCTCGACAAGATCCAACACAACGCCCGCACCCTAGTTGATCGACTGGCCGTTCGTGGCATCTCGGTCACCGGCGTCACCAAGGCGACCCTCGGCTCCCCCGAGGTCGTCGGCGCATTGTTGAGGGCCGGGGTGACTGGCCTCGGCGACTCCCGTATCGAGACCATCGAAGCGATGCGCGGAGCGTGTGTACCGGCGTCGATGACCCTCATACGCTCTCCGATGCCGAGCCAGGCGGCGCGGGTTGTAACCCACGCAGACGTCAGCTTCAACACCGAGCTCGACGTCATCAGCAAGCTCTCGGCCGCGGCGCAGGAGGCAGGCCGGACGCATGGGATCGTGCTCATGATCGAACTCGGAGATCTCCGTGAAGGCATCATGCCCGGCGATCTCGAAGACACTGTACGTCAGGCGCTTTGTTTCCCGAGTATCGTTTTGTTGGGCATCGGTACCAACCTTGCCTGCCGCAGCGGCGTATCACCCGACCCCCGGAACATGGCTGAACTTTCCGCGCTTGCGGACAGGGTCGAGGCGAGGTTTGGCCGCGTCATGGGGGTTGTGTCCGGTGGCAATTCTGCAAATCTCGACTGGGCCCTCAGCGGCGCAAGCACTGGACGAATCAACGACCTGCGCCTGGGTGAGTCGATTCTGCTGGGTCGAGAGACTCTGCATCGCCGGCCGATCGATGGCCTGCACACCGACGCTATGAAGCTTGTGGTCGAGGTGATCGAGTCGAAGGTCAAGCCATCGCTGCCGTGGGGTGAGATGGCACAGAACGCGTTCGGGGAGACGCCCACCACCACCGACCGGGGCCAAATCTCGCAAACGATTCTCGCCATCGGGCGTCAGGACACCGAGCCCAGCGGCCTCCGTCCACCGCCAGGCATCGAGATCCTCGGCGCCAGCAGCGACCACCTCATCGTGAACTCCGGCGACGTCCTCAGCGTCGGCGCCGAAGTCACTTTCGAGCTCGACTACAGCGCGCTGGTCCGTTCGATGACGTCACCCTTCATCGCCAAAGTCTTGAAGAGCCGGAACGGACACCTTTCCGTGGCCGCCAGCGGGCCACCTGCTTGGGGCGATCGACCACAAAGCACTGAACGAACGAAGCGGGTCGCCGGAATTCCCATCTCGTGACATGTTTCCCTTCAACTGCCCAACGTCTGCCGATCCCAGAATCCGCTATCGGCAGGTCTAGTCCGGCCTCGAGGTGGGCACCATAGAAATCGACACGATTGCCTTCCGCCTGGACGGAGTCCTTCCCTTACCCACATGAGCCCCTGACTCCTCGACGTGGTGCCAGGCACTCCTCGAAGTGGCACTCCTCGAAGTGGTGACTCTTGATGAGTGCAACGTGTAGTCTTGGTGACACCCACCGGCTAGATGCCGACGCCTGGGTATCCGATGACTTCAATTTGCTTGCATGTGAGGGGTGATGGATGTGGAAACGACTGGCATTATCTGTGACGGTGTTGGACGTGGCGTTAGTGTTCCTGGGCCTTGCCTTGTTCCTGTCGTGCTCCAGAGTTGACGAGGCGCCGGTTGATGAGGCGCTGGTTGGCGAGGCGGCGGTTGAAGCAGGCAACCGCCGAGTGATCTTGCCACCCGGCTTGACTCTCGACTCGGTAGTCAACCCCGCCAGGGATCTAGACCGCGAAACCCTGTATTCCTGGGTCGATCGTCGAACGCGAGAGTTGCACGTCGCCCTGTTCTACCGAGATGAGCCCGAACCGGACCTCGAGCTTGTTGCGCCGGATGGCCAGGTCATCACAGCGACTGCGGTCGATTCCTATGACAACGTCAGTTTCTACCGAAACGACTCGATTCCCAAGCCCCAAGTCTATTTCACCATCCACAAACCGATGTCAGGAAAGTGGATCGCGAAGGTGGATGGCCAAGCCTTGCTTCCTGCCGGCAAGGGCTACCACATCATGTTCAGTAAGAACCCTTCCAATCCCCTGCTCCTCGTTCCGGATGTCCAACTCACAGAGGATCACGGATATGCCTCTGTCCTGCTCGCAGCTATCGCGGGCAACCGTGAAGAGTATGCCGACCTGACGTTGAGGGCCGCTTGGCGGAGCGAATCGAGTCCCGAGTGGCGTTGGTTGAGATTCACGAACGACGGCCGCGGACAGGATGACAAGGCAGATGACCCGGTCTTTACTAGCGTCGCTTGGCCGACCCAGAAGATCGAAGATGTGATCGTCATCGCTTTTCTCACCGGCACCCGGGAAGGGGAACGCTTCGAGCGCAAGGCCGAATTTGCTGAGGCTTTTGGACCGGTAGATCTACCCGAGCTCAGGGCTGGAGGGACCTACGTCTTTGTGCAGCCCAATCTGAAGACGGGTGGCGATGTCCGTGGCGAACCCTTTCGGTTGGTCTCCAAGGACCGTCGATTTTTGACCATTGAAAGTCCTCAACGGACAGGAGATGAGACCTTGGTACCCTTGGCCGGGTTCATTGATGCCGGCAGCTTCCTGAAGATCGAACCAGCGTCCAGAGCTGAACGGAAAGCCCTGGTCAAGGCGATCAAGGATCATGCAGCGAACGACCCGTGCCTGAGTTTTGCGTCATCGGCCCAACGTTCCGGCGAAGATCCATGGGGGCAGTCCGTGCTATTGCAAGCCCGGGCAGAGGTCGGGTCGGAGTGCCTCAGCAACCTGATATCCAATCCAGAGTATCCACCCAATCTGAACGATATCCATGGCAAGAAGGGGCTGCTGTCGCAATTGATCAATCTTCGAAGCTTTTCTTCGCGCAGTAAAAGAGGAAGAGTTGATGAAAGTGTCCCGAGCCGCCTCCTCTTAGCGGCGGGATACGCCGAACTCGTCGACGGCACCTTCGCTCTCTGGACCGGGGATATGGCACAGATCTCAATACCGGAAACCGTCACGCGCCACGGTGTTCCGAAAGGATCCGCGGTCGTTTCGATCACCAAGGATGGCATGTTGAGGGTGGGTACTCACCGATACATGTCCTCTCCTCTTGACCGGGCAAACCTCGCGGATTTCTTGCGATCGTGGCGCAAGTCGGCTAATGAGGCCGCGACGCAGTACAGTCCTCGACCTACCCCTTCTGCAACGATTCATATCGCTGGTGACAACGGCCTAACGATCGACGGACAACCCATCGAGATTGCGGGCACGGCCGAGCGGCTCCAGCGGATTATGCCGTCTGGTTCTACTGCAGCGATTCGTATCCAGGCTGCTGCACCTGCTCGCTACGGTGTCTTGGTGCGTCTGCTGGACCATCTGTCCCGCCATTTCCCAAACGCCCAGGTGATGTTGTCCGATCCACAACCAGACCTAGGTGCCGCTATCGTGCTGACGCCTCAACGTCCGGATCAGCCAAGCATGACCTTCAAGCTCGGTAGAGACATTCCTTGGTCGACGACCTGGGATGTCCTGGCAGCGGTTGCGACCGAGGGCATCGGATCGGTCGTGTTCTTGACTTGGCAGGAGATACCGGACGATAGGGTTTTGCCACCCGGGACCTTTCCAGGGGGTTTGCCCGGAGGCTTGCACTATCGAGTCGCGTTGAAGCCTTGATTACGCTTTGAACTACGATTCTTACGGGCCATGATCCCCCCCCTGAGTCGTTGTCGTTACCCAACTCTAAAGGAGGGCGTGGCTCAATTTCCTTTTGCAGAGCTAACGCGACTCTAACCTTGCCTCGTCGAGCAGGCGCCACCCTTCAGGGGTCGATTCAATCGGTAACGTCCCCGCTAGAGGCTTACCCGCCTCAGCTTCCCGAAGGTCCCTCTCGAGCTTATCGAACATGTTGACAAGCTGTGGATCCTTACTCCAGCTCGAGAAGTTGCGGACCTCGTATCTGAAATCCACAATCTTTAGGCTAGGTCGAGGTCGTCCCCACTGAGACATTTCTGCGGGTTCCGGTACCCGCACCTCGACCACCTTGATCAGATGATACTCGGCGTAACAGAACTTGCTAAGGGTCCTAGACTCTGTGTCTTTCAGGACTGATCGCCCGAGATCGGTGACGTCGTACTCAATCGACTGGCCGTCTGTCGTCGAGGTGACAAGGCCTACGTACGCCAAGGCATCCAGCGCCTGTTGGCGGTGCTCAGTTGTCCATTCCGGCTCGTAAAACGACGGCGTTGGTTTCTCAAACCGATATGGGAATTTTGCATCAATGGCTAGGCAACTCGGAATTTCGATCTCTGCCCGGAGTACGGCCTCAATAGCTCGCTCTGCCGGGTCGCTACAGGCTACGTTCAACGCAACTAGGAAAGTAAGCCAGCATAGGGTGCGTGTTGTCATCATTCCCCCCAAATCCATAACATTCATCTATCAAACTCATCGCTTGACTTGCAGACTACTATGGTAGTCCACCTCGTCACCGTTCGGGAATCTATGGAATGACGCCGACTCGGAGGAGTGCTGCCAGGCACTCCTCGAAGCCGTTCGACTCAGAGCCGAGGAAGCCCGAGAACGCGGAGGAATGCTGGTCTTGCCGAAGATCGGCGGTCTAGTCGTCGGCTGTTCGCGGATTTTGATGAAGCCAAGACGCCGAATCTTCAGCGGTTTGCCAGGCTTGTCGCCAATCAAGCGCTTGATCCTTGGCTGTTTGCGGAGTTTGTCGAAGTTTTGCCGTGAAATCCTCGACGGCTGTCGCTTTTGTCGGAGGTATCCCACCGGAAGTCGCCGGTAATTCCGGTTTTGTCGAGGGTATCCCACCGGAAGTCGCCGGTAATTCCGGTTTTGTCGGGGGTATCCCACCGGAAGTCTCTGGTAATTCCGGTTTTGTCGAGAGCATCCCACCGGATATTTTTGGATTTGCGGTTAGATACCCCGGTGAATCGCTACGATATCGGGTTCCAAGCGGCCGATATCAAGGGGGTAAGTTGGTCCTCGAAGTGGTGCTAGGCGGCACTCCTCGAGTCGCACAGCCTCGAAGTGCTTGCGTCCCAATACCCCGAAGGGGTTAAATCCACCAGCCCAGGGTCAGCGCGAAGCGCGCCACCCTGGGTCACCGGAATCCGGAATTGGATCGAACCCTGTAAGGGTTCCATGCGTCCCAATACCCCGAAGGGGTTAAATCCACCAGCCCAGGGTCACCGCGAAGCGCGCCACCCTGGGTCACCGGAATCCGGAATTGGATCGAACCCTGTAAGGGTTCCATAACATCTGGTCGTTGCATCCAGGGAGGTTTGTAGAACCCCTTCAGGGTTCGGATCCTTTGAGACCTACCCAGGGTGGCGCGGCGCTTCGCGCCAGCTGACCCTGGGCTGTTGTATGGAACCCCTTTGGGGTTCGGAAGCAGAGCGCGCAGAGTTCAGACGATTCAATGCAACGAAGGGTGGACTCAGAGCTTGCGGTATCCCTCTCGAATAGGACGCAGGCCACGTCGGGTAAAGTAGGCGCATCGTTATTCGCATTGGGAGGATGAGATGCTTCGTTTGCTGCACCTGTCGGATCTCCACTTTGGAGCACACAGCCGCCTCGCTGGCCAGGACCATGCCAAGGCCGGTAAGTCGTTCCACCGAGCGTTGGTGGACGCGGAGCCTTCGATCAAGACCGAGCACCGTGTCGACGTTGTGGTGGTGACGGGGGATTTGGCCGAGGTCGGCAATCCGGATGAGTTCAAGCTGGCGCATGAGTTTTTGCGGGCGCTGGCGGGGGAGCTCGGGTTGGAACATCGACGGTTTGTGTTCTGTCCTGGCAATCACGATATTTCGCGACCGCTCAGCCAGATGGAGGAGTCGGTGTTATCGCGAGGAAGAAGGGGCGAAGGGCACTTCGATCGAAGACTTCCTGGGAGCGCTCGCTCGTTCTGGCGAGGCGCAGGTGTTGGCACGGACGCCCCTACTACTCACGATGATGTTGTTGATCAGTCGTTCGAGGCCTTTGCCGGACAAACGACATGACCTCTATGAAGCGTGTATCGATAGCCTTCTGACCGCGCGAACCGAACGCAAGGAGCGTGAAGGCGCTTTGCTACTCCACGAGCAATGGCGCCCTGACGACGGCGATGAACGGAAACGGGCGGCGGCTGGGTTGGCGCATGGGCTCCTGGAGGCGAGTCAAAAACAACGCAGACCGGGGCGAAGATCGATCGTGGCCACTTGGGAGAAGGCTGCGAGTCACCTCTCCGACGCTTGGCTCGCGACTTATGCTGCCCGACGGCTCCTTCGTCACCCTCGACGCGTTGTGCGACCAAGCAGGTTTACCGCATTTGCCGTATCTCGAAGATCCACCAGAACCCCTCGATATCGACCGGGACGCCGAACCTTGAACCCAAACCAACAGACCATCGATGAACTCGGCACGGGCTTGAAGTCTTTCCAGTTGATCCACACCCCGCAGGGCTGGAAGATCCTTTCGATCCTCTGGGAAGATCTATGACGTTTGAACGCTTGCAGGAGCGAGTCGCCCGCCAGCAACTAAGGCATTCTCAGCACGAGCTCGCCACCGGCAGACAGGGTTCCTGAAACACAGCCCTCGGCCAATGGCTGACCGGTGACCGCCATCCTGTTGAGCGCCAGCGGATCTTCAGCCCAACAGGCAGTGTAGTCACCGGCCGCAAGCTGTGGGATCAAAAAGCGCGTTGGGTCGGTCTGCGTGACTCCGTTGGTACGTGCCCAGGCTTGCTTCAAGTAATGGGCTGCTTCGAGCCCGCGCTGGTGCAGGATGGGGAGAATCCGACGCTGTTCGGGATCCAGGTTCTCCAGTACGAGCGTGCCAGCGTCCTGAGTCACTTCAATCACCAACTCCTGCCTTCGGTTGACCCGGAGTCGACTGATCTTGTATCCGAAACCGGGAGCCCCGACCCCTGACAATACTTCCAGGGTGCCGGGTGGGAAGCTGGCCTCAAAACGCCCATCGAAGTCAGTCGTTTCTGAAGCGACCGCAATCTCCATGGCCTGTACGGCATGCATCTTGACCAGGGCACCTGGCACACCACGTCCTCTGGAAACGATCCGCCCAGAGATTTCCAAGGTTTCCTCGACGACCAGACGGACCGGCTCGTGTTCGACCTTTGATCGGAGATCCATCTCCTGCTTGGGTGATTGCAGGCGTTTGCCATTGCGCACCACCACGGCCCGCAGGATGAATCGTCCTGGTGGTAGACCGCTGAAGTCGAATTCACCGTCTTCGTCGCTGTGATCTTGCGCGAAGCTGTCGAAGGTGGCGTCGTATCCTGTGGCGGAGACGATGGCATTCTCGACCTCGCGGCCGAAAGCGTCGACAACGGTTCCAGACAGCCGGGTGTCGGGCATTTCCAGCTCAATCTCGGCGTAGCTCTTGGTAGGCCGTGCTGCCACTTCGACACGTTTGAAATTGCGCCGTATAGGAGGCTCTGACGCCTGGACTTCAACACTCCAAGCACCAGAGCGTGGCAAGAATCCGCTGAAGCGCCCCTCTGTGTTGCTGACCATTTCGATGCCGCTACTCCCACCGAAGAAGACCGAGGCGTCGGCGAGAGGCTCGTCCCCAAACGTGACTGTTCCTCTCAGGTCGATGATGGGAATGTTGACAAATGTCGGCGTGACTCCAGAAGAAAAATCGAGCTCTCGCGACGCCCAGCGCTTTCCGGCGGCATCTCGGATGGTCAGTGTGTAGAGACCGCGTGCCAAGTCTGCAATGTGGCACACGCCAGCTGCGCTGCATTCGAACGGATCAAAGGTGTTCAGGATCGATTGGCCCCGATCTACCAAGCTCAATGAGGCCTGCCATTGCGCCGCGGTCGTGGATGGTGGAATGGGTGGATCGATGTAGAGATCCAGTTCCTCAGCGATATGCAGTATCAGCGGTGGATCAGCCACTCTGCTCAACTGGCTTGCTGTTACCCGGACGGACGTCCGTACCGTTGCGAAGCCCTCTTGCCTTGCGACCAAAACATAGGCGCCGGGAGCGAGATCATGGAGTCGGAAGAAACCACGGCGATCGGTCGTTGTTCGCTGAGTCGGGATCTCAGCCCGAAGTTTGTCCAGAGTTTGTCTGGCAGCCTTGGTGCGCCGCGGTCGAACCTCGATTTCGACGCCGCGGATAGGGCTTTGCACTCCTTCTGCTAGGACCCAGCCGACAATGCCCGACGCCGGGCCAAGCTCCAGTGTGCCGAGATGGGTCTCGGCGCTGGGACGGACTCGAACATCCCAGCGATAGGCGCTGCTGTAGCCTGATAGCTCAACTTGCAGATCCAGGACTGCCGCTGGCACTTCGCATTGCAACTCTAGGTTTTCCGTGGCGGGGCAGCGTACCCGCCCCCGCAGGGCATCGGGTGATCCGGAGCCCGGAATACCGGTGGTCGGAGGCACTTCGAAGCGAACCCAGGGCTCCAGGTCTAGCACTGTTGGGTGTTTGCTAGCTTTGGGCACAACAAGCTTGCCTCGGACTCTTCCTGTCGGGTGCAACGTCACTGAGATTGCAGCGGCTTGCCTGAGATCTACCGTTGTGGGCCGAGCCCAAAAGCCGGGTATTGCGGCTTCGAATTGCCACTGACCGGCCGGTAATTCGATCGTTGCCTGGCCGCCAGGCTTCACGTTCAAGGACAGGTCATGCGTCGTCTGCCCGGCACGAAAGAAGACAATGCCCGAGATAGTCTCTTCATGCGTAGGAAGCCGAGTCGGTTGTTTGGTGGTCGGAGCCGACCGCTGGCTAGTTTGAAACGTCAGAGTCAGCTCGGCGGGGGAGGCGGGGGCCGCCAGCATTGGGATCCAACAGAGCAATCCGAACCATGAGGGCAGGCGCAACCCCAGGTGCCCAACCATGTCAGCCTGGTGGAATATCGAGGCAAGCCTGGTGACCATTGTCGAGATCACGACAATCTGGGGAGGAACCACCGTAGTCGCACTCGCCAGTCTCCCCGAGACAGGTTTCTATTTCAGTCTCGCAGCTGCAATACGCATTCCTCTCGACGAGCTGGCAGGTTTCCTGGGCGTACCACCAGCTGTACTTGCATTGCTTGCAACCTTCCGATCGCTCGCAATGCCCAGCCGCTTCCGTGGCAGGGCTTGGAAGCAACAACGTCAGCGTCATCGCAAGCATCAGCCCTAGTCCCCAGGTGTGAGTGTGAGGCGTATTGAGTTTTGGTCCTAACATGCTCTCCTCCTCACTCTTGAATTCATCTCGTGTGACTTTGTGGCGAGACCGCAGACTTATCCTCTACAGATTCGTCTCATTGCCCATCAAATTAGCAGATACAATGGCCAGTGTTCAAGGTTAATTTCGCGAGTGGTGTGGGTAGTCTTCTTGATCTCTAACTAACTAGATCCCGTCTCGTGTTGCCATTTTCGGCTCAGTGAGGGAGGTCTTGTGGAGCGAGCAAGCAGCGAGCATGTTTGAGCTTCGCACCTGTTCGCATCTCGTATCCGATAGCACTAAAAGGCTTAGGCTTCTCGTAACAGATCCGGCGAGTTCTGGAGCTGCGGCGCAGCCCACAAGGCCGACCGAGCTCTCGGCGTGTTATTGGATGGGATCTAACTAGAGTCCTATTTGATTGGAACCTTTCGTTTCCTTCAAACCAAGGCGACGGCCACTCAGCCCCCGCCCAACAAAATCCATCCACCACGTCATGTAAAGTAGGTGAGTCGAATCCCGTGAGGGGAGCCTGCCATGATTCGCTTGTTGCATTTATCTGATCTCCACTTCGGACCCCACAGCCGACTCGCGGGTCAAGACCACGCGCAGGCCGGCAAATCGTTCCATCGTGCTTTGCTCGACGCCGAGCCGTCGCTACGGACCGACCAAGGTATCGACGTGGTGGTGGTCAGCGGTGACCTGGCGGAGGTTGGCAAGCCCAAAGAGATGGCGCTGGCCCACGAGTTCCTGCAAGCCCTGGCCGGTGAGCTTGGGCTCGAGCCACAACGGTTTGTGTTCTGCCCCGGCAATCATGACGTGTCCCGCGCCGCCAGCCACAAGGTGGAGCTCGATCAGGCGATCGAAGACTTCGACGACGCCGAACTGCGTCGACGGATCGACGCCGTCAAGCTGAAGTTCTACGACGACTTCGTCCGTCGCTTCTACGGCGAACCCCCCGAAGCGGTTGCCCAGCCTCTAGGTTTTGGCGCCTTCGTGTATGCCTATCCGAGACTGCGCTTGTCCGTGGCGGCGCTCAATTCCTGCGAGAAAGAATCCCACCGGGCTGGAGATCATGTCGGCCACGTGAGTGCCGACCAAGCGCAGGCCTTGATGGACTTCTGGCAGGCCGGCGAAGTGACCCGCTCGCTCAAGATTGTGGTGGTCCACCACAATCCGACGATGACGGTGATGTCGAACGTCGCGAGCTGGCGAGACTGGCTCAAGAGCCAGCAGCTGACCGACGATCAGGTGGCGGCATGGGAGGGCGACATCCTCGGCTTCGAAGGCAAAGAATGGCTACGCCGGATCGTCGAAGACTGCGAAGTCCAACTGGTGTTACACGGTCATCACCATACCAAAGACGAACATGTCTGGAGTTGGAAAGGCAAAGGGTACGCTCACGTGCTGTCGGCGGGCAGCCTCAGCCTGATGGACCACAAATTGCCCGGCACCGAGCCGGCCTCGTTTCGTTTGATCCGCCTCGATCCGGCCACCGAAACGCTGCGAGCCCGTGCCCTGGTGTGGGTCGACTGGGCGCGCACCGCGGGGGATGTGCAACGTGGCGCCTTCAAGCCCGACCCCGATGGCGATTACGAAAAAACCCTCGATCTACCGGCGGACTTTCCGCGCCGCGCGGCTCCCGACGAGGCGGTGGAACAGAGCGTCGACCGTGCGGATCTGATGGCCTTTGTCCGCATCTTTCGTATCGCCTTTCGGGGCGCCTATTCGCGTTGGGACTTGGCCAACGTCGGGGTCACCCAGGTGGGTGGCGCTACCCACCCGATCGACGTTCGGATCGACGACATGTACGTCCCTCTGCGGTTGGGTACCAACTACGATCTCGGCAAGTTCGATCAAGGCGAGGTGATCACCCCGGAAGCGCTGCTGCGGCGCACCAAACCATTGGCGATCCGTGGCTCGGCAGGCTCCGGCAAAACCACTTGGATGCGCTGGACGTTTCGGCGCCTGCTCGACTTCGAACACGCCCTGCCGTTGATGCTGGTGTTGCGCGACTTGGCGATGTATTGGAGTGATGCGCTGGCCGGCAATGAGCGTTCACTGGAGGCGTTCCTCGATGCCTGGGCCGCCGAGCAAATCGGCTCGGGTTGGGAGAAGGGTTACGTCAAGCAGATCTTCGAGGCACAAAACGGCCCGACGCCCATCCTGCTGGTCGATGGCTGGGACGAGCTTGGTCCGCTCGGCGAGAAGGTTCGCGAGCGGCTGGTGGGCTTGATGCACCTCTATCCACGGCTCAAAGTGGTGGTGTCGAGCCGACCCTACGGTGAAGGGCGTCCAGCCGATGTCGAAGGCTTCGAGACCCTCGAGTTGCAGCCACTATCTGGGACACTAGGCACGGCTGGAAGACCAAGCCCAGCCGGTCGCGAAGGCGCCCGGGGGGAGATCGAAAGCCTGGCGCGCAACTTTTTTCTGCGTTGCTACCGAGACGAAGAGGGCTCCAAGGTGAGCTCCACCGCAGCCTTCATGGATGCCCTGGCGCGGTCGGTTGACGCCCAGACCTTGGCGCGTACCCCGCTGCTGTTGACCATGATGTTGTTGATCAGCCGATCCAGGCCGCTGCCCGACAAACGCCACGATCTCTACGAAGCCTGCATCGACAGCCTGCTTACCGCCCGCACCGAGCGAAAGGAGAAGACCGGGGCACAGCTGTTGTTGCGACAGTGGCGGCCGGATGACGCCGACGAGCGTAAACGGGCAGCGGCTGGGCTGGCTTATGGCCTCCAGGACTCCGAAGACCGTGAGGGCGGCCGTCGAGCCATTGCTGCCAGCTGGCAAGAGGCGATGGATGCGCTGCCCGCGAGGTGGAGCGAGCGCCAGCGTAAAGGCTTCCTGGCTTGGCTGGTTGGCCCGGCGGGGCTGTTGGTCGATCGTAGTGATCGGACCTTGACGTTTGTTCACCTGAGCTTTCAGGAGTACCTAACCGCCTGGCACCTCGACGCAACGGTGGAAGGGGCCGAGCCACGGATCGCGGTTTTCCGGCGTTTGCTCGACGTTGCTTACTGGCGCGAGACACTGCTGCTGTGGGCGGCGCGGATCCACAAGAAGAACCCGGAACGGCTGGACGAGGTCATCGCGGCCCTGGGCGACAGCAAACCAGGGCTTTGCCTGGCGGGGCATATGTTTGCCGATGGCGTTGGCAGCGAAGCGGCGTTCGAAACCTGGGCGGAACGGTTTTTTGCGGCGTTTGATCACTTCTTGGATATCGGCTCGTTGCGAGTGGCCAAAACCTGGGCGTTCTGCCGGCAAGAGGAGCGCAAGCCGTATCTCGTCGACGCGGTCAGCCGACGGGCGGCGTCCCTCAGTTGGCTTGGGCATCTGCGGAGCCAGGTGTGGTGTGAGTGGGCGTTGATCCCGGTGAGCGTGCCACAACCCCGGCAACCCGTACCGCGTGCCTTGCTGGCGCCGTTCTCGGGTCAGCAGGCGACGGGTCCGCAGGCTACGGGTCAGCAGGGGAAAGCTCTGCAAGCGATAGAGTCGTCGCCTGAGATTGTCGCCGCCGGCCGTTTGTTGTGTTCGGGGGCTGCGTTTTGGCCACCCGACGACGCGATCGGGTTTCTGAATGTGTGGCCTGGCCATCGACGCCTGGCCGGCCTGCGGTTGCAAAGCTTGGTAGCGGCGGGGGCGCCGGCCGAGGTCATCCCGTCGTTGTGTGACAACCTCCTGACCTTGCCGTCGGTAGAGAATGAGGACTGGGTGCTCGACGCGGTGCGTGATTTGGCGCGGCGGCTGCCGAGCTACTTTGGCCGTGACTTTCCTCCCAGGGTTGCCCGAGATCTGGCGCGGGATTTTTCACGCGACTTCACCCTCTACCTGTCAACTTATTTCGATCGTGAGGTTGTCGGGAGCCTGGTGCGTTATCTCGATTTTTATTTCGTGCGCTACTTCGCCCGTTACTTCGGCTGCGACTTTGCAACCGATTTCACCAAAGACTTGGGACGGTTCTTTTCGCGTTATTTCGCAACCGACCTGGGCGGGGAGCTTTCGGGCTACTTTGCGGATAAGTGGGGGCTCGACCTCGATCAACATTCCTGGTTGTTCAACTTTTCAGACATCGAGTGGAAATCTCCGGGTCGGGTTGTCGGGCGCTCGGTGTTGGCCGCCAACCGTTCGCAGACGGCGCCGCCAGTGGTGCAGTTGTTGGCGTCGGGCTGTCGTCTGACGAACGCTCCAGAAGCCGACGCAGCGGAGCTCGCCCGTGCCCTCGACGATCACGGCCCGAGCTTGGAACCGGTGTGGCCAGCTCTAGCGCGTCACCTGGCGCGGCGCTCAGACGCTGCGGATCGGGCCCTGCTCGAGGGATTGGCTCGGGATCCTGACCGGGTTGAGGACGGTCCGTTACGTTGGGGCCTACGTTTTATCGTCCGCGGTGATGTGATGTTACCGGATGGTTCCTTCGTCGCTTTGGATGCGCTCTGTGACGAGGCCGGCTTGCCGCATCTGCCGTACCTGGAAGATCCGCCCGAGACGCTGGCGATCGATTGGGACGTGGAATAAAACGTCGCCTCGTCTCACGCCTCGTAGCTGGTAAAAGAAAGCAGCTCGGTAGGATTGGCCGGCGAAACCTTTCTCGTTGGGTCGCGTACAAGTCCGCTCAACTTCAGAGTGCCCTATTTTGCTACGTCCCCGGTGGACTTCTGGCGAAGGTGGCACATTTCCCTCTCGACCTGGCTGCGGGATTACGAAGTCGGCTCGCGATCCTTAAGAGGGGTTGACAACGTATCAAGACGGAGTTTAGGATTCGAGATCATTGCAGAGGTACGGCCCATCCTTCTTAGAGGTCGCCATTTATCGCGGTTTGTCGACATTCGTCGCGGTCTATTTTGATAGTTGGTAACTTTTCTT
Source organism: Acidobacteriota bacterium (assembly GCA_029263395.1). Lineage (GTDB taxonomy): Bacteria > Acidobacteriota > Thermoanaerobaculia > Multivoradales > J023 > JAAELT01. The sequence continues at coordinate 2,500 of JAJCXO010000100.1, read as the reverse complement.
TCGAAGGGACTTGTTATGGTCAACTTGAAGTCTATTGCGCGGGTAGTGGGTGCGGTCGTAATTTTTGGTTGTGCGATGCTGGCACAGCCCCTAGCAGCAGCAAGCCGCTGTTATGACTGTGATATACTAACGGGCTTTTTCCCCGAGCGTGCTATCTGTGTAGACACCGCAGCGGGTATCCACACGTACACCCGGTGCACGATTTACAACATCAGATCGTCCACATTCTGTGTCCTGGAAGGTGACTTCTGTTACACCGTCTAGGGCGTTGGTTTGACCAAATAGCAAAGTAAGCTATCAATTCGAACGGATTGATGTTCCTTTGTTCAAACGACGCAGAAACTCCGTGGCCTTGCCGCTTGCGGCGTGCTTGGCCCTGTGTTTGTTATTAAATTCTGTTGGGGTATTCGCTGAGGACGCCCCAGCAGACACCGGTCTGTTAAGAATCACTACCGAAATCATGACCGCTCGGTCTGAGGCTGGCGTGGCGCTGCTGGTGATCGAGCCCGTAGAACCGAAGTCAGCCCCGGAGAACGAGCAAGCGACACAGTTCGAAGTGGCAATACCTGGGGTGGTTGAGATCCCGGTTGATGCGCCGTTGCCTGCGAATATTCGACTGGTTTCAGAAGGTTTTTGGGCTTTAGATACGGTACTGTCTAGCCCTCTTCCTAAAACTGTTCAAATCTCTGTTTTTGAAACGTCCTTCCTCGAGTTGGAAGTTTCGAAAGGAGGGCTTTCGGATGTTCCTGAACAGTTGGAGGTGGGGTTTGTCGCGACCCCTGATCTCAGGCAACCGACTGGGAAGACAGTGCCCGCGGGATCTGTCCAATGTGAGGTGATTGCCTCCAAGGCTGCTTGTGAAGTCCCTGTTGGCCAACTGGATCTTCGCTTGGTGACGGTCGGCGCCGCGCCGATTTATCTCTGGGGTGTTGATCTGATGCCAGGCAAGGTGACGGCGCTCGAGAAGGTGGAATGGGTCGTCGGTGGCTCAGTGGTGGGTCTTGTGATGGACCACGAGGAACAGCCGTTAGCCGGCGCTACGGTCAGGCTGGGCGTTCAGGCGGGCGGTCGCCAAGACCCAGCGACTGTGGCTCGACTCGAGCAAATGGCGTTTAAAACCACTACGAACGAACGTGGCTTTTTTCAGGTGGATGGAGTGGGACCGGGAACCTATCAGGCGGAAGCTTCGAAAGAGGGGCGGGCTCCTGCCAAGTCACCGGCAGCGATTCATATTCGGGGAGACCTGGAAGAACAGCTACGAGAACCGCTGATCTTGAAGGCAGCGGCATCGTTCGAATTGATCCTCGAACCACAGCTCGACCCGTTCCAAGAAGCCTGGCAAATCAAGTTGTTGAACCCGGCGAATCCCAGGGTGCAGATCAGTGGCGAGACGTCTCCGGCTGGTGTTTGGTCCCAACCTGAGCTGAAGCCTGGACTGTATCTTTTGGTTGTCCAGGATTCGGAAGGTTCTCGCTGGCTCGCGCAAGAGCTCGAGATCGAGAGTGGCGAGCAGTCGATGTTCGAAGTGATCCCGATCGTCCAGGTCGAAGGTTCGGTTTCAATGAGCGGTTCGCCGATCATTGGCAGCTTGGCGTTGATCTTGAGGGACAACGGTTCGCAAGTCGACTTCGAGCTCGACCAGGACGGGGAGTTCGAAGGCTTCTTGCCGGGTGAGGGCTTGTACGATCTACAGGTCGAGATCGCAGACCGCGGGGGTGCCCTGTTGGCACTGGAGTCGCGGCTCATCGAGCGCCGGCCCGGGAAGAGCTTTGTCGACTTGGAAATCGAAATCCCGGACACGCGGATCGAGGGTGATGTTGTGGATACGTTGGGCAGCCCGGTACCTGGTGCGGACATCTATCTCATCGCTCCGGAGCTGGCGCCGCATTCGCAAACGCAGTCCGACGAGTTGGGAACCTTCGAAGTGTTGGGCCTGCGGTCTGGTGCGATTTCGCTCTACGCTCGAAAGGGTAAGAAGACCAGCGAGTTCCAAGAGCTCCACTTGCAAGAGGACCTGGTGCCTCCACGGCTACGCTTGGAGCTACGAGAGTTGATGGAGATCAGCGGCTTGGTGGTGGCGCCTGATGGCCAAGCTCTACCGGGAGCCAGCGTCGTGGCTTGGCTTGACCGCGGAGGTTCGAGATTGGGGATCGTACGGCGTGCTGCGACCGATGTTGAAGGGACGTTCCTATTTGAGGTGCCGCCGTCGAACGCGATCGATCTTCTGGTCCAAGCACCGGGCTTCGGCACTCGGTTGATCCGTCGGCAGGTGGTTCCTGGGGAACCGATCATTATCCCCATGGGTGACGACTCGGGGACGTTGATCTTTGAGTTCCCGAGGGATACCGGCGAGAGGTCTGAGCAGGGGACAGTGTCTGAAGAAGAGACCGTATCTGGTCAGGAGACCGGATCAGGTTTGGAGACCGTATCTGGTCAGGAGGTCGTATCTGGTCAGGAGGTCGTATCTGGTCAGGAGGTCGTATCTGGTCAGGAGGTCGTA
>JAJCXO010000099.1 GCA_029263395.1 Acidobacteriota bacterium | reverse complement strand
GAATCGCAACTCGGTTGTGTGAAGTCCACACGATCGTTCTGCGAATCGCAACTCGGTTGTGTGAAGTCCACACGGTCGTTCTGCGAATCGCAACTCGGTTGTGTGGAGTTCACAGAGTCGTCCAGAGACTTCCAACTCGGGTCTGTAGACCCCACACGGGGAACTCAGCGGTCTCAACCCATCGGAGACACGTTGGGCACGAAGAAGAATTCGCCGCCTTCGTCGAGAGAGTCTGGAATAGGAGCCAGTACCGGCACCTGTTCGCCGCCACGTAAGCTGGCGATGCGCGCGACTTGATCGCGGATTGTGGGAAAAAGACTCGACACTCCGATGATGTCTTGGTTGTTCCGCAACTCTTCGAGCAGCACCCGGGCAAACAGTGAGTGGCGGGCGTCGCCAGTGTCGAGCACCGGACTTAGTCCGCCAGAGGCTAGAACCAAACGGGATGGCCGTTTGACGAGATCGCGAATCGGCTCGCCAGACTCGCCGGCATTGAACGTCCAGCCAGTGTTGGCCATGGCTCCGGAATAACAGGAATCGGCGACAATCAGGATGTGACGGGCGGCGGATTGTTTCAAGGTGGCGGAAATCTCGAAGCGGGTCGAGATCCACTGGGTGGTGCGATCGGGCTGGGCGTCGATCGGTTGCCAGTATTCGCTCTGCCCTTGGAGTTGGCCGTGGCCCGCGTAGTAGACCAACAGATTGTCCCGTGCGGTCAAACGTTCGTTGAGTTCGTGTAGCGCCGAGATCAGCTGGCTGCGCTCGACGTCTTCCAGCAACAGCACCTCGAAGTTGTAGCGGCGCTCCAAGATATCGGCCACCGCACGCGCATCATTGATGGCAGTTTCCAGGGGCGGCAGCTCGCGATAGTTGTTGTTGCCGATCACCAACGCATGGTTGGTGCCGAAGAAAATCCCCGCGGCTCCAGTGTCCGTTGGACTTGCCGGTGTGGAGTGTCCTGATGAGGGTGGTATGGCGTTGCCAGGTTGTTGACGCTGGGTCCCAAACCAGCCGACGGCAAGCGCCACGATCGTGGCGACGGCCACCATCGCCGCAACCAGCATGCCTCTGCGAGAGGTTCTTTTATGCGCGGGTTTGGTTGGAGACGCGAGCAGTTCCGTCGCCGCTCCGTCCGGTGTTTCTATCGCAGCACTGTCAGGCGCTTCTATCGCAGCACTGTCCGGTGCTTCAATTGCGAAAGTCTCGGGCAACAGCTCGTCGCCAGTGACGATGGTTGCAGTAGGGGCAGACTCGAGATCGGAAAGCGAAGCGTCTAGGTGTTTTTGTGGGATGGCCCCAGGGACGGTGGCGACCGTTTGCGGCTCGGCGGACGAGATCGGCCGGGTCTGCGCCAACCCGGCCGACTGGGTGATCTGCTGGCTGAGTCCGGGTCCCAACTCGGTGGTTTGACCGGCACTGATCGCGGCGACACTCGCCGCGCCATGTACGCTGGTGGTGAGCGCTCGCGAGAAATCGTCGGCACTGGCGAAACGATGGCTCGGGTCTTTCTCCAGCGCCTTCAGGACAACACCGCGCAGCGGTATGGGGACGGTGGCCCGGGGATCGGTTTCGTCGAAACTCTTGGGGGGGCGATAGAGATGACCGGCGATCATCGACATCTCGTCAGCACCGGTGATCGGGAATTGCCGGGTCAGCAACTCGTAGAGCACCACGCCAAACGAATAAAGATCGCTGCGGTGGTCGACCCCCGCCCCCGACATACCGGCGTTGAGCTGCTCAGGCGAGATGTAACGTACCTTGCCCACCACCATGCCGGTTTGGGTCTGCCATTGCTGCTCGTTTTCGAGCGACTTGGCGAGGCCGAGATCAATCAGCTTGACCGCGACGTGACCGTTGTCCCAGCTCAACATCATGTTGTCGGTCGAGATGTCGCGATGGACAAATTGTTTGCTGTGGAGATAGGCCAGGGCGGCCAGGGTTTGGCGCCCAATCTCGACCACCTGCGCCAGACTGAGCGGTTGTTTCGACTTCTGGTACTGGCGCAGGTTCATGCCCTCGATGTATTCCATCGAGATGTAGGCGGTGCCGTCTTCGCCGACGCTGAAGTCGTGGATAGCCGCAATGTTGGGGTGGCGCAGCTTGGCCGCCACTTGGGCTTCGCGCAGAAAACGCTGTTGTAGATCTTCGTCGACGTTGAGCTTCGCCTTGATCGTCTTGATCACTCGCAACTCGTCGAGATAACGATGGCGCACCTTGTAGACGGTGCCCATGCCGCCTTCACCAAGCTTCTCGAGCACGTCGTACTTACGATCGATCTCTTCGACGCCAATCACCGAATCACCTCGAACGCCGATTGTCCGGTCGTCCCCTGTGGACTGCGCGCGCAGCTGCGTAACTCGCCTCGGCGCCTCAGGGTCCGCCAACCCCTTTGGTTACAATAGTTTGGAAAGCTAAGATCTATTATCTTGCTCATACATACTCGCCGCGTGCTCGCTCCGCAGGGGCCACCCTGGGAGGCGAGAAACGGGTTTCTGGCTGGACTCTAGGTAGAACTCATCCAGGTAAATCTCATCCATTGTTGCCATGTTCGGTTCGGCGCTAATCGATATGAACCTTACCGAGCGCTTCGTCCAACCAGCGAAAGAAACTGGCGTCCGGGTCGGCGTGGATTGGTACGTCTGCCAACGGCAGCTCAAGTCGGCTCTGCAGTTTGACCCGGTCTTTGCCGGTGGTCAGCACGAGGTCGGCGCTGTGGCGTCTGTAGGCGTCACGAATTTTCTCGAGACTGGCTTTGGGGTAAGCATGGTGGTCCGAAAATTCGAGGCGCTCGGCAATCTCGAAATCGAGCCGGGACACGGTTTCGAAGAAGGTTGCAGGGCGTGCGATGCCGGCGACCACCAAAACCCGGCAACCCGGACGAATCTCTCCTTGGGTGGCGAGTTGGGGCTCACCAGAAAGCGTTTGCGATGCGAACCCGGGGCCTTCGAAGCCATAGGGCCTGAGGGTGGTCGCGAGCTGGCCTCCGAGGTTGGAGGTGTGGTCCGGCGCACCGGTCAGCAGCACGGCGTCGGCGCGCCCTGCGGATCGCAGCGGTTCACGCAGTCGTCCGCTGGGGGCGAGTTTGCCGCCGCCGAAGGGATCGCTGGCGGGAAACACCAACAGATCCAGGTCACGATGCAGCGCCAGGTGGGAGAAGCCGTCGTCGAGCAAGAAAATTTCGGGTGCGGGCTCCAACCGTTCCAGGGCATGCTGGCCGGCCAAAAAGCGGTCCGGGCAGACAATGACCGATACTCCTGGCAGCTGGCCGGCCAACAACACGGGTTCATCACCCGCCAGCTTGGGGCCCAGCAATGGCCCTTCACCGCGGCTGAGGATCCTGACGCCTTCACCCTTGCTGCCGTAACCCCGGGTGAGAATGGATACACGACGGCCGGCGTCGCGCAAGTGGGCGGCGATTGCCGCCACCATCGGAGTTTTGCCGCCGCCCCCCCAATGCAGGTTGCCGACGCTGATCACCGGTCGAGGGAGGCGTTTGGCGCGTCGGCTGAACCAGGCCTGCCGCGCCGTGTGGGCACCGCCATAGAACCACTGCCAAGGCGACCAGGAGCGTGCGGGGACTTCGAGCGGCGCGGTCATCGGGGGATCTCCACTCTATAGTTTACGGCGCTCTTCACGGATTTTCCGGTCTTCGTTGATATTCTGGTCTTCACCTATTCTCCAAGGTCGCCAGCAACGGCTCGAGCAGCTCGAGCGTGCGGTCGAGGGCGCCGCGATTGTCTGCCAGCAGCTCAGCGGCACGCTGACCGACCGTACGAGCCTGTTCGGGCTGGGTCAGCCAAGTGTCCCACAGCTGGGCCAACTGTTGGGAGTTTGCTACCCGTCCCCAGGCCTCGGAGGTGTCGAAACGCAGCGCCATGTCGCGGAAATTGTGCATCGACGGACCCACCACAATCGGTCTCGCAAAACTCGCGGGTTCGAGGGGATTGTGGCCACCAGTCGGCACCAGTGTGCCGCCGATGAAGGCGATGTCGGCGATACGATAAAGCGCCGCCAGCTCGCCGAGGGTGTCAAGCAACAGCACATCGATCGGCCCGTCGATTGGTGGGGTGGCGTCCTTGGATGTGCTGCGCCGTTGAACAACCAATGCCTGATCCCGGACCAAACGGGCCACCGCCGTGAACCGTTCCGGATGCCGCGGCGCGATGACCAGCAGGGCTCGCTTGCCAGCTCCCAGTTGTTGAAAGGCGTCGAGCAGCTGTTCGTCTTCACCGAACATAGTTGAACCGGCGACCAGGATCGGCCGGCCGGCTGCCAGCAGCTGGACTGCGGTTTCGAGCTCGGCCTTGGCCGGCGGCGTGGTGGCGTCGAATTTGAGATTACCCGCCACGTGAATGCGTTCGGGCGCGGCACCAGCCGCGATCAGCCGGCGTCGGTCGTCGTCGGTCTGCACGGCAAAACAGTGAATGGGATCAAAAAATAGCAGCCGAGCAAGCGCCGGGAAGCGCTTCAACCGTCCCCCCGAACGTTCGCCAACCCGAGCGTTGACCGTGGCGACCGGTAACCGTCGTCGGCGGGCCGCCTCTAGCACCAACGGCCAATAGTCGCCCTCGATCAGAATCAGGGCGGCGGGAGAGAAGTGGTGGAAAAAGCGGTTCACCGCGAAGCCGAGGTCAAACGGCAGATAAGCCACCGTCGCCGGGCGCCGCGAGGTCGCGGCGAACAAGACCCGGGCTCGCTCTTGGCCGGTTGGGGTGACGGTGGTCACCACTAACGGTAGGTGCCGCGGCAGGCGAGCCGCCAAGGTGGCGGCAACCGCTACCTCGCCAACCGAGACGGCATGAATCCAAACCGTACCCGCAACTTGTTCATCCTCAGCTGGCAGTGTAATACGGTCGTCTAAATCCCAGCCCAGACGACCCTTCAGGGTGGTCAAATAGTGTTGGCCGCGTCGGGCGATCAGCACCGGTGCGGCGAGCACCAATCCGATCGCCATCACGAGCTGATACAGCAGCCAGCCCAACCGCTTCGATAGCCACATGAGCAGGGGAGTATAATGGAGGGCCGTGCTGTGGAATCGATCTACCATGGCACTTCTCGCACAACCAAAGAACGGACCCCCGAATGCCTAGACGCCCACCCGATCCGACCCGTATAAACGACCGGGACAACGGGACAGAAACTGACGATTCGGGGACCTTCATGGCGAGTACTCCACAGCTCAAAGACACATCCAGCCAAGCCACCTCCGCAACCTGGCCGGCGGGACCAAAGCTTGCCTACTCGCGGACCGAGCATCGGGCCTCGCTCAGCGAGGCGACCGACAAAGAGCTCCTGTGGGCGTTGAGCGAAGGCGACGAGACGGCTCTCGATGAGCTCATCGCTCGTAAAACCCAGCCGCTTTTGAAGTTGGTCTACCGGATCTTGAACGACACCGAAGAGGCGCGGGACATCGTGCAGGTCACCTTCTTCCGCCTGTGGGAGAAGCGCGATCGGTTCGATGATCGGTGGAGTCCCAATACGTGGATCTACCGTATTGCGACCAATTTGGCGATCGACCATCTGCGTTCGCGCAAGAGTCGTCAGAAGAGCCTCGAACCGATCCGGTTTCATCTCCAGGAGTCCTTCTCGTCGCGTGCTCGTCGGGATCGGGCGCAAGTCCACGAAGACGAGGTGATGGGCATCTTCCACGAGCTGGCGGCCGGCTTGACCGATAAACAGCGGATGGTTTTTCTGCTGCGGGAAGTTGAAGAAATGGCGTCGAAGGATGTGGCTCAGATTGTCGGCTGTCGCGAGTCGACGGTGCGCAACCACCTGTTCAACGCCCGCAAATATCTGCGTCGTCAGATGCTCGAACGTTATCCAGAATATGCGGCGGGACGTCGCAACGGAGGCACTTCATGAGTTGTCCCGACTGGCAAACACTCTGTGATCGGCGCGACGCTGAGTCCGGCGAACCGGCCGGTTGGCAAGCAGCCGTGGATCACCTCGACGACTGTCCCGAGTGTCAGCAGGACGCCGTGGCGGCGGATCCAGCCTTGTTGTTTCGGCGCCTTCCGACCCCGGACTTTGGTGTCGGCGAGATCGAATCGATGCAGCAGGCGGTTGCCAGCATGCGTCGCAGTGCCAAGATCGAGCAGCGGCGGCCATTCATGGCCCTGGCCACAGCTGGTCCCTGGCTACGAGCGGCGGCGGTGGCGGTGGTGTTCTTGGGTTCGGTGATGCTGCATGATACCGACCCGCAAACCGGCGATCCGCGAACCGGCGATCCGCAGAGCGCCGACATGGTGGTCGACGCCGAGCCGAGCCTGGTGGCCGAGGCGCCACTCGTACCTTCGCCGAGCTCGCTGGCCGCAGCTCGCTCCGCCAGTCGCCTACCGCTCGTCGAAATGGCGAATCCGTCGTATGGTTCGATTATCGAGGTGGTTGACCAAGACATCTCGGTGGTTGTCGTCCTACCCGGCAATCTAGACGTTTGATGAAGGAGCTGCTGTTGATGTGTTCGAATTTGTTACGCAACCCGACATCCCACTCGCGGGGGTTGTGGTGTTTCGTCGTCGCCCTTGTGGTCTGCTTTGGTGCGATGGCAGGCGGCTCGGTAGAGGCTCAGCCAGCGTCGACGGCCGGGGCAAACGCCAAAGCAAGAGTATTTGCGTACACTCTGAAGCATCAGCCGGCAGACGAAGCATTGGCCCTGGTGCAGCCACTGTTGACCGCACGGGGTACGGTGGAGGTTCAGCGCGGCAGTAACACCCTTGTCATCCGTGAGACTCCGCTGATCATCCAGCGGGTGAGTCAGCTGCTCGAACAATTTGATCATCCGCCACGGGATTTGCGGTTCGATATCCAGATCGTGCGGGCCGGCCCGAAACGTTACGGTATTTCTCCGCCGCAACCGGAAGATGACGCACTAGGCGAGGAACCAGAGTCTGAGTTGTCCGAGGCGCTCGCTGCGCGGTTGCGCGAAGTGCTGCGATACGATGACTATCGAGTGTTGGCCGAGGCTGGCGTCACCAGCCGCGAAGGCGAAGAGGTCACCTACGCTCTGGGGCAGACTTATACAGTCAGCTTTCGCTCCGGTACCGTGATGGCCGGTCAACGGGTCAAACTCGAGGGTTTTCGCATCCTCAAGCAAGTTCAGAATCCATCGTCCAAGGGACGGCAACTCGAGCCAGAAGAGCTGTTTCACGCAACACTTAATCTGTGGCTCGACCGCCCGTTCAACGTCGTCGTGACCCAAGACGAGTCGCGTCAGGAAGCGCTCATGGTGGCGATCTCCTGCCGCCGAGAGAGCGACGCGCCCTGATCGGCGGCGACGTTTCTACCCTAAAGGCGCAGTAAGACCATGCAATTCGTTTGCAGGTACGGCACCCCTGACGGGCGCATCCTGACGCAGGTCGAGCAAGGCACCGACGCGGTGTCGGTGCAGCGCGATCTGGAGCGGCAGGGTTTCCACATTTTCGAGGTCAAACCGCAGGGCATCTCGCTCAACTTCAAGCTGCCCTTTGCCCGTCGGCACAAACGGATGCCGATGGACGAGTTCCTGGCCTTCAACCAAGAGCTCGCGGCCCTGCTGCGCGCCGGTTTGCCGGTGCTGCAAGGCCTGGAGCTGATGTTGGAGCGCATGGAGGAGTCGCATCTTCGTGATGTGCTCACGGAGATTCGCGATCAGGTCAGATCGGGTTCGGAGCTGTCTGACGCATTTGCCGGCTTCGGTGACATGTTTCCACCGCTTTACGCCTCGTCCCTCAAGGCTGGAGAGCGGTCCGGCGAGCTCGAACAGGTGATCCGGCGATTCATTCGGTATCTCAAGCTGATGATCGACGCCCGCAAGCGGGTGGTCTCGGCGCTGGTTTATCCGGCGGTGTTGATCGGCTTGTCGATCTCGATGCTGGGGATCTTGGCGGTCTACGTGGTACCGAGCTTCTCGCGCTTCTACAGTGATCTCGATGCCGAGTTGCCGATGATTACCCAGATAACCCTGGCGGTTTCTTTCTGGCTGAAGGACCACCTCTATTGGCTCCTTGGCAGTATCGTCGTCGGCACGATTGCGCTCAAGCGCTGGGGTGATACCCCTCCCGGCAGGCGCTTCATCGATCGCATGCGATTGCAGATCCCGCTGGTGGGAGAGATTTTCCACCGTTTTGCGTTGTCTGAATTTTGTCGCGCCTTGTCGACTCTGATCGCCGGTGGCATCCCGTTGGTCTCGGGCCTGGAAATCGCCACCAACGCGGTCGGCAATGCCTACATCGGCGACCGCATTCGGCCGGCGATCGACGAGGTCACGCAAGGCCAGGCGTTTCATGACGCGCTCGATCGCACCGAAGTGTTCCCGAAGATTTCGATCGACATGATCAAGGTTGGCGAGGCGACCGGTTCCCTCGATGAGATGTTGTCGAGCGTCTCCGACTACTTTGACGATTACGTCGAAACGCGGGTTCAGAGGCTGTTGACCTTGATCGAGCCGATCATGTTGATCGTCATGGGAGCGATCATCGCGTTGTTGCTGATCTCGATCTATTTGCCGATGTTCGGAGCGTTGGGCCAGGTGGGAAACTGAGTTAGCGAGTTGGAGTCGATCATGGAAGTTGCAACAGCATCCCAAGAGTTCGAAAAAGACGCGCTCAGTCCAGAAGTCGAAGAGGCTGAGGCGCGCCGCCTGGCCGAAACGCTCGGCTTGGAGTTCGTCGACGTGCCGAATTTCAGGATCGAGAACGACCTGTTCCGTGGCATCCCGATCGAGTTGATGCTGCGTCACACGTTCATCCCGCAGGTGCAGCTCGAGGACTCGATGGCGGTGGTGATGGCCGATCCAACCGACGTCCGTCGGTTGGACGAACTGGAGCTGCAGCTCGGTCAGCCGATCGAGGTCAAGGTTGGTACACGCTCTGCGATCGAAGAGATTCTGGAGAAATCCGAGAGCGCCCAGCGGGTGGTCGACGAAGCGACCGAAGGTTTCCGCGTCCAGTTGGTGCAGGGTGAAGGCGACGATGAAGCGCTGACCATCGACAGCATCACTCAGGATCAGAGCCCGATCATCAAGCTGATCGACTCGACGTTGTTCAACGCCATTCAGCGTCGCGCCTCAGATATTCACATCGAGACCGGCGAGGACAAGGTCCTCATCAAGTACCGCATCGATGGCGCCCTTTATCAAGCGATAGATGCCATCGACAAACAGCATCACCAGACGATCATCAGTCGCATAAAGGTGATGTCGGAGCTCGATATCTCCGAGAAGCGGATCCCTCAAGACGGGCGGTTCAAACTACGTCTGAAGGGCCGTACGATCGATTTTCGAGTTTCGATCTTGCCGACCGTTCAGGGTGAAGACTGCGTGATCCGTGTGCTCGACAAAGAGTCGATGAACAAGGAGTTCAAGAACCTGTCTTTGGACGTCCTGGGGATCGACGAAGACACTAAAGCCAAGCTCCGCAAGTCGATCCGTGAGCCCTATGGCATGGTGTTGGTGACCGGCCCGACCGGCTCCGGTAAAACGACTACGCTCTACGCCTGTTTGAACGAGATCCGGTCCCCCGAGGACAAGATCATCACGATCGAGGACCCGGTCGAATATCAACTCAGCGGGATCGCGCAGATTCCCGTCAACGAGAAGAAGGGGCTCACCTTCGCTCGCGGCCTACGCTCGATCTTGCGCCACGACCCGGACAAGATCATGGTCGGTGAGATTCGTGACGAGGAAACCGCCCAGATCGCCATCCAATCGGCGTTGACCGGCCATTTGGTGTTCACGACTGTACATGCCAACAATGTGGTGGATGTGCTGGGGCGCTTCCTCAACATGCACGTCGACCTGTACAATTTCGTTTCGGCTCTCAACTGCATTCTCGCGCAGCGTTTGGTGCGCAAGATCTGTGAGCACTGCAAGCGTCCGGCAAAGGTCGACGTCAAGCTGCTCGAGCACAGCGGTTTAGAGCCCCACACCTATCACGATCTCACATTCTACGAAGGGGCAGGTTGTATCGAATGCAACGGTGCCGGCTACCATGGCCGGCTGGCGGTCTCGGAGCTGCTGCATCTCTCGGATCCAATCCGTGAGTTGATCCTGTCGCGAAGACCCGCAGCCGAGATTCGTCGAGCGGCCAAGGAAGAAGGGATGAGCTTCCTGCGTGAATCAGCATTGGAGAAAGTGTTCCAAGGAGTGACAACCTTACGTGAGATCAACAAAGTTACCTTCGTGGACTAAGCGCCTACTCGGCTTGGATCCGGTCCCGCCGCCGCCGCACGTCTTTTCTATCGACGTGCGGGCGCTGCGCTATGGATGCTTTCATCATGGTCCCCAAGGCTACGTTTACGAGGCCAGCGAGTCGATCGATTTACCGGAAGACCTGTTCGAGGAGGGGCCTCTCGGGGCTCCGATACGGTCGCCGCAAGAGTTGGTCGCCTTGGTCGAAAGTTTCTGTAAGAGGTTGCCGGAGCCCGTCAAAGAGGCTTCTTTGGTGATACCGGATACGTGGTTGCGCCTGACGTTCACCGAAATTGCCGAGCTGCCGCGCAAAGTAAAGGCTCGCGAAGAGATGCTGCGTTGGAAGCTCAAGCGGCTGGTACCGTTTCGCATCGAGGATCTGCGGATCTCGGCTGAGCCGGTGACTCCCTTCCCAACCCAAGAAGAACCGGCCAGGATGCTCATCGGCTTTGCGATCGAACGTCTGTTGTCGCAGCTCGAAGCAGCGTTTCTGGCTGCCGGCATTGAGATTGGTCGTATCACCAACACCACCTTGGCAGTGGCTGCAAGCGTCGAGCATACGCTCGATCCGTCCGATCTCGCCGGGCTGGTGGTTTTGCAGCCGGACGCCTACACCTTGAGCTTCCTGCGTCATGGCGAGCCGTTGGTTTATCGTTACAAGGCGATCAACGAAGGTGTCGTCAGCAGCTCGGTGCGTCGCGACCTACGGTTGACCACCAGCTTTTTGCAGCAGCATTTTGCGGAGACGCCCTTACATCGCGTTTTCCTCGCTGCGCCCCGGGAAGAGGAAGATATTTGGCTAGAGTGGCTGTACGAGGAATTGGGTGTCACACCCGAGCCGTTGGCCTTCGAACACTTCCAGATTGCGCGCACCCAAGTGGGGCCGTCCTGGCTGGAAACAGCGCCGCTTTTAGGGGCGGCTAGTCTCGAGGTGTATTGAAGGTGCGTGCAGTCAATCTCGCTCGGCGTCCGTTCGTCAACCGTCAACCGGTGCTGCGGCTGGCTGGTTTACTGTGGTTGATTGGCGTCGTGCTGTTGTTGATCAACGTCAAGCTTTACAGTTCGTATTGGAGCGGCTCCGCTGACTACCGGCAGCGTTTGACTGATGTCGGTCAGGAGGTTCAGGAGGCGCAGCAGCTGCTCAACGAGCATAATCCCGCGTTGGCGAAGGTCAATCTGTCGCAGGAGAATGCGCGAACCAAATTTTTGAACTCCCTGATCTCCTATCGCACATTTCCCTGGAGCGCCCTCTTCGATGATCTCGAAGACGTGGTGCCGATCGATGTGCGGTTGACCAGTGTCAGGCCGGCTGTGCAGCTGGTGGTGGAACCACCGAAGCCTCGCCGTCGACGGGCCCAGGCCAGCAGTCCCCGAAGGTCGACGTCTCGTGGCCGAGCTGTCACCGCCGCTGAGACCACCGAGGCGGCAGAGACCACCGCTCAAAATGACGAGACCGAACCGGCGGTTAGGTCGCGAGCTGACAGTTCATCGAAGACGAGCAAGCCGTCCCCCAGCGAGTTGCGACGCAACGAGGTGATGCTCGACGTTGTCGGCGTGGCGCGGACCCAAGAGGCGTTGATGGAGTTCATTGACACGCTGTATGCCAGCTCGTCATTTCGCCAGCCGTTTCTACCTGGCGAGGTTGTCGATCACGCGGCTGGCTCGACCAACTTCTCGATCAACGTCATCTATTTGACTCAGCCCCCGGAGCTTTTGGACGACGAGGAGGCTGGAGAAGGCCTGGACGACGAAAACTTGGCCGACGAAGACTCTGAAGAGAGCGATCTGGAAGATGGAACGGTCTTGGCTGGCGATGAAGAGCCGGCCAGCGGCGAGGTGCCGACTGCCGACTCGGGGCCGGTTGCTTCGCTACCGGCGGCTGGAACCGAGGTCGAGCCTGTCACAGGGCCGGCCAGCAGCGTTGCAGCCGCCACCGAAACAAGGCCAGCACGAAGCGGAGCGGTTCGCAGAGACCAAGCTTCTCGAGCCACCGAGCCGGCGCCGAGTGCCATCAACGAAGACGACGGCTCGTCGGCGGTTCGTCAGGCGGAGAGTAGCCGAGCTTCCCGCAGAGGTCGCAGTAACACCGGCAGAAGTAACACCGGCAGAAGCAATACCGGCAGAAGTGCAACCGGACGAACTGGGTTGCCACCCGGTTTACTGCCGCCGGGATCGGTTCCTGTCGGAAACGCGCCAACCACTGCTCCGGCGGGAGCTGTGCCGCCTACCGGGCAAAGCGGCGCACCGGCAGGACGACTCCCTGGAGCACCACCACCGGCGCCGGGTTTTGCCACGCCACCGGCCTCTGCCACCCCAAGGTTGCAGAGTGGATCTTTGATGGGCACGGGCTCGGCGGTGCCTCTGTGGGAGGCCATAACATGATCTCGATGTTCGAAACCTGGCGTCGCAATCTGTGGCTTTGGTTGTTGCCCGCGAGCTTCTGTGCCCTCACCTTGCTGGGCTTCGCTTTCTATCGTTTTGCCTTTGCAGGCAAAGTCGAGCGCCTCGAGGGTCAGTATCAGGCCACGATCGAACGGCGTGACGGTCTGCGGGAAGAGCGTGAGATCGTCACTGCCTTCTTGGAAAGAGTCGATCTTCACCAAGGTGAGACCGGAGGGCTCTACAGCGAGTACTTTCAGACCGAGTCCCAGCGCTTCACCCGGGTTATCCAAGAGGTGAAGACACTGGCCGAGCAATCCGGGCTGAAGCCGTCGTCTTTGAGCTACCCGCGGACAGACTTCGCCAGTTACGAGCTGCTCCAGCGGAACATCAACTTCGCGGTCGAGGGCACCTACGACCAGCTCCGGACGTTCATCAATTTTCTGGAGCTCACCGACCACTTCATCGTGTTGAACAGTGTGACCCTCGGTGGCGCTAGCGGCAATGGTCGCGGTAATCCGCCGCTCGGTATCAACCTGGTCTTGTCGACGATTTTCGCAACACGGGATTTTGAAGACGAGATCGAGGAGCCCTCTACATAATGTTCGACAAACTCCAGAAGCGCGAGCGCTTTCTGCTGGGACTCCTGGCGTTATTGATACCTATAGGTCTCTGGCAGATTCTTGGGCCGGCGTTGAGTCGCTTTGCCAGTCGCGACCCCGGCGGTGGCCCGGCAGTCGCAACGGTCGAGCGTAGCGGGATAGCACGGCAGGACATCGCGGACCTCCGCCTCGATGCATTGGACGCACGGGGAGGAGAGTACGAGCCCGAGCGCAACCTATTCATCTTCGGCGTGAAGCCGCCGCCACCGGCGCCTCCACGACCCGAACCGAAAGAGCGAAAACCGCCACCACCACCTCCTCCGCCACCACCGCCGCGAGATCTGACGCCGAAACCACCGGCGGTCGATATCACTCTGCTGGGTCTCTTCGGGCCAGAGCGTCAGCGCATTGCCGTGTTGACCGACAAAGACGGGACGATTATCAATGCTCAGCTGCAAGAAGTCGTCCGAGAAAAATTCATCGTCCACCAGATCGGCTACGAGTCGGTCGACCTCACGTTCGTAGGCTTCCCTGACGCACCACCGGTTCGTCTCGAGATCGGCGGCTGAGATGCAGGAAGCCATGGAGAGTCGAAGTATGCAAAACAGACCATCAGAGACACCACGTCGCCACACCTGGGGCCATCACCGGCCTCGTCGTGCCTGGCCCACTTGGGCCCTGGTGGCCTTGCTCGTTTTCGTGGCTGGCTGTTCCGGACACAGCGTCTACCGAAAGGCGCGGCTCGCGGAAGCGAGTGGTGATTGGGACCAAGCCGTCCTGTCTTACCTAGCGGCTGTACGGTCTCATCCAGAGAATATTGCCTACCGTGCCGCCTTGATGCGGGCCAAAATTCAGGCAGCGCAAGAGCACTTCCGGACCGGTAAACGGTTCCGCGAAGCCGGTGTGCCGGAGCGTGCAATGCTCGAATACCGGCGAGCAGTTGAGCTCGATCCGTCGAATCAATACGCCGAGTCAGAGCTTCGCAAGGTGGTCGAAGAGATCAATGCAGCCCGTGAAGGGCGAGCCGCACGGACGATCGCTGAAATGAAGGATGGCGTCCGAGGTCGGAACGCTCAGCCGCCGATTCTGAACCCGCGCTCGAACGAGCCGATCGATTTGATCTTTTCCGAGCCAGCTTCGGTGCTCGACATCTACCGTGCGCTCGGTAAGGCGTTCGGCATCAACGTACTGTTTGATCCCAAACTCAAGGACTCCGAAATCTCGATCGTCCTCAGTGAGGTCACGGCACAAAGTGGCCTCGAGATCTTGATGCGCACAGTCAGTCACTTCTACAAGGTGCTCGACGAGCATTCGATCATCATTGCTGATGACACACCGCAAAATCGGCGGACCTATGAAGACCAGGTGATCCAGACGTTCTTCTTGGACAACGCCGAGGTCAAAGATGTGATGACGATGGTCCGCAGCTTGATCGGTGCCAAACATGTGGCGTCCAATGAACAGCTCAATGCCATCGTGTTGCGCGATACCGCTGACAAGGTCAAGGTCGCGGAGCAGATCATCGTCGCCAATGACAAGGCGAAAGCCGAAGTTGTAGTTGACGTCGAGCTGTTGGAGATCAATACCAGCAACCTACTCGAACTCGGACTCAGCCTGTCGTCGAACCAACTACGGATCGATCCGACGTTTGGTGGCGATGCCGACACCTCGAACGTGATCCGTTTCTCGGATCTCGAGTTCATCAACGAGAACAACTGGAACATCACGCTGCCAAGCTTCATTGTCGACTTCGCCAAGTCGAACGGTGATGCTCAGGCGCTGGCCCAGCCCAAGATGCGGATCACTGAGGGCGAAAAAGGCAACCTCACGATCGGTGATCGGGTGCCGATTCCCACCACTACGTTCAATACCTCCAACGTCTCGGGGTCGAACATCGTGCCGGTGACCTCCTTTCAGTACCAAGAGGTTGGTATCAAGATCGAGATCGAGCCCCGCGTCCACCACAACGAAGAGGTTTCCCTCAAGGTCAACGTCGAGGTGTCGAGCATCGCCGACTTTGTCAGCGGCTCCGGTGGCCAGCAGCAGCCGGTCATCGGTACGCGCAATATCCAGACCAATATTCGCCTGCGGGATGGCGAAACCAATTTCCTTGCCGGTTTGATCCGAACAGAAGAGGGGCAAACAGAGTCCGGTATTCCAGGGCTTTCGGACATTCCGGTGCTCGGCCGACTGTTCAAGCGCACCTCAAATGACAATCGTAGAACCGACATCGTTTTGACCTTGACACCCCATGTCATTCGCCGAGCTGACATCAGCGAGGAAGACCTACTTCCAATCTGGGTTGGTACCGAGGCCAACATCACATTCCGTGGTGGCAGTCCGCGGGTCGAGTCGAATGTCAGCGGTCCCTTCGACGGCGACAGCGACTCCCGTCAAGAGGTTCGTGAGCGCCTGCGTGAACGTCTACGCTCCTTGCCCAGAGGCTTACAGGACGCTAACGCCGGTGATGAAGGTGACGACGATGATGAGGACGAGGTGACACCACCACCTGGCGTCGATCTAGCGCCTGCCGGTGGCTTCCGTGACCCTTTCCAACAAGACGACGATGATGACGACGACGATGGTTGACTCGGATCCGTAAACACAGTTGAAGGCAGCACAGAGGTTGCTGCCACAAAGGACCCACGTCGAGACCAGACAACCCATACTAAGAACAACACCGAGAGTTCCCGTGAGAAGATTCAGCTTGAGCCCAAGCCACGTCGCCCGTCGGTTCCGCTGGTCCACCAGCATCGCTGGGCAACGAGGCTTCTCACTCACCGAGCTGGTGGTGGTCTGTGTGGTTCTGGTCTCCTTGTCGGCGGTTGCGTTCCCAATCGCGAAGTACTCGATCAAGCGGCAGAAAGAAGCTGAACTGCGCTACGTGCTACGCAAGATGCGTAACGCGATCGATGAGTACAAGCGCTTCAGTGATGCCGGATTGTTACCGGTCGATCTCGGTACCGATGGTTATCCCGCCGAACTCGAGCTGCTGACCGAGGCCCACAATCTA
>JAJCXO010000098.1 GCA_029263395.1 Acidobacteriota bacterium | reverse complement strand
GTACCGGCTTGGGCCTTTCGACGGTGTACGGCATCGTCGAACAGGCTGGCGGCATGATCCGAGTCGACAGTACACCGGGCGGTGGATCGGCGTTTCATGTCCACCTACCCCCGGCCGCGGACAGCGTGGGTACCCCGGTCGAAGTAGAGTCGAGAAAAGCTACCGGCTTCCAAAAGCCGGCGACCATTCTGTTGGTCGAAGACGAGGAGCTGATTCGCGAGATGGCGCGTGCCGCCTTGGCGCGGTGTGGCCACACCGTCCTGGCCGCTCAAGATGGCGAAGAAGCGCTGGCGGCGGCGAGGCAACACGGCGAACCGATCGATCTGTTGATCGCCGACGTGGTGATTCCAAAACTGGACGGTCCAAAGCTAGCGGAGCGACTGTCGGCACATTTTGCGGAGCTCCGAGTCCTCTTCATCTCGGGTTATGTCGATCGCGAATTGCCGACCGAAATCGAATACTTGGAGAAACCGTTCACCATGCAGAAGCTGCTGAACAAGGTTGGGGAAGTGCTGGCAGGCTGAGGGTTTTGCGGCCGCGGTCGGCTTCCTTGACACAGTGCGGCATCGATCCGTAGCATGCTTTAGACTGTACTGGTGAAGACCGCGTTCGTGGCAGACCGCGTTTGTTGCCAAGTCACTGCGACGACCCCCATGCTGAGAATCCCCGCCCGTGAATTCCTGCCAGTGTGCCGATAGGAGCCGCCGACCATGACAAGTCCCGAATCCCCTGAACCTAGCGATGTCAAAGAGTTGCCCGCACCGGCCCGTATGGTGATCGAAGACGACGTGGCATGGATTCATCTCGATGATCCCGAGAAGAGCGTCAACACCCTTTCGACCCGCTATTTCGAATGGTTCGAACAACAGATCGACCATTTGAGCCAAAACCCGGTCAGTGGCTTGGTGTTGATCTCGGACAAACCGGGATACTTCATCGTCGGGGCCGATATCGAAGAGTTGCAGGCCTTCAAAGATCCCCAGGATGTCCTGGCGATGATCCGACGTGGCCATGCCCTGGTCAATCGGTTCGCTGACCTGCCGTTTCCAGTGGTCGCTGCAATTGACGGCGCCTGCCTCGGCGGCGGTCTGGAGCTTTCGTTGGCCTGTGACCTGCGGGTTGCCACCAACGCGTCCCACACCAAACTTGGTGTGCCCGAAGTCCAACTCGGCCTTTACCCTGGCCTCGGTGGCACCCAGCGGCTGCCTCGCCTGATCGGCGTGCCCGACGCCCTCGACATGATTTTGACCGGCAAACAGATCCCCGCCAAAAAAGCCAAGAAGTTGGGCCTGGTGGACGCGGTCTGTGATCCGTTGGTGCTCCGTCAAGCAGCGTTGGAACTGGTCGCCATGGGCAAGCCGGGCTCCAAGGGGTACCGTGGGCCGGGTCGCAAGGTGATTAAAGGTGGGTTGGGCAAACGCGCTGCCGACCTCCTGGCCCGGACCCCAGGCGCTCGCCGCCTGGTCTACGACAAAGCCCGCGAGACCGTGCTCAAGAAATCCGGCGGCCATTATCCGGCACCGTTGAAGGCGATCGAGGTGGTCCGCGAAGGTATTGGACTGCCGCTGAACAAAGCGCTCGAAATAGAAGCGGCTGGATTTGCCGATCTGGTGGTGACCGACGTCGCCAAAGGCCTGATCTCGATTTTCTTCACCAAAAACGACGTCGACAGTCGCTCAGCTGCCCTCGCCAAAGCGGCCCGACCGGTGGATCGTATCGGTGTGCTCGGCGCCGGCTTCATGGGGTCGGGTGTGGCGCAAGTGTTGTCTCACAAGGGTTACGAAGTCCTGTTGAAGGACCGTGACCACGAGGGTGTGGGCAAGGGTCTCAGGCACTGCAACGATCTGTTCGGCAAGCTCACCAAACGCCGCCGGATGACGCCCGTCGAGCGCAAGTTGGCGATGAGCCGAATTTTGCCGCGGATCGACTATGAAGGCTTCGGCCGAGTGCCGATTGTCATCGAGGCGGTATTCGAAGACGTTGGGATCAAACATCAGGTGATTCGAGAGGTTGAAGCGGTTGGGTCCGACGATTTGATTTTTGCGTCCAACACCTCCACCATTCCAATCGCTCGGCTTGCCGAAGCCAGCAAACGCCCCGAGAACATGGTCGGCATGCACTTCTTCTCGCCGGTCCACAAGATGCCGTTGGTCGAGGTCATCAAGACCAAACAAACCTCCGATGAAGCGGTGGCGACCACCGTCGACATCGGTCGGCGGATGGGCAAAACCATCATCGTCGTCAACGACGGACCTGGCTTTTTCACCAGCCGAGTCCTTGGACCGTTCATCAACGAAGCCCTATGGTGTCTTTCGCAGGGTGCGTCGGTGGAGCAGATCGACCGCGTCGTCACCAAATGGGGTTGGCCGGTGGGGCCAATCGCCTTGCTCGACGAAGTTGGCCTCGACATCGCCAACCATGCCGGCCAGGTGATCGCCGAATATGCCGGTGACCGTGCCGACACCTCACCCGTCTTCCAGCGGATGATCGACAGCGAGCGTCTGGGTCGCAAGTCGAAACGCGGCTTCTACGACTACCGCCAGACTCCCAAAAAAGTCGATCCGTCGATGTACGAGGCCATCGGCTGGGAGCCCGCCGAAATCGACGACTTGGAGATCATCGAGCGCACCTGGATGCAGATGTTGAACGAAACCGCGCGCTGCATCGAAGACGGCATCATCGAGAATCCCCACGATATCGATATCGGCGTCATCTTCGGTTTTGGTTTCCCGCCATTCCGCGGCGGCATCCTGCGCGAAGCCGACAAACAAGGGCTCGACTACGTCGTAGCGCGCCTAGAAGATTACGCCGACGCCTACGGCGAGCGTCTGGCCCCGGCCCAGCTGTTGCGCGACATGGCGAACAAGGGTGAGACGTTCCATCGTTACGGGGACTAGGTAGGGGCGGAAATCGGCGGATGCCGAATCGCTGTGGCGAGGCTCGTTCGTCCGATTTGCGCTTGCCGAATCGATTTGACAGGAGCTCGCTGTCGATTCGTCAAGTGCCGAGATGGGTTGCCGTAGCTAGGCGATTGGATTTGGGAATGTCGAAACGGTCTGACATGGCTCGTCAGGTCGATTCGTCAAGTGCCGAAACGGTCTGACGCGGCTCGTCGGGTTGATTCGTCAAGTGTCGAAACGGTTTGACATGCTCGTCGGGTCGATTCGTCAAGTGCCGAAACGGTCTGACATGGCTCGTCGGGTCGATTCGTCAAGTGTCGAAACGACCCTCGAATAGGTCATCCCGGTCTACTTAGGTTCACGAATTCGGGTGTTTGGTGCTCTGGCCGGTATGTCGCTATTTGCCTGATTCGAAAACTACACTCGGCTGAGGGAACATCAGTTCCAGGGCCCCGGGACGGAGTCCTCACACCTCGACAGGAATCGCCATCTCAGCCTCCACGCGCAGTTTGATCGCGGTGTAGACGCCAGGCCCAAAGACCGAGACGACCAGCGAGAAGCTCATCTCCTGAGTCTTGAGACTTCGCCGCTGATCCCGCCAGCCAAGCACCGGAACGACGGCGATGAGCTTGTCCCCGGCGATGGCGGACATCTTGCCGCACCACCGGTCGCTCTGGACTGTGCCGCGACTTCGCGCCTGGGGACCGATCTCCCAGTTGAACCCCTTTGTCGTGGCGACCCTCTTCAGCTGGCCACCTGGGGTCTTCAACCGCTTCAGCTTGTTGATGCGCTCGAGGAAATCGTCTTCCGATTCCTGAGGCCCTTGCATGTCCCATTTCAGATCCAGGCCATGGAAGACCCGCCGCCCGAACTTGTTGGCCTCGGCGAAGTAGGACAGTGTGACCCGAAGCTCGACGTCCGGATCTGAATCGTCAAGAAGCTCATCAGGGATCGGGAGCCGATAGAGCTTCACCTTCCGTCGGTCCTTCGGCTGCGTAGGGCTGGTCGTTGGCCGTTTGGGCGGCTTCTTCTTGAGTTCTTGCTCTACGACGGCGTTGGGCATCGTATCCTCTAGGATCACCGTCGCCCGGTTCTGTGCGCACGCTGACGCGAGCTCTTCATTGGGCACGCCGTATCCGCAAACCAGCAACCGGTCGTTGATTCCTTTGAACTGCTTGAGCATTTCGGGGGACAACAAGCCGAATGCACGAGAAGCGCTCGCACCGTCTCCGACCTGAGTCTCGGCTCCGCTGCCCAGATCTTCGCCGCCAAGCGTGAAGCTCGTGCTGTCGCTTCACTAGTCATTGATATCAGCCCCAAGGGTCGACCCAACGTATGTTTGCGATCCGTTGTCAACGCACTGAGCGTCGGCACACTGGCATCCGGCAAAGTCCCGGAGATCGCAAGATTCCCACCTTCCATGACAATGTCGGGCTTGATTGACCACTCGCTACCCGAGAGCCCGGTACTGGTATAGGGAGAGATACCTCCGGGGTGTCTCGCAACGACTTCGTACTCCTCGTAGTCTCTTCCGATCGGAAGATCGACTCGCGAGGTATAGGCGCCGACCGTAAGAACATTGTCGGCTTGCGCCGGTTGGTGGATCTTCTCCGAAAAATGCAATTGAGGATACTGCTCAGCGAGTTTGAGCCACTCCTGATCCCTTGCGTTGCCAGCAGAAACCACAAGCAGCCGACCATTCCCTTCGTTATAGGCGATCTGATCGGCCGCATGACTCCAAAGTGTTGGCTGGAGGCCATCGAGTGGAGGCTCCTGCATCGATCGAGTAATTGCCAACGTAAAGACGCGATCACGAGGATGCGGATCGGCGGCTTCTGCTGATCTCACAGCACTAAGCGTGAGGACTGGCCACTTTTCGTAGTTCTCATCTGCCCCGGTACCGGCCCCAGGCTTGACGAGCAGCCGGCTGCTCTGAAGCCAATGCGGTGCCTCCGCATTGCCACGCTCGATCGCCGCGCCGAGATCTTTGTACAAGGCGATTCCGGCCATCTTCGTTCCGTGGCCGTAAGTGTCTTCAGCCGAAGGGATCAACGGCCCCGCTCTTGTCGCGGAAAGAATCGCCATTTTCAGCAAGGGATGATCTGTGGCAATTCCTGTATCTAGGATGACGACCGCGGGAGCCTCGGTGTCCGGCTGTCGCAGAGAGAAACTTTGAATATCCCTGGTGCCTATGTCGTCGAGGAGTCGAAGGTCGCGCAGGGGCGGTGGTGCCAGCTCGGCCTCGTAGATGCAGTCCGTTGCGCTCAGGAGCGTCTCAAGATGAGGCTGGGAAAGTCGCAGGAAGAAGTAGATTTGCTCGGGCGCAATGAATTCATCCAACGGCTGCGAGGCGCCGATGGCATGTAGCTGCCGGGCAATCTGCGTTCGACTTCCAGCTGTTTCCGAATCCGGGTGCCGATAGCCGCCGCGGCAAGCGATTTCGAACCAATAGAGCCGCTCCGCGACAAGAGTCTTCGAACGAAGCCGAGGTCCGCGAATATCGGCGAGCTTTGCTAGGGCGACATTACCTATGGGAGCGACAGCCCCCTCGCTCGCTCGACGCATCGTCGTGCTACCATCTTTGTTCAGCTTCGTCTTGACCTGGGTGTCGTCTGCGAACCTATCGATTTTCGTCCGCAGATAGCCCATGTTTGGGTCTGCTACGTCGAGCAAAATCGTCCCGGTCTCGCCGACGCCAATCAGTCGCGCGTCAGCTCTCGTGTCGCCAAGTGGCTTGGCTTCAAGTTCCGCTCCAAGAGCTGGGTGAACCGCGACAATCTCACGAGAAGCGAACTCGTCGCGGGCGCCCTCGGAGCGTGCTTTGATCTGGTGACCGATTGCGTCGAGCTGCCCGAGAAGGCTCTTGCTGTGGACGTCCGGCTCGGGCGATGGAAACTTGGCAGCGTTGTCACCTCCACCCAAGGGGGATTGATAGGTGTCAACCCGCGTGACGTGCCCACGCAGGAGCGGAAGTCTCTCTTCGGCCACCTGGGCGGCCTACCTTGCTGCCGGCAACTCGCGCCGCTTCAGCTCATCGAGCGCTTGAGCGACATCGCATTTAGAGATTTTGTGGCGGTCATCGAGAGCCATGGTGCGCACGGCGTCGTCGCAAGCACGCGCCACGTCCGCAAAGCTCCAGCCCTCGGCGTGCGCTGCAAGGTTATCGGCATGCTCTGGGGTAAGGCCGAGAGTGCTCAGACGAAGCTCCAAGAGGTCGACGAGTTGTTCGCGTGTCGGCTTCTCGAACGGCACGATGACGTCGAAACGCCGGAACATCGCTCGGTCGAGAAGCTCCACGTGGTTCGTGGCCGCGACGAGGATGCTGCCGCTGACGTCAGCGTCGACGAGCTGAAGGAAGGCGGTCACCACGCGGTTCATCTCGCCGACGTCCTGAGAGTCGCCGCGCGCTTTGGCGACGGAATCGAACTCGTCGAAGAGGTAGACTCCGGGGCGCCGCGGCATCTCGGCGAAGATCACCCGCAGCTGGATCGCCGTCGAGCCGAGGAAGCGCGAGAAGAGGGCGTCGAAGCGCACCGTCATCAGCGGCAGGCCCATCTCGCCCGCCAGCACCGAGGCCGCGAGCGTCTTCCCACAACCTGGTACGCCGTGAAAGAGGAGACGGCGGCGCGGCGAGACGCCGAAGCGCTCAAGGAGACCCGGCGAGCGGTTCTCGGAAATCACGCGAAGCAAGAGGTCGCGGACCTCGCTGCGTAAGACGATGTCCCGGAGGCGCTCGTCGCGGTGGCCCCCCTCGAGGATGTCCGCGAGGTCACCTCGGGGTGCTGCGATGTCCACCACCGGGCTGGCCGTTTTGCGGCTGGCGACCGCCGGCATCTGCCCAATGACAGTTCGGATCTCGTCGGCGATGCGCGTGTGTCCGGCGCTACTCTCCGCCGCCGCCAGTTGCAGCGCTGCCTTGCGGAACGATGTTTCGTCGCCGTCAGCGTGTGATTGGAGCAGCAGTTTGAGGATGTTGGCCTTCATGAAAATCTCGTGGGCATATCGGCCCGGCGGCCGAAGAGGTGTCTGCAAACTATAGCGGCTGAGCCCACGGGAACCAAGGTCTGGCACACTTGGAACGGCTTACAGGGCTTCACTCGAAGCTACCGATGCTCGACAGAGACTGTCGAGCACATCGCCGTCTTGGTCGACTGGAAAGAGGTGCTCGAAATAGGTGCCCGACACCATCATGAGAGAAGGGATGGATGCCTCTTAAGCAGGGGGCCACCCACATCCTGGTCAAACACGCCAATTTGGTAGTCTACCGCCAAAGAGGCTGGACTCCTCGAATACAGATTGATCTCGATTCGCAGATCGAGCAAGCACTACTAGCCGCCGAGAAAGCCGGCATGCGCTGACCCGCCGGAGCCCTACCTCTGAGCCAGGCTCTCAACGAGCCAGAACTCGACGGTTGGATTGATCACGGACCTGTCTTCGACCAAAGCTTTAGTCGGCCGCCGGTCGCAGAGCACGTAATTGCCGCTCACATCGGCTCGTTGAGCCTTGCAGAATGCGTCGTTCAACCTCGAATGGGCTTCTGGCGACGTTCAGCAGGTGTCCTCTAGCCTCAATCTCGCCTGGCTGAGGACTGGGAAGGCGTTGTTCGGCGATGTTTTGACGAGTTGGGCGTCCAGAATGCTCGACGCATCCGATGCGTTGACGAGTTGGGCGTCCAGATTGCTCGACGCATCCGATGTTTTGACGAGTTGGGCGTCCAGAATGCTCGACGCATCCGATGTGTTGATGAGTTGGGTGTCCGAAAAGCTCAACACATCCGATGTTTTGGCGAGTTGGGTGTCCCACTTGGTCGAGACATCAACCGCGAAATCATCTCGATGATATCCTGCGTAAGTGCTTGCTATCTAAATAGATAGCAATGCCCTCTACAAGCGCCTCAAGAGTGAATTCTAACATGTGCAATAAAAAGTTACCCCCCCGCCAATTCAAGTTGCCCCTGGAATAGGTACCCGGCACTATCCATCCTGAGAAGCGCGGGCCTGACGAGGTTTGCGAGTTTGCTGCACCGTAAGGTTGGGGCGGGTTCAGTGATGGAGTATCACTGCAGTCGCGGAGAGTTCAACGTACTCATGTGTCGCCAATGCCTGCAGAAGGCTATCCAGATTCGTAAACAATAATTGCTCGAGTGCCGTGGTGCGAATGTTACCAGTTGCAAGTCGAGCGTATGAATGGCGTCGTGCCCATAGTCTTGCAGACGCAGTGCGAGGCGCCGAGGGAGGTGAGCATCGACTAAGAATTTCACGCGGCTGTGGGCTGGATCCGTTTGACTCGTGTCAGCCTAGCCGCGTAGGCCAATGCAGCCAAGATATCTGCCTCTGCGAGGTCCTCGTAGTCATCAAGGATTTCCTCATGGGTCATACCTGAACTCAACAGCTCGAGTAGCATCTCCACGGTGTAGCGTAAACCGCGAATCGTCGGCTTGCCGTGACAGATATTTGGGTCGATTGAGCTACGCTCAAGTAGCTCCATACAATCACCTCACGAGCGGATGCTACCATGGCTCAGCTCGTTCCTAGTTCAGAAGAGGCTGCTATAAGTTCGCCATGCCCGGCACCGCTAACCTGGCGCACCCTTTCAGACACCTCAGGATGGCCAACGAAGGCAACGTCATTGCCGGCACCACGGACGGACGATACGGCTGTGCTCTGAGTGAGACTACGCTGGCTGTCCTGGAGATTCTAGTAGCTCAGGCGATTTGCTTTCGCTCCAACTTTTTTGAATTGTGCCGGTGACGCATAGGTTCGGCCCGAGCGTCCGATTCTGTTTGACACATTGCTCGACACGGTAGTTCGGAGCCGCCAATCTAAGGTGCCGCCAAACTAAGGCGCCTGGCACTCCTAACTAGATCTCGTCCAGGTTTGCCGTTTTCGGCTCAGTGAGGGAGGTCTTGTGGAGCGAGCAAGCAGCGAGCGTGTTTGAGCGTCGCACCCAATGGCATCTCGTATCCGTTGGCACCAAATTGACTTAGGCATACCGCAAGAGAGCCGGCGAGTTCCCGGAGCTGCTGCGCAGCCCACAAGGCCGACCGAGCTCTCGACGCGTTCTTGGACGGGATCTAACTAGCAGTCCTACCGCTGAGTCCTAATACCTGAATAGGTTGAATCTCTGGCGCTGAGACTTACCCGAGAATTGCTGGACGCCCGCGTAAACCTTTCCCCGGTACCCTACGTCCAAATGCGCGACATGAGGACGGAGACCCCGAGCACGTGATACCGCAGCCGCCTCCCGAACCACGGGAGGTCCAAGTCGACGAGACGCTTCTCGTCGACCGTGCCAGGCAAGGTGATCGCGAGGCGTTCAGGCGACTTGTCGAGCTTCATCGAGACAACGTCTATTACGCGGCTCTGGGCCTCCTCCGCAATCCCGACGACGCGGAGGACATGGTGCAAGAGGTTTTCATTCGTGCGTACAAGTCCCTGGACCGGTTTCGCGGCCAGGCTCGCCTCGGCACCTGGCTCTACCGGGTGACCCTGAACGCCTGTCGCGATCACCAGCGCAAGCGTCGATTCGTCGGGCTGCAGCAGTCTCTCGGCTTGGTGAAAGAGCCGGAGTCAAAGTGGGTGGAAGAGCGACCCGACGCCAACCCGCAGCGAGCCACGGCATCGGTGCGCCTGCGCGACGACCTCGGCCGAGCATTGGGCCGCCTGTCTCCCGCTGAACGCGAGGTCTTCGTGTTGCGTCAATTCAACGAGTTGTCGATCCACGAAACCGCAGGGGTCACGGGCCGCGCCGAGGGGACGGTGAAGGCCCTCCTCTTTCGGGCGATGCGCAAGTTACAGAGAGAGCTCGCGGGATACCGCGAAGCCGGGGGGGCCGCATGAAGGCATATTCGAAGGACGCTTGCCGCATATGGCGCGGGCCGCTGGTGGAAGCCGTGTTTGGTGAGCTCACAGATCCGATGCGAAGCGATTTCGAAACCCACCTGGCGTCCTGTGAACGCTGCCAGGCTCAGTTGGCCAGCTTCGAGAGCACTACCAAGACATTTGCCGACGCCATGCCACCCCGGCGGCGCGTTGACGACTCCGATCTCTGGCGACGCCTCGGCCCCGCGCTCGACGCGATCGATACCCATCGGCAATCACAACAAGCCCGGCACCCTGGTCTACGCCTCGGCTACCCCGCGGCCGCGGCCCTGGCTGCCGCACTCCTGATGCTCGGTCTCGGGCTCGGCCTGTTTGTTCGTGCCCCGGTTGACGTAACGACCTCACCGCGCTCTGCCAGCGACCAGACGACTGCTAGCCAACTGACGACTGCTAGCGACCAGACGATCGACGCCGAAATGGGATTCGCACGTCTTCTGGAACGCTCTACTCCGCTGTTATTAGGTGTCGCGAATCGCCAACTCGGCGGCACCACAACCGTGAACTATGACACCGCCGCCGAGCGTCGGCGCGCGGAACACTTGGCGGAAGAGGCAGCCGCTTTGGCCGACGACCTCGAAGACCAGGGATTCAGGCGTCAAGCCGATCTGTTACGTGACCTGGAAGTCGTCTTCCTGCAACTCGCAAACCTTCCCGAGCAACAGTACCGCCACGGCCTCGCGATGGTGCAAGCCACTCTCGAGAGCCGGGCTCTTCTCTTCCAGCTCAATGTGGAAGCAATGCGCCGCCTGTGAGCGCGAAAGGACATACCGTGAACGTCACTTCAACCCTGCACGAGACCTGTTCTAGCCTGCTCGTTGGTGGCTTGGTCTCGATCTGCCTAACCGGTACCGCCCTGGGCGACAACGGCAATTCGGCAGCCGCCTACCGCGCCGGCTACAACCTGATTCTCGACGAGGACTGGCCCGGCGCCATCGCCGCCTTCGACACCCTGAGCCAGCAACACCCCAACAGCGAATGGGCCGACGACGCCGCCTTTTGGCGCTGCTACGGCCATCAACAGCAAGGCGCCCCTGCTGTCGAGAGCTTCGCTTGTTACGAGAAAGTTCTCGAACAGCACGAGGGTAGCGAATGGGACGATGATGTCCGTCGTGCCCTGGTGCGCCTCGCCCGTCAGCTCGATCAGGAAGGGCGTTCAGAATACCGAGATAAGGTCCGTGACTTCGGCGTGGATGCCGACAGTGACCGAACCCTCGCAATCTTGGTGGCTCTCGGGGACATCGGCGACGAGCGCTCTCTCGATGTGATTCTCGAGCGCCTCGACGCCACCACAGATGAGCACGTGCGGGCACGGATCGTCGAGATCCTGGAAGACATCGAATCACCGCGGGCAGTCGAAAAGCTGAAGGTCTTGATCCGCACCGACCCGGCGATGCGAGTCCGCATGGCAGCCATTGACGCCCTGGGCGACCACGAAGATGTCGACATTGCACCGCTGCTCATGCAGCTTGCCCGCGACCCGAACCAACCGGATCCGGTGCGCATGGAGGCGATCGACGAGCTGAGCGATATCGAGATTCCCGGGCTCCGAGCTTTCCTCAAAGAGCTCGCCCTCGGCGACAGTGACGCCGTGGCCATGGAGGCCATCGACGAGCTCTCGGACGACGACGAACACAGCGAAGAAACCGTGCAATTGCTGCTCGAAATCTTGGGCGAAACCGCCCATGCGAGGCGCCGCGCCGAGGTACTCGATTCGCTAGCCGATGTCGGCACCCAAAGCGCCGTCGACGGCCTTATACGGGTGGCCAAAACCGATCCCGATCCGCGCATCCGCCGCATCGCCACCGAAGCCCTCGGCGACATGGAAACCGTCGCCGCCCGCGAAGCCCTGATCGGCCTGCTCAAAGACACCGATTAAAGACCCGACCACCGAAGACCCGACGACCGAAGAGCAAAGGAATTCTCATGCGCAATGCACTCACTCTGCTCAGCTCCCTGAGCCTCGTTACCGTTCTCGGCTCGCTCACTCTCGCAGCGGGCGCAACCGGCCCTCGCGTGACCCATCATCCCGCGATGACGACCACCGACTTTGCCGAACGCTGGAGTTGGGCCGAAGAGCAACTCGAGACCAGCCGACGCAGCGGTTGGGTCGGCTACGCCGTCGACATCTGGATGGAGCCCGATAGCTACCGCTTCGGGTCCGGCGAGATATGGATTCGCGATGGCCGTCGCGTCATGCATGGCGGTCGCCCCTTGCGGGATCAGTTGGACCTAGACCTCACCACGCTCCAGTCACCTGGAGCGATCAACGAACCAGAACCGGGTGCCCAGCGACGGACGATCGCTGTGTTGATTCAAATCGACAAACAGCAGCACGTCGCCGATATCGACCTGATCGATCTCGACTTGGCGATCGACCTCGGCGGTCAGCCCATCGTCTGGATCGGCCAGGCATCAGCCGATGACAGCTTCCGACTCGTCACCGACTTGTATCCCCGCGCTGAGCAACTCGACGCCAAAGAAGACGTCGTCGAAGCGGTCGGCGCTCACGATCGCCAGGCCGCAGTGGACTTCCTCGGCCGTATCCTGCAATCCCGGGAGCCCCACTCCTTGCGTGCCGAAGCTGCCGAGTCGCTGGCTGACCAAACCAGTCCACAGAGCCTGAAGCTCCTGCTGCGCACCGCCCGAGAAGACCGCTCGGAGCACGTCCGCGAGGAAGCGGTAGAAACCCTCGGTGAAATCCGGGTCGATGGCGCCGAACAAGCCTTGGTCGATCTTGCACGCCACGGTGAGGGACGTCATCTGCGTGCTGAAGCCGTCGAGACTCTGGGAGACATCGCGACGCCATCAGCCTTCGCGGCACTCCGTGACATCCTGTGGCACGATGAAGACTCCCACGTACAACAAGAAGCCTTAGAGACCCTCGCCGATTCCCACCACGGTAAGGCCGACGACTCGACACTCGACCTGCTGATCGAGGTCGCCCGCCATCACCCCAAGTCGTCGGTCCGCCAAGAAGCCGTCGAAGCCCTGGCTGATCTCGCCGCCGACAAGGTCGTCGCAACGCTCGAAAACCTCGCCTACCACGATACCGACTTCAGCGTCCGCGAAGAAGCGCTGGACGCACTTGCCGAGCTGGCCGACGGTGCCGGCCTGTCCGCCCTCGTCAAAGTTGCCCGCACCCATCCGGAGTCCAGCATGCGGGAAGAAGCCCTGGACGCCCTCGCGGATGCCAGTGAACATCAACCGCGGGCACGTCGTGCGCTCGAGATGATGGCTGAGGAGTGACAGCGCATGGGGCTCCATGTTTGGTTGCTCCAGATGCCGAATCGCTGTGGCGAGGCTCTACAGGTCGTTTTGGGACGGCGGTACCACAAACAAACCACAGAAGTCGGAGAGGGTTGTTGACCCAAAGGGCCGCTGATTGCCGATCAGGGTTGCCGGAGAGATCCAAGCGTCATTTGTACTGTGCGATCCGGAGCCTTCGCCAAAGGCCGCCAGGGAAGCCGGCAGTATCACTGCTAGGCTGAGGTGTTCCCCAATTTCGCCTCGGGTACACAGGGCTTCTAACCACGCCTGATAGATCGTATGATCCTTTGCATGCAGAGGCAGATTCTGTGCGAATCGGCTGGCTGGGTGCTGTTTTCGGACGGCCCGCGGCTCGTGTTCGCCAACCGTGGAACGTCCTATCAGCGTGTGCTTGTGTTCGTATTCGTTCTGCTCACCCTGATTGCTGGTGGGAACGGTATCGTGTGGCTCATGGTGGGTATCCGGTCCGGCGAGACCAGCATGCTGGGTGTCGTGCTCACCGCCGTCGCAGCGCTCGCGGGCTTCGGCGCATCGCGGGTCTGGGCGGCGGAGAAGCGGGATCGGACGGTGATACCCGGTCAAGACACTTGGGTCGCAATGCTCGACCTCGAGACCCAGACTCTCGAAAGCCCCCAAGGCGAATCCCTCGCACCCATTTCGAACGTTCGCTTCGCATCAGTCATGCAGTTCGGGAGCAGCAGTCGGGCTCTGGCCGCGCGTTGGCCCGGGGGTTCCATGGTGGTCTACCGGGGCAATCCCTTCGCAGGTAGCTTTCTCGAGGCCCGCGACATCCTACAGAGCTATGGCGTCGAGGCGAGCTGAGGCAACAGATCGAGACTACCCTGACTCTGCCAGTCCCCCAACTTAAAGATGCCTGGCACCCCAATTTCAGCGGTGCGTAGGCGCGCCGCTGAAACGAGGGGCAGGTGCCAAATCACTCGGTGTCAGGACCATCCCCAACCCTTCGTTCCGAACACGCGCTCGACATTCTTCGAATTCAACCAATACACCTGCCAGCAGGCAGCCATAGCGCCTAGCGTAAGGGAGTAGAAGCCCCCCTCGCCAACCAGTACATTCAGCAGATGGAGGGCCGCAACCAACACCAGCATCACCGACCAAAACGCAGGAGCCGTCGGAGATCGCCGAATCACCAAAACGATACCGAACATCGTCGCCACGGCTGAGATTCCGGCCAGCAATAACTCGTTTACCGCCGCCGCGGCCTCTGCCGGAATCTCGCCCGCCAGCACGGCAGCGCTGGCTACGATACCGAGAAGCGCCTGGAAAGCCTCCGTAGCGAAACCGAAGAACGCATAGATCAGGAAACAAACCAAGCCTGGTCCGAGATTCTCCTGTTTCATCTTCGAGTGCCTCAGGCTTCGATCGCAGCTGCGAGCTTTCCTGCCGCCGAACGTCCAAGTTGAGCCAAACCTATCGGGCACTGGACGCGAAAAGCAATGCAGCGGTGCCTGCCATCACCATTGAAGCGTCGGAAGCTATACTCTGGAGTCATGACCAACCCGTGCGAGGGTGGCTCCGAGCCTGCTTGCTGCCTCAAGATCCGGGGCGATGCCGACGTCCCGGTGCGCAATTTTTATCTTGAGGCCGGTGCAACCTACGTCGTCGGCTCGGCTTCAGACGCCGAGATCCGATTGCCGGTTGCGGGGGTGTCGCGCCACCACGCGCGCCTAGAACTGCTCGAGGACGGCGGCGCGGTGATCGAGGACCTTGCTTCGCGCAACGGTACCTGGGTAGGGGAACGCCGTGTCCGGCGGGCAGCCCTTGCTGGCGGCGAACAATTGTCTTTCGGCTCAGTCCCCGCCAACCTTGTGGTGCTCGATCCGGCCCTGGCCGGGATTGCGATCTCTGCGGGTCGATCCGTCGCCGGTCAGCGCATGCCGGATCGTTCCAACCCCTCGACCCTCGGCCTGTCGATCGAGGAGCGGCTGATCCGGAGTCTCGGTCCGGTGCTGCGCCGCCGGTCGGCTGGCGGCGTCGCTGTTGCCCAGGAGTTGGTCGCGGCCTGGCTTGCCGAGCTGCCGATCGAGCGCATGGAGATCCTGCGTGACCAGCCTGGAGACGAGGTGTTGGCGGCTGCTGGCGGCAGTGCGATGGGCCGTCCGGCCGACTCGGAGACGGCCCTCGGCGGTTGGATATTCAGGTTCTGGGGGCCGATCGCGCCGCGGACGGCACAACTGCGGCCGGTCCTGGAGCTGGCTGGGGAGTTGCTTTCGGTCGACGATGTTCAGCCGCGGGATGACGCGCCCCAAGCGGTCGCGTTACCGTCACCCGCGAGCCTTAGCCCTGACGTGGGCCGGCTCTATCGGCGGGTTGCTAGGGTCGCCCGTGGCGACGTGCCGATTTTGATCCGCGGCGAGTCGGGCTCTGGTAAGGAAGTGCTGGCGAAGTTCGTCCATCGCGCATCACCCCGACACAACGGGCCGTTCCTGGCACTCAACTGCGCGGCGCTGCCCAGGGATCTGCTGGAGGCCGACCTGTTTGGCATCGAGCGCGGTGTGGCCACTGGTGTCGACGCTCGCCAGGGTCTGCTTGAGCGAGCCACCGGCGGCACGCTGTTCCTCGACGAGATCGGCGATATGGCGCCCGAGACCCAGGCCAAGGTGCTGCGTGCGTTGGAGGAGCGCCAGGTCTACCGGGTTGGTGGGCGGGCCGGAATCGAGGTCGACGTGCGCTTCGTCGCTGCTACCCACCGTGACCTCGAGCAGCGGGTCGAAGATGGTTCCTTTCGCCAGGATCTTTACCATCGTCTGGCGGCCCACGTGGCGCGCATCCCACCGCTGCGCGAGCGGCGGGAAGACGTCGGGCAGTTGGCCGGCCATTTCTTTGCTAGCGAACTCGAGCGCGCCTGCGTCGCCAGCCCTGGGCTGACCCGTGGTGCCCTGGGTGCTTTGTGTGAGTATGCCTGGCCGGGGAACATCCGCGAGCTCAGCCTCGAGATAGCTCAGGCTGTTTTGCTGCTCGACCCCGGCGAGCCGCTAGGCATCGAGCACCTCTCGGAGCGCGTGCGATCGGCCCTCGACCTCGACGAGCCGTCGCCGCTCACCCTCGACGCTCATCTGCGCCGCGCCGAGCGCCAGGCTTTTGGCGCCGCCCTCGCCGCCGCCGGCAGTGATCCCGCCCGCGCCATCGACCAGCTCGGCGTCTCCCGTGCCACCTTCTACCGCAAGGTGAAGGAGCTGGGGCTGTCAACTGACTGGTAGCCGGTGGGGTTGGCTGGTCGCTCGAGATCGCGAGTTTGACCGCTTGAGTTTGTCGGAGTCTCACGGCTGAGACCGCGTCGGCCTGCTACCGTAACGTGAGTCTCGTTCCTGAGACTCTGAGGCCGCGAAAGCCCAATAAAATCAGCACCTTGAGCCTGGCATGGTGTTTGCGATTTAGAGGCTTGACGCCCAACGAATGCGCCGCTGGCGCGGCGGCGGTCTCCAACGCACAAAAGCGCCGCCGCCGTGTCGGTGGCGCTTGCATCAAGCCAGGAGCAAAACCATGGAACAGACTGACGAGCCGATCCACCACCCCAAGCAGCGACTCCTTCGCAAGATTCTCTTGATCGCCTTGACCCTGACGGCGTTGGCGATCACTGTCGGCGCCACTTACGTCGGCACCTACCGCCCAGCCTACCGGCCGGCGCCGGAGCTGATGATCCAACGCACCGCGGAACGGGTCGAGCGCGGGCGCTACTTGGTGGAAAATGTTACCGGTTGCATGCAATGCCACACCGATCGCGACTGGACGCTTTATGGTGGCCCGGCGAAGCGAAGCTCATGGTTGGGTGGTGGCGAAAGTCTGACCCCGGAGCAGGGTTTCCCCGGAACTCTGCGCTTGCCGAACCTCACCTCCGACGACGAGACCGGCCTCGGCCGCTGGAGCGACGGCGAGATCTTGCGCGCCCTGCGCGAAGGTGTCGACCGCAATGGTCGGGCGCTTTTTCCGATGATGCCCTACCATGTCTACCGCCATCTCAGCGACCAGGATGCGACCGCGATCGTCGCCTACCTGCGAACCGTTGCGCCGATCGAGAATCCGCAGCCAGCGACCGACGTCGCGTTCCCGGTGAGCTTCTTCATCAAGACCATACCGGAGCCCCTCGACGCGCCGGTCGAGAGGCTCGACCCGGCCGACAGCGAGCGCCACGGAGAGCTGCTGGCCAACGTCGCCGGCTGTGAGTTCTGCCACACGCCGAGGAACGAGCGGATGGAGCCGCTGCCGGGGATGGCATTTGCTGGCGGCCGCGAGCTTGAAGGCGCTTTCGGCAACGTGCGCTCGGCCAACCTGACGCCCCACGCCACAGGTCTGGGAGGGCGGTCACGCGACGAATTCATCGGCATTTTCAAGGCATTCGCCGGGGATGGCGGATCTGCAATCGACGTTGAGCCGCAAAACAACACGCCGATGCCTTGGTCCGACTTCGCGCAGATGACCGAGGACGATCTCGGGGCGATCTACGACTATCTGCAAACCGTCGCGCCGGTCGAGAACTCGGTCGACTCCCTTCGACCCTCAGTCGACTCTCGGTTGACCCCGGTCGATCGCTTGATCGAGGCCCGGGCGTCAAACGTTGACCCCGTAATAGGCTCGCAGTAGATTACCCCAGACTCCGTAAAGCTTGACATGAAGAAGGATTCCAACACCCCCGCGGGCGCATCTCGCGAAGACACCACCCGCACGCTGACCGAGCCCGGGCCGGGGTCGGCGCCGCCGCCTTCGTCGGGCTCCCTCGACGGTGCCCGTTTTGTGCCCGGCACGGTGCTTGTTGGCCGCTACCGGATCGTCGGCTTGCTCGGCCGCGGCGGCATGGGTGAGGTCTATCGCGCCGAGGATCTGAAGCTCGGCGAGCCGGTGGCGCTCAAGTTCCTGCCTGCCGAGTTGTCGCTCGACGGTGCGGCCTTGGCTCGCTTCCACCGCGAGGTGCGGGTGGCGCGCAATATTGCCCACCGCAACGTCTGTCGGGTGTTCGATATCGGTGAGGCCGGCGGCCTGCACTTTCTGTCGATGGAGTACATCGACGGCGAAGACCTGTCGAGTCTCCTGAAGCGCATCGGCCGTCTGCCGCGGGACAAAGCGGTTGAGCTGGCGCGCCAGATCTGCGCCGGGCTGGGAGCGGCGCACGAGGGCGGGGTGCTGCACCGGGACATGAAGCCGGCCAACATCATGGTTGACGGCCAGGGCAGGGCGAAGATCACCGACTTCGGTCTCGCCCAGGTGGTCGACGAGCTCAAAGACCAAGCGGCCTTCGCCGGCACCCCAGCTTACATGGCGCCGGAGCAGATTACGGCCGGCAAAGTATCGGTCAAGACCGACCTCTATGCTCTCGGGCTGGTGCTCTATGAGATGTTCACCGGTAAGCGAGCATTCCACAACGAGGACTGGCAGGTTCTGATGGCGCGCGGTGGGCATGGCGAGGCGAGCCGTCCGTCGAGCCATGTCGAAGGGCTCGACCCAGTGGTTGAGGCGGTGATCCTGCGTTGTCTGGAGGAGGACCCGGCGAGGCGACTGTCGTCGGCGCTCGAGGTGTCGGCGGCGTTGCCCGGGGGGGACCCGCTGGCGGCGGCGCTGGCGGCTGGCGAGACGCCGTCACCGGAGATGGTGGCGGCAGCGCCAAAGAAGGGGGCACTCGAGCCGCGGATCGCTCTCGCCTGCTTCGCCGGCTTGATAGTTTTGCTTCTGGCCTGGGTCCCGCTCGCTGAGCGTTTCAAGTTGGTCAGCCTCGCGCAGCTGGCCAAGTCGCCGGAAGTGCTCGCCGATCGCGCCGCTACGTTGGCCTCCGAGCTCGGCGGCGCGGGGATCGGGGACGGTGCTTACCGTCAGAACGGCTGGTGGGTCCGGCGCGACTACTTGGACCATCTGCGTGCAACGAGCACAACGTCGGACGGATTGGAAGCCGTCAAGCAAGGGACGCCGCCGGTGATGACGTTTTGGTATCGCCAGAGCCCGAGCCCCTTGCACCCTTCATCAGGGTCGACTCCGAGTCCCGACGACCCACCCCTCGACGCTCCGGGAATGGCCAGGGTCGAGCTGGATCCAAACGGCAGACTGGTTGGCTGGCTGGCCGCCCCGCCCCTCGTCGAGAGCTCCGGTGCAGTGCCTCCTTTGGCGATCCCCTGGCAGCGTTTTTTCACCGAGGCGAGTCTCGATCTGACGGCCTTCGAGACCACCGAGCCACGCTGGCAGCTACCGTTGCCGACCGATCAGCGCCTGGCCTGGAAGGGCTCCTACCGCGAGCGCCCCGAGCTCGAAGTCCGGGTCGAAGCCGGATCCTTCCGCGGTTTGCCGGTTTATTTCGAGGTTGCTGAGCAGTGGGACGGAGCCCGGGGACGCATGGCTCCCAACCTCGGGAGCTTCGCTATTACCCTCTTTCGTTTCATTATTCCGATCTGGACCTTGACGTTGTTCGCCGGAGCGTGGTTGGCGCGTCGGCACCTGGCGAGTGGCCGGGCCGACCAGCGCGGAGC
This sequence comes from Acidobacteriota bacterium, assembly GCA_029263395.1. Taxonomy (GTDB): domain Bacteria; phylum Acidobacteriota; class Thermoanaerobaculia; order Multivoradales; family J023; genus JAAELT01. Next base: position 11,797 of record JAJCXO010000098.1, on the reverse strand, counting down.
GGTCCGGCTATCGGTTTTGGTCTTCTCCTGTCAGGTTCTCAGCTGGGCTCTCGGCGCCCATCACAGCAGCTCGGCGGGCGAGTTCCAATCCTTTCAGAGAGCACTGAGTTTTGCCTTGCTGTGGGCAGCCTACTTCGGTGTGGTCTACTTGGCGCTCGAGCCCTTCCTGCGCCGCCGGTGGCCGGAAGGACTGATCGCCTGGAATCGGGTCCTGGCAGGTCGCTTTCGCGATCCCATGGTGGGGCGCGAAGTTCTGCTTGGTGGGCTGCTGGCGGCCGGTTTTGTGGTGATTCAGGGTGCTTCTATCTGGATTCTGCAACGGCTCGACCGGCCGTTCAGGATCGGCGACGATATCTGGACCGGGCACCTGCTAGGGCCGCGCGCCTCCGCCTCGATGTTGCTCTCCAACCATGTTTTCATTCCGTTCTTCAACACCCTGGCGCTGGTTCTCGTCTTCCACCTGCTCTGCACGCTGCTGCGCCGAAAGTGGCTCGCCGCTGCTGGAAGCGTGCTGCTGTTGATCTCCTCGGTCATGGCGCCCTCAGGTCTGATCGAATTGCCAGTCAGCCTTGTCCTCGCGGGTCTCATGGTCCTGGTTGTTGCCTGTTTCGGACTGTTGGTGAATCTCTCTTTCTGGTTCACCTTCTTTCTGCTCATCAGGGTTCCGATGACTACCGACATGGGCCTGTGGTATGCGGGTGAGACGGTCTTCGCTATCGGCCTGGCGGCAGCGCTGGGGTTCTACGGCTTCCGTACCGCGATGGCCGGCCAGCGGCTGACATGACGAAATCCCCTGATGCAGTTGATGGAGCGAAACTTGTCAGTCGCCCCCGAGAACCGCTGGCTCGATGAACGTTCCCAGGAGCTGGAAGGGGAGTCCGGCTTTGGGGGAGTTGTAGTTGCCACCCGTGAAGGCGACGACCATCTCGAGCTCAGGAATGATGAACACATATTGGCCACCATTGCCGCTGGCAAACACGACGCTCAGCTTCCGTGTCGGTGTCTGCAAACCGCCCAGCCACCACAAGTAACCGTAAGGCTTGCCGTCATCGATCCGCGTCTGTTCGCGGGTGGCGCGCTCGATCCATGATTCGGAAACTAACTGCGTGCCGTTCCACTGGCCTTTCTGAAGCACCAGCTGGCCGATCTTTGCCAGATCTCGTGGTCGCAGGTACAAATGCCCACCGGTATCTGTTTGACGTTTGCGATCGAACAGGCTCCAGCGTTCTCCGACGATTCCCAAGGGCTCGAAAAGATGCCGTCGAGCGAACTCTGGGATCGACAGTCCGCTGGCCTCCGAGATCACTCGACCGAGGGTGACGACGCCGCCCGTGCAGTAGCGACTGACGTCGCCGGGCGGCGCGACAACCTCGAGATCCAAGAAGGTGCGAACCCAATCCCGTTTTCGGTACATCCGGTCCTCGTGTCCCCGGGATTTGCGGTTGCGGTCGTCGCAGTCGAGTCCACTGCTCATCGTCAGCAGATGGGCGAGGGTGATGCGTTGCTTGGCCGCAGCTACCTGTCGCAGATCCGGGTAGGCCTCTGTGAGATAGGGGAGCACGGGATCGGCAACCCCTTTGATGAGGCCCTGGTCAATGGCGATACCCAGCAGCAGCGACGTAATGCTCTTGGTGGATGAGCGAAGATCGTGAGCGGTCTGGCGATCGTAGCCGTTCCAGTACGTTTCCATCACCAGCGAACCGCGACGGGCGATCAAGAGACTGTGGAGGCCGTGTTTTTTCTCCGGCGGCAACTCCTCGACAAGCCTGGCGAGCTGCCGCGGGTCCATATCGACCTCCGCAGGCGCGGCGGTGCGCCAGTCCAGGCTAGATTCTTCAGCTCGCTCATCGGGCCGCGCCGGCTGTGCCAAGAAGGTGGGGCTGGCCAGTAGAAGGAGAGCCAGCCCCAGGACCCTGCGTCGTCGATCGATGGTCTGAAAGTTGACGGTGGTACCCGCCTCTCGGTTCCAGGGATGCATTCCGCTATCTACGGAACCCGGCTCAATAAGTTGAGTCACTTGGTATGTCGCCGACGACGCATCAGCATTCTCATGCGGCAACGACTCCCTCTATGCCAATGTACGTGAGACACCGCGCCTTCCCTTTGACATTCTACAGGAGAGGTCCTATCCTCTTTTGTAGAACGTCATAGGGAAACATTTCTAGGGAAGCAGCGATGAGCGAAGAACGAGCCGACATTCTCCAAGGCACCCTCGACCTCCTGATCTTGCGCACCCTGCGTGCTGGCGCGATGCACGGGTGGTCGATCTCCCAGCGCATCCAGCAAGTCTCCGACGACGTGCTCAATGTGCAGCAGGGCTCTCTTTACCCGTCGTTGCACCGCCTCAAGCGGCGGGGCTGGATCGCCTCGGAGTGGGGCGCTTCGGAAAACAACCGACGGGCCAAGTTCTACCGTTTGACCGAGGAGGGCGAGGCTCGGCTCGAGGTCGAGACCGAGCGCTGGCAGCTCCTGTCGTCGGCGGTGAGCCAGGTGCTGCAGAACGCATGAGGAGAGTGGGCATGGGCTTGTGGCGAGACTTGGCATTCAGGCTTGGGGCGCTCACCCGCCGCGGGCTGCTGGAGGACGAGCTCGACGAGGAACTGCGCTTCCACCTCGAGATGGAGATCGAGCGGCGCATGGCGGCAGGCGAGAGCCGGGCCGAGGCGAGCCGCGCCGCCCGGCTCGATTTTGGCGCTCCCGAGTCGGTGAAGGAGCAGGTGCGCGACGCCTGGGGCGTGCGCCTTGCCGACGAGACTCGGCGCGACCTGCAAGGCGCGCTGCGGCTGCTGATCACCTCCCCCGCCTTCTCTGCCATCGCCATCGGCAGCCTGGCCGTGGGCCTCGGCACGGCGACGGTGATCTTCAGTCTGGCGGACTCAGTGATGTTACGCCCGCTGCCGTTCGCCGACCCGGCAGGCCTGGTCTCGCTGCAGGAAGTCACCCCCGGAGGTCTCCCCTTCAGCCTCTCGGAGCCCAATCTGCTGGATTTCGAACGGTCGAGCCGCGGTCTCGAAGGGATCGGCGCGTGGGTCTTCTCGCCACCGCGGCCCGCCCTCGAGGTGAACGGCACTCGCTTGCAGCTCCTGAGCGAGGCGGTGACGCCGGCCTTTTTCTCGGTGCTCGGTGTCGAGGCACAACTCGGCCGCACCTTCGATCCGGAGGAGATGCGGGATGGGGAGGCGCCGCGGCAGGTGGTGCTGAGCGATCACGGCTGGCGCCGCCTGTTCGCCGCCGATCCGGCCGTCGTCGGCCGAGCGATCGATCTCGACGGCGAGCTGTGGACAGTGATCGGAGTGCTGCCGGAGGATTTCAGCTTCGGCACCGTCAAGCAGGACGTCTTCTTGCCCTTCGTGCCGCGGGCGTCGAGCCAGCGGGGGAATCACTACCTGGGGGCCTTCGGACGCCTCGCGGACGGCACCAGCCTCGAGCAGGCACAGGAAGAGCTGCGCGCGCTCGGCGACGCCTTGGCGCAGCGCCATCCCGAGTCCAACGGCGGCTGGGGGGTCCTGCTGCGACCGCTCGATCGCTTCCTGCTGGGAGACGAAAACCGGCGCGCCCACGGCGTCCTGCTCGGCGCTTCGGCGCTGCTGCTGCTGCTGGCCTGCGCCAACATTTCGGCCCTCTTGCTGGCCCGCGCGGCGGATCGTCGGGACGAGATCCAACTGCGTCTCTGCCTGGGCGCCAGCCGCGGGCGCCTGCGCCGGCAGATGATGGTGGAGTCCCTCGTTCTGGCGATGTTGGGAGGAGCCTGCGCCCTTGTGCTGGCCGCCTTGGCGGTGCCCTGGGTGCGCGGTCTCGACGTCGCGCTGCCGCGGCTCGACCAAGTGAGCCTCGGCGGCCGCTCGTTGGTCTTCCTGGCCTTGGCCACCGTCGTCTCGAGCCTACTCTTCGGCCTGGCTTCGGCGTTGCGGGCCACGACGGCGGGAGACGGCGGATCCCTGCGCTCCCGCCGCCAGGGCTCCGACAAGGGAAGCCGCCGTCTGCGCTCCGCCCTGGTCATGTCCGAAGTTGCTCTGGCTATGGTGCTCACCGTCGGCGCTGGGCTGTTGCTGCGCAGCTTCGAGCAGCTGCGCGCCTTCGATTCTGGCTTCGACGTCTCCGGGGTCCTGTTGGCCCGGTTCGACTTGCCCCCCGAGCGCTATCCCGAAGAAGGGGAGGCGCCACGCTTCTTCTTCGACCGCTTGATCGAGAGGCTCGAAGGTCTGCCGGGGGTGGAGGCCGTGGGCGGGTCCACGGTGAGCCCTTTCCGTGATGGTGGCACGATGAATGTGGTCGCCCTCGAGACCGAAGTCGAGTTGAGCGCTTTCCTACCGGTGCACTGGCGGGCGGTGACCTCGGACTATTTCGAGGCCCTCGGCATCCCGCTACTGCGCGGTCGCAGCGTCGGTTCAGAGAGCGATCGCCACCTGGAGACGGTGATCAGCGCCAGCCTGGCGAAACGCCTGTGGCCGGACCGCGACGCGGTCGGCGAGCGGCTGCGCTGGCGGGTGCCCGACGGGCCGCTGCTCGAGGTCGTCGGCGTGGTCGGGGACGTGCAGGATCTCGAGCTTGGCGGCGAGAGGGCAGCTATGGTCTATTGGGCCCAGCGCGCCATGGGCCGGCTGAGCCTGACCCTGGCGATCCGAACCGGCCTGGAGCCGACGGCGCTGTCCTCGGCGGTGCGCGATGCCGTGCGCGAGATGGATCCTTTGCTCGCCGCCCCCGCGCTCTCGACGCTCAGCGGCCAGCGGGTCGAGGCGCTAGCGCGTCCCCTGCTGAGCCTGCGCTTGGTCGCGTTCTCGGCGTTGATCGCGCTGCTGCTCGCTGCCGCCGGGGTCTACGGCATGGTTGCCTATACAGTGAGCCGGCGCCAGCACGAGATGGGCGTGCGTGCGGCCATCGGCGCGCTGCCAAGGCAACTGATCTCGCTGGTGATCCGCGATGCCGCGGCGCTGCTCGCCGGCGGTCTCGCCGGCGGCCTTGTGGTCTCTCTGGGTTTGGTCGAGACCCTGCGCCTGCTGCTTTACCAAACTTCGCCTTTCGATCCCCAGGTGCTGGCGGTGGTGGTAGCGGTACTCGTTGCCGTGGGCCTCGTGGCGAGCAGCCTGCCTGCCTTGCGGGCTGGGCGCGTCGATCCGATCACGGTCCTGCGCCAGGACTGAGCCTCGAGACTCACCTGTCATCTCTCGGACTCCTGAGTCGCAACAGCTAGCGGGTGCCCCAGCGCTCTCAGCTTGGTCGGCTCCCGCCAGCGAGCAAGCGAGAGCCGGGTTTGGTGTGAGACTACCGTCTACAAGCAGATATTGAGGGCAACCTGGGGTTGCATACAAGGACCGAAGTTGGTGAAGAGCCAACAGTAGACGAAGGGATAGGTTACCTGTGTGGTCACTGTCACGCTGCAGTCGGCATTGGTAGTGGTGGTGGTAGTTGTCACTTTGTATTTGAGACGCGTCCACCGGTAATAATCGGCCGGTGCAGACATCCCAGGCTTGATGCAGGTCCAGATTGGATTGAGGATAGTGGTCTGGACCAACTGCGTCGTAGTCGAGGTAGTGGTCGACGGGTTGCACTGGCCACTGCAGTCAAATAGGCAATAGTCCAGGTCATCGTCGCAAGCGTCAAAACACGGGCCGCTGTTGGGAACCCAGACACATTGGTCGCTGCAGTAGTCGTGCTGGGCGTAGCAGCCATTTTCGCATGCGCCTTTTAGGGGAATCTGCAGATCGAGGGTTATCGGTTCGCCATTGTTTGGCAGTGTCAGTTGGGAAGAGATGGCGTGCGGCGCGGGCATGGTCTCGCGCAGGTCGTCCGACCGGGCTTCGAGGTCGCTGAACGTCAGCTTCTCGAACTCCACACCGTTGACGAGCACCAAGAGATCGATCTCACCTTGTTCGATTAAGGTTCGTAGTCTGGCCCGTTCGGCTGGTGCTGTTGAGAGAAATTCGACCACCGTGCCTTGGAAGCTCGGCTCCTCGACTTGCGCCCCAAAGAGTGCTGAATCTTCGGCGATCAACGTGAGGTCCTCAGCTAGCACGTCCCGGCCGTTCTGGCGGGCTTCCAACCGAACCTGATCCTTGCCGGCCTGGAGCTCACTTGAAAGCTGGTAGAAGAGTAGGCTGGTGTCGATTTCGTAGGCGCCATCGTCATTGAAGTAGTCCGACTGGGCACGTAGTTTTGAGAATAGCTGTTCTTTCTGACAGCCTTCGCCTTCGCCAAACGCAGGAACAGCGAGCAAGAGCATCAAGCCGACGAGCGTCAGGACGATCTTTTTCGATGAGGTTGCTTCGGGGGAAAATAGGTTGGTTTTCATGAGTCCTCCATGGTGCCGTTGGTAAGGGTGTTATCCCGGTGTCGGGGTCACTACATTCAAAGGCGCCATGCAGCCCCATCGTGGATCAACAGATCGCAACACCCTCCCTTCACCTGGGGACGCTGCCACCTGGGGACGGTGCCGGGCACGTATACAGGCGGCACGTATACAGGCGCACCACGGCACCCATCGTGGTGCGGAAGGGGGACTCGATCTGACCCAGGCTCGGTTGATGGGTTGGGGAGCAATCGACTTGGCGGTCAAGCCAGGCAAAGCCGAAGTCTGGCTCGACGGCAATGCCGTCGAGCAAACTCTGGGATTGCAGGCCGCTGGCCTCCTAGATCACTCGACCGAGGGGACCGATACCTAGAAGGATGCCGTTCGTTGGGCTGCGATCCATCTCGAGGTGGTCCACGCCAGCGCGCCGGTTCCGACCACCGTCAGCGCGACCCAGAGCAACCCTTGCGCCTGCGGATCGGAAAACCACTCGGCGGGAATGAGCTGCGCGGGAGAGGAGCTGCCGGGCTCGAGGATCATCCACACTGCTGCCCCGAGAAGCAGTCCAAGATTGATCAAGAAGCCGGGAAGGAAGCGAGTCCACGGGAATGCTATCGGTGTCGTCGCCGCTTCTTCTTCCCGTACCGCCCGCATGACTCGGGTGGAAAACCCCGTCATCGGCTGCAGTTCCTCTTCGTTGGCGAGTATGCGTTCCAACTCGTTGATCTCGGATTTTTTCATCTCGGATTTTTTCATCTCTCGGACTCCTGAGTCGCGACTGCTAGCGGGTGTCCCAGTGCTCTCAGCTTGGTTTTGAGCAGCTTCCGTGCGCGATGCAGACGTGCCTTGACCGTTCCCGGCCTCAGCCCCAGCGTTCCTGCCGTTTCGGCCACGTCCTGCTGCGTGAAGTAGTAGACCACGATGGCGTCGCGATACTTCGCCGGCAAGAGCGCCACTGCCCGTCGTACGACGCCGTCATTGGCGACTGCGTCCATCTCGTCGGCGAGATCACCTGCCCCGGTGACAGCGTCGAGTTCGGTGAGCTCAACGCTGGGTGGTATGTGCCGTCGCATCGTCGTTCGATAGTGGTTGAGGGCCACCGAGAACATCCAGGTGGAGAATTTCGCATCGCGTCGCCAACGCTCCAAGCTTCGAAAGATTTTGAGAAAAGCTTCCTGAGCCATCTCCTCTGCCAGTCCCCGATCGCGACTGAAGCGATAGGCGAGGTTGAGGAGCGGCGCCTGCCAGCGCAAGACGATCTCTTCGAAGGCATCGATGTCTCCAGCCAGCACCCGGTCGACGGTACTTTCGTCTTCGCCTGGACTCTTGTGGATCGAATGCAAGACCAAACCTCCGGGTCAATCCCTCTCGTTGGGTTCGGGAGACCAACCGAGAGGCGGCGGTCCGGTCTTCAGTTTGTCGGCAAAGAGGACTCCGTAGGCGAGCATGCAGAGACCAATGCTGAGCGGAATGAAGCCCACCATCCAGACCGAGCCGCTGATGAACTGAAGGCCGATGCAGGTTCCGACGCCCGTCCCGACAAACACCAAGGCGGCCACCGTGAGTTTCTGACGGACTTGCTGCAGTCCGAGCTCGTGCTCGTACTGCACCAGAGAGGTGAACGCTGCTGCGTCCATCTTGCCGGTCTCGACCAACCGTTTGCGGAATTCGAATTTGTAGAACTCCTGGCGCTCCTTGCGTCGGCTCTCAGCCCAAACTACGATCGTGACGAATGTGAGAGTGGCCACAGTGGCTGCAGCCAAGAAGATCCAAAACGCTACGTTTCCTGATCCCATTCTCGGTTCTCCTTTATCGGTAAAGTTCCCTGTGGGGTTTTTTGTCCGTCAGGAAGTCGGCTCGAAGCGACGTAGGCTCGGTGGACCGCTTCCTATGACTCGCGTCGGGCCTGTTGAAAGGCCTCCCTCGGCTCATGTTCGATCTGTAGGACTACGATCTGCGATCTGAGGTTGCATTTTTTCTACACCCGTTGCAAAACACGGGACTGTCAACAGTCTTCTAGGGTGTCAATCGCCTTCTGTGGGATCACGAAAACCGAGCCCGCTGCGCGAGATCGCATCAAGTTCCGCTGCGTGTGCCCCGCACCAGGTCCCGCACCATCTGTGAGCGGACATCGGCGAGGGGTTGTACAAGCCTGGAATAGGTACCTGGCACGATCATGAGGGGTTGCATAGGCCTGGGATATAGGTACCCGGCAGAGGTCTTGGTCCAACCCGGCAGGGAAAGGCAAAAAATTCGAGTTGTTATGAAGGGGTTTCGCTCCCGATGTCGTGGATCCTGCTGAAGGGTAATCAATCCAACCAGGAGCCTCACCATGAAACGAAACGTTGTTGCTGCATTCGCGCTGGTCTTGTTGTGTTCCTCGGTCGCCTGGGGGCAACCGAGGAACGCTGATGGCTGTTATGTCGGTCCCGGTTTGGCAGCAACGCTGCTGTTTCCATACTTCGAGGTCGATCTCGGTGATCCACTTGGGGTCGGGACCTTGTTGTCTATCAACAACGGAGGCGGCGGCGGGGAGTTGGTTCGAGTGGTGGTGTGGACCGATTGGGCAATTCCAACACTGGCCTTCGATATCTATTTGAAGCCGTTTGATGTCGAGACGATCAATGTGGGTGATTTGTTCAACGGCAACATCCCGTCCACCGGGGTGGGAGTTGATCTGAGTGGTGTTCCAGGGTGTACCAACGACCCACCCAGCCACAACAACCCGGCGCTATCCAACGCGGAGCAAGAGCAGATGAAGGCTGATCATACCGGGCAGCAGGGACCGATCTTCACGTCCTGTGCTGGGGCGTCGCATTCAGACTCGATTGCCCGTGGTTACATCACGGTCGACGTCGTCGGACAATGTGGTGGTATCGAAGCCGGCACCTCGGGAAGACCCTCGATCACTCCGGTATCCTCGACCTACTTCAATGAAGGGGGTGGTTTACCGGGAGTTGCTGTCACAGCCAATATTCTGTGGGGGGATGTTGTTTATGTAGATGCCAACAATAAGTCGGCCCAAGGCAGTGAAGCGGTACCGATCTGGGCGAATCCAGCGCGGTTCGTCGGCACGGATCGATTTACGTTTTATGGTCGCTACAGCAATTGGGATGGCCGCGACGAGCGGGTACCGTTGCCGACCCATTGGAATCAACGGTTCCTCAACGGCGGACCGTTTGCCGGCGGTGCCGATTTGATCGTCTGGCGAGATACCGGAAGGAGTCCATTTTTGCTGCCTTGTGGATCGGTACCCACTCCATTTCCACTCAAAGACAGCACGTTCGTCAGTGATCTCGACGGTAACGGGATGACGTTGGCCGGCGATACGCATTTCCCGCTGGCGACCCAGAGAGTCAGTATCGACTCCTTGGGATTACCGTTCACCTTTGGTTGGCTGCAACTGAAGTTCGACGCCGACAACATTGGGGTGGGCGGTAGCAATCAAGCGTGGGTCCAGCCTTCGCTCAATGCCAGCGGTCTGTACAGCGCCAATTTTAACGGCACGCCGGTGAAGTTCCTTTGTGACGCTGATCCGACACCTTAAAATTTGCGAAGAAACGCTGCTTTACGGCGCCACGATTGACAGGGTACTGTCCGCCCCTGGCCAGCCCTCGAGATCAACCGTGGCGCAAAGCGCTGGTGGGTTCGATCCGAGTGGCGCGCCGTACCGGTAGATAGGCTGCGAGAGTCGAAGCCCCGGCAAGCAAAACCGTCGATCCGAGAAAGACCCAAGGATCACTGGCGCTGACTTCGTAGAGCATGCTGCTCAGCAGTTGCCCCACGCCCATCGCCAGCAGCAGCCCGAGCACCAGCCCGGCGGCGGTCAGAGCCGAGCCCTCGCGCACCATCTGCCAGACGACTTTGTCGCGGGTTGCGCCCAGGGCCATACGGATGCCAATCTCCCGCGTTCGCCGCTCCATGACGAAGGCCTTGACGCCATAGACGCCGACCAGCGCCAGGAAAAGCGCCAACATTCCGAGGACCGAGAACAGCTTGCCGCCCGCGCGGACGAGCCACAAGAAGAGGCTCTCGTCGCGATGGTCGAGCATCGTCTTGAGAGCCAACACCGGCAGCGCCGGATCAATGGCGCGAATCTCTTCATGAATGGTTTCCAACAAGCCAGCCTGGTTGGCGCTGCCTGGAGCGACGTTGAGGTGGACAAACATGTTGGCTGAGTAGGACTGACCGAAGGGCACGTAGAGATGGGGCGACGGAGTCTGGTCCCAGAACTGGTGGCGCAGCCCGGGCACGATGCCGACGATCTCCATGACCAGCGGCTCGCCAACCGGGTTCGGATTGGCAATCTGAACGAGCTGCCCCAGGGCGTCGGAGCCTGGGAAAAGCTGGTCCGCTAGCGGTTTGTCGATGATCGCCACCGCGCCGCCCGAGTCGACTGTCGCCTCGGGCGCGGTAAATCCTCGCCCCTGCAACACCGGCAACCGCAACGACTCGAAGTAGTCGTCGCTGATGATGTAGTGGTGCGAAACCACGGCTGCGTCAGGATCTTCGGGGCCGGCGACTTGCACCCGGCGTGTCACGGTCACCGATCCGAACGGTACGATCGAAGACAGGGCCGCGCTTTCGACCGTGGGCAGCGAGCGCAAGCGTTCCATCACGCGGCGGTACACTTCGCGTGTGCGCTGCTCGTCGTGACCGATGAGGCTTGGATCGAGCTCCACCAGGAGACTCGAGTCGAGGCTGAAGCCGGGGGTCGTTCGGGCGGCGGCGAGGGCTCCTCGGATGAACAGACCGCCGGCCGTCAGCAGAACCAAGGATAAGGCAACTTGGCCGATGATGAGCAGGTTTCTCGGGGCCAGGAAAGTGTGAACTCGGCCACTGCCTGAAGCACGATCGCCGACACCCTCTTTGAGTCCCGTCAACAGATCGCTGCCGGTCAACTTCCAGGCAGGTCCCAGGCCGAACAATAAGGTAGCGAGAACACACGCCGCCGCGGTCGCAAGGATTACCCCGAGATCCGGTCGAACGTCGAGGATCAGGGTGATTCCGAGTGGCACCAGACTGCTGATCGACGATATCAGCCACTGGGTCCCCCAATAGGCCAGAACCAGGCCTGCAGCACCGCCGATGAAAGCCAACAGCAGGCTTTCGGTCAGTAGCTGTCGCAACAGCCGTGATCTACCGACTCCCAGCGACAGGCGGATGGCCATCTCGCTGCGGCGGCTGGCGCCGCGCGCCAGAAACATGTTGGCCAGGTTGAGGCAGGCGATGAGGAGTACTACGCTACTCATCGCTGTCAGCAAGACCGCGGGGGCGGCGAGGGGGTTGTCACGTTGGGGTGCGGTTGAGACCCCCAACCGCGGCAGCGGCGCCGCGACCAATGTCTGACGATCGCCTTTTGCAGAAGGGTAGGCCGCCTCTTGGCGATCGGCAAGGGTCTGAAGTTCCGCCTCGACATCAAGCGTGGACAGGTTTTCCTGTCTGCGACCGAAGAGCATCAATGTGTTGTTCTGTCGGTCTGCCAGGGAGGTGGGTGTGCCGCCACCGGGG
>JAJCXO010000097.1 GCA_029263395.1 Acidobacteriota bacterium | reverse complement strand
TGCCGCGGCAGGTGTCTCTGGATCTGGATCTGCAGAAGCGCGTTTCGGGGTCTCTGTGGTCTCTGTGGTCATGGGATTCTCCACCGCCCTCTTCCTTAATTTTGGGAAGGTTCAGTGTCTCACGTACATTGGCACAGAGGGCCGACACCTAGTGTTGGGGCGCGTCGAAGCTCAACGGCTGAGTGTCAGCGTGCCCGTCGGCGAACGTTCGCCTTGGCGAAAACCCGTATGGGTGCCTTGGAAGGAACCATCGGCGGATGTCCCTTCAAACTCGAACGGTTTCGGCTCTTCGCCGTCGGACATGACTTTGCCTTTGAGCTCGCCGTCGGTCAAGCTGCCCTCGGCGGTTCCGCTGTAGACGTGTTGTTTCTCTTCGAAGGTGAAATGGAAGGACACGTTCCAGGCCGAGTCGCCGGTTGGCTCGAAGACAGCCTTGAGGTCGCCGGTGATGTCCCGGTCACTGCGCTCCCAGACAAACTCACCCTTCAGAGTCTGCGATTCGTCTGCGAAGACCGGTGTCACGGTGAGGAGGAGTGTCGAAAGGGCGAGGATTGCGGTAACTGTTTTGCTCATGGATTCTCCAGCGAGTTGGGCTGTTGGTATCGATCACGTCGAGAGTACTTATTCTACGCACTTGTTCGGCTCGAGTTGCGGCCTCGACCCGGGCGACGGCTGAGAGGGCTCAGTAGCGCGTGCCCCGCTCCAGAATCCACTGCGCCAATGGCGCGAAGAGGCCTTGCGGGAATCGCTCGAGATAACGGCGGTAGTCTTCCGGCTGATCTACCTGGCGGGCTGCTGACCAATAGGCCAACTCAGTGGAGTTGGCGCCGCCTTGGCGGTCGATAGGTCGAGGTTGGCGCGATGTGGCGCCCTCCGGTACGTCGAACAGCAGATCGCCGAGGCCGAAGTTGCCTTCGATCAAAGTGCCCCATTTGGGCTCAGCGGGAGCGGGGCCGAGAGCAGCGGTCTTGTAATGGGCGATAGCCTCGTTCTGCTGACTGATGACCTCGCTCTGGACGAAGCTGGCGAGCTCGCTGCCTAGGATGAAGCCGTCGTCGTCGTGATCAGCGTCGCCGCCCAGTGCCCGTGTGACCATGCGGCGAAATAGGCTGTTGTCGGGGACACGTTCGGCTTCGTCACCGGCGGTAAGAAACATGCGGACCGGACGCGAGATCAGTTCACCCAATGAGGTGTTAGCCAAGGTAGGGGGAGAGCACAGCGGCGGTGCGCAAGATTTGGTTGCCTTGAAGACGGTGCCGGCGAAACACGAATCGAACATGAATAGGATGTCGTTGGCATCGCTGCGGATGGCGTACTCGCGGAATCGCTCCATGCCAAAAAGATCTTGCAGATGGGTGCGGTCGTGTTTGGGATCGCGAGCATCTACCGGTACCAAATAGCCGAGCTTGACACCGTGGCGGGTGATTTCGGTATGGCCGTGGCCAGCGTAATAAAAGACCAGGCGGTGGCTCTCTGTGGCGCCGTAGCGCAGGAAGAACTGGTTGAGGGTGGTTTCCAGTTCACGGCCGGTGGGATTCTCGAGGACTTCGACCTGGAAATCGTGAGATTCGAGGATCCGTCGGACTTCTCGGATGTCTTCACCCGGTTGATAGAGCGTTGGCCAACCCTGGCTCGGACCATAGTTGGAGGCGCCGACGAGCAGCGCGAAGCTGCCGGTGTAGGGTTCGAGCTTGGGATGTTTGGCGAGCCACGATTCGAGTTCCGCCAGTTCGTCCGGCGAAGCCTCTCCCGAGCCGCCAGCAAGCTCTAGGTAACGTTCGACCCGATCTCGATCGCGGCATTGAGAATAAGCCCGAGCCAAGACCAGATGCGGCTGATAATTAACGGGTAACCCATCGCCCGAGCGCGACAGCGAAGCACCGGTGGATTGCCCACCTGCCGGGTTGGCGGTGCTGCTGTTGAGAGCCCGTTCGGCATTCTCGATCAGGGTCGAGACCTCTTGGTCGCGACATTCTCCGAGCTCGGTGCGTGCTCGGGCGGCCAGGTAATCCTCGACGGCCTGTTCCCGGCCCTTGCGGTCACGGCGGTGCTGTTGGAGTTGAGCCAGCTTCTCTTCGATCTCAGCCCGCTCTTCAGGGGACTTCGAGGTTGGCTCTACCGCGGCGAGCGCACTTTCGGCGGTCGCTAAGTCGTCGCAATGTAAACCGCCTAGGACCGCCGACCGAGCGGCCGCGAGATCACCTGCGGTCAGACCTATCTGGCTGTGTCCGAGGGTCAGTCGGTGGACCAGGCCGATGGCTTGTGGGTTGCAGTCGCCACCTGCCAATTGTGCTGTCGCCTGTTGATACCGGGCGCGTAAGGCGGCGTGGCCCGTGGCTGACGATGCTGACTGACGAGCGGCCTCGACCGTCCGTCGAAGTTTGGTGAGGTGGTCCAGAGACTGGACAGCGGCTGCACGCAGACGGTCCAACACCGCTGCTGCAAGGTCGATCTCGCCGCAGTCTAGATGGGCCTCGACGAGCAAATTTCCGACGTTCGGGCCGTTGGTATCCTCCGGTGTCCAGGTATCTTCTTTTAGGTCTTCGAGGGTTTTGATCCCCTGGTGGTCGCAGCGATCCGCGGCAACTTGCTCAACCGCGGCGCCGAAGGCGGAGGTTCGTTCGACACTTCGTTGTCGCTTACCCAGCTCTTGTTGCAACGTCTGCCAACCCGACTCGCCATGTGCTTCGGCCGCCGCGAGGTAGTGGGCGGCGAGGGCCAACTGATCACACTGCAGATGGGCCCGCGCTCGCAACGAGTTCAACGCTTGGTCTGTGTCTCCGGCTTCGCCGGCGGTTCTTGGTGTCGAGTCATGGCTCTCCAGCAGCTCGATGGCCTGCGGTCGACATTGACCACTCGCCAACAGCGTGTTGGCCAGCTCGACGTCAGCGCGTAGTTTGGCGGCCCGTTGTTGGTCAGCACGGTGGTTCTGTGCGGCGATCGCCTCGAGCTCTCGGCGGCGGATCTCTAAGGCCATCTCAGCGATGCCGTCCCTTGCCTCATCGAGCAGGCTCAACGCTTTGCCGAGCTCTGAGGCAGCCGCTTGCAGCGAAGCATCTTTCAGATTGGCGGTGGTCTTCTCGAGTGAGGCCGTGATCGCGCCATAGGCGGGGATGCTGGTGGGCAAATACGAGCCGGTGAAGGCGGGGGACTCTCGCAACTGCTCGGCGGTTTCGTAGTCAGCTGCCGCGCTGCGGTAAACCTGGTGGACTTGCTGGGAAATCTCGCGCCGGATCGCAGCTTTGGAAGCGATCAGCTTCTTGTAGTATTTCTTGCTCCGTCGAATCCGGATGGCGCCTTGAGCCTCGGAGGTTTCGAGGGCTCTTAACGCTTCGTGGTAGTGGCCGAGCTGATAAAGCGCCAGTCCCTGGTAGTAGTGAGGCAAGTAGGGTGCTTGCCACATACCGTACTCGCGAACGGTCCGTCCTTCTTGGGGCTCTTCCTCTGCTGCTGCGGCAAAGAAAACCAAGGCTTCACGCCAATAGCCGAATTCAAATGAGCGCAGACCGGCCCGGTAGAGATCGGCTGCCGGTGTCTGGCCCTCAGCCGGTAGGGCTCCAGTCAGCGCGAGAGCGGCCAGTGCTGCGATCCACGTTGTTCTACCGAGCCAGCGTGACATCGCCTAATTCAACCTATAAACCGTTGAGAGGCTGAACACATTGGCGCGGTCCGAGAGGTCGAAGGCGAGATCGAGCTGGAGTCTGCGGAACACGATACCGCAGCCACCGGTCCAATGGATCTCGTCATCACCTTCTGGAAACCGGAATCCGAAGCGATCTTCCGGCTGGAGCGTGCCGCCGGTTTGGGCGCTGAAGTCATAGGTCAGCTGATGATCCGGGTCGTGCCACACCCCGATTCGGAAGGCGAGGTCGATCGGGCGATCGATCAAGTACTCGACTCCGAGATGGAGCTCAATGCCGTCATCGATGCCGAAATTAGGCAGGAACGGTGAGACACAAGGCACCTCGCTGCCAGCAGGGTAGGGCACCCCGTCGCGGTTGAAGCTGCCACAGGTGGCGAAGGCGACATCGCGACCGTCAGCCTCTTCACCGCGCAGCGCGGTGGCGATCAGATTGGCCTCGGGTTCTAGGCTCGAGTAGGACACCCAGTCGGCTTCGAATGAGATGGTCAGCGCGTTGCGGGGCACAAACTTCGGCCGGAACATGAATCCGAAGCCGAGCACGTCGGGTACTTCGAACGGCGCCGTACCCGTAAGGCCGCGGACCACGCCGGGGTCGGTGAAGTCTGGATTGCCGGTTTCGTTCTGCAAGGCGATCTTTTGATCTTCCCATTGGAAACGGTAGTCGAAGTCGAAGGTGGGTCCTTGGCGATAGACCAGGCCGACACTCCAGTGGATCGGTTCTCCGCGTCGGACGCTCCCTTTGGACTTCCAGATCAAGCCGACGGTGGCAGCGAGGTCGCCGTCGTCACCGTCTTGGATCGAACGTTCACTTTCATTGGCAGCCGAGAAGTCGGCTGGACCGAACACCACGTCGGTTCGACCGTCAGGAAGAATTACGCCGAAGTCGTCCCGCGCCGGCAGCTCGGTAGCGAAGCGACGGGTAACAGCGCGGTAATCGAAGGTGGCATAAGACAACCCGAGACCGAGCCACAGGTTGTCGGTGAGGCTGTAGGCGCCAGACACCCCATGGTTGATGATCGTCAGGTCGAGATCCCCGAGCAAGGCGGCAAGGCGGCTCCGGTTGCGGGTTTGTTCGATCAAAGGGCCTGGGCCGCCATTGCGAATGAACGGACCTTCGCTCTGTAGTTCGGCCTCGAAGGCGGCGAGCTCATGGCGGTAGAAAGCCAGGCGTAATCTCGACAACCATGGTCGGCGTTCGCTGAACACATGGGCGTAGGAGAGGAACGAAAGCCCTGATACTTCGCTTTCGAAGTCGCGGAACTCTAAGTCTGGCCTGGTGTCGATGCCATTGCCGGTGGGTTGGGCCGAGGCACTGCCACTGAAGGGGTAGCGGGTGGTGTAAGTTCGATGGCGACCTTCGGCGGACAGCTCGCTGCGCGTCAACCAGATCAAGCCGGCTGGGTTGGCAAAGGCGGCGGTTGCGTCGTCCGCTAGGCCGGCAAAGGCTCCACCCATCGCTAGGCTGCGTGCCCCGGGGGGCGAGAAGCTGAATTGCAGACCGGCGTTGATTTCCTCATTGGTTTGCGCCTGAACCGTTACTGCCGGGCTCAACATGAGCAAAATGAAGAGCGTCGACCCTCGAAGGTTGCTGCGGTAAGCTGCGTTCATTAATGAGCTACGTTGACTGTTGGGCTATGTTGACTGTTGGGCTATGTTGAGTAAGGACCGGTCCGCGGTCACGATACGGTTCTTGCGTCGCCGTGGTCGCATCGCAAGTATACGATGCCTGAGTAGCATTGATGCCCAGTGTACGCCGTTGTCTTGGACGGAAAGCAATTTGGCCCGTTTCCTGTCCCGATGACGCAGGTATAGATGACGCACTGCATATGAGGTGAATTCTGAGGTCACTCGAGCCGTAGGTTGAGCATGACGCTCAGATGATCAGTTTGCAGCTGGGATGATCACTTTGGCTGCAGAAAACCGCCTTGTAATAGTAAGTGCAGACCACTCGCTCTCGAGTCACTCATAGTTATTCACTCGTTTTGATTCGCGCAGATACCGCGGGCATGGGGATGCCTATCCGAGTTCTAGAATTTAGGACTTGTCGCGGCTGCTAGATCGATAGACAGGAGGATCCTGATGACGCAGTTTTGGCCTAAAACAAGAAGCTCGTTCTTGGTGTTGTTGTTTGCCTTGGCCATGCCGCTGACCGCAATGGCGGCAGACTTTGGCCCGATTACCGCCGAAGAACGGGCGTTCACCAGCGTCCCCTGGCAGCCCGATGCGCCAGCGGTGGTGTTGTTCGAGAAGGCTGTGCTCGACTTCATGGATTATCCCAAGGACGTGTCGTCGATCTTGGAAATCCATACTCGCATCAAGATTCTCGCCGAAGCTGGCAAAAATTACGCCGAGATCGCGATTCCTCACAGTGCGGTTCTGCGGCTCAAAGAGCTCGAGGGCCGGACCATTTTAGCCGACGGCACGGTGGTGCCCCTACTCGAGGACGCGATTTTTCGCGAACGGTCATCGCGCGCCAAGAAGAGTTTTGTCACCAAGGCGGCCTTTCCCGCAGTCGAAGTTGGCAGCATCATCGAATACCGCTACAAGTTCCGCTGGGACGACGTGGCCTATCTCGAGCCGTGGTACTTCCATCACCACATCCCCACGGTGCTCTCCGAAATCACCTATTACAAGCCTGGCAACATGGCTCTCGAACCGAGATCTTGGGCCACGGGTGGCGGCAAGATCGAAGTCGAGACTCAAAAAACGACCCGCGGGCTCGCGATCCGGGCCTGGATGCAAAACCTCGGCGGGATTCCGGAAGAGCCGCTGTCGTTTCCATTTGCTGATCTCTCCAGTCGCTTCATGATGGTGCCCAGGGAGGTTGCCTTCAGTGGCACGAGGATCCCCTTGTTCGACACCTGGAAGAGTGCGTGTGAATTGTTCGAAGAAGGGGAAACTGGCTACCGGGATTTTCGCCGAGCCAGCCGGCAAACCAAGAAAAAAGCACAGGAGTTGGCCAGCGGTGCCGCCAGTCAACGCGACAAGGTTGCTGCGGTGTATGCCTTCGTGCGGGACGAAATCCGGACGTTTTCATCCCAGTGGGTTGGAGTCTGGGGGACTGACGCCGACGAGATTCTGAAAGCGGGGGAGGGTAACCGGGCGCAGAAAGGGCTGTTGTTGCAGACCATGCTCGACGCGATCAAGGCCAAGCCCGCCTTGGTGTGGGCCGGCGATCGACGGTTTGGGCGCGTTGACCTGGAAGTGGCCAACCCCTGGTGGTTCGAAAGGAATCTGGTGATGGTCGAGCTCGATGGCGAGCGTGTGTTCTTGGATCCGAGCGACCGCAGCCTCGGTTTCGGGCAGCTCAGCCCCTACTTCGAAGGCACGCAAGCGATCCTCCATGGCAAGAAGCCCGAGATCATTCAACTGCCCTCGACGCCCTTCGATCAGAATCTGCGTCGCGCCAAAGTGGAGCTTGCGATCGACGAGGCCGGCCAGGTCCACGGCCAGGGGCGGATGACCCTCGGTGGGCATCATGCCTGGCAGTTCCTGCGCTGGAAGGACGATGCCGAAGCCACGGCCGAGGCTTGGCAAGAACGGTTGGAGGGTTTCTTCGAGGGTTATGCGGTCAGCGCGGTCACGGTGAACGAGGCGCTCGACGAACGCCGAGTGGAAGTGCAATGGCAGGTTGCGCAACGGGCCGCGGATGTCCTTGGCGACGAGGCTAGCCTGGTGCCGAGTTTGCCTTTGGGGCCGGTTGAGCAACTCTTCAGCTTGCCGCCGGAACGCCGTCTGACGCCGGTGCAGTTTTCCTTCGCCGATCGTGACGAGGTGGAGATGACGATCTCCTGGCCGGATAGCTGGGAGGTCGACGTGTTGCCGACGGTGGCGGATTATGTTGGCCCCGCTGGCGCGTTGACGGCGGGGGTTGAGGTCGACGAAGCCAATCGGCAACTGACCTACTCGCGTCGCCTCGATATCACCACCCCCGAGTTCTTCGGTCGCCAACATTATGCGGCGATTCGCGACCTCTATACCGAGGTAGAAGGCCACGATGCGCAAAGCTTGGTTTTGGTGCGTCGCTAGCCTGGCGTTGGTCGCTGCGCCTGGGGCGGAGGCGGCAACTCACCTGAAGTACCACGTCGACATCCAAATCCGTCCGGATGGCACCATGGACCATCACACCCGGATGGTGATTCGGCTCGATAGTGCGAGCGATCTCGAGGACTGGGCACGATTCCCGATATATCTCGACGACCATCGGTCCTTGACCAGCCTCGAGGCGTCGGTGGTCAAGCCGGATGGCAAGCAGATCACCCTGGGGCGCAAAGACCAGGACACCATGGAGTCCAGTGGTAGCGGCAGTCTCTATGACTCGGGCCGTTACCATGTGTTGAGCTTTCGCGAGCTGGCGGTGGGTGCCAGGTTGGTGATCGACTACCGGCTCGAGATCGAGCCCTACTATCCGGCGGATGCGATCCAGCTGGCGTTTGATCAACCGGTGGAACACTTGCATGTTGCGATCCAGGGGGGCGGCGCAGGCTGGCGGTGGCGGTTCGATGGGCCCGCTGAGGGTTTCGACTGGGTCGAAACCGCGGGAGGGGTGACGGTCACCGCCAGCCAGGTGCCGGCAGCGGAATCGATGTCCTGGGCGCCACGGGGCTCCGGGGCGGGTCCGGTGTTGCGATTCGCTTGGGGCGACGATGCCAGTTGGAACGGAGTTGGCCGTTGGTATTCCGACCTGTTGCAGAGTGTTCCGCGTAACTCGACCTCGGTGCGTGGCCTGGCACGAGAGCTGACCGCTGGGGTCGAGGATCCTCGGCAGCGCCTCGAAGCCTTGCTGGCTTATGTCCGCAAAAAGGTGCGGTATGTTGCGGTCGAGGTGGGGATCGGTGGCTTTCGACCGACGCCACCGGAAGAGGTGTTGGCACGCAAGTGGGGGGACTGTAAAGACAAGTCGCTGTTGCTGATTGATCTGTTGCTAGAGGTGGGCATCGAGGCCCATCCGACCTTGATTTACGCTGGTCGCAAAAGCCGCATCGACGAACAGTTCCCCTCTCTGCAGTTCAACCATCTGATTGTGGCGGTGCCAGCCGAGGCGGTCAGCCACGAAGCCAATGAGCCGGTCAGTGATGGTTTTCTGTTTGTCGACCCAACCCAGACCCGTGGTTCAGCCCGTTGGTTGCAACCTGCCGATCAAGACCAGCATGTGGTGGTGGTACACAGTGGTGGTGCAACCCTGGCGCGGACAACAATCCTCCAGCAGCTCGAGCGTCGCAGCGTGATGGTCGACGTTGCGGTTACGCCGCAGGGTGACGCCGTTGGCAAAGCAGGTCTTCAATTGAGTGGCCAACCAGCCGCACCTTGGTTGGCGCAGATCGAATCTGAGCCGGTGGAACGCACCGCTGAAGACGCATTGGCGGCATTTGGCAGCTTGTTGCCGGGTGTTGTGGTTGAGGAAGTCGGCTGGTCGTCCGACGAGTCGGCGGTACCAACCGTCGACATGGTGGCGGATCTCACCTACCGCCGCATGCTGCGCAGCGGAGCCCGGTCGTTCAAGGTCCCGAGCTTGCAGTCGACCCCTGAGCCGGCGGTGATGGTCGAGCGTCAGGTTCCGATCGTCGTACCGCTAGGGTTGACCGAAACCACCTGGCGAATCCGGTTGCCTGAGGGTTCCTGTTTACCCCGTGAGCAACGACTGGACGTCGAGAACACGATTGGAACGTTCCAGCAGACGGTGACGGTGGAAGAGGGCAGCGTGACGATTTATCGCCGCACTGAATTGCGCCAGCGGTGGATCGAACCGGAGCTGTTTCCTGAACTCGAAGAGTTGGCGCTTGCCGAGCACCGCACTAGTCGGCGTCGGGTCAGGCTCGAATGTGAGCCCGAGGAGGTTCCGTCTTCGTCTGAGGAAACCCCATTGTCTGTCTTGGGCTGACCGCACAGGTCTGAACGACTGACTTATTGAACGGCTGAATGGCAGAATGGATTGTTGGACTGCATGTCGAGTTCGAAATTGCCTGCACCAAGGAGCGTAGTTGATGTGGAATAAGTCACTTGGTTTTTGTTTCGCCATCGTTTGTTGTCTCGTGACATCGATGCCTGGTCCGTTGGTTGCAGAGCAAGCAGTGCCTGCCCTGCCGGCAGAGGCGGCAGGGCAGGCAGAGACGGCCGACGAGCCTCGGCTGACCCTGCGCGAACAGCGACTGCAGACACATCTCGAAACGCTCGATCGGACGGTACGTCAGCGCCAACTCGGTTTCGGGCCGCAAGGCGCCAATGGTGATGGAGGCGGGGTCGATGCCCAGGCCGAACAATTCCTACGCCACCTGCGAACCCTTGAAGGCCAGGTGAGGAGTTGGAAATCACCTCATACCGACCGTTGGCTGGTGGCGTTGCGGGCGTTGCGTGATCGGGTGCAGCAGGGAGCATCCGCGGCAGCTACCGAGCCGGACAAACTTACCGAACGCCCGTTATTGGTGCCGGTCGAGGTCGGGCATGCCGTGGGTAACAAAGCGGTACCGGTCAACGACGCCTGTGTTGATGCGATGGCGGTCAGCAACGGGTCCTTCGTCGGCGACACGTCGATGGCCACCAACGATGGTGCTGCCAGCTGCGGTTTCACGGAGTTTTCGTCCGATGTCTGGTTCCGCTACAGCCTGCCGATCGATGGCACGATTTTTGTCGACACGATCGGCTCAGATTTCGATACGGTTTTGTCGATCCACCAGGGCTGCCCGGGGAACGTGTCGAACGAGATCAGGTGCGACGACAATAGTGCCGGCTCCTTGCAGTCTTCGCTAGAGTTTTTTGCTACCGCTGGGTTCGAGTATTACGTGCGTGTGGCGGGTTTTGGCGACGCCATCGGCTCCTACACCCTGAACATCGGGCCAGGCGGAGCCATTACCGGCCGGGTAACCGATGCCGTCACCGGCGATCCGCTACCTTTCGTCGAGGTCGAAGCCCGCCGCCAAGATGGCTTTTTCAGCCGATCGTCGACCACCGGGGTTAATGGGGACTACACGATCGGCAACCTGGAAACTGGGTCTTACGCGGTGTTCATCACCAACGCAGGCACCTACCTCCGCGAGCTGTACGACAACCAGCCGTGTACTCTTTTCGGGGGCTGCGACTTCAGCCAGGCCACGGAGGTGGTTGTGCAACAAGGTGCGGTGGCGACCGGGATCGACTTTGGCCTCGAGCTTGGTGGATCGATCACTGGCCGGGTGACGGACAATGCGAGCGGTGAGCCAATTGTCGATGCACAGGTTGTGCTCGCATCCGGTGGCGTTGGGACGGAACAATTCGTCTCCACCGACGACGATGGACGTTACACGCTCAACGGTCTATCGGCTGGCAGTTTCATGGCCTACACCGTGGCGACGGGTTTCCGTAGCGAGCTTTATGACGATCTTCCTTGTCCAGCTGGCTTGCCGTTCGGTTGTGATATTTCCACCGGAACGTCGATCCCAGTCAGTCCCGGTCAGGCCACTGACGACATCGATTTTGCCCTCGATCGTTTGGGGTCGATCTCAGGTACGGTGACTGAGCAGGTTTCCGGTTCCCCACTCGCTTTTTACAACATCGAGGTCTGGGATGCGAGCGGCTCTCAGGTCGTTTTCGGACAAACCGACATGCAAGGTGACTACCAGGTAGGGGGCTTGGCGGCGGGGACCTACTTCGTCTCGACCCGCGGCTTCGAGGGTTATCAGGAAGAGCTCTTCGACAACATTCCGTGTCCCGGTGGTGCTTTCGCCGGTTGTGACCCGGTCACCGGTACCGGCGTAGCGGTCAGCCTCGACAACACCACCCCTGAGATCAATTTTGCCCTCGAGCGTCAAGGCTCGATCACCGGCAGGGTCATCGATGCCAGCAGCCAGCAGCCGATCCCATTTGTCAGTGTCAACGTTTTCGACGCGAGCGGAGATTTCCTCGGCGGCAACAACACGGATGCGTCGGGCAACTATCGGATCGAAGATCTTAATGCGGGTATTCACTTTGTCACCGTCTTCACCGGCGACTACGCCAACGAGCTGTATGACGATATTCCATGTGGTGTTGACTGTGATCCGACCAGCGGCACGCCGGTGCTGGTGGCGCTTGATGCCACTACGCCCGGGATCGACTTTGCGCTCCGGCGCCAGGGCTCGATCAGCGGCACCGTGACCAACGCCGCTACCGGCGAGCCAATTTGGTCTGCATCCGTGATCGTACGAGAGGAGAATAGTCTGGAGTCGCGACAGGTGGCGACCGACACTGACGGCAACTTCATGATCGATGGCCTGGCGACTGGCAGCTACCTCGTGACGGCAGATCATGGCCAGTATTTTGGCGAGCGTTACGACAACATCCCTTGCGACCTGGATCGGTGCGAAGTCGGGGTCGGCACCCGGGTGATGGTCAGCCTGGAGACCAACACAGATGGCATCGACTTCGCGCTCGAAAAGCTGGGCAGCATCTCAGGTCGTGTCACCCTCGCTGGGGTCGGTGATCTGACCAACGCTAGCGTGTTGGCCAGAGATGCAGAAGGTTTTATTGCTGGGACAGGGCAGGTCCTGTCGACCGGAGAGTACACGGTAGCCAGCCTGCCCCCGGGGACCTACCGAGCCTTTGCCACGCACCCTGACTACCTACCCGAGCTTTTCGACGACATTCTTTGCCCGACTCGGTTTTGTGATCGGGTGTCCGGGACTCCGATTGACGTCAATCTCGATGCGGATACCGGCAACATCGACTTCGTGCTTGATTTTCCGGGAGTCATCAGTGGTCGGGTTACGGACTCCGCCACCGGCGAGCCGTTGAGTGCGGATGTCCTCATTCATGATGCTGACGGTGAGCTGTTCGATGTGGCCCGTGTGGGTGACTTCGGGGAGTACTCGACCGGCAATTTGGTGCCAGGCACTTATTTCGCGAGAATTGCGATTCTCAACGACTATGTTGAAGAGCTATACAACAACATCCCATGTCCTGAGTTGAACTGTGACCCGACCACCGGCACGCCGATTGTTGTGACCCATGGATCGACCATTACGGGGATCGATTTTGCACTCGACCCGCAGATTTTTGGAGCGATTTCGGGCCGTGTGAGGGATGCCTTTACCGGCCAGCCGATCGACGCCGGCAATGTGCAGCTCTGGGACGCTGCGGGAAACTTTTACCAGGGTTATGGACTGGACGGCGAAGGGAGATTCAACGACGACCGTGTCGCGCCCGGAACCTATTACGCTTCCAGCCGTGCGCCTTTTGGCTATCGCGATGAGCTTTATGACAACTTGCCGTGTCCGAACCGGCCCCCCACAGGCTGCGACCCGACGACCGGCACGCCAATTGTCGTCGCGCCGGGTGGTTTCGTCACGGGCATCGATTTTGAGCTGACTCCGGTCTCGGCGACCTGTACACCATCGGATACGGAGTTGTGCTTGAGTAACGGCCGCTTCCGAGTCGAAGCGACTTGGGAAGACCAGCAGATGACCACCGGCGACGGCCAAAGTGTCGCCCTGACCGACGATACCGGCTATTTCTGGTTTTTCGACGATTCCAACGTCGAGCTGGTGGTCAAGGTGCTGGACGCTTGCGTCGATCCCTTCAATCGCTTCTGGGTGTTCGCCGGTGGCCTGACCGACGTTGCAGTCGAGCTGACGGTGACCGACACGGTCAGCGGTGAGGTCAAGACCTACAACAACGCTTTGGGTTCGGCCTTCGAGCCGATTACGGACACCGATGCTTTTGCTACCTGTCCGGCGGGTCGCAGCGCGGAGGTGGGCCGGGTGGGGCAGGAAGGCCTAGATCCGTTGATTGTGCTGCCACCGAAGACGCTGGCCTTGAACAACGGTCGCTTCACGGTCGACGCGGTGTGGGCGACATCGTCCGGGGAGTCGGAAACCGCGGACTCGGTGACCTTGACCGACGACACCGGCTATTTCTGGTTCTTCGACGCGGACAACGTTGAGGTGGTCGTCAAGGTGTTGGATGCTTGTGCCTTGCCTGGCTTCAACAGCTATTGGGTGTTTGCGGCCGGTCTCACCGATGTCGAGGTAGCGTTGACCGTGACCGACACGGTGTCCGGCGAAGTCCAAGAGTACTTCAATCCTCTGGGCTCGCCGTTTCAGCCGATCCAAGATACTGCGGCGTTTGGTACCTGTGATGCGATGCGTCCATAATTGCGAGTTTCCGAATCGCGTTAGCAAGGAGAGCACGCCATGTGGATGAGAACTCGAGTGGCTCAGTTTGTGGTCTGTTGTTGTCTCGTCACATGGATGCCTGGATTGTTGGTTGCCGAGCCCGAAGACGAGGAACCGCTTTCTCAGCGTGAACTCCGTCTGCAGACTCATCTCGAAACGCTCGATCAAACGTTGCAGCATCACCGGGCGACGCTCGAGCGCTTGGCTGCGGGTGGTGATGGACTCCAAGCCGAGGCCCAGGCCGAGCGTTTCCTGCAGCACCTGCGATTTCTAGAAGGCCAAGTTCGGAGCTGGAGCCTTCCGCGTGCTGACCATTGGCTGCACAAGCTCGGCTCGCTGAGGCAGTTGGCGACGTCGGGCGAAGTTCGGCAGCCGGCCGTGACACACAAGATTACGGGCGTCCGCAAAGCAGCACCGGCCAACGATGCCTGTGCTGACGCCCTGCCGATCGGCAACGGGTCCTTCGTTGGCGACACCTCGATGGCCTCCAACGATGGCGAGGCTTGCGGTTTCTCCAACCAGTCGAACGACGTCTGGTTCCGTTACAGCACGCCGGTGTCCGGCCCGATTTTCGCCAACACCGTCGGTTCGGGCTTCGACACCGTATTATCGGTGCACGAAGGGTGCCCCGGGACGGAAGCGAATCAGATCGAGTGTAATGACAACGCCGTGGGTTTGGATTCTTCGCTCAATTTTCTTGCCGAGGCCGGAGTCGAGTACTACGTGCGCGTCGCCGGCTTCGGTGACGCGGCAGGCACCTATGCGCTCGCGATAGGCCCTGGCGGAGCGATCTCCGGTCGGGTAACCGACGCTGCCACCGGCCAGCCGATTCCCTTCGTGGAAGTCTCGACGATACTTCAAGATGGTTTTAGTGTCCGTTCTGCCACCACCGAGGTCAGCGGCAACTACACGATCGGCAACTTGGGGACCGGCACCGTCAAGGTTTACATCAACGACGCTGCCAACTACCGCCCCGAAGTTTACGACAACCTGCCCTGTATTGACTTCTGCGACTACGGCTCGGGGGTTGATGTCGAGGTGCAGCAGGGTGCCGTCACCACTGGAATCGACTTTGCGCTCGATCTTGGCGGTACCCTCAGTGGCACCGTCACGGATGCTGCGACCGGCGAGCCGATCGAGTCAGCCGAGGTTGTGATTTTGAAAGGCGACGGCAACCCGGCGGGGTATCACTTTACCGGCAGTGACGGCCGCTACGCCGCCGGTGGCCTGGCTGCGGGGTCCTATCGAGCGTATGTCCTTGCCCAAGCGTATCGAGATGAGCTCTACGATAACGTGCCGTGCACTTTTGGACCGCCGCTGGGATGTCCCAGCGATGCCGGGGTCGAACTCACCGTGACGCTCGGGGACACCACTTCCGGCATCGACTTTGCACTCGATCGCTTGGGCTCTATCTCAGGCCAGATCGTGGCACGCGATTCGGGTGAGCCGCTGCCTTTTTCCCAAGTCAGTGTGTGGGAGAACGACGGCACCAGAATCTCCTCCGTCCAGGCCGACGAAAATGGCGTCTACCGTGCGGGTGGATTGCTGGCCGGCACCTACTTTGTCACGAGTAGGAACGGGCAAGGTTTTCAGGACGAGATTTATGACGATATTCCTTGTCCGTTCGGTGCCCCCTTTGGGTGCGATGCCACCATCGGCAGCCCGATCGAAGTCAGCCTGAACAATGACACCTCGGGCATCAATTTTGCCCTCGAGCGCCTGGGGGCAATCACCGGCACCGTGACCGACGTCACCACCGGGGAACCGATCCCGTTCGCAGAAATCAGCGTCTACGACGCGGCCGAGCGTTTTATCGAGTCTACGGTTGCTGACGCATCCGGCTTCTATCGCGTCGATCGACTCCCTACTGGGCCGAACTTTGTGTTCGTCTACGATTTTGCCTATGCCAGGGAGCTCTACGACAACATTCCTTGCCGGCGGGGCTGTACCATCTCCAGTGGCACGCCAGTGATGGTACCGGTCGATACCACGGTCCCCAACATCGATTTTGCACTCCAGCGCCTGGGCTCGATTGCTGGCACGGTGACCGACGCGTCTACTGGTGAGCCGATTCCCTCGATCAGTATGTTAGCCAACTCGGACGGCCTCGACGGTTTTGGAGCTCAAACTGACTCCGAAGGTCGTTACCAAATCGTCGGGCTCGATGCGGGCGACTTTGTCGTGTATGCGCAAAGTTTCGACTTCCTCGGCGAGCTCTACGACAACATTCCTTGTGACGATTTTGACTGTGACCCGATGACCGGTAGCAGAGTCTCGGTAAGCCTGGAGGCGACTACGACCGGCATCGACTTCGCTCTCGATCGATTGGGCAGCATCTCGGGCCATGTCACGCTGGCGGGTGGGGGAGATCCCAGCTTCGCTAGTGTCCTCATCGAGGATGCAGCGGGCAACTTTTTCGGTAGCGACTCAGTTGATGCCGAGGGCAACTACACGGTGCCGCAAATTCCCCCCGGTACTTATTTTGCGGTCGCCACTCACTCTGCATTTGTTGGCCAGCTCTATGACAGCATCAGGTGTCCGAATGGGTCGTGCGACTTGTCGACTGGCACCCCGATCGTCGTCGAGGCGGCGGCGGATACCGGCGGTATCAACTTTGTCCTCGCGCCACACGGGTTTATCACCGGTCAGGTGACGGATGCCGAGACCGGTTTGCCGTTGGCCGCTGACATCAGGGTCTACGACACTGGCGGCGTTTTGGTTGGATTTGGGGTCAGTAGCGGCGACACCGGTCGGTACGTGGTGGATAACTTGTCAACCGGCACCTATTTTGCCCGTACCGGCAACATCGGCGCCTATGCTCGCGAGCTTTATGATGACCGTCCCTGTACCGAATCGAGCTGTGACCCGACCACCGGCACACCGATCGAGGTTGTCAGCGGTGAGGCCACTGA
>JAJCXO010000096.1 GCA_029263395.1 Acidobacteriota bacterium | reverse complement strand
TCCTAGATCTAGGAACCGCGTGACGGTGAGAGAACTGTTGGGCCGGCCCACACCAAAGGAACGATGCGGTTGGAGCTTCGAATCTACACTGAGATACTCGAATATGGACTACCGGAGGTGAACTCTTGTTTCAATCGCTTTTGAGCAGAGGATACTTTCCCGCCGAGCTGCCGCCGCCGTTCTGGACCGTGCCGTACGGTGAATATGTATCGAGAACACCCGCCTTCCTAGGCACCAGCCGCAAGTGGGGGAAGTGCTCGATGCATAGTATTCCGAGGGGTGGCCATGCTCGGCGCAGGATCTCCATCCCTAATCCGTTTTGGTTCGGAAAACTTGCATGCCTGGTTACTGAAAGACAAAACTGGGAACAGATCAAAAAACAGACGAGGCAGTCGCCCTACTCTTTGACTTGGCCTCGAAGGGATAATACCGGCCACCGGGCTTTCATCTACCGTTGTACATACCCACAGGTAGATCGATACAAGCTGTGGAATCGATCGGGAAAGAGATATGTAATCAGTGCGGATGTGCAGCGGTTCTACCATTCGATCTATACCCACACTATTCCCTGGGTTTTTCATACTAAAGAATGGGCGAAAGACAATTTCAAAACACCATGCCTCGGCAATGATGCGGACAAGTTTCTTCGAAGTGCGCAGGACGGCCAGACTGTTGGTATACCAATTGGCCCTGACACCTCTTTCTTGATTGCGGAATCCCTGCTGGCCCATGTCGATATGCAGCTAAACACAGAGCTTGGGGACGTGGCTGGAACTAGGTTCATGGACGAATGGGAATTTGCTTTTGAAAAAGTAGCTGACGCTGAATCCGCGATCGCCCTTATTGAAGAACGATTGTCCTCGATTGAGCTGTCGCTGAATCCCTCTAAAGTCATCTTGTCTGAGGGTCCAGTGCCTCTAAGACCCAGTTGGATAACGGCTCTACAAACTATCGAGATTCCAAGGACCTTGTTGTCAGAGCGAGCGGCGGTCACCCTGTTCGACATGGCTTTTGAGCTATCCGCTGAAAACAAGACTAAGGGAGTCCTCAACTGGGCCCTTTCCAGGATCATGTCTTGTTCTTTCGGCTGGGCAACCTGGCGGGTCATCGAACCGATGGTTTTGCAGGCGGCAGCATCTGAGCCCGGCTCTCTCCCTCGGGCAATAAGGTTTTTTGTAATGGCCAGGAAAGCGGGCCATGCGGTGCATGATAGCAGGCTGGAATCCACCCTTGGTTCCATCATTGTGCACTCGAGCCGAAGGGCTCATTGGAGTGAAGTCGCTTGGGCAATATGGGGGCACATCACCTTCGGAATCCCATTGCAGCCCGTGATAATCAGAGAATTAGAACGAACTGATGACCCGGTTGTCGCCTTGGTGGCTCTGGACGCACACTCGAAAGGACTGATCGATGGTTCAGCCGTCAGTAACGCTTTGCAGAAATGGACAGGTCTCGTTCGCCCCGAAGCGTTGGATGGTGAAGACTGGCTGCTTTCCTTCGAAGCGACAATCAAGGGGTGGATCAATCGGTCACATTGCCCAATCGGCACCGACTTTCACTTCAAGTCGTTGAAGGAGGCACAAGTGAGTTTCTACAGAGATGATTTACCTCCCGACGAACTCACGCTAAGCAACAAGTGGTCAGCGCCCGATTGGCTGACGCCGTCGCTAGGTTATCACACTGCTGTCCAAGACAATCCTGAGCTGAGCCGGTGGCCCCCAAAAACAGTGGCTTGAGAGATGTGAATTGGCGGAATCACGATAGAGGTCCCTATGTCTCAGTATTTCAGCTGTCCAAGCCCCTGGAGATCTAATGAGATCTGGCCTGGGAGAAGGATAACCGGCACCCGCTAGCAAGCTTACGACTCGAACGAATTCATGAGTTCTGGTGTCAAACCTATGGGCGGCGCCATTTCAAGATATTTTCGACGCAGTATGTGCTGAAGCAACGTAGTGTGGGTCCGATGCGTCTCAAAGCCAAACACCCTCTAGCAAACCCGCCAGTCGCAATCTTGCTGGCAGACCAAGGCAACGACTAGATGGATCCCAGCCGGCGAGGGGAGGGATCTCCTCCGGCGCACACCGCGAACCGAGTTGTTCTTCGTTGTACCAGATTTGGGTTGAGCTGACGCTCAGCCAGAAGACCCGCGGCCTTCGCGCCGGGAGAACTGTGTCTTGACCGGCGCGTTGCGCGTTGTCGGGCACGCTTTGGGCCATTTCGAGCGCTTCAGAGGCCGGGCTCTGCTCTTTCAGGGGCTCTGGGCACGCAGCTCTTGGCACTACAGGAACGTAGGCGTCCGTAAGTCGTTATGTTGCTGGGATTTAATGATGCCCGGCACCATCTTCGGCAGCCCGGCACCATCTTCGGGAGGGGCCTGGCACGCTCCCGTGCGCACCATGCACTTCGAAACTACTAGGGGAGACGGAAGAGCTTGTCCGCTTGAGACAAAGACAAGATCTCATACTGCCCCACATCAATGTCGGCAGGAAGCTTGTCTCTAAGCACTGGTAGAATATACTGGCAGTTGGTTTCTGCAACTAACTCCGTGAGCAGACTGCTGATCTGATTGTCGTGCACGTTCTCGATCTGATCCTGGAGAATAAAGTGCAAGCACTCAATGCCGTGCGCATCCGCAAATTGGATATACGCAAGATCAAACGCAGCGATCTGGCCTTTTTTCTTGCCAGTGCCAAGGTTTCCACTAAGACTACTTATGTTCAACGTGTACCCTTTCTTGCGCCTATCCGAGCTTAGAACAAAATGTTCCCCATAAAGCCGCGCGGAAATTTTCGAAAAATATTTATTGAACTCAGTGATCCGCTCTTGTATTAATTCATCCTTTGAAGTGATTGCGGCGTCGATTCTCGCCAGCTCGCTGTCTATTTGCTCCAAATCGGCCTTTGTCGACTCCCACAATCGCCGCTGTTCTTCCAAGGCGCCCCTCTTCTCGAAGGCATCATTCAGCTCGGAAACAATCCTTTGCAGCTCCTCCACAACACCTGATTTCCTGAGAACTCGAGCAAGTTTCTTTTCCCGAGCCAAGAGCTCCGCCACTTCCTTCTTCGCCGCCATCAACTCGGACTCGAGGCCAGGAACCTCCTTCGTGATATAATCGACTTTGTTTTGTACCATTTGGTTGTGGAATTCGATAGTCTCTTCGAACGACTTCTGGAGGTCTGGCAATAGCCGCGAGGCCTCTTCGTATAGTAACTTGACCCGCTCTCGATTGACCGAACTTACTTCGCTTTCGAGCTCCGACTTGCTTTCTAGTATCAGCTCTCTACGTAATTCTAGGCTGCTGATTAAAGTAGCCCTTTCGTTGATCCTCAGCTTCACGCGGGTTAGCTCTTCGAGCTCGCCCTCGTAGGCATCGTTGACATCGAAGCTGTTCTTCACCTCCTCCAATTCGTTGATTGTCCTTTTTACCACGATTAGTGATTGATTGATTTGAGACAAGGACGTGTCGCGCCTCAGGCGGCCCAGGAGGTCTTCCTCTCGTTTTTTGTCACGAAGCAGATCTTGTTTCCGCGCGTTGGTGTCGACTTCTATACCGAGCCAAAAAAGAAAAAGAGCCTCGTATTCTTCAGCCGTGGTGTACGGATGCAGCACCTTCAAGGTGTTCGCTATTCTGTTTTTTTCGTCCCGGATATTTTTGGCAACTATTTGTCGAATCTTAGGTTTTGCCTGAGTTGATTTGAATATAATCTCCTTCAGTCGCGCCGGAAACTCTTTTGTTGTCTGTTTTTCTCCGTTTATCTCTAGGATCTTCTCGGAGCGACTCAGGAAGTTCCTCGTCACTACCAGCCCTCGCGAGGTAACCGCTTCCAAATCTCCTCTTAGCTCCATCTGCACGACAATATTGTGGTTCTTCAAGAAGTTTTCGATTTGAGTGTTAGCCTTGCCTTTGAACTCTGGATCTTTAAATATGTTCTCTCCGTCGCTCCCAAAGCAGTAGTCAACGAGCCTAAGTACAGTCGTTTTCCCTACGTTGTTCCCGGATTCCCTTCGATCGCCGCTGGCCGTCTCGTCGACGATGAGATTAAGTCCTTTTCGAAAATCGATTTCTCGGATGGGCTTTGGCCCATCGCTAATTGTGATTCTTTTTAGGAACATCTCGCAACACGCCTATCCTTGCACTCAATCGCGCCGAGTAGAAACAACCAATCTAACGCAAGGGCGAACATGGTGGCAGAAACAGCCTCTTTGCTGTTCACGTGCGCAAAAAGTTCGAATGGCTCCGAAGCTCTTTTAGGGAAATCCCCAAGAGCTTCGAGAAGCAAAGCACCCACGTGATAAAGCTGCCTCTCGGGCTTAGTGTCTCTACTGACAATCACGCCGTGGGTGGCTCCTCAAGTATCTTGCACCGCATGAACGCATCTACCATCACGAGAGCCACTCCGAATGAGATGTCTTCCGAGTAGTTGGCGCTTTGTTCCTCGACCTTGGTAACTAGTTCTTCCTGAACATCTTCGATGATGTCGTCCGCGTGCTCTCTTACTATCCTGATCGAGTCCTGCTGATCCCTTACATATCTGCCTTTTACCTTCAGATATGTCAACCTAATGTTGCGCAAGAGATTTTCTTTTCTAAACGAACCCTGCTCTTCGATTTCCTGATATAGGGCATTGATCTTCTTGTAGAAGACCTTGTACTCGTCGATCAGCGCCTTGTTGCGCTTTATGTCATTAAATCTGATTTTGGCGTCGATCTTGACCGCCCTTGGATTCCGTGGGAGCGGCTCGACAACCGTGCCGATCTTGCCTTTCGCTATGGCGTTAATAACCATGCCTAACAGCGCTGGTCGTTCATTGAGAAACGAGTATGTTCTTGTGGACTCGTGTCGGGTCTTCCACTCTTTCAGAAGTGACACCGGATACTTCGTTTCATTGTTTTTGTTGTCGATTACGCGGTGGCACTCATCGCACAGCAAAATCAGATTATTGAAGTGCCTCCGTTGATCGTCATCCATGTCTGGATTCCATCTGGGGCCGTCCGCTGCGGCTGCCTCTATGTGGCAGATCTTGCTTATTATAGTTTCGCCATCTCTTGCAATTAATCGTTTCGTACAGTTTGGCGCGGCGCACTCATTGCCCGAAAGCGTGTGGAGCCTCTTGACGGTGCTCGGTTTATAGTCTCTGGCTCTCGATCTTTTTGCCATGCCAGCTCTTTGCTCTAGTAGGTCTCTGTGTGGCCAACGCAACAAGGCGGGTCATCAGAGCGAGTTCGCGAGTCGTTGACTCCCACTTGATTGGGCAACATCGGGTCACCTCCGATTGTCAGCGGGCCGTTGGCCCGCACCCGAGATCTACTCTATCGCGTCGCAGGAGCCGAGGGTTACCAGCGTGCCACGAAGTCGGCGCCTTAGCCAGAGAGGGACCGGACAAGGCGACCTACCGCTGTTCAGCACTTGGGTCCGCCCTCCTCACCAGGGACCAATCGCGGATCTTCCGCTTGTTCTCCTTCAAGTGTACCAGCGCGCAAGAGCCTGGGACGACTCCGCCTCGGCCAGCCATGCGTTGTGAGTTCTTAGTATAACCCGAGTCTTCCAAGAGAAGGCCCCCCTTGCTTGGCCGACTTAAGATAGGCGTGCTCAAGTTCGACCGCTCCCACCGGCTGGACGATGACGCGACCGGTCCTCATACCTCGCGACGGGATGCCCTGGTGCTCGCGGATCTCTTCGAAGAATTCGCTCGCCGGACGACCTTCGCCTCGCTCCATCGAAGCCAGTCCCCGTTGAATGCCCTCGATCGCCTCAGAGCGATCGACGATCGCCAGCATCCTCTGATACGACTCCTTGGCCAGTACGACCAGTTCGACATCGCCGCCGACGGTCAAGACCAGGGGCTCTCCGCTGACTTGAGCCGGTCGATGATCTCCTGTGTGTTCTCCTTGAAGTGCGCGAGGGAGTCGGTGTTCTGGAGCTGCATGGGGTCGGCCTCGTGGTTGGTGAGCCTTCACTATACCCGAAACCTGATGGCGGGCTTTCTCGACCCCGAAGCCCGCAGTTGACCGCCACCGCCTCATCAGCCTGTCCGGAGGGCCGCGGCCGCCGGCCCGGTTTTCAGACCACGGCGACCCCTCTATCTGTGGCGCCTGGGGGGCGGCCCGGTGGATGCCCTGGTCGAGGAGACCTGTGCCCGGGTGCCCCCCGACCTCGAGCCCGACGAGTGGCCCATGGACGGACCACCGCCGGTCACGTGCGAAGGGCTACGAGAAAGATAGGCTCCACTCTAACTCGCGTCACGGGGGGCGGCAAGTGGATCAAGCTCACCGACGGGGGTGGCCAACATCCCGTTCCGCGACCTGGCGAATCGAGGCGGAGCCCTCGTCAGCTCCCGCCATTCTTAGGCGACCAGCGGTCGCCCTTTCAGGTCACCGCGAACGTCGCGGTTGCCGACCGTTGGTGCCTGAACGTGGTCCAGGGTATCGACGGACGCCACATGCGCCGGAACCTGGCAACCTTCTGCACTAACCGGTTTCGTGTGGCCCACCGTTGAGAAGCATGGGGCAGTGGGGCAGAGTGCTGCCCCGCCAGTGCCCCATTGACATCGCAGTGCTCCCGCATGGTAAGCTGACACCATCATGGGCACGACGGGATTAAACACTGACCGATCAAGCACTTACAGAGTGTGCGCGTGGAAGAAATCGACGGGATTTTCGGCCTCTGAGGCGCTATAATTCCCCCCTTTTCAACGAGCGAAGACCGGCCGGGCAGAGCCTGTCCGTGAGCCGGCCACAAGCAGCCACAAACCGCCATGAGTCAGCGGCATTGCCACGTGCGCAGCGGCAGATCTTTGAACATCCAGGCACCGCCCAAGACCGAAACCAATGATATGCCCGGCGGCGGCACCAGCGCCGTCCAGCAATCGACGGGCCGCCCTTGACCGTTGGAATCAGTTGCCAGCCATGGGGGAGCATTGGCCAGTGCTTCCCCATGAGCCCCCCTTGACCTCCCTTGGGGCCGCTATGGTACTCTAGTTCGACGGGATAAACACTGATTTTTCAAGCAGTTAAGTGGCGTGATCGGGGAGAGGAAATCGGCCGACCAAGCTGCCTGCACATCACCTTGGAAGGGCGGTAGTCAACGGGCTTCAAGGCTCGGACTAAGCTGTAATCTCCTCACGAGAGAAACTCCGGAAAGTTCTCGTGCAACGGCTCCCATACCTCGACCGCTGTCACCAATAGATCCCAACACTCGAGCCGACATCTGACCGTCCCACTGCGCAACCTGCTTGCGCATGTAGAGTCCATCGATCCACCGACAAAATTGAAGCGTGCTCGGATAGCAGCTTCTGCTTCCCACACTATAGAGGGGTGACAAGGGCCTTCTATAGGGATGTAGGTACCGAGTGCGCTTACGGCCGATCGCCGTAGAACGAATCCGTGTAGATGAGGGAGAGGAAGTCTGCGACGGGCAGACCGTCAACCTCACCGCTCCGGTATCGCTCCCTTCCCCGGTACACCACGAAACCGCGGGTGACTTTTCCAGCAGCGAGAAGCTCATTAATGGTCTTGGCGTACCTTGCTCGCCACGTGCGGGAGCTCTTGACCTCGAAGGCGACACGTTTTGATCCCTTGACCCAGATAAAATCGATCGCTTTGGATCCAGGGGTGCTCCAGTAGAAGAGTTCGCCGCCAAGCCCCTGGTAGGCGATGGCCGCGCGGAGTTCATGGAGAATAAAACCTTCGAACAGAGCGCCTGATTCTGTCTCGGCCAATGGCTCATCCACCACATCCCTGATGGCTCTGACCACCCCCGCATCGAAAAAGTAGAACTTGGGCTTGCCGAATTCTCTCACTTTCGCCTTCGGTTGCCAGGCGGGCAACAACGTCCCGATGAGGGTGTCCACAAGAGTTTCGAAGAACCGTTGGACCGTAGTACGGGCGACCGCGGCGTCACGGGCTATCGCAGCCTGGTTGACGACCTGACCGTGCATGATGGCCGCGATTTGGAGAAAGCGATGAAAGGAGCCGAGATCCTTGACGAGGGCCTCCTGTTGGATCTCCTGCCGCAGATAGGTGTGGACGTAGGCTCGCAGCTTCTCGACTCGGTACTGCGAATCGGAGGAGATGCCGGGGAGCGATCCGAATCGAAGGGCGGCATCGAGGCTGAAGTCAGAGCCCAACTCTCGGGCGACGAGGGGGAACATCGCACGCTCGATAACTCGGCCGGCCAGCAGGTTCACGTCGAGGCGTCGGAGCTTTCGCGCGCTGGACCCACTGAGGGCAAACTTGTACGCGTCACCATGGCGGGAAATGAGATCATGAACCTCATTCAGAAGCCCAGGCAGTCGCTGGACTTCATCCACAACGATCCACGAGCCGGGAGCCCGCGCTTCAACCCTCTCGCGAAACGACCGCAACGACGCGAGAAGAGGCAGGTAATCGTCCTCGAGCAGGAGATTGAACCACTGGGCATCACCCAAGTGGTGCCTGAGCCATGTGGTCTTACCTGTCGTGCGAGGCCCGAACAAGAAGAACGAATGGTCCGGGACGCTGGCCAGTCGTGTATACATCGTGGGCACTTTATCATGCAAAGTGCCCGCGATAGTGTCAGGTGCCTACCGGCGCCCCATAGAGAGCGTAAAAGTAACCGGAATAGGGCTGGTCGACGCCTTGGCACCATCGTGTTCAATTTTGCACCGTCGGAAGGCGGCTGAGTGAGTGCGCGTTACTCGGCCTTCGGGCAATTCTCGACTGAGGTGGTTGGGGCTTGTCAGTGAGGGGAAGACGCTCGCTCGTCGATGCTGGGTCTGCCGTCGACGCCTCGCTCAGAGCAGCCGCTGGCCGGCCAGCGCGGTGCGGAAGCCGTAGAACCCCAGCCCTGCCACCAGGCTGATGGCAAAAACCGTTTCCCCCGCGTACCACAGATCCAAATCAGTGGTCATCGGGACCTTGAGGAGTAGAAAGAAGGTGAACCAGAAGGAGAGGTTCGCCAACAGCCCGAAACGGGCGACTGGCAGGACGATGAGGCCCGCGATGACGAGGCTGAGTGGCAACTCGGTCAGGTCCGAGGGCCTCAAGACCGAGGCGATCATCAGCAGCCCGGCACCGGCGCCGGCGAGCCACCTCCGGCGCAGCAGTATGTAGAGCAGATGGAAGACGAAAACCAGCGCCAGAGTATTGAACGTTGGAATAAACACATGCTTGGAAAGCAATGTCGAGGCTGAGGCGCGCAGCCCCAACAGGTGACCGGTCCAGAGGTCGTCACCGATCTGGAACGGCCGCCCGGGCCCTTCCAAAATCCAAATGGCGGCGCCCTGGATCACTACCACGCCGACCGCCAACAACCCTCCGAGTAAAACGTCGCGCCCCACCAGGGGGTCGCGGAAGTCGCCCGCCAGCAACCGGTTCCAAGCAACCAGGCCTTCCGGCCAGCGGCGGCGCAGGAGGGGCTCGAGCGCCAGGTAGACCACACCCAGGTAGGCTGCCCACAGCAAGCCTTCACCCAGCGCACGCTGGAAGGATTCGAACTCGCCCGCCGAGCTACTATGATGGCCGCCGAGAGCCCAGCCGAGAAGCTGACAGGAGAAGACTAGAGCCGATAGTCGGGCCGCTCCGCGTTGGTCGGCGCGGCCGCTCGCCAGATGCCGACGGGCCAACCACGCGCCAGCGAGCAGCGTCACCGTCCAGAGCGGGATGATGAAGCGAAAGAGGGTATTGGCGAAGCTCCCGAGGTTGGGAGCCATGCGGCCTCGGGCTCCGTCCCAGGGCTCGGCAACCTCGAAGTAGACTGGCCGGCCGCCGAAAGATCCAGCTTCGACCCGGATTTCGAGTTCGGGCTGCTGTCGGTAGGAGCCCTTCCAGGCATGGCGCTGGTCGGTCGGCAACGACAGCTGCCAGCGCGGCTCGGTGGGCGCAAAGGTGGCCAGATCGAGGCCTGCCTCGGCAAAAAACCGCGACCAGGAGATCTCCGCCACCAGCGCTCGACCGGCGCTCTCGGCAAGCGGCGGGGCGGCCACCCAGCCGACCAGTCTGCCGTCTGGATCGAGCTCGACCCGGGCCATTCCTGGAGCGTCGAGGGGAGGGTCGTCGGGGCTTGCAGTCCAACCCGCTGACGCGTGTAGCGGGTTCCGGCTTTGGCGGTACCAGAACGTTATCGCCGGCGGCGATCCTTGTCTCAGGGCTTGTCGACCGTCCGTCGCTGTTGTCGTCGCGCGCAGATGGTCTAGATAGCCGCGACGGACCCACCAGCCGCTTTGACGGTAGGCGCCGTCTTCGCCCGCCGCGCTGCCGAGCTCAGAGGCCAGCGTTGCGGCGCGATCGGCGAGCACCTCGGGCGACTTGGTCAGCCCCACGAGGCTGACCAACTGAAACCGCTCAGCGAGTGGCACCCACACCAGCAGCAATGCAACCAGGCCGGCGATACAGGCGAGGGCGATCCGCGGCTCGAGCGTCCCCTTCTCAGGCGCCGCTGCCACCATCTCCGGAGACGGCGTCTCTCCCGCCGCCAGTGCCGCCGCCAGCGGGTCGCCCCCCGGCAACGCCGCCGACACTTCGAGCGTCGACGATGGCCGCCGGGACGGTTCCTCCTCCAGGCAGCGCAGGATCACCGCCTCGACTACCGGGTCGAGGCCTTCGACGTGGCTCGACGGACGGCTAGCCTCGCCATGTCCGCCGCGTTCCATCAAGACCCGCCACTCCTCGTTGCGGAACGCTCGCTGACCGGTGAACATTTCGTAAAGCACCAGTCCGAGGGCGTAAAGGTCGGTTTTGACCGACACTTCACCCGCCGTAATCTGCTCCGGCGCCATGTAGGCCGGGGTGCCAGCGAAGGCTGCCTGGTCCTTGAGCTCGTCGACCACCCGAGCGAGACCGAAGTCGGTGACCTTGGCCTGGCCCCGACCGTCGACCATGATGTTGGCCGGCTTCATGTCCCGGTGCAGCACCCCGGCCTCGTGCGCCGCCCCCAGCCCGGCACAGATCTGCCGCGCCAGCTCAACCGCCTTGTCCCCCGGCAGGCGGCCGATGCGTTTCAAGAGCCCCGAGAGATCCTCGCCGTCGATGTATTCCATCGACAGGAAGTGCAGGCCACCAACCTCGCCGATGTCGAACACCCGGCAGACGTTGCGGTGGGCGATGTTGCGGGCCACTCGCACTTCCCGGTGGAAGCGCGCCAGGGCGGCACCGTCCAGAGACAGCTCAGCGGGCAGGAACTTGAGCGCCACCGGTTCGCCGAGCTTCAGATCTTCGGCGCGATAGACCTCTCCCATGCCGCCGCGACCGAGCAAGCCGACGATCCGGTACCGGCCGGCGAGCAACGTGCCGGGCACAAAACGAGCACCGTCGAGGGAACCCGACGAAGGCGGCGGCGCTGATCCTGGACCGGGTTCGGTTAGGGTACGCGTGCCGTCTTCACGGGGTGCAGCCGCGGACGTGTTGGAATCCTCTTTCATCTCGAGCTTTATACGGTCTGGATCGAATCTACTGCGAGCTGGTTACGGGGTCAACGTTCGACGACTCAGTCGACTCGGTCGACTCGGTCGACCCGGTCGACTCTGTCGACCCGGTCGACTCAGTCGACCCGGGGGGCGACCGAGTGGTCCACCGGCGTGACGGTTTGCAGGTAATCGTAAATCGCTCCGAGGTCGCCTTCGGTCATTTGCGCGAAGTTGGCCCAGGGCATCGGCGTGTTGTCCTTCGGCTCGACCGGAATCGCTGTTTCGTCGTCCCCGGCGAACGCCTTGAAGATGCCGATGAACTCGTCGCGCGAGCGCCCTCCCAGGCCGGTGGCGTGGGGTGTCAGGTTGGTGGAGCGCACCTTGCCGAAAACGCCTTCGTGTTCGTGGCCGCCGGCGAAGGCCATCCCTGGTAGCGGCGCCATCCGCTCGTTCACCGGCGTGTGACAGAACTCACAGCCGGCAACTTTGGCCAGCAACTCACCGTGGCGCACGGTGTCGGCCGGGTTGATGGCTTCAACCGCCATGGCGAGGGGCTCCGGTAGGGTCTTGATAAAGAAACTCACCGGGAACGCAACATCGGTAGCGGGCTGCGGATTCTCGATCGGCGCGAGGGTGCGCAGGTAGGCGACAATCGCCGTCGCATCCCGGTCGCTGAGATGACGATAAACATGGTAGGGCATCATCGGAAACAGTGCCTGACCGTTGCGGTCGACGCCCTCGCGCAAAGCTCGCAAGATTTCACCGTCGCTCCAGCGGCCAAGGCCGGTATCGTTGTCGGGGGTCAGGTTCGGCAGGCGCAGGGTGCCGGGAAAACCCTGCTGCGGGGTGAGACCTTCGCCACCACCCAGCCGCGAGTCCCGCTTCGCCGGCCCGCCGTAACGGGTCCAATCGCGGTCGCTATGGCATTGCATGCAGCTAATGACGTTCTCCACCAGGTAGCGCCCGCGCTCGACCCGCTCCGGGGTGGCTTCGATCGCCAGCTCTGGCGCCGGACGATAGGCCGGACGGTAGGTGCCGACGTAGGTGGCGCTAACGGTGATCGCCAGCACTGGTAAAGCGAAAGCGATCCACAAGATCTTACGGAGGCGTCGTCTCTTCGGGTGGCGGATCGGCTGGTGGGTCTGTTCCATCGTGTTGCTCCTGGCTTTGATGCGCATGGGTTGGAAGTCATCCCTCCCTATCGCAAGGACCTTGCCAGGGTGTAAAACGCTGATTTTCCAGGGGCTTCGTGTTTTCGGAGTCTCAGGGACGAGACTCGCGCCACGGCCGCGAACCGGTGTGGTCTCAGCCGTGAGACGGCGGCGCCAACCTCAAAACCCCAATTCCTTCACTTTGCGGTAGAAGGTGGCGCGGGAGACGCCGAGTTGGTCGATGGCGCGGGCGGGATCGCTGCCGGCGACAGCGAGGGCGGCGGCATAGGCTTGGCGTTCGGCGCGGCGCAGGTGGGCGTCGAGTGTGAGCGGCGGCGGCGCGTTGAGATCGAGGGCCGATCGCACCCGTTCTGAGAGGTGCTCAAGGCCCAGCGGCTCGCCGGGATCGAGCAGCAAAACAGCCTGAGCAATCTCGAGACTCAGCTCGCGGATGTTGCCCGGCCAGTCGTACTCGTACAACGCACCCAGGGCGCCGCGGGTCAACCCGGGGCTTGACGCGCCAGCACGCTCGAGCTCGCGAGCGAAGAAGTGACCGGCCAACTGCGCGATGTCTTCCCGCCGTTCCCGCAGGGGTGGGATACGCGCCACGTGGGCGGCCAAACGATGGAAGAGATCCTGGCGAAAGGAGCCGTCTTTGATCCGCTGCTCGAGGTCACGGTGGGTGGCGGCGACAAAACGCACATCGACCGCGATCCCGGCGCGGCCACCGACCCGGTAGACCCGGCGCTCCTCGAGGGCGCGTAATACCTTGGCCTGAGTCTCGGGCGCCATGTCGCCGATCTCGTCGAGGAACAAGGTGCCGCCGGTGGCCCGCTCCAGCAGGCCGCTGCGGGCGTCGACGCCAGTGGCCACACCGCGTTCGATGCCAAACAGCTCAGCTTCCAGCAAGTCCTTGGGCAACGCCGCGCAGTTGAGGGCCAGGAACGGCCCATCGTGCTGGGGTGAGGCGCGATGGACAAAACTCGCCAGCACTTCCTTGCCAGAGCCCGACTCGCCGCGGATCAAAATCGGCACGTCGCCACGGGCGACCTTCGCGACCCGCCGGTAAAGCCGCCGCACCTCGGGGGAAAGGCTGGCGGGGGACGGCGGCGCGACCCTTTCGGCCGCGTCGTCTCGCGGCGCGGAGCTGGGGGGCTGGGGCTCGCCTGCGGACGGTATCTCACCTGCAGACAGTATCTCTCCAGCCAGCTCCAGGACTGGCCGCAGCTGCGTCGTCCGCGGCCCGATCGGCCCCCAGAATCTGAACGTCCAACCCCTGAGGGCGGTCTCCGAATCGGCCGGACGCCCCATCACGCCGCCGCCAGCGGCGACCAATACCTCGTCTCCAGGCACGTCCCGCATAATCTCCATACGCTCGATCGGCAATGCCGCCAGCCAGGCCGCCACCAGCTCCTGGGCAATGGCGACGCCCCCTGTGAACCGGCGACGCAGCAGCGGACCCAGACTCCGGGTCAGCCGTTCCTCGATCGACAGGCCAAGGGTTGAGGGATTGCTGCGGTCCGGCAGCTGCGGACCGGCAGCGTGAGGCCCCGCGGCGATCGCGATACCGGCCACTGCCGGTTCGAGCACCAGCAACTCAGCGGTCAGCGAACCGAACGACAGCTGCTCGCCGCCGGCAAGAGCCGAACGCCGGACGCGGCGCTCGCCCACCCAGGTACCGTTGCGCGAGCCCAGGTCTGCAATCACCCCGCCGCCGTCCTCGAACATTTCGAGGCGAGCATGGTGGCGCGAAACTCCCGCAACCGGCAACCGGATCTCGGCGTCGGTCGCCGAGCCAACAACGTAGGTGGCGCCAGCGTCGAGATAAAAATTGCGCACCGGGACATCGGCGTCACCCCGGATCTTGAGGCAGCAGGCAGGCTTGGAGCCGCCCTTGCGCGACTTGGTCATGATTTCGAAGTATAGCTGCGGGCTACCCAGTGGGTGGGCGGCGCCGACGTCTGCAGATTCAGACGCTGGTGCACAACACGAGCAACGGCAGGGAGAGTTTGCTGGTCCAGGAGAATGCGGACTCCTACGTCCTGGCCTACACCGGGCCTGATAGTGACGGTTTCATCACGCCCTTCACCATTTCGGACGAGGGCAGCACGCTAACCGAAGT
The DNA here is from genome assembly GCA_029263395.1 of Acidobacteriota bacterium. Lineage (GTDB taxonomy): Bacteria > Acidobacteriota > Thermoanaerobaculia > Multivoradales > J023 > JAAELT01. The sequence goes on along the minus strand of JAJCXO010000096.1, from coordinate 550 downwards.
CGCGACCCTTGAGTACGACACCCTCAAGGGAACCGCAAACTCGCTGGTCCAGGTGGATGCCGGTTTCCCGTGCCGGGCAGATAGCGCCGGTTGAAACCGGCAGAGTGGAGGAGGTGAAAGTCCTCTGTGACGACCCGGGTTGGCGTACCGTTTGGTTGGCGGTGCCTCACGGGGCTCAGCCCGCAGGGTAGAAGGTCGGCGCTCCCGGTCCGACCGGTAGGCCCAGCACGAATACCCAGATGTAGAAAAGGATGATCCAGCCGATCAAGAAAGCGATCGAGTAGGGCAACATCGTCGCTACCATGGTGCCGATCCCAAGGTCCTTCTTGTACCGGGTGGCGACGGCGAGGATGAGGCCAAAATAGCTCATCATCGGCGTGATGACATTGGTGGACGAATCGCCGATGCGGTACGCGGCCTGAATGACTTCCGGGCTATAACCCACCGTCATGAGCATCGGCACGAAGATCGGCGCCGTAACTGCCCACTGAGCGCTCGCTGAGCCGAGCATGAGGTTGACGAAGCAGCACATCAGGATGAAGGGCAGGAA
>JAJCXO010000095.1 GCA_029263395.1 Acidobacteriota bacterium | reverse complement strand
CTTCCTTGGAGGTGAGCCGGGCTTGGGACGTGCCCAGGCGGCCTCGCCGACGCGAGGCCGCCTACCGACGACTAACCACTGGTGTCGTCAACGGCCGGCAAAACCTGCGGACCGATGCTGTCGGCGAATGCGGTGATGATGGTCTTGACGCCTTCCGGCAAGGGAAGCTGTCCGGCATGGACCCTGACCCCGTACTGCGCCGAGTTGCTCTTGGCATAGTGCGAGTCGTCCGAGCTTCGGGCCTCGCTGGAGTACGAGACGCTTCCCGTGACCGTCGCGGAGACAGGACCCCAGCCTACTGTGCCCGAAAACTTGCCTGTGCCGCTCCCTTTCGACTGGCTCGACTGAGCGACCTTCTGGCTATAGCTCGACTTCACCTGCATGTTGAATTTCACCAGCACGTCGTCGACCGCTAGCGAGTTCAACGGCAGGATCGTCAGCAGGGGCAGGTTGAACGCGGTCGTGATGGGTATCATTTTTGGTGGAGTGGTCTCCACGCCGTCGGTAATGACGCCTGGTTGGAGCACTCCCTGGGTCAGGGACATGTCGATCATGATCGGCACGTAGCTGCCGGAGGTCGACCCCGGCTCGAAACAGGTGTCCATCAAGAACTTCACCTGCGTGAGAGCCATGTCGTTATTCGCGGTGGCCGCCGCCATGAGCGGTCCTCCGATCAGATCCTGCATCGGTAGGCCGGTGAACTGTTGCGCCATCGAGACGAGATTGGGTGTGGCGGTCCCTGGATTGTCTGCCATCGGAAATCTCCTTTGAAGTGGAGGTGGAGGTGGTGATCTCGGCCGCCGATCTCACATTGAAATCGTCGAATCAGCCGGGAATTTGGGCTCTGAGGGCGCGGTGGTATCCCTCGATGATCAGCTTGACGCCCGGCGGAGGCTCCGCGGCGGACACCAGAATCTCGAGGGATGCTTTCGCCCGCTGGGTCTTTGGACGGCTCGGCTCCTGAGTCTCCGAGGTGTCGGTGGTTCCCTCGTCTTCCGATGGGAATCCGACTTTCAACGCACCGCTGACAACACTCAGCTCCAGATCCGTTCTGAGCCGCAGCTCTTTGAGCTGGGTCGAGGTCACGGGAGCCAGGCTGATCAGAGGCACGTGGACCACATGGACCTCGGGACCTTCGGCGGTCATCCGTGGGTATTGCATCGCGACGGTGACGGGAACAAGAGTGGAAGAGTGCCCTTGCCGTTGCTTGAGCGCCTCGGCAGAATCCTTGAGCTGTTCCGCCGCCTTCCTCAAGGCATCAGGGCTACCGGTCTCGGCGGCGTCAGACGAGACCGAGGACGCCATCTGGACCACCGTGTCGAGGTCGTCATCGCTCTTGGCCTCCCGGAAGAATCCTTCGAGCAGAGCCTGATTTCGCTCGATCAGGGCGTCGGATGCCTCCAGCGTGCTACTGCGGATGGCTGCTATAAAATTGGTTAAGTCGATCATGTGACATTCCTTCGTGGGGCGATTCGATGCGTTTTACCGTCTTTCATCCCTGTCCTCGCCAGACGTCGGTGTCACAGGACATCGAACTTGATTTTTCTTCAGGAGAGGGCTCCCAACCCGCTGTCGCCCGGTGGGCAACAACACAAAGAGCCGCCTTGCGGCGGCTCGGGAGGGGTCGGCCTGGGGGCCAGACGACTCGGCATCTCATCGCGAAGCAGCAAGCTCCGCGGCTGTTCTATTGCGTTCCGTTGTCGTAAATCTTCGGCTCGTCCCAATGCAGAACGCCGCCCTGGATGCCCACCACCGCCAGGCGATAGAAGAACTCCGTGGCTTGATGCTCGAGATCGAAGACCAGGGGTCCGGAAGTGGTCTGGTTGCCAGTCGGGTAGGAGCTCGGCGAGGCGACTTTGAGCCCGGTCGGAAGGGCGGACCAGGGAGTGGTCTTCGGCGGAAAGGCCGACGGGTCCGAGGCTACCTGGAAACCCCCGAAAACGATGGCGCTCGGGAATCCCTTGACACTGAATTGGATGACCCTCGAGGTCGACGGCGGATGGATGCTGCCGTCGGGCTGCACCTGCCAGCCTCGAGAGCAGGCGGAGCAGAAATACGAGAATCGATCATCGGCTTCGTAGTAGTGCACGACGATGGCACAGTTCGGGTTGGTCACTTCGGACATGGCGTTCTCCTTCCGTTTGAAGTTCCACCACCGGTGGAGTGGATGGTCTCTACCCTTACATCGCGAAACGCCGTCGCGGGAAGACAAGCGCCGTCGCGGGAAGACAAGCGCCGTCAGCGCGAGCTGAAGCTTTTGAGTAGACCCTACTTGCCTCGGCACAGGCCTTCGATCCCAGGCTCAAAATAGCCCAGAGCGTCAAGCGTTTCGACGACGGGCTTCGCCTCATGGACGCGGCCGAGGCAGCGCAGCGCCACCGCCCAGGGAGCCAGCAAACGGCCGTCACGGGAGCCGCGGGCGAACGGTGCGATGGTCTCCGCGGCTCGCTCGAAGAGAATCTTGGCGGCGGCGGGTGAGTCTTCGACGCTGGCGAGCAAGAGGTAACATTGACTGAGCCAGCGGTGTACCGAGCGATCCGTAGGCCGCAAACCCGCCAATCCTTCGAGGAGGTCCACGGCGGCGAGGAGCTCATCTCGGCCCGGCTCACCGCGGGCGATCCGCAGTAGGGCGAAGTGATAGAAGCCGATCGCTTGCGTTCGCCGCCAGTCATGGGACGAGTCACGGGTGAGCAACGCATCGATCAAGTGGCGTTGAAGCTCCAAGGCTGTTCGCGTTGTCGTCAAGTCACCCTGGGCGTAAGCCGCCCGGCCGAGATTCAGGTAACTCCACGCGAGCTTGAGCTGCCAGGGTGCGTTGGCGGCATCCCGCGCCACGAGCTCGGCGAAGAGGATGTGCGCTTGCTCAAACTGTTCGACAGCGGCCGGCCAATCCCCAAGGATCGAGAGGTGAACACCCAGCCGGCTCTGGCTGGTGGCGAACAACTCCCGCAAGCGGAAACTCGCGGGCTCCGCTGCCAACAGCGATCGACGGATTTCGAGATCCGCCCGCAGGTGCTCCCCCGCCTCGCGCAGCCGACCCAGGTCCTGGAGCACCACGCCGACCGTGTTGTGGGTCGCAGCCAGCTCGGACCGCGCGCTACCGTTCGTCGGCCCGGCGGCGACCAAGTCTTCGTCGATGGCGAGGGTGTTGCGAAATTGGGCCAGCGCTCCTTCCAGATCACCCTCGGCTTGCAGTAAGGAGCCCAGGTTGCTGTGCGCATAAGACAGCTCCCGCCGCCAGTCGAAGTTGCCGGGATCTTGCCTCACCAACCGTCGGGAAATCTCGAGATACTCCTCGAGCGGCTGCCGCGCCGCCGCCAGATCGCCCTGCTCCCAAGCCACAAAACCTACCCAGAAATAGCACTGGCCGAGCTCAAACAGCCGCTCACCATCCTCCGGACGCAGATCGGACAATCGCCGAGCGAGGGCCAGCGATTCCTCCAGCGGCGCCGCCGCGCCCGCCAGATCGCCCTGTTGGATGCGCACGTCGCCGATCTGATACAGCATTCGCGAGCGCCTCAGGAGCTCCGCCTCGCTGAGCTCCTCTTTGGGCACCGCCGCGAAGTACACCGTCGCCGCGTCGCCGATGTCGTCGAGCACGTCGAGCCGACCGAGGGACTTGAGCTTGTCGCGCAGGTCGACCACCATGAAACGGATGAGCTCTTCGGCCTGTCCCGAGCGCAGCTCGGCGCGCTGCCGCGCCGCATCGGCGCGCACCGCGAGCACCGCCACCGCCACCGAGGCGACGAGCAACACAACCACCGCCACCGCCGCGACGCTGGCGAGCAGCTTGTTGCGCAGCACGAAGCGGGTCAGCCGATAGGCCACGCCAGCGGCGTAGGCCTCCACCACTTCGCCGTCGAGATAACGTTCGAGATCCGCGGCCACCGCCCGCGCCGAGGCATAACGTCGACCGGGCTCACGGGCGGTACAGCGCAAGATGACCGCTTCGAGCTCTCTGGGCAGGCCGGGCAGGCGCTGGCGCGGGGATGGCAGATCCTCGTGCGCCATCCGGCGCAGCACGTCCAGGGTGTTGTGGCCTTCGAACGGCATCTCGCCGGTGAGCACTCGATACAGGGTGACGCCTAGGCTGTAGACGTCCGAGCGCCGGTCGACCGCGGACGCCGAACCGGCAAGCCGCTCCGGCGCAATATAGTGCGGCGAGCCGGCGATAGTGTCGGCCGCCAGCGCATCCACATCCGCCAGATCGGTGGCGAGACCGAAGTCGCTGACCATCGCCACCAGCTCGCCGTCAGCGGTGCGGTCGACGAGCACGTTCGCGGGCTTGACGTCGCGGTGCAGCAGGCCTTCACGATGGGCGGCGTGCAGCCCTTCAGCAACCTGGGCGAACAATCGGATCTTGTGCTCGAGGGAGGTCGTAGGGCCAACTTGGGCCAGGGTGCCGAAGGCGACGTAACGCATGGCGATGAAGGGTCGCCCACCGAGCTCGCCGCTGTCGTAGATCTCGAGCACGTTGGAGTGCTGCACTCGCGCCTGGGAGCGGGCCTCGCGCAGGAAGAGGCTCAGCACCTCCGGATCTTCATGGGTGAGCAGCTTGAGCGCCACCGACCGGCCGAGCTGCCGGTCGAAAGCCTTGAGCACCCGCCCCATGCCACCCTCCCCGAGGCACTCACCCAATTCGTACCGCTCCTCCGGCGACAACGCCCGACTCTGCTCGGCTTCGACCTCGGCATCGAGGTCCTGGAGGCGGTCCGCGGCGGGCGTCTCGAGAAACGATTCGGAAAGATCCTCGGCAGCTACGATCCGCCGGCGGGCTTCAGCGACCAGTTCGGGAAAGGGAGCTTCCAGATCGGCGAGATATCGTTCGCGTTTGGCACCGTCGAGCCCAGCGGCGTTCAAGATGATTTCGCCGAGCTGGGGCTCCTTGTCTAGGGCTCGTGCGGCTTTTTCACCCGTCCCTCGGCTCATTCAGAGGCCCCGAGCTCCCCGTGAAGCCACATCCGCACCGACTTCCAATCACGCACCACCGTACGCGGCGTGACCTCGAGGATCTCCGCCGTCTCCTCTACCGACAGGCCGGCGAAGTAGCGCAGCTCGACGATCTTCTCGAGACGTTGGTGGCGTTCCCCCAGCTTCGCCAGGGCCTGGTGGACCGCCAGCACTTCTTCAGGCCGGCGAGCCAGCGGATCAGCGATCTCCGACAGACCGTCGTCGAGGGTCAAAGCCTCCCCTTCGCCGCGCTTCTTGGTCAGTTGACGGCGCGCCTCGTCGGCGAGCACGAAACGCATGGCCCGGGCGGCAATGGCGAAGAAGTGCTGCCGGCTACTCCACTCGACGTCGCTGCCCAGGAGGCGAACGTACGCTTTGTGGACCAGGCTTGTGGCGCGGCCCGCGGCACCCCGTCCCCGACGGCGCAAAACCCCGCCTGCCAGGCGGCGCAACTCGTCGTAGAGGATCGACCACAGCTCGGCCTCGGCCTCGCTGCTGCCAGCGTACCAGGCGTGAAGGAGATGTGTGATCTCTCCAGGCTTCTGAGGGCTCGGCATCGCCTCGAACCTCCAATGGGAACAGGACAACCCATCCCCCAATGAAATATGGGATGGACCGCATTTTATCCCAACCGCCTACATGTCGACTGTAGACGACCCTGTACCAACGTCGCGGCCTCAAGGGTTACTCTCGGGTCGGTGACTCACTCAGTGCCGGCCACCTCGGTTACGGACAGGTGGTCCCCGGAGGCGCCTTGCTGGCTCCCGAATCGACTCCGATCGAAGACGCCGCAACCCGGGCGGAGCGCGTCCAGGACAAAGCCCTGGAGCAGATCGAGAGTTTGAAAGGCATGGGTATAGGCGCTCTGGCTCAACCCCGCCTGCGCCGCGACACCGTGCTCGCCACCGTCGCCCTGGCCAAACGCAACCGCTAAGAAGAGTTCTTGGAGCTGACTTCCGGTGCCGCCAACCATGTCGACCAATTACCTCCCGAGCTGACCAAGCTGCGGACCCGAGCGTTGATCGAGGAAGAGCGGGTGGATGAAGCCCGCGGCTTGTTGGTCAAGATGGCGCAGAGCGACATCGGCAATCGCCGCCGCGACCCCAGGGCAAGACGGGGTCGTCCGGAACGAGCTGAACAAGGCCGAGTCGCTCGGCATCGCCGCCAAGCTGCTGTCGAAGTACGGGCTCAGACCTTGATGCTGCGACGCTGGCTCCCGGCCTTGTCTGAGGAGGTGGGGATGCCGTAATCCGGGGCTCCGCGGGCGACCCCAGCTGTTGAGCTGGCGGCTCCGTCGCGACCCGTGGGTTGGCGGTGGTGGCAGATTCCGCCGCCGCCGACCCTGGGTGCCTTGGTGGTTCGGGTCGGCTGACGATGGGTGCTTCGCCACCCTCCGGCTGTGGCTCGACGATTGGCTCAGTGGGTGGCTGGCGCGCCGCCCGATGGGTGACCCGCATGCGGTCAGCGAGGTCGTCGAGGCCGGCGAGACGGTAAAGCCCTTCCTGCAAGCGTCCGACGTTGGCGTAGAGTCGACGTGCCCGACGCTGGGATTCTTTCACCAGCAGACGGGATTGCTGCACCAGCTTGTGTAACCGTGCAATCTCGTCGGCCAGTTCGTCGAGGTGCGCGTTGCGGACTTGCCAAGCATTGGCCAGGGCTGCGAGCTCGAGCGGCGACTGGCTGGCGAGCGGCTGAGGTAGCTCCGCGACCATCCGCGGATCCCGCATGCTGGCGATCATGGTGCGTACTTGTTCCCGGAGCGCCAGGAACCCGCGAGCGGGCACGGCGTCGAGACCCACCAGAGGCAAGGCTTCGTTGCCGTACACGCCGCTGATCGTTTTCCGCACCTTGCGGAGATCTTTGGACATGCCACCGACGAGGGTGTTGCGCTCGCCGCGCAACTGATCACGCTGCACCCGGTGATGACGATAGGTGCGGTCGGTGCGCCTGACATCGTCCGCAGAGGCGTCGAGGGAGTGGATGGCCCAGCCCTGGAGATGTTGCCAGTCAGGCACATCGGGGGCGTCCGCGGCATCGTTACCAGGGATCTCGGCCAGCTCTGTGGCGAGTCGAGTGTTGACGATCGATTGTTGCGTTCGGATAGAGGCCACCAGGTGGGTGGTCTTCTGCAATTGTTTCAAGGCGGCTTTTGAGGTCTGGCTTGTCATGGTTGCATTTCCTTTCTACGGCCCGTCTCTGGATTGATGAGTCAGGGACTCATGGGAGATGAGGCTTGCCGGAAAGTTTAGAAAACCAGGGCGCGGATAGGGAAAACGAACCACTTTTGCAACAACCCTTGGCGTCAGAGGGATCGTCAACAATCGATCTAAGTTGTTTACCATGAATCTTTAGGTTGACTCGACCTGAAGCTGACCGAACCACTTTTGCAACAAGGTCATATCCTCAGCCGGAGCGACACCCGGCGTCGACACCACACTTGCCGCCCGATTTGAACCTGCTGCACGATCGTGCACGCGCCTCTGACCGGTCGGCAAAGGCCTCCACACGATCGCGCCCGCTCGCTGGCGGGCCGTCAGCAATCTCCGCACGAACGTGCACACCTCTTTGACGGACCGTCAGCAACCGCTGCGCGATTGTGCACGCCTCGTTGACGGGCCGTCAAAGACCGCTGCACGTTCGTGCACGCGCCGGAGACGGGCACAACAACGGCCCGACCCTCATGGGCTGAGCCGAATCACGGTCGGGTTACGGTCGCGGCGCTAAGAAACGACGGTCACCAACCGGGTCTGCTGGAAGGTCCGGCCCGTCGACGGTGAAGTGCCGCTCATCTCCACATAAACCGCGTTCGGCACCCCCTGCTTATAACTCTGGATCTCGACGAGATGACCGTCGCCATCTCGGCTGACCCGAGCACCCGGCTTACACTCGTGATGGAACAGACCAAGTTCTGGCTGTTCCTGACTCAAGACTTGCAGCGCCGCTTCCTCGGGGTCGACGTCTTCCGGGAAATCTTGGCTGTCGATGATCCGCTTGACGTCTTCCTTGTGCCGATCCATGAGTTCCTCGTACGAGTACCGTGGATGGACCGAATAAGCATGAATGTCGACATTGTCGAGCGGTACACCATTTTCGGTGACTTGGGCAGTCACACGCAATGGGCTGTTCACACTATGCGGGGTCAATGCAGTGTCGATCGCCCCCAGTTCTGTGAATACGCCGTGCGCCACGGCGAGGGACTTCGTCTTGAACTTCGCCGGATGCGTAGTGATCTGCCAGGTCCCGGCGACCGGGTTGTTGACCTTCAGCACCGCGTATCCTTCGCCTTCCGGCGCCTCGACTACGTCAGGGGTGACGACGTCTCCGGCCGGGCTGTTCAGCACCACTTGGATCTGCCCGCGGCCAGGCGTGGTGCCAGTGTAGGTCAGGCTGTTGTCGTCCCATTTCGAAACAAAGAGGTGCCAGGGCTCTCCGGCCGGGATGTTCGCCGACGTCCTGAAGAGGCCGTATTCGCCGACCTTGGACCCGGCGTTTGCGACCGTTTGGGCGACGCGAGTTTCTTGAATGATCTCGTTGTAGATCGTCATCAACATAAGAGGATCGCCGGTGGGATGGTATCGCCCTTTGGTCTTGGTGGCGATCGTCTTCAAATACTCCAGCTTACTTGTGTTGCTGCCGTAGCCAATCGTGTAGATCGGGATATCGGTCGGTAGGTTTCTTCTCGGGTCACCGCCCGTATTCCAATCACCATCGGAAAACAAGATCATCGCCTTATTGTAAAAATCGCTTGCCCCGTTGAGCATCGTGTGCCCTGTTTTGATCGCATCGGCGATGTTGGTGCCACCCGTTGCTGACAAGCTATCAACAGCCTTTATCGCTTTTTCGAGGATCTTCCCATCACTATCGAGAGTGCTCCGCTCGAAGAGTTTTTCAGCGGAGTCGTTGAACTTGACCAGGCCAACTTGTCCGTTTTGCGCGGGATCCTGCTTAGGACCTTCGACTTGCATGATGGTCATGAAGGTGTTGGTGTCGGTCTTGAGCAACTGCAGTTTGCTGTCGGCGCTCTCGGCCGAAGCCTTACTCGCCATGCTGCCGGACTTATCCAGCAGGAAAGAAATACTGGCTGCTTTGGTACTCATGAGTTTTTGCTCCTTCTACACGTTGTGTTGAGTCCGGGTCGGCTCTACATCGGCGTTCCCCGTCGTCGAGCCAGACTGTAGCCAGGCACCCCGATCCCGGTCCTGAAGGAGTTCTGTGAGCTTCGCCAGCACCCTCTGTGAGACTTCTGTGATCCGGATAAACTTCTTTCCGCCAGCACTTACCGGTGGCAAGCGTCGACCTGTGTTACGCTCATCCTTCTCGAATCATCTCGATGTGACGGCGGCAGGCCGGCACTTCTCAGGGAGCGAACTCCAGGTAGTCGGCGACGATGGCCTCTCAACGAGACTTGGAATCCATACCCGGCGACTTCCGGGTCGGTGACTGGATCGCACGACCACGGCAGAATCACGTCGAAGGTCCGGCCGGACCGGTTCCAGTCGAGGCCAAGTCGATGGCGGTTCTAGTCGACCTGGCCCGTTATGCCGGCGAAGTACGGACCCGCCAGGAACTGTTGGAGGCAGTGTGGGGTGACGCCTTTGTAACCGAAGAAGTCCTCAGCCATTGCATCTGGGACCTGCGGCGCGCCCTCGGTGACAATGCTCGCAAACCTCGCCTCATCCAGACGATTCCCAAACGCGGCTATCGATTGATCGCGCCGGTGTCATGGCTCGAGCCTTCGACCGGAGAGACGTCACGGTACCGATTATTGGAACAGCTCGGCAGCGGCGCCATGGGGGTGGTGTGGAAAGCTGAAGATACGTTGCTGCATCGGGCTGTGGCCCTAAAGTTCCTGCCCCCGGAGTGGAGCCGCGATCCGGCAGCCAAGGCCCGGTTTCTGAAGGAAGCGCGGATTGCCGCCGCCCTCGATCACCCGAATATCTGCACGCTACACGAAGCCGGCGAAACCGATGACGGGCGGCTCTTCCTGGTCCTCGGCTTCTACCAGGGTGAGACGCTGGAAGCGCGGCTGGCGCGCGGACCACTGCCCTGGCGTGAAGCCGTCACGGTGGCGATTGGCGCCGCCCGTGGCTTGGGGGCAGCTCACGCTGCCGGGATCATTCACCGCGATGTCAAGACCGCCAACATGATACTGGCACTACCCGCCGAGGCGACACGGGGGGAGATTTTGCGCTCAGCCCCGCCGGATCGAGCCCCAACGGAAAGCCTCAAAATCCTCGACTTCGGCATCGCTCGGTTCGCCGACGAGACTCAGCACACTCAAACTGGACCAACGTCCGACAATGCCCCATCCCCCGGAACGCCAGCCTACCGAAGCCCCGAGCAAACCCTTGGCGATGCGGTGGATCATCGGTCGGACATCTGGTCGTTGGGGGTTGTGCTGACCGAAATGCTGACCGGCCGCAAGCCGTTTCGCGGCGACTACGAGCAGGCGGTTGTGCACGCGATCCTCAACCACGAGCCACAACCCCTGTCGGAACTCGCGCCACAGATCCCCAGTCGGCTCAGCTCGATTGTCGACCGCATGCTGAATCGCGACGTGGACCGTCGTTACCCGGATATGGAAGCCGTCGTCAGCGACCTCACAGCAACAATTCGAGACAGCAGCCCAGCAGAAGACGTGGCGAGCACCTCCTCAGCGCACGAACCTTCACCCACAGCGCTCGAGCTGCCAACCTTCGAGCCAGCAGGGTCGCAGCGGGCGCGACCGAGCCCGCGATTCCGATGGTCAGCCGTGTTGCTTCTGCTGCTCTCGACGGTGCTACTCGCCGCAACCGCGGACCGCTGGTGGCGGACCGATACCCAACCGATCAGAATCGCCGTCCTTCAACCCGAACTACGTTCCGACACAGATGCTCCAGGCATTGCCGTTGCCGCCTCTGGGTTGTTGGTTGCGATCTTGAGCGGACTTGCCGAATTCGAACACCTGATTCCACTCGATCCATCGCAAGCCGTTGACCAGCCTCGATCCGCGATCGAGGCAGCTCGCGCCGCGGCGGCGGATGAGGTGCTGGCGTCTTCGATCGAAGATCACGGCGGGTTGTATCTCGTCAACCTGCGACGCATTCGAAGTGAAGACGGACGGGTGGAGTGGGCCGAATCGTTCAAGGCGCAATCCGAACCCCAAGCCGCACGCCTACTCGCCAACATGGTGCGATCCCGGTTACGTATCGCCTATCCCAACTATCGAGTGCGCAACAGCAGTCCGGAATTCGAGGTGCGAGACGAAGACTATTGGACCTTCCTCGAGATTCGACAGCGCCGTGCGGCTGGCGAGTCGATCTCTGCCGACTTTGAAACTCTCGAACGCATGACCGCCACTTCACCGCGCTTTCTCGAGGCTTATCTGACCGCCGTTCAGGTCGCCACGATTGCAATGCGAGATCAGCGCGACGAGGCATACCAACAACGGGCCTTCGATCTGATCGCCAAAGCCGAAGCCCTGGCACCTGGGGATCCGCGACCGGTCAACAGGAGATTCCACCTCGAGGTGGCAGCCGGCCAGTTGGCTGAAGCGACAACAACACTGGCCGCGCTACGGCTCTTGATCCCGGGGGAGGCATCACTTTTGCGAGCCGAAGCCACACTTCACCAAGCGCGGGGCGATATAGAATCTGCCGTCGAGACTTTGCGCGCCGCCGTAGCCCTCCGCCCATCGTGGTCCACGTTGGCGCACCTGGCTGATCTCCAATATCGCCGAGGCGAAGTCGAGGCGGCACGGACACAATTGGAGCAGTTGCTCGAGGTTGCCCCCGGAAACCGCTGGGGGCTGTCTAAACTTGCCGAGTTCGAGCTGCTTTACGGAGACCTCGAGGCGAGCGTTACGCTTTACCAACGGCTGATCGCACGCCACGAAAAACGTAACTATTGGACCAATCTGGGGATCGCACAATTCCTCCTCGGCCGCTACGAAGCGGCGGTGGCGAGCTACCTCGAAGCCCTCGCGCTGGCACCGGACCATCCCGTGGTGCTCGCCAACCTGGCAGAGGCCGAAGTCGCTTTGGGGTACTTGGAGCCAGCCCGTGAACACTGCCAGGCGGTCGTCACACGGTTCGAATTCAACGACAAGGAAGCGCCCCTCGGCCCGATCGACAGCATGACAAAAGCCTTCTGTTTGGCGCGACTGGGCGAGCCGAGACACGCCGTAGAAATCACCTTGCGGACGCTTCAGGCCCATCCCCAACACGCCGAAGTCGCCTATCAAGCTGCCATGGTTTATGCTCTGACCGGCGACCGCCACTCGGCGTTGGTCAACGCCGAACGAGCCAGGTCGCTCGGCATCAAACCGCGTTGGTTTCGAGTACCCGGGTTTGCTTCGATACAAGCTGACCCGGCATTCGAAGCGCTACAGATCCAGGTATCGAGTCAACCTTCGGGCTGAGTCGAGGCTCAGCTGGAGGCTACTCGGCAAGGGCCACTGAGGATCCTCTTCGTTGTCGATGATCGGATCGGTACTGTGGAACGAGCGTAGGGGTGCCCCTCTTCGGTTCGGCTCCCAAGTCACAACGTGTACGTCGTAACCATGTTGTCCCCGGAGGAGGCCCTCACCTGAACCTTCGAGACCGTTTTCGAAGTAGCTGAAGGATTCAAACGGACCAAAAAAATTGCTCGCCGGCTGCGGTTTCTCACCTCGTTTATTGAAACGCCGGAAATTGACTTCGGCGAGCGAGTGCGAATCCAGCCCAGTGAAGTGCCAGCGAACGACCTGCCCCGGTTCGATGACGCACGTCAATGGATTGAAGCAAAACTGGCAGGTCGCGAGATCGATCTCGACCTCGATCGTGGTCACAACCGGGCCTTGCCAAACTTGGGCTGGAGCACTGAAGTGCTTGCTCAGTTGAGGATGTCTCCAGTCTCGGATCATCGCTATGTATCTAAAACAGCCGATGCGCCCGGTATTGCCACGGCCGACGACTTTATTGGCATGGCACTCGAGGCGCTCGAACGGCCCAATGAAGGGCCTGTTGTTGCTGAGGAACAGAATTCCGGGTGCCCAGTGGTCGGGAATGCCGATGAACTTCCAGGTTATGGGCTGCTGGTCGTCGATCAACACCTCCGGCTGTTCGACGACCAGCCTGCCGTTTTGGTAGAGGACATTGATCTCATGGGTCAGGATCGGCTGGGCGCTGGCGGAAGGTTTCGCGTCGGTCATCAGATGCTCCTTTTCGGAATCGCCTCGGCCACAACAAGGGTTCGCCTGGGCGACCTGTGATTTGGTGGCGCCAGACTACCGAGGCCTGCCCGAGGCGTCCTGGGAAAGATCTGTGACAACCTGGGAGGGTTCTGTAACAGCCTGCTGCAAGCTCGGCTGAGAGACCGCTCTACCGTGATCCGGCCGCCTTGACCTGTTCGAGAGCCTCGCGCACCGCAGCACCAAACTCCCCTTCAGGATTCTGTGCTGCAACCTCTTCCAACAATTTGCGCCCCTTGACCCAATAACCGGCATTGAGCAGCTTGACAGCCTCGTTGAATTGATCCACCTGGCTCTGGCCATTCACAAAGCTGCGCAGCTCCTGGACGCGGCCGTCGATCCAGGCCAGCTCCGGCACTCCCGTGGCTTCCCGGCGGATGCGCTCGAGCTCAACGATCGCCGCCTCCACCTGCTGCGCCGTCGCCTGATCGGATGCAATCAAAACCTCTGCCTGCTGGGCTTCGAGAAGCCAGAGGTTGACTTGCGCTTGCCGCACGACCACCGGATCGTGGTACCCAACAAAAAAATCATCGAACAATCGGTGAGCGTCGCTGCCCCGGCCCCCCCGCACGTAATGATGCAGTAGCGTCAAAGCGACCTCGCCACGCGACGGAAACAACGCATGGGCTCGTTCACCGACACCAATCGCTTGTTCGTTGAACGTGTCTTCCATGCCGTGGGCCATGCTCAATGCGGCCCATGCCGGTGCAAAATCGGGCTGCAGCTCGACGCTGCGCTGCAAGGCAGCCAGAGTGGATGCGTCGACACTACGCGACGCCTCGATACGCAACATGCCCCAGTGGTACCAGGCAACGAAGCTCTCCGGAGCGAGCTCGGTCGCCTTACGAAAGTGGCCCTCGGCCTCTCGAAACCGCTTCCCCTGCTCCATCACCCGCCCCATGCCCAGGTGGCACTCGCCAGCGTCAGCTTGCAACTCGAGGCCGGCGCGAAAATGCTCCTCGGCCTCGTCCCCACGACCCGGCTGCGAAACCAATAGATCGCCCAACCAGCAGAGGGCCTCATGGCGAGACAACGGTCGCGGTGACGCAACCTCTCCGAGTTCAATCGGTGCTGGCAAGGTTTGGTAATAGAACTTGCTCTGGCGGGCGTATTTCCTAAGCTCCGTCTCGAGGGCCTTGTAGTCGGTGGCGAAGACCCTGCGAAACGCTTCCTCGGTCTCGATGCCACGTCGGCTCTGATCGAGGAATTGCATCAGCTGACTGCGCCGCTGCTGGTCGTTGCTCAGCAACAGGTAGTGGATCAGTAGCCAGGACTGCGCATAAAAGGAACCTTGACGATTACCTTCATTGTAGGTCGGAGAGTCGACGTCGGTCTCGAACAGCTCGGCCAGCGGAATCAACGGGTGATCGCGCAGCCAGAACACATGACTTTCCACCGGCTTGCCAACATGGACCTTGTCGCCGTCGACCTCGAAGGTACTGTAGAGCTCGCCTAACCCTTCACTGGCCCACACCGGGAGCGGGCTGTAGTTACTGTTCAACACGTAGTGCATGAGCTCGTGGTAGAGGATACCGGCGGCCTCGAGCCGCTGATCGCCGTTGAAGGCGATCAGGTTGCCGTCGGTGCGATTCAAGAAGAAGCCCGCAACGTTTGCCGGCTTGCCCTCCCACAGCAACTTGTAGGGCTCAAAAGCCTTGTCGTTCCTGAACACAAAAACCGTGCTCGGCAAGGGTGAGGCCGGCTCGCGACCGATCAGTCCGCCCATGACTGATATGAACTTCTCGAGGTCAGCCCCCACCTCTTGTGTGTTGCGCTCGCTGGAATTGCTGATCAGCGTGAAGTGTTCGGTATCCAAACGCAGCCATTGGTCTTTGGTGCGAGGCAGCGCTTCGGCTGGAGCGGCGAGGGTCAATAACAACACGAGGGCACTCAGGCCGCCTGTTACCCGAGACCAAGAGTAGCGAAAGTCGTCACAGCTCATGAAAACGATCCCCATCCTAGAAAGTGCCGATTTTTGCGGCGTCTAGCGCCGTGCAACGGAATGGTTTCGAGACTTGGACATCACACCTGTCAGAGGCAGCTCCGAACAAAACCACACCTATACTAGTATGAGCCTACGACATCAACGACCAGCACAGCCGGCTGCTGCTGCTACTCACCCGGATCTTCTGTCTTATGTCTGAATCGATTCTTGCGGCAATCTCGAGAATCTTATCGGGTGACCGCGAGGCGGTGGCTTGGCTCTACGATACCTTCGCACCTCGGCTGTTGCGCCGTCTTGGCCTGCGCTTCGCTGGCACCCAAGGGCTTGATCCCGAAGATCTGGTGCAAGACACATTCCTCTACGCTCTAAAGCAGGAGGGCCAGGTCCTGGATCGGTTTCGCCAACGCCACTCCGGTAGTGAGCCGATGGCCCAGGATCTGGAGAACTTCCTCTGGGGTGCAGCCTGCGGTATCGCATCGAATCGCAGACGTTCTCTGCTGCGTCATCCTTCCGCACCGATCGATAGTCTGACGCTATCTACTGATCGTGAGGAAGGGCTGACCCTGGCACGGGATGCGCTCGAGCGACTCGCCGCCTGTTTGTCACAGAGCGGCCACCGCCTAGAGCTATATTTTCAGCTGCGTTACCGTGACGGCCACAAGCCGGCTGAGATAGCCCACATCACGGGCTGGTCTCAGAAGGCGACCTACAAGCTCAAACAGACCCTCGACTCAGCACTCGACGCCTGTATCGAAACGTTGGAACTTGCGGTGTCATGAGCCTCTGGAGCTTCAATGCCACGCGAGCGTACTTGGGGACAGCCTTCTGGTTGTTGTTCATCGCCTGCAACGACAGCGAACCCACCCTCGAAGAACCGCCAGCGGGCATCAGCTACGCCCTCCGCGGCAACCAGGATGTGGTTGTGTTCGACGATGGGACATTAAAACCCAAATGGTTCGGCTACGCTCAACCGATCGGCCTCTGCCTCGATACGCCGATCGAAATCGATACTAGCCAGTGGCAAGTCCGGTTGACGTTCCCGGGCCGGCTGAGCACCGAGTTCACCGAGCCACGGTTGCAAGCCGGCACCACCTCATGCTTCACTCAAACACCGCCGACCACCCTGCAGTCGACATCGGATTTGGAAATTTGCGCCACCCTACGGGACGGCTTCAATAATCATCATTATCGGCTGCCTTGCTTCCGGGTCGCCTTCGATGCCAATGACTCCGACTTCAAGCAGGTGCTCGCCGCCGCCAATCGTACCGTCGGCTTATTCCTACAGCAGACGAACGAGGACAATCTCAGCACGCTCGAGCAGCAGGCTTCCGGCCTGACCGAACGCGGCTATCCACTGGTCGGCGCTGGTTTGCGTCTGCTAACACTCCGTCCGCTCTTCAGCGAAGGATCCGATGAAGCTCACGCTGAGATCCGGCAACGGCTGGACGCCGCGCCGACCTGGTCAACGCAGCCCGCTGCCGCGGTCCTCAACGCCAAACTAAAGCGCAACTGGGCCAAGCTGGCGCTCAGGGAGGGACAGACGAGACGCGCCTGGCAGCTGCTGTCCGAGGCCGACGAGCTGACTCGACAAGTGGTGGCGGTCGAACGCTTGGGCGTCATCATGCTTCAGGCCGAGATCCTCGGACGGCTCGGAGCCGGCAGAGACTCGATCGATCGCTTGCAGGCTGCCCTCGACGAATGCCAGACCGGTGTGTGCCGCCAGAGTCTAGTTGCCCCGGCACACCAACTCCTTGGCTGGCGGCTATTGGATGATCCAGACGCCTCAGCCCAAGATCTCGGCCGCGCCGAGGACAGCCTCGCGACCGCCGGCGACAGCGGCGACACCGGCGACACCGGCGGCACCGTCGACAACTTGGAACGCGCCAACCAACGGCTCAACGCGGCGTTCCTCGCCATCCGGCGGGGCCAAAATCCAGGCTCAGCGCTCGACGAGGCCGGGTCGATCTTGGCGGGCCTGGAGCCCGGCGCCCGGCAACAGAATCTGCAGGCCTGGCACCACGCTTTTACAGGCCTCGCGGCGCTGGCTGCCGGCGATGCGGCCAGTGCTATCGAGTCTTGCGCGGCGGCCGCTCTGGCAGCACCCCGTATCGCTGCTCGCGGCTGGAGCTGTGTCGGTCGAGCCGAGCGTCTACGGGGCGAGCTCGACGCGGCGGCAGCAGCCTTCGATCAAGCCATCCTCCATCATGCCCTGGCGGTTCCAGACTCCGCTGGGCTTGGCCGCCCCACCGCGCCGGGACACCGTGTCGACGACAGTTATCGCGCCGCTCGCGTCGCCATCGAACGGGATGATCCCGACCACGCTTGGCTGCTCTTGGAGGCGCTGGACGCATCCACCGTCGAGTTCAGCGAGTCTTGTGACGGTAGGACAAGCCCGGATATCCAGCGCGTCGAGAGCAGACGACACAACTTGCTGTCCCAACTCGCCTGGACCGAGCCTCCCCTCGCGCCTCGACGCCAGCAGCAAGTTGCCCCCGTTCGACGTGCGTTGCTGCAGTCCCTGACCGAACTCCAGCGCGTCCTGCTCGCCGCCTGCCGCAGTCCACTCCAAGCGTCGCCCGTGGCCGCAGACTTACGCGTCTTCGCCCTCGACAACGAGGTCATCTCGCTGTGGCGATCGTCGGATGGCAGCTTGGAAGCCCAACGCACCAGCCTTCCCCGCAGCGAACTGAATCATCGGATCGAGCAGCTTGCCGAGGCCCAACGCAACGGCCGACTGAACGACGAGGCCTGGCGAGCCCTGGCACAGCCGCTCGCCGACGCACTGTTGCCCAAGAATCTAGAGAGCCTGGGGGTCATCAGCCACTTTGCCCTCCATGGCGTGTTGCAACGAGTACCGCTACCCGCCTTGCCGATCCCCCCTGGAGACGGTCGCCGCTGGCTCGCCGACGTGACCACCGCAGTGGTACGCCCTCCCTTCGTCGAAGCAGGGACTCCGCGGTATGACGAGGCCCTCGCAGCCCCTCTGTTTGTCGTCGATCCGAGGCGCAACCTGCCGAGTGGCACCGAGGCTCGCGACACCTATCGCGGGCGTTTCCCGGCGGCAAAAATCCTTTTTGGTGACGAAGCTTCAGCCCAGGCAGTGCAGGCGGCACTCCCGGCAGCGTCCTTTCTCCACGTGGACGCACATGGTGAATATGACAAAGCTTTCCCGGAGCTCTCGAGCCTCGGGATGGCCGACACCAACTTGAGCCTGGGTGATTTAGCCAAACTGGCCGGCCCGCTTCATTTTGCCAACCTCAGTGGTTGTCATACGGGTTTTTCGAGGCCAACCGGCGGCAGCGGTAACGATGGACTGGCCGGAGTCTTGTCCCGGCGCGGCACACGCTGGGTCATTGCCCACCAATCGGCCATCGAAGATGACCTTGGACACGACTTCAATGATGTCTTCTATCGCCAGATCGAGGCCGGTAGCGGGGTGGTGGATGCCTTTCGGACGGCTCTAGCCAACCTCCGTTCGAACTATCCTGCGGCGGCTTGGTCCAACTTGACGCTTCTCGGTACGGCAGACGAGGGCAAAAACCAACTCGTGGTGACTACCAGAGGTTGAGCGAAGAGATGAATGATGCAACCTGACGACCGAGAGCAGATCTATTGGGCATTGAGCGAGCTCGCCGAAGGGAAAGCGTTGGATGACACGCTGGTAGCCGAGTCGACCCTAGAGGCTTATCGCAACGGTGACTTGACCGACGCGGAAGCCAGCGATGTCGAACGCCTGTTGGTCCGCAATCAGGCCAACCGTCGCCGACTCGAAGCGATCGCTGGAGCCACTCCCGCCGATGCGTCCAACGCTACCCGAAACCGAGTGCTCGATGCCGCCATTCGATCCGTCCCTCTGATCCCTGCTCGCCGCTTTTGGCAACCTCTGGTGGCGGCTGCGGCGGCTGTCCTCTTGGTCGTCACCCTCAGTTGGTTGGTCTGGCAGCCCACGTCGTCCCCCCCCGCCTACCAGGTGTCGCTCGAGGCGTTGACCGACCGTCGTGATGCGGCAACACCAGGCCTGACTGCCGAAGCCTACGTCGACTCGCGGGTGAAGATCACTGCGACGGTCACCGAGGATGCCATCGATGGCGTCGAGGTCGGTTTGTATCGGCAACTCGGGCAACAGCTCGAAAGGCTACCGATCGGCGACCGCTTGAAGATCGAGCAACGCCGAGGAGTGGTTGTTTTCTCGGCGCTGGCATCGGATCTGGTGGGATCGGAGCTCGGCGTCTACGAGGTTTTCGTGGGCATCGCTTGGCGCGCTGAGCTGCCAGTGGAGATCAAGCTCGAGCCGGGAGACGATCCAGCGAAGGTGCTGGCGGCTGGCGGCAAGCGACAGGTGCATCAACTCACTCTTCGTCTATTGGCTGAAAGTTCAGCTACGCCATTCAACGGCCAGCCTTCAGATTGAAGGCGAGCCTCAGACGAGGAGAAACCACATGTTGTTTCACAGTTTGTTGTTGCGGAGATCGTTGTTGCCGACTCTCTGGGTCATCCTGGCGCTCGGCGCGGTCTCGACACCTTCTGACGCCACTTGCGAAGTGACATGGGCGCTCTACGAGCCCAATTGTCAGCCACAGGTCAGTGCCCCGGCAATCACTTTCGAAGCTGGCGACTATGGCGTCTTCGTGATCAACGCGCCGCCGATCCTAGGATGTACGTTGATCGACGGATGTACGGAAAGCGACATACCGATCTACCCGACACCCGGTCCAACACCAGTGGATAGTATGGTGCAATGCATCGGTAGCGCCGGCTGTTATGACGATCTCCAAATCGTCGAGGACCTCCAGGTTCCATGGATCGCCGCCATCGACTTCCCCGACCAACAAGGGCTGCCCGACACACATGGGCTGATGGTCCAGTCGGTCATCAAGAGTGCAGCCCGCTCCGACACGGTAGTTTATCTCGACACGTTGCAAGAGCTCGCGCTGGGCCCTGAATGCGAAAGCATGAACGACGCCGACGTCCTCGCAAGGCTTGCGGCTCTGGCTGAAGCCATTGACCATACCGGGATCTCGGATCCGACGGTCGTCCATATGAGCTTCGGCCGCAAACACCTGCTACAGGATGCAACGGATGCAACCTGTAGCCGCACTTCGCCAAACTGCTCGGGCTCGTTGGGCTGCCAGATCGCACGTCTACTGAATCATCTCGAGCGTCCGAATCCCCAACAACCACCGCGTTCAACTGTCGTTGCGTCGCGAGGGAACCACGGTACGGCTCTGGTACCCAGCGTGTTTGCTGAAGTCACGTCCGTCGGCATGCTCGATCTGACCACCTTCGCCCGTGACCGCACTATCGTACCGGCCGCCGAGACGCCGCTCGGTTCCGATGCCTTGATGCCAGGCAACGGTCACTGCGTCAACATGGTGAGAAACGACCCGAATGCGACGCCATTCGATATCCCAGGGCCCGCCGGGTCTTCGTTGGCTGCTGCCCTCTACAGTGGGATGCTTTCTGTTGCGCTACTAGAGGATCCCGACGGGGCCCTGGATGCCCTCGCTGCCGGTCCGCAATGGGAGCCCTACCAGCCCTGCAGTGCCAACGCGGGCTGTCCGTTTGTGTTGCGCCACAACAACGATACCTTCCCGACCAGCAGCCTCGGAGGCAGCAACCGTATTTACGAAATCATCGGTTACGGCCCTGATCAATGCGGTAATGACAAGATCCGCAAAGTCATCCAAGTCACTGCGATAGCGACACAGGACGAACCCTTGCTCCACGATAGCTTGATCGACCTGATCGGCGAGACCCATCAAAAAACACCTGAGCCCGACCCGTGTGTCGACTGCCATTTATGTTGCCAGCTAGACCAGAAAAACCTTACCAGACCAGAACCTATTCCAGGCAAATCCAGCTGGCGCGGCTCGATCAACAAGAACCAAACGACGACCATCAACCTGACTCTCGACCTACGCGCCGGATGGTACATTCCGTCGGAATTGACCCTTAAAAATCTCTATCTTCGCATCGGCACCGAGATCGTGAAGCTCGAGATCCTACCCCCTGATCTGAGCCGGATCGCAAACGGCGATATAGATCGCATCAAGATCCATGGCATCGTGCCGCTCGAACTCGACTTCAGCCAGCAACCCTCGTTGGTGACTGTGCTCGATTGGCAAGACGCAACCGGTACCGTAACCACGGTGTGGGATTCAACAGCGATCATCTGGTTTTACGACCACTCGCTGTAGAAGCACCCCTGCTGGGTCGCCAAGCCCTGGCGTCCCGAGAGCTCTCTGCCGTATGCAGAGAGCTTCTTCATTGTCCGGCGAAGTGGGGCCGGGGAGTGCCCACGCTCTACCAATCCGTCGGCTTGTAGTCCTTGAGGAACTGCCCCCAGACGTGCTCCCCAGTGTTCGCCCCGACGATGATCGGATCAACGATACGGGCAGCACCGTCGACGATATCGAGCGGTGGGTGGAAGCGGTGCTGGGCGACCTTGCGGGCTGTGATCTCGGCAGGGTTCTCGTCGGTCACCCAGCCGGTGTCGACGCTGTTCATGTGGATGCCGTCGTTGTGGTAGTCAGCAGCCGATGTCCGAGTCATCATGTTGAGCGCTGCTTTGGCCATGTTGGTGTGGGGATGGCGGGTGGTTTTGGAGGTCCGGTAAAACTGGCCTTCGACGGCGGAGACGTTGACGATGTGCTTGTCGCGCTCCGGAGTGCGCATCATCAAGGGTTTGAGGCGGGCATTGAGGATGAACGGCGCCACCGCGTTGATCAGATGGACCTCCAACAGCTCGACGGACGGCACCTCCGCCATCAACATCCGCCAGGAATTCATCTCGCGCAGATCGATCTGCTGAAGATCTTGATCAAGCCGACCCACCGGGAATAGGTCGCGCTGCGCACGCTGCTCGTCTGCCGAATCTCCTGGCATCTCGTCCGGCAACAAGGCAACTTGAGTCAACTCCGCAGCATGGACCAATCCAGCGACGTCGGTCGAACCACCCTCAGATGAGCTGTTCTCCCGGGTCAACGTTTGAGGGCCGCCTTCGGGCAACAGGTGGTACCCGCGCAACCCTTCGTAGTTACCTACCAGCTGCCGGACGTGCTCCGGCATGTCGCGTAAGGCGGCGGTCTCCCCTGCCATCATGTGCTCGTAGAAAGCCGGCGGCCGTCGAACGGTCTGGCAGGCGTTGTTGACGATGAAGTCAAGACGGTCGCGACTCTCTAGCAGGACGCGGCAGAACTCTTCGACGCTTGGCGTGTGGCGCAGATCGAGACCAAACACCTCGAGGCGGTGTCCCCATTCCTCGAAGTCCGGCGCCTGGGCATAACGGGCTGCTGAGTCCCGCGGGAACCGTGTCGTGACAATGAGGTGGGCGCCGCAGCGCAACAGCTTGAGCCCCGCTTGATAGCCGATCTTGACTCGACCGCCGGTAAGCAACGCAACCCGGCCACTCAAGTCCGCCAACTCGGTGCGCTTGCCGAAGTTGAGTTCGGCACACTCCGGGCACATCTGATCGTAGAAGAAGTGGACCGTGGAGAACTTTCCCTTGCAGATGTAACAATGCACCAACGTCCCGGTGTCCAGGGGCTTGGGGCGTGCTTGGGAGGCTTCACCGTCTTGGGATGCACCGGCTGGGGATACCCCGCTGCTGCCCTCCGAATCGTCGAGCGGTGCACTGCTGGGCGTGTTGTAGTTGGGGGTGTTGAAGACCGGTTTGCGGCGCAGGGACCGAATTCCGGTATCGTCGAAGACGGTCTCCTCGCGCTCGATGCGGGCCGCACGCCGCTTACTCGCCAGAGCTTTGGTCAGTCGACGCCGGGCCTTGTGGTCAGGACTCCAGACGTGGGCGGCAGCAGCGAGCAGCCGCTTCTGTTCCACCTCGGAAAGGTTTGACAGCAGTCCTCGATCCGCGACAATCGATTCCAACGTCTCGGTTGCGGCACGCAGTCGGCGCGCTAGCGTGTTCTTATCGGCTTCAGGCTCGGAGCCATTTGGTTTTGGGTCAATGGGTGCCATGGCGACGTAGGTTAGCCCGTTTCGTCCGACCAGCAAAGCGATACAACCGTCGGCTACAATCACCGCCGCTACAGCGCCTCCTGAGTGGTGCCGCGGTCATCGGACTTCCCTATGAAAAAGACCCTGACGAACCTGACCCTCCTGCTCGCCTCTACCGTCTTCTCCTTGCTCGCCGTGGAAGCGATTCTCAGGATCAGTGGCCATCAGCCATGGCAGTATCTGGTACATGAGAACGAGCCGACCATGCACGAGCATGACGACACACTGGGCTGGAGGAACAAGGCTGGCCAGTACGAATTCCCGGGCTACACTGCTAGACGAAATCCCATACAGATGACGTTTTTCGAGGGAGGGCTGCGCAGAGCGCGCGTAAACCAGGAAGCCATCCAAGACCAGCGCCCCAAGATGGTGTTCGTTGGTGGCTCGTTTACCCAAGGTTGGGGCATCAGCGACCGTAGGACCTATCCCTGGAAGGTGCAGAGACGGTTTCCCAAGTTCGAAGTCTTGAATTACGGCACCGGTGGTTATGGGACGTATCAAGCCTTGTTGACCCTGGAACGAGCCTTGCCAACGCTGAACGATCCGAGGGTCGTCCTTTACGGCTTCATGGCGCATCACCAGAATCGCAACGTGGCGACGGATACCTGGCTCGAGACGCTCTCGAAATACTCCAACCGGTCTCATGTTTTTGTTCCCTACGCCACCGTCGACGATCAGGGTGGGCTTGTAAGGCATCCCCCCGAGGCCTATACAACGGTGCCTTTGAGAAACCAGCTGGCGCTGGCCAACCTGCTAGGCAAAGGCTTCATGCGAGCTAGGACAGAGGCCCGCAAACGCCAAGCCCATCCCGTCACTCAGGCGATTTTGCAGGAGATGAACAAGCTCAGCCACAGCCATGGCGCACGCTTGGTTGTCGTCATGCTGCAGGCGAACCAGACCCTCAAGTCAACCTATGAGGCATTCCTGGCCAGGCACGACATCCCGGTCATCGACTGCGTCTTCTCTTTGACCCCAGACATGAGAATCCGGCGCGAAGGGCACCCCAACGGCAAGGCCAACGCCCAATGGGCCAAGTGCATCATCGAGCAATTGAAGGAGCTGCAGGTAGCACCCAACTCGACGATTCGATCCACTGCGTCGCTTACGGAGGGATAAACTTCCGACTGGAACATGGCTGACGACCTCTGGCAACGTACGTTGGACTTATTCCACCTCGCTCTGGAGGTCGATCCGGCAGCGCGTGGTCCAATGCTCTCGGACGCCTGTGGTGACGATGCGGAGCTGCGTCAAGCAGTGGAGCGTTTGTTGGCCGGTCACGACAACGCACCCAGTTTTCTCGACCATCCGGAAGCGCTCAACCCTCTGATGGCCGAGGATGATCTGATCGGTCAAACGATCGGCCCCTATCGCCTGCAGCGCTTGATCGGCGAAGGTGGCATGGGCATTGTCTATCGTGCCAGCCAAGAGCAGCCGATCCGGCGCACGGTGGCGCTCAAACTGATCCAGCTCGGTATGGCGACTCGGGAAGTGGTGGCACGCTTCGAGTCAGAGCGTCAGGCCTTGGCGGTTTTGGATCATCCCAACATCGCCAAAGTGTTCGACGCCGGGGCCAGCGAGCAAGGCCGCCCCTACTTCGTCATGGAGTTGGTCGAAGGTGTAACGATCACCCGCTATTGCGACGAACACAAACTCAGCACCCGCCAACGTCTCGAACTTTTCATGCAGGCTTGCAAAGGGATCCACCATGCCCACCAAAAGGGCATCATCCACCGTGACCTAAAGCCATCCAACATCCTAGTGGCGGAACATGACGGCGAACCGGTGCCCAAGGTCATCGACTTTGGGGTGGCCCGTGCCGTCGATAGCGGCCCAGCTCTGAGCAGTGGCAGAAATCGAGCCACCGCCCTCACCCAGCTCGGACGTTTCATCGGAACGCCTGAGTACATGTCCCCAGAGCAGGCTGAAATGTCCCTCGATGTTGATATTCGGACGGACGTCTATTCGCTCGGCGTTTTGCTCTACGAACTCCTCGTCGGTCAGCTGCCGTTTGATGCGGCGGAGGTACGCGCCGGGACTCCCGAACGGCTGCAGCAGATTCTGCGTGGTACGGACGTCGACCCTCCAAGCACCCGCGTCCGCGCCCTAGGTGACGCGGCCCAGGTTATCGCCGACCAGCGGCGGACCCAGCCCTCGAGCCTGCGGCAGGAACTGCGCGGTGACCTCGACTGGATCGTCATGCGGGCGCTGGAGAAAGAGCGCGAACGACGGTATGGCACAGCGTCGGAACTCGCTGACGACTTGGGACGTCACCTGCGAAACGAACCAGTGGTCGCTGGACCACCGGGAGTCGGTTATCGCGTCGGCAAGTTTGTCAAACGCAATTGGGTCGGCGTGGCAGTGGCGAGCAGCGCGGCAATCCTACTGGTTGCGTTTGCCGTCGTCACATCCTGGCAGGCTGCGCAGCTCAGACGAGCTCTCGACCAGAGTGAGCGCGAGGCACGTAAAGCAGCGGAAGTCACCACCTTCCTCACCGAACTTTTCCAGATCTCCGATCCCGACGAGGCTCGCGGTAACAGCATTCTGGCGCGCGAGATCCTCGACCGCGGCGCCCAACGCATCACAACCGAGCTGGCTGGCCAACCCGAAATCCAGGCAGCGATGATGGGTGTCATCGGTGACATTTATGTTGACCTCGGACTCCTTGGCGAAGCCGAGAGTCTGATCACCGCGGGCCTCGAGCTGCAGCAGCAGACTCTCGCTGCCAACCACCCGGACATCGCTGAGACTCATGCCCGCCTGGCACACGTCTACAAATGGCAAGACAACCTCGAGGCGGCAGAGGACCAAGCCCGACGTGCCCTCGAGCTGTATCGCGCTTCCGCTGGCCCTGGCGGTAGCGGAGAAGCTACCTACTTGACCCGCCTCGGTTCGGTGTTGCACAACGCTGGCAAGTATGAGCTGTCCGAAGACACCCTGCGCCAAGCCCTCGTGGTTTGGGGGCCGATCACCGCTGCCGAGAATACTGATGTGCTCGTGACGATGGGCGAGTTGGGCATGACGCTCCGCTACCTGGGAAAATTTCAAGAGAGCGAGGGGCTGCTGCGCCAGACTATCGAGCTAGCCGAACGCTATCTGGGGTCCGATCATCCCGACGTCCCAACCAACAAACTCAATCTGGCCAGCGTGCTCACCGAGCTCGACCGCGACATCGAGGCCGAGGCCTTGTTGCGCGAAGTGCTGGAGAATCGCCGACGGGTCTACGGTGACGAGTCCATCGCGGTAGCAGTCGCAAAGAACAACCTGGCCCGCATTTGCCAGCGACTCGACAAACGAGACGAGGCCGAAGCTCTCCATCGCGAAGTCATCGCAATGCGGCGGCGTCTGCAAGGCAGCGAACACAGCGACGTTGCGGTGGCGCTGGCCAACCTCGGTGTGTTTCTAAGGCAGAATGGGCAGTACGACGAAGCGGAATCCCTCTATCGCGAGTCCCTCTCGCTCAATCAGAAGATTCTCGGCCCAAATCACCCGACGGTGGCCGTGGCGCATCACAACTTATCTGTTCTGCTCCGGCGGCGCGGCCGGCTGCAGGGCGCCGAAAGCGGAGCCCGCCAAGCAATCGACATACTTAGCCCCGCCATCGGCGAGAGACATCCCCACGTCGCGCGCTCCCAATCCGCCCTCGGCAAGACCTTGATCATGCAAGGCCGTTTAGAAGAAGCTGAAGCAGTGTTACGCAGCGCCTTGGAGATCCAGCTCGAATCCTTACCCTCAACCCACCGCAGAACCAGCCAGACGCGGATGTTTCTCGGTGAATGTCTCACTCGAGTCGGCCAGTTTGAAGAATCCGAGGAACTGCTCCTCAGCGCCCTGAAAGGCCACACCGAAACTCGCGGCCCGACTCACGAGAACACTCGTGAGGCACTCGCCGGACTGGTGACTCTGTACGACGCGTGGCAGCGCCCACAAGATGCTGACCGTTATCGCGCTCAGCTGACTTCTGCGGTACCAGCCTCGGACTGACCGATACGGTCGGCCAGCCAAGCTCTGGCCACCAGCCACTGCCGATTGACCGTGCGCGACGAGACGTCCAACACCTTTGCCGTCTCGGCGATCGTCAGACCAGCGAAGAACCGCATTTTGACGATCTCGGCCATAGTTGAATCCCGTGCTTCGAGGCCGGCCAGCGCTTCGTCCAGAGCGAGCAGTTCGTCGGCGCGCGGCTGTTCGCTCGCCAGGTCGTCAGCAAACACGTCGCGTTGTAAATCGCCGCCGTGCTTCTGGCGCGCGACGCGCCGAGCGCGATCGATCAATATACGGCGCATCGATCGCGCTGCGGCGGCATAAAAATGCCGTCGATCGACCCACTCGATCTCGGCATCGCCGACCAGCCGTAAATAGGCCTCGTGAACCAGCGCCGTTGGTTGCAGTGTATGGCCCGGCCGCTCGTTGGCCATACGTGCCCGTGCGATGCGCCGCAACTCCACATAAACCAACGGCAGCAGCTCCTCGGCAGCAGCTCCTCGGCTGCGGCAAGATCACCGTCGCCGATGGCGTTCAAGAGTTGAGTGGCTCGGCCGGACATTCGCTTCAAATGGACATGGTTCGACGCTCGACCTCTATGTTTCACGGGTGGACCTCTCATCCAGCCTCTGGCGAGCGATCACGATTATCGCAGATTGGCCCCTTCGACCGTGCAGGTCACGTCTGGTTCTTTTTCTGGCATCCATGTCGCAGTTGCGATCGGTTCGACGCTTGCACCAACAACAGCTAAACGCATCGCACTTTCCTCTCGCCGAGGACAACATCAGGAACTCTTCTCATGCTCGATTCTTCCGCTCACTCGGTCACCCGGAGTGCCCGCTTGGCCCAAGGACTAGTGCTCCAAGTCGTAGCCAGTTGGCTGCTATCGATTCTTGTGCTGGGTGCGCATCTTCCAGCTCAGCAAACTCCTCCAGCTGACCTACTCGACCTCGGCTCAGGCGCTGCCTTACTCCGATTCAGCTCCGAGTACGCAACCGATTGGAAGGCTGAGTGGTCGGCCCTGGCCTTGCTCGACGGCACCACCCGTTTGGGTTGGTGCAGCCGCGAAGGGGCTCCACTGCCCCACGAATTCATCGTCGAGCTCGCCACAGTCCATCGGGTTGAAAGCTTGACGTTATTCAACTCGGACAATCAAGAAGCGAGTCAACCCGGTATCTCGACCCGCGCGGTCGAAATCCACACGTCGGTCGACGCACCGGACAGCGGGTTTCAACTGGCTGCAAGTAGTGAAATCGAACGCGGTGGTCATACCACCATAAATCTCGAACCGCCGCGCGAAGTCCGTTGGATCAAGATCGTGATTCGCTCCAACTGGGGGCATCCCAGGTACACCGAGCTCATGGAGCTCGAGGCTACGGTCACGGCAGTTGAGGTGGGTAACCCGTCCGCTAAGTCAGCCACGACGCTGGCAGGAGTTTATGAGGGCCAATACGAGGGCCAAATACTACGCACGAGCTTGACTCAGCGCGGCGCCGACATGACCGGCTGTTACTCCGGAGCCGGAGAGGGTCGCCTGAGCGGCCATGTCGCGGGAAGATCGGCCGAACTCGAGTGGCGCCAACCCATCGATGGCGGCGGCGGACTCAACGGCTCCTTGCTGCTGGTAGCCTCGGACACCGGATCGTTGTCGGGACTCTGGTACGGCCGAGGGGATAAATCACATTTGGTCGGGCGCTGGACGGGCCAACGAACTGCCGAATCGAGAAACGTCACGGCGCGTGAGTGTCCGGCCGAGGATCTCGCCACGGCCCTTGATTGGGCTGGCCAAGCGACTCTTTATGGAATCCGCTTCACCAGTGATTCGGCGCGTCTCACCGTCGACGCAGAGCCAACCTTGCGACAGCTCCAGTCGTTGCTGGTCCAAGATACCGATCTTCGCCTGAGGATCGAAGGACATACCGATTCCGTCGCTTCGACACGCCATAACCAGGAGCTGTCGCAGCGGCGTGCCGACGCCGTTCATTCTTGGCTCGTCGACCAAGGCATCGACGCGGGCCGCCTGGCAGCAATCGGCCATGGTGAGGCCCAGCCTGTAGCCGATAACGGCACCTCCCAAGGGCGGCGCCTCAACCGCCGGGTGGAAGTCGTGAAGATTCCGAAGGCGATGCAGTAGACCTCTTGGAACAACATTTGAGCCCCCCAAGGGTCGCAGCCTTCGTCGCGGTGAGTCACACCTCTGAGAACCTCACATCTGGCCATCGCATGAACTCAGTGGCCCGAAGGAGCCCCCATGTTTGAAACCTCACAGCCACAACTCCACCTCGCCAGAGTGCTCGGTATCAGCTGGCTTGCTTTGTCGATTAGCACATCCGCCTTCGCCGCCACCTATTACGTCTCCAGCGCAAATGGTGACGATTCTGCCGACGGTCTGTCTCCCGGCAACGCCTTCGCTACTGTGGCGCGCGTCAATGCCTTAGATCTGCAGCCCGGCGACGCCGTGCGTTTCTTCTGTGGCGAAACGTGGCGAGTTGACCCCTTGCACATCGTCGACTCCGGCACCATCACCCAGCCGATCGTCATCTCGTCGCACCCTACAGGCTGTGCTGATCAACCCACATTCTCGGGAGCACGGGGTATCTCGGGATGGACCGCGGCTGGGCCGAGTCTCTATCAGGCGGATCTCGATGATGGCGCCAATGCCGGTCTCTTCCCACTCGGCATCGGGCACATCTTCCGAAACGGCAAACGCCTGCCGATGGGACGATGGCCAAACATCGAAGGTCATGGGGATGGCGGTTATGCCGAAGTTGACGCCTCCCCCAGTGCCACCCAGATCACCGACGCTGAACTCCCCGCCATCGATTGGACCGGCGCGATGATGCGAATCAAGGGTATTCGCTGGTATCTGCTCAACCGCGAGGTGACCGCCGACGTCGGCTCAACCCTGACCGTCAACACTGCCCTCTCTTGTTACCAGGAAAGCTGCAGTTGCTTCAGTGGCGACTGTACTCAATGGGGCTACCACCTCACCCATCACCCGTCGACCCTCGACCGTGAAGGAGAGTGGTTCTATGACGAAGCCGCCAACCGGGTCCTTCTCTACTCCACCGGATCCGTACCAATGGACGGCGAAATCGAGGCGGCCGTCGTGCAATCTGCCGACGGCATCTTCCACGGCGCCGTCACCCTTGGTCGTCAACTATTCGAGCACATCGCCTGGGTGACCGTGGAGAACTTGCGGATCGAGCGCTGGTTCGCCAACGGCATCACCTTCCCTGAGAACTTGCAGAGCGACGAAAACCACAACCTGACGATCCGCGACAACACCGTCATCGACGTCGACGATGTCGGACTGCGGCTCACTACTTGGGTATGGCAGCCGGGAGCCGGAAATGGGCCGGTCGGCTGGCGGGGCGGACGCGACCTACGGATCGAAAACAACCTGATCGTCGGCGCCAATAACCGTGGTCTGCTCGCCTACAGTACCGAGTCTCAGTTCCTCGGCAACACGATTCGCGATATCGCGCTGATTCCCAACCTCGGCCGACCGGGTATGGGCTGCGGGTTCGATACCACCGGCGAATGTACCGAGAACGGCGACGGCATGTCCCTCTTCTGGACTTCCGTTGCCCCCGATCACACCGGACGCAACAACACAGTACGCGGCAATCGACTCCAGAATATCGGCATGAATGGCATCGACGTTTATGGCCGCAATCACCTAATCGAAAACAATGTTGTCGACGACGCCTGCCAATCCAAGGGCGACTGCGGCGGCATCCGGGTTTATGGTCAAGGAAATCTGGCGACCACTCCCACCCACGACATTGACGTACGCGGCAACATCATCCGCAACACCCTGGGTAATACCGACGGAGTCCACCCATTCTTCGACGATCGCTTCGGCTTCGGCATCTATCTCGACAACTGGGTGCGGGACATCCTGGCCGAGGACAACACGGTCACTGGCAGCAGCTGGGTAGGCCTGATCTACCGCTTCGCAAGCGGCACCGGACGTGGCAACACCCTCTACGACAATGTCGACTCCGACTACGGCACTGAGCTGTCGGTCATCGGTTCGACTGCGGTCGAGATCACTGACAACACCCTATTCCCACTCGGCTTCCTGCGCGAGAGTTTCCGAGTCTCTGATCTCAACGTGTTGGCAGTAGGCGACAGCAATCGTTTCTTCAGTCCCTACGACACCACCAGCATCTGGGACGAAACCCTTGCCGGTAACCCGGAGCTCGACGACCGTTTGACTCTCGCCGAGTGGCAAGGTCACAGCGGTTTCGACGCCAACTCGTCCACCCAGTGGTACACCTTGAGTGTTGCTGATCCGCCACGATCGGAGCTCTTCGTCAACGACACTGACAACACACTGATGATCCCCCTTATCGGTAGCTATCTCGACCTTGATCAACAGCCGGTCGCCGGCAGCCTGCCGTTGCAACCATATACCTCGCGCATCTTGATCCGTGATGCCTCCGGGTTGATCTTCGAGGACGGGTTCGAGTCGGGCGACACCAGCGCCTGGTAGAAGACCCCCTTTGAATCATGGAAACGGGACTGAGAATTTTCTACCGTGACCTGTCGCAAATTCCGATGGCACCTCGCTTGTCTCGTTGAAGACACCCACGAACCGAGGAGACACCATGGATGCGCATTGCGACGCTCGATCGAAATTGAATTCACCACACCAGGCAAGTTGGCACAACTTTGGATGGGTCGCCGTTCTACTGATGCTGCAGGCCGCACAGCCGGTCAACGCAGTCGTCGAGTTATTGCCTCCGGTCAAGGAGAGTGCCCCGACCACGGAAGATCTCAATGGGATCGCCGCGGGAACCAACGGCGACCACATCGT
Organism: Acidobacteriota bacterium; assembly: GCA_029263395.1. Taxonomy (GTDB): domain Bacteria; phylum Acidobacteriota; class Thermoanaerobaculia; order Multivoradales; family J023; genus JAAELT01. The sequence goes on along the minus strand of JAJCXO010000095.1, from coordinate 44,910 downwards.
GGTTGGAAACGGAGCCACGGTACTGCGCCGAACCCTAGACCCGGACAACAATCCGATCTGGACGTCGCTCAACCCTTGGGCAGCGGGATTCTTTACTGCCGAGATTCTCACCCTCGCCTTGTCACCGGTCACCTATCCTGGAGGTGACGGCTGGGTGATTGCAGGCCGTGAGACGATTGTCGAAACCGACTTTGCAGACACCCTAGTGGTTGACCAACGACCAGGCTCAGGATCGTTCTTCACCCCGATATTACCGACTGCTGACGCGATCTGGTACGGCGTACCCGATCTCGGTATTTCGCCCAGCTTCCTGCACCGCTACGATCGCAACTCGCAGACCGCTCCCGGCATTGCGTTCACACTCGGAGCCGTGTTGGCGATGTGTGAGTTGCCCAACGGCAACATCCGCTATGTCACAACTGACGGTGATATCGAAGAGATCAACGACTCTCTGCAAATAACGTCCGTGTTTGACCAGGACGACAGTGACGGTCTCCTGCTCAACGCCGCCTCGTTCTCTGAAGACTGCCAGTACATCTCAGCGGGTGACGCCACCTCCCAATCCCGCGTTTACGCCGGCTTCGTGGATGCGATCCAACCGGATCGTGACGGCCCTTCTTCGTCACCCTGGAGATTTCGCAGCCGCAACGGTGAGCCTACGGTTACTGCCGCCTGCATCCTCACACCTCAGGAAACCACCAATATCAAAACCCTGTACACCGTGCTCCTGCGGTGTGACGACGACGGCGTGGAAACCGGTGACGACGCCACGATGAGTGCGTTTGCAGACTTCTTAGACTCCCGGATCCGGCATGTTGATTCCAACGATAGTCACGAGGGCTGTCAATTCGGGGGAGTCCAAATCCAATACGGCCCAACTCGGCTCGAGGGTCCATCAGGCCTACCACCGACTGCCGACTTTGAGCTGCTCTCGGTTGGCACCAACGGTACCGTTCAACGGCTACAAGGCAGCCGTGCGATCTTCTTCGACAGCTTCGAAACCGGCGACCTGTCGTTCTGGTCTTCGGTGTCTAGATAGATGGATAGCTCTCTCTAGGCTCAACCGCCCGACACTGCTTGCAACACAGTGATGGTGTCGCGCGGGTTGACCGCTACATCGAGGCTGTCGAGCCAGCGCGTGCTCTGATCGTTCCAGAATATATTGACGTGTTGGCGCAGTTTGCCACCATCGTCGAACAGATGCGGTCCAACCTGCGGGTGAGCGCTGATGAGAGCGTCGAGGCAGCCCTGCAGGGTGGTCGCCTCGACGGTCACCGACGATTGCCCACCCACCGCCGGGCGCAACAGGGATGGCAGAAAGAACTCGACCGCTACCGCATCACTCATGACCGATCCACAACCATCGCGGTGACGCTGCCGATACGCGGCAGCTGGCACGGGATAGCCTGCCAGCTGTCACCTTCGTCAGCGCTGAAGTAGACCTGACCGCCAGTAGTACCAAAGTAGATACCACAGGGATCGAGGGAATCGACCGCCATAGCGTTGCGGAGAACACCTTGAAAACAATCGTCAGGCAAGCCGCTGCGGCACGCACTCCAGGAGTCGCCAGCATCACGGGTTCGATAAACCGCGAGCCGTCCGTCAACCGCCATACGGTATTCGTCACTCTCTTGGGGAATGATGTAGAGGCTGCGACCGTTACGCGGATGCATCACCATCGGAAATCCGAACTGGGACGGTAGTAACCCCTTTTCGATGCGCTGCCAATGGTCACCACCATCGGACGTGCGAAAGACCCCTCTGTGGTTCTGTTGGTACAGCAGATTGGGTTGCCTCGGATCAACCACCATCTTGTGCACACAGCTGCCGACCGCGGCGAATTCTTCGCTCGGCGCTGCGATCTCCAGCCCTTCGTTCTTGAGCTGCCAAGTAGCGCCACCGTCGTCCGAACGAAAGGCACCTACCGCCGAGATACCAACCCACATGCGGTTGGCGTCGTCTGGATCGAGGATGATCGTGTGGCAGCACAGACCGCCAGCCCCTGGCCCCCAGGCCGAGCGGGTGGGATGCTGATTCAGGCCATCGAGGCTCTCCCAAGTTTCGGCAAGATCGGTCGAGCGGAAAAGCCCGGCTTCGTCGACCCCAGCGTAGAGAGTATCAGGCTCCTCGGGCCGACCGGGTTCGATCGCCCAGATACGATTCAGCGACTGATCGACACCTTCAGGATACGCAGGGCGGGCGTCGAGCTGCGTCCAAGAGGCGCCAAAATCTGTCGAGCGCTGGATCGTGGCGCCGTAAACATAGTGACCAACACCGCCGTAAATCGTCGGCTCACCACGCCGGTCGACCTCCAGACAAGAGACTTCCCAACCTTTCAAATGTGGCCCTTCGATCCGCCACTCGCGGCGCTCGAGATCAGACCACAGGAAGAAAGCACCCTTCTGGGTACCGACCATCACCAGGACTTCTTGCATGGGAGCCTCCTTGGGTTGTCTGATGCTTGCTCTCTGCTGACCAGTCTGTCAAGAGTACTGACGGGCCTTCATACGAAACGTCATAGAGACGACATCCAGAACGCCATAATGCCTGCCTACAATCGTCTTGGTATCGCAAATTGGCCGAGATCGCATCATCAACTAACCAAGAAAGGTGGCCCTCCATGTCGTCGGGGAAATATCTCAACATCTCATGTGACAGATATGTTCTGGATATGCTCGAAGGAGAAACCGCCGCGATCAACCACATCAACCATCAGATTGGCTTCAGTAGGATCTTGGTCGCCGACACGGTCCGCGAGATCTTGGTCGATTGGGCGGTCGAGAAGCAGTCAGCCAAACATAGGTCTCAAGCCATGCCGGTCAACCCGAAAGTTCTGCCAGCCTGAGGCAAAGTCCAGAGCGGCCGCAAAGCCGCTACCCATCGGAGAAGGACTGACATGGTCTAAGTTCTCTAGAGTTCACCGTTGAAAATCTTGTCAACGGTCGGTTCGAGGGAGGTCATGCCGTGGTCGAGTCCCAGTTGTAGTGCTTCGGTGGAGCCCATGAAGTCGACAAAGAAAGCCTTCAAAGCCAAGAGTGCCCCGGCTCGATTGCCACTGGCACAGTGAATCAAGATCGGACGGCCGCCGTCTCGGTCGAGTTCGGTCGCCAGCTCCTGGGCGCTTTCGAGGCTGAGACCAGAATTGCCGGAAATGGGGATCGAGACATAGCGCAGCCCCGCGGCCTCAGCGACCTCACGCTCGTCCCACTCCGAGAACTCTCCAACAGGGCGCAGGTTGACGATCGTCTGATAGCCGGCAGCCGCAGCCTGTTTCAAGTGCTCCTGGCTCGGCTGCCCACCGAGCAGCACGTTGTGGTCAAACATGACGGCGTTGGGAATCGGGATGAGCTCAACGGACGGGGGCGGCTCCTCGGCGTAGGTCACTGTAGGCAAGAGTGGCACCGTGACCAACGCGAGGCAGGTGGTGATCAGGCTCCAAGCGACTCGATGGTGATATTTCATCTCTCTCAGTCCCATTCTTGAATCTTGTGGTTGGATCGACCCCGGTAAAAATCTCAGATCGTCGATTACAGCAGGCTATCACGATGTCTGAGTCTCTTTGAGTTGCTCAGCCCCTGCTTCTCGAGCCCTGGTCACTCCATAACTTGCGACTCGAACTGCCGCAGCAACTGCGCTATCCTTCAAGCTTCGACCGCCTATCAAGACCAAGGAGATTCATTCCCATGAGCGAAGCAACGGCTTCCCATAGCAGCACTCAGCAAATCCTCGACGAGCTCGGCATCGCGTCCGAGAACTCAGGTGCCTTCGACGGTACCTGGATCGATACCCAAGGCGAGCTTGTCCATTCCGTCAATCCCACCACCGGCGAAGTGATTGCATCGGTGCGCCAAGCGACCGCCGAAGACTACGAGCAGGTAGCAGCGGCCAGCTCCCAAGCGTTCCGCGAATGGCGTACCTGGCCAGCTCCCAAGCGTGGCGAGGTGGTACGTCTGCTGGCTGAGGAGTTGCGCAAACACAAAGCCGCACTCAGTGCCTTGGTGACGCTCGAGATGGGTAAAGTCCTCAACGAGGGCGAGGGCGAAGTGCAGGAGATGATCGACATGGCCGATCTGGCCGTCGGTATGTCCCGCCAGCTCTACGGCCTGTCGATGCATTCCGAGCGTCCACAACATCGGATGTACGAACAATGGCATCCGCTAGGCCCAGTGGGCATCATAACCGCCTTCAACTTTCCCGTTGCCGTGTGGGCCTGGAACTCCACGGTGGCCGCGATCTGTGGCGATTCGATGATCTGGAAGCCATCGTCGCAGACTCCACTGACCGCCGTGGCGGTGACTAACATCGCTGCCCGAGTCCTGGAACGCGAGAACGCTCCGGCTATCTTCAACTTGGCCGTCGGTGATCGCCACGCGGTTGGCGGGCCCTTGGTTGCGGATCACCGCGTACCGCTGATCTCCGCAACCGGATCGGTGACGATGGGTCGCAAGATCGGCACGGTGGTGGCTGAGCGCCTCGGCAACTCTCTGCTCGAGCTCGGCGGCAACAACGGTATCGTCGTCACTGACGATGCCGATCTCGACCTGGTGCTGCGGGCGGTGTTGTTCGCCGCGGTGGGTACCGCCGGCCAACGCTGCACGACAACCCGTCGACTATTCCTCCAGAAGGGCATCGCCGAAGAGATGAAGGGCCGCTTGATCCAGGCCTACGGTTCGGTACGGATCGGCGATCCAATGGATCCTTCGACGCTGATGGGCCCGTTGGTCAACCAAGGGGCAGTGGACGACATGATGAACGCCATCGAGGTCGCCAAAGAGCAAGGCGGCGAGGTGCTCTACGGCGGCGGCAAGATTGACCGTCCCGGCTTCTTCGTCGAGCCGACGCTGGTCGCTGCCAAAGCCCACATGCCGATTACCTGTGAGGAAACCTTCGCCCCAATCCTCTACATCTTCGAATTCGAAGACCTGGACGAGGCGATCGAGCTCCACAACAGCGTGCCGCAGGGCCTGTCGTCAGCCATCTTCACTCTCAACATGCGCTCCGCCGAGCGTTTCTTGGCTGCAACCGGCTCGGACTGTGGCATTGCCAACGTCAATATTGGCACGTCAGGCGCTGAAATTGGTGGTGCCTTCGGCGGCGAGAAAGAGACCGGCGGCGGACGCGAAGCTGGCTCCGACTCCTGGAAGATCTACATGCGGCGCCAGACCTGCACCCTCAACTGGGGCACCGAGCTACCGCTCGCTCAAGGCGTCGAGTTCGATATCTAACGGCGGGGCCGTCGTTCAGATTCGTTGAGCGCCCGTCCTGCCCGCGGCTTCGGCCCAGGGCAGGACACCTCGTGACAAAGCGGACGCTGGCACCGTCCACCGACACCGGTGTATGCGATTGAGGACAGAGGGAGCCACAGCTGTAGGAGAGATCCTCTCCCTATCGCAATTTCACGCCCTTCAAAGTCACGGTAGACACAAAGATTGCCGTCTTCGATCTGGCATCTCTTTTGCTTTAGGCCTTGGGTATGAGACGTACTACCTACCATGCCCTGACGCAAGATCTGGAACTGCTGTTCTCTTCTTTTGAACCGAGCTTGGCGACCGTCCGCTTCGCCTTTGCCGGTATTGGCGCGATGGCGCTGATTTGGTTTCTGTAGTTCCGTCTGCTGCAGAACTACTGATTCTAGATTTTTCTTCTTCTAGACCCTGCGACCTATCTTGGCCCCGACCGTTAGAGTGACGGACCGGCATGCCAACGCCACTTAGCCTATCGGGCTGAGTAGGCTTCGATATCGGCTACCCAGGGCCGTTTTCTGGCAGAAGCAACCGCCGCAAGGAGTTGCCTCAGCGACAAGAACCCACCTTCGCTCCACTCAGGAGCCTGGGCGCACAACCCCGTGCGCCCGTAGAGGAATTCTCGTTGAATGTCCTACCCAAGTTCTGTATCCGTCTAGCGAAGTCGGGCCTGAAGAAAAAAAAGTAGGAATTTACTGACAGCTTTGCATAGAATCCTACGCATTAGCTAAGTGAATATGCCGAACCGTTTGAGCCAGAAGGTGAGCAAGTCCGTCGGCCAACTCGCCAGCGAAGGAGGACTCTTTATGTCTCGTTTGCTCTGCCGTGAGACGCCCTTAATAATTCTGACCCTCGGTGCCCTGTGGATCACGACCAGGCCTGCGCTGGCAGGTGAAGTGGTCGTCACGCCTCCGGAGCCACAACAGCTGGTGCTCGCCGACGTCGGCCTACGCCTCGAGCTGCCGGCACCGTGGCAGCTGCAAGTTCCCGCACAAGGACCGTTCGCGGCTGTCGCTCAACTGCCTCCCAAACTGGCCTTGGCGATGCTGACTCGCACCGCGATCGCGTCAACCGACTCGCCGACGCAGGGTGTAGATGATCTTCTCGCAGAATTGCCACGTTCATTCGACAACTATGAGGTCCTCACCCACGAGCGCCGCTCGGTCACCTCGACTCACGATGCCGATGTGCTCGAAATCCGCGGCACCGCACGCGGCCGGACGCTGCGCCATACAACCTTCCTGCTCGAGGGCTTCGGCGAACGTTTTGCGCTCACCTTCGCTACCGAAGAGCACCAACACGCAGCACTGGCGTCCCAATTCGAACACATCGCCGCCACCCTCGAATTGGTCGGCCCCAATCTGCACAACGCTCGCTTCTTGGATCTGGTCAAGACCGCACCGGACGATCTCGTGCGATTACAGCAAACCCTCAACGACGGCGCGGAGATCGACGGCACCGACAGTGATGGATTCACCGCCCTCACCATCGCCATCTTCAATCGCAACGGTCCGTTGACCAAGTGGTTGTTGCAGCAGGGTGCAGACCCAGGCAAGCCGGAGAAATTGGCCTCGATGCTGCCGATGATCGCCAGCCCGCCAATCTTCGAGCTGCTGCGGCAACGCGACCCCTCGGTCTCGGCCAGACCTCGCCCCAGCGATCCGGTGGGGCTCGAGATTCAGTGGGTTTCACCGGAAGCTCAGTTGTTTGCCGGCATCACCAACGCACGCTTGGCCGATGTCGAAGAGGCGCTAAAGGCAGGCGCCGATCTCAGTGCTGTCGAACCCAACTACCGCCTCTCGGCGCTGCCCTTGACCCGCAAGCTGATCGAAGAATTTGAGCAGCTGGAGCTCGATCCAAACCGCTTCCAGAAGATTGAACAGCTGCTTGTCCAAGCCTCGAGTTTGGTTCCTCAGGGAACCTGAACCCCCGGCCTCATCGAGACCGGGACGTCCGTCGTGTCCGTGAGTCAATGTCTGTTTTTCAAGGAGAAGACCCATGAAGCAACCTAACCCGCAGTCCTCCTACTTTTCGCTAGTGCTCTGTACGCTCTTGCTCAGCTTTTCGGCAGCAGCTAGCTTTGCCGGACCGGGAGACGGCATCAGCAGTGACGCCAACGTCCGCTATCTTGCTGACGGAGCGGTTGAGTACGACACTACGGATCCATTCGGCAACGAGGTCACCGTCGTCATCGATCCGCCGGCCAAGCACCCGATCGAGAACCCATGGGATGATCCGGAGAGTAAGTTGTTCCGCGGCTTCGAAGTCGAAGAGCTCGACAAATTTCCAGGCGGATCTTACCTAGCCGTCACCGTCCCGGTGTATGCCATCGCGGACGAAGAGTACCGAGCCAGCTACTCGAATTGGCAGAACAAGCTCTACAACATCATCGAAACTGCTGACAACGCCTACTATCGCGACTTCGGGATCAACTGGGTCATTCAAGGCTACTACTCGTGGACCTCGAACGGCAACAACGCTTCAGCAATCCTGAGTGACTTGGCCAGCGACGGTGCAGGCCTGCCGCGTGGGCTTGCGATGGGCTTCACCGACGACTCCAAGTTCAACGCTGGTGGCATCGCCTACGTCTACAGCTCCGATCCAGGCACGGGATATTCGGTCTGCCTTGACCAAGGTAATACCTCGACGACTTCGGCTCTGCGGCATGAGATTGGCCACAACTACGGCGCCAGCCATGACTTCGACCCCGTCGTCTGCTTGATGAACTACACCTACTCCTACAGCATCGACTACTTCGACTCCGCCCACGATTCCCTGATCAGCGGGCGCACCGGCTGGTTCTGATGCGCTGAGCTCGAATCCAAGGAGACTCTGGCCCTCTAGTGTCCTTGGATTCGGGCGTTCGTCAACTCTGGGGAGTGTTGTCGACCACGGCCATCGGCCGCAGCTTCGACACCGCCAAACGCGCCGTGGCTCGACGGTCGAGCTTACCGGTCGGCGTCGATTCCAAGGCTGTCACGTAGGCGATCTGACGAGGGCACTGAAAGCTTGCCAAACGCTGGCGCAAGAACGCCCGCAGGTCCCTATCTTCAGGTGGCTGCGCCGCGACTAGTGCTGCCGCAACGGCCTGTCCCCATTCTGGATCTGGGATTGCAAAAATACAGGCGCCATCGATCGCTGGATGTTCGGTTAGCACCTCTTCAGCTTCCCTCGGGTGGACGTTCTCGCCGCCGGTGACGATGACGTCGTCACGACGACCGAGAATTTGGAGGCGCCCCTGGTCATCGAGACGTCCAAGGTCACCGGTGGTGAACCAGCCCTTGGCGTCGAAGGGTGGCGGGTAAACCGCGGGGAGATAGCCGGTCATCAAGCTCGGTCCACGGACCTCGACAATATCGTCTCGAATCCGCACCTCCATCCCAGCCACTGGCTCACAGCCGCGACCACCACGATTGACGGTACCGTAGCGTTGGGTTGCTACTTGCGAACAGGCTTCGGTGAGTCCATACGTGGTCAAGATCGGCCATCCCCGGTCGGCACCCCGGCGCAGCAGCTCGCGAGGTGCACCCGCCCCACCAAGCAAAATGGCTCGCAGGTGCCCCGGTAGCTGTTCGTCGAGGTCGAGCAAGCGCCGTAACATGGTCGGAACCAGCGAGAGCAGCGTGACCCGATCACGCTCTACGATGTCGACTACACCTCGAGCATCGAAACGGTCCAATGGCCGGAGCACCACGGGTCGACGAGCGACGAGACAACGGGTGACAATCGACAAGCCGCCAACATGGGCAATCGGGAGGCTTAGAAGCCACCGATCGTCATCGTGCCAGCCGAGGTTCTCGGCGCTGGCGGCGGCAGCAGCGAGAAACGCTCGACGACTGAGCACCACACCTTTGGGCCGACCGCTAGAGCCTGACGTTCGGACAATGGCGAGGGCTCGTTCGGCATCATGCAGCGGCTCAGGAAGTCGACCGGCAGGAACCGAGGTGACTGGATCCACGACCGTCTCTGGATCCAAGACCGTGTCTGGATCAAGTACCGTCTCGACACCTGTATCTGCCAGCCACTTCCTGACCTCGGGTTTGGAGGTGCTGGGGTGGATCATGACCACCGGCACCGCGAGCTCAATCAGCGCATACAGCAACACCAGGGCCTGTTCAGTGACCTCGCCGACCATCGCGACGCTGGGCGTTGAACCATCAACGCCAATCTGCCGCAAGTGATCGATGCGGCCTCGGACCCGCTCGGCCAGCTCCCTGAAGTTGACCTCGACTCCACGGTCAATCAGGGCTAACCGTTCCGGCACCTCCGCGGCGGCCTGGAAGATCGAGAGTTCCACCTTGGAGCTGGGAGCAAGATGTGGCGTTGGGCAGGGCGTCACCGCAGATCGGTGAGCGCCAAGCCGATCGTGAACAGGATACCGTAGAAGACCATCAGTTTAGCGGTGCCGACGAGGGTCGGGTTGAGTTCCTGACCTTCACGATTCACCAACTGGTTGAGCAACAAGGTGGCACGGGGCACCGTAACCAGGGGCAACATTATCCATGGTGGTTCCCCACGTAACACCAGCAGCGGTGGAATCAGGTACGAAACTGCCATTAGGAGGATGTACTCCCCCACCCCTACGGCACGGCCGAAACGCGCCACCACCGTACCTTTGCCAGCTGCCCGATCCCCTACCCGATCGCGCACGTTGTTGACCACCAGGATCGCCGTCGCCAAACAACCGACCGGCGCCGCCGCCCACCAAGCGATAGCAGGCACCGCTCCGAGGTTGATGAACGCAGTGCCGCAAACGGCAACAAAGCCGAAGAAGACGAGCACAAAAACATCACCGAGGCCATGGTAGCCGAGAGGATAGGGACCGCCAGTGTAAGCGATGCCAGACAAGATCGAGGCGATACCGATGATGATGATCGGCCATCCCGCAACCCACGTCAGGTAAATGCCGCTGGCAAAGGCCAGGCCAAACGCGACGATCATGCCGGTGCGCATGTGGCCGGACGAAAGCAGCCCGGCCTGCACCGCACGGGTTGGCCCCAAACGTTCGCCGGTGTCGGCACCCTTCTCGTAGTCGAACACATCGTTTGCGAAGTTGGTACCGATCTGGATCCAGATAGCTCCCCACAAAGCGGCCAGGGTAGGCCCCCAACGCAGACCACCGAGGTTGAAGGCACAGGCTGCGCCCACCGCTACCGGAATAATCGCCGCCGCCAGGGTCGCCGGCCGACTGGCCATGATCCAGGCGCCGATAGAACCGGCGGCTGGCAGAGTCTTGCTAGTCATCGGGCTATCTTAGTCGACTAGGCGGTCCGCCTCTTCGTTCCGCCCAGCCTCACGTAATAAGTCGGCAAACTCCTGGCGTCTCACATCATCTGCCATCGAGGGTCTTGGCGATCCCGAAGTCGATTGTCTTGGGGTTTGGCTGGCCGTCGATCTCGGTGACCAGGCTGTTGGAGGGCTTGAGATCACGATGCACGATCTGCTTCTGATGGGCATGATGTACGCCGCGACAGATGGCGACAAAAAGCTCGAGCCGCTGTTCAACGGTCCCTTCAGATCATCATAGTGGACGACGTTAGATGCCTGGCAGGCGCGGCCAATTCTCGGCTCAGAGTAGTCTCAGGACGCCGCCTTTTCTGCATTCTGGGGCTCTGGTTGCTGCGCTTCCTTTTGCTGGGTCATCAACTGCTCTGCCTCCTCCACACGGCCCGCCTCGCGCAGCAGCTCGGCGAAGTTTTCACGGGCATGCTGCAGCGTGACAGAGTCTGGTGGCAACGCCGTTTCGAAGATCTCCAAACCTCGACGGATCAGGTTTTCGCCCTCGCGAGTTCGACCCACACGCCACAATAGGCTGCCCAACGACTCCGCTGAACGCCCGATATCAGGATGTCCAACCTCCAGCGCCTTCTCACGCAGCGCCAGCGCTCGACGGTGTAATGCTTCGGCCTCGGTCGTACGGCCCAGATCTTCCACTGCAACGGCTAGATTGTGCAGGCTCCAGCCCACTCGCGGATGCTGAGGTCCCAAGGCTCGAAGTCGAATCTCGAGCGCTTCACGATGGTATTTCTCAGCATCTGCATGCCGCCCGAGATCCATCGCCAAGACGCCGACGTTGTTCAAGCTGTCGGCCACGGAGGGATGGTCCGGCCCAAGCATCTTTCGCTGCAATCGCAACGCCTCCTCGGCGAGGGGCAGCGCATCAGCATGACGATTTTGACTCGCGATCGCGGCAGCGACGTTGCTGACGGCCACCACCAACCTGGGATGTTCGGGGTCGACGGCGGTTCGCAAGACCGCCAGAGTACGACGGAAATAGTCCTCGGCCTTTTCGAATTGTCCCTGGGAAAACGCCAAGGTTCCCAGGCTGTTGAGACTGATCGAAACCTCCACGTGATCCGGACCAAGGATTCGTTGGCGGATCTCCAGCCCCTTTTCGATCAACTTCTCGGCTTCCGTAAAGTCTCCGCGCTGCCGCCGGACACGCCCCAGAAGACCGTAGCCATCCGCCAACTTGGGACTTTCCTCTAGCGCCAGCATGATGAAAAGCCCACGCCGCAGAAGGGTCTCGGCTCGTTCGGTTTCACCGCGACGGCTGGCGAGTTGGCCGAGCTCGATCAGGCTTTCACCGAGATCGAAATGCCCGGATGGCAACGTCTGTTCACGACTTGCCAATGCGTCGCCCAGCAAAACATCGGCCTCGTCGTAAAGGCCTAGCTGTGAGTAGACCCGGCCCAACACGGATTGCAGCCGCGCACGGATCAGCGGTTGTTCCTCGAGCTCTTCGTCGGACAAACGTTCACGACCGTGCTCGAGCACTTCGAGGGCAGTGAGCTCATGCGCCGGACGTTTCGACGTCCTCTGTACACTGTTGATATCCGGCACCCGGAACAGATCGATCAATAGCTCGACCACTTCCTCCGTTTCTTCGCGGGCGCGCTGCGCAGTCTGCGCCTCCTGATTCGCTCGCTCGGCCTCGGCCTGTGCCAGAACTTCAGCTGCTCGAGCTCGCACCAACCCACGGGTTGTCCCGATTATCCCGGCGATCAACGACGCCAAGAGTAAGCCGGCGGCAGCAACCCACCACCGATGACGACGAGCGAACTTGATCATTTGATAAGGCACATTCGGCAGCCGGATATTCACCGGCTCATCGCGCAAATGATGCTGCACGTCGTCCGCCAAGGCAGCAGCGGATGCATAACGCGACTCCCGCTGCTTGGCGATTGCGGCCATCAGAATCCAGTCGAGATCGCCTCGCAGCCGGCGCTGCAGAGCCTTCGCCCCGGTGCTGCGCGTCTCGACCATCACGGTGTCGGTTTCGGGCAGTGACAGAACCCGGGTACTCGGCCGCGGCGGCGACTCGGCGGCGATCCGCTGCAAAACCTCCGCAACATTGGAATCGCCAGCGTCGAAGGGCCGGACACCGGTGAGCAACTCGTAAAGCAGCACACCGAGGGAGTAGACGTCGGTGCGGGTATCGAGATCCTCCGAGCCGGAGATCGCTTCCGGGCTCATATAGGCTGGCGTTCCGATCATCTGGCTGCCGGTCAAGCTGGTATCCGAGGTTGCATCGCCGAGGGTCTTGGCAATGCCAAAATCGATGATCTTGGGTACCGGCCGGCCATCTATTTCGGTGACCAAGATGTTGGACGGTTTGAGATCGCGGTGCACAATCTGCTTCTGGTGCGCATGCTCTACCCCGCGGCAGATGGCGATGAACAGCTCCAAGCGCTGCTCGATCGTTGCCTTGGCCCGATCGCAGTAGTCGGTAATCCGCAGCCCGGAGACCAGCTCCATCGCGTAGTACGGAAAACCGTCTTCAGTAAATCCAGCCTCGTAGATCTGAGCGATGTTGGGATGCGCCAGCCGCGCCAGGACCCGGCGCTCGGCCTCGAACCGAACTCGCATCTCGCGCCCGGCGAGGCTCGAGCCCATCACCTTGAGTGCAACCTCCCGGGCGACCGGATCGGTCTGCTCAGCCAGGAACACACGCCCCATCCCGCCTTCACCCAGCAAGTCGAGAATCGTGAACGGCCCAATCTGGTCTGGCAGGTCCGAGCTACCACCAGGTAACGCCGCCTCAACTCCCCCACCGCCTACCGCACCGTGCTCGAGAAAATCCCCCAGGGTATCGCCCAACAACAGATCTTTCACTTGCTGCAGCAAGTCGTGATCGTGTTCCGTTGCTTTTCGCAGGTATTCCTGCCGTGCCTCGACCGGTAGATCGAGCACCGCGTCCAGCAACTCGTGGATTCGCTTTTCGCGTTTCAGGTCTGTGGATTGTTGTTGTGGGCTGCTCATCGTTCTTCAGACCTTGGCCATGGCGGTTCCGATGCTGGCATCAATCCAGCCTAACGCACCGACAGATACCACGAACATGGCTATTCTCTGGCCATCGTTTCTCAGTCTTTTCAGGCCACCGCGAAGACCGCTCGCAGCCTGGAGTATGCTAAGCCAACCACCTGACATGACAAACGACATACGCATCGGCCAATCGTCGACGACACCGCTGCCGGAAACGGACCCCCTGCCACCGACCGAGGCCCACGGTCAGGCCTACTCGCCGAGCGCTACTGAGTCGACGACACCCGCAGAAGTCCCGCAGCAAATTGGCCCCTACCGGATCCTCGAGCTCCTAGGGCAGGGTGGCATGGGGACAGTCTATCTCGCGCAACAAGAGGAGCCCCTCCACCGCCAAGTTGCGTTGAAGATCATTCGTGCGCAGGTGGTATCGGAAGAGCAACGAGCACGTTTCGCGGCGGAAGAGAAGGCATTGGCCCGCATGAGCCATCCCCATGTGGCACAGGTTTTTGACGCTGGAACCACCGACCATGGTGAGCCCTACTTCGTCATGGAACGAGTACCTGGCGACAGCATCGTCCGCTTTTGCAACGAGCATCGGTTGACGATCCCCAAACGGCTGGAGCTTTTCCTCGCGGTCTGTGAGGGCGTTGAACACGCCCACCAGAAGGGCATCATTCACCGTGACTTGAAGCCGTCGAATATTCTGGTAGCCGAGGTCGAAGGACGGCCAATGCCAAAGATCATCGACTTCGGAGTGGCCAAGGCGATCGACCAACCCGCCGCCAGCGAGCAGGCTCTCACCCACTACGGCATGGTCGGAACTCCAGGTTATTGGAGCCCGGAATCGGTGACCGGCAGCAAAGACCACGACACCCGCACCGACGTCTACTCTCTTGGCCTGACCTTGTTCGAGCTACTGGTTGGAGTCTTGCCATTTCCACCCGGCAGAGACTCTCTGATAGGCCTCCTCGAAAAAATCGCCAAACAAGACTCACCCTTGTTGACTGAACGCTTCGCGACCGTTGACTCAGCAACCCAACAGAAGATTGCTGAACACCGTCAAACGACACCGACACAGCTGCGACGAGCCCTGCAGGGTGACCTGACATGGATCGTGGCACGGGCGGTCAATCGCCAGAAGGACCGGCGGTACCCTTCCGCCTCCGCCCTCAGTTCCGATGTCTTGAGGCATCTGGAGAACCGACCGATCGAGGCTGGACCACCGCGCAATCTGGACCGATTTCGCAAGCTGGTCCGTCGGCATCGCAGCGCGGCGGCGGCGTCCGTGCTGGTCTTGGCAAGCCTGGTTTCAGGATTTGCCGCCCGCACCCTCGAAGCCCGACGCGCCAACCAAGAGGCTGCCCGAGCCAACCGTGAGGCAGCCCACGCTCAGCGGGTGTCCAAGTTTCTGATCGAACTCTTCGAGATCAATGAGCCAGGCAACGGGCGAGGCGATCAGATCACCGCTCGTGAGCTGCTCGACCGCGGCGCTGAGAAACTGCGCAGGGAGGTTGATCACGAGCCACTGACCCGTGCGGCGTTGATGCACACCGTGGGTTCAGTTTACAACTCACTCGGCCTCCCTAGCCAAGGCGAACCTTTTGTGACCGAGGCGCTCGAGCTGCGGCAGCAAATCCTGCCGGCCAATGACCCAGAAGTCATCGACAACCTCGATACACTCATCGTGTTGTTGGTCGAGGAAGGCCGTTTTGCTGAAGCGAAGATCCATGCTCGAGAGCTGATCGAAATCGAGCAGCAACGACTCGGGCCCAACGACCCGAAACTGGCAACGTCGCTCAATCGGTTCGCCATCGTGCTGCATAACCTGGGCGAATTCGAGGAGTCGGTCCGTTGGCAAGAACAATCGATCGATCTTCTGGAAGCCACAGACGCCACCGATCTTGAGGCGTATCACACAGGCCTCAATCACCTCGGGACGCTTTACCTCGATATGGGCCGTAATGCAGAGGCGGTCCAAACGCTCCAGCAGTGCCTCGAAGTGCGGCAGCGCGTGCTCGGTGCGGACGCCGACCGCGTCGCGCAAACCCTCAACAACCTCGCCTTGTCGATGATCACGGCCGAGCAGTACCCATCTGCTATCGACTACCTGGAGCGTTCGCTGACCATCCGCCAGAAGATTTTGGGACCAGATCATCCCAACCTGGTCTGGGGGATGCGTCTGCTCGGCCGCGCCCAAACTCTCAGTGGCATGGTCGGACCGGCGGAAGCAACCCTGCAACGCAGTCTCGAGATCCAGGCCGCCTCCCTCGGCCGCCACCATCCGTTTACCGCCATGACCTTGGAAGCATTGGGAGATTTACGTCGAGTTCAGAAGCGTTATCCAGAAGCCGAAGCCCTCCTGCGCGAGGCGCTCTCGATCGCCACTGAGTTACTCGGTTCCGAACACTACAGCCTCGGCTACTACCAGCATACCCTGGGCAACATCTTGCGCGATTCTGGACGCAAGACCGAGGCGCTCGACGCCTACAACCGTTCGATAGCGCTACTCTCCGCCAACCTGAAGGCCGACCATCCGGCGGTCAAGAAGGTCGAAGACGATCTGGCAAAGCTCTGAAGTTCGATAAAAAGGACGCAAGCTCCCAATACGAGCGTTGCCAAACGATGGGTGGACGAGGTTGCCGCGCCACACAGCATCGAGGCTCCATAGTCGTCTTGACGCACCGCGCTTCGCAACATCGACGTTCGAGAATCACTTTGACGAGCCAATCCTCGGGCTTTCGACAGTTGCCAAAGGACTCTGACGAGCCCCCAAAAGCACTTCGACGGTTGACGACACGCGGCCGCAGGCCTCGTCAGCATCACTTGCAAACGCCGACAGACCCAGACTCGGCCGGAACCCTCATATTCGGAGCGTCAATACGCTTTGGCGAGGCTCGCGACAAGGCTTCGGCAAACGCCGAACCGCGTCGACGGACCTCGCTCAACCACTTCGGCAGGCGCCGAAACGCCTCGACGGGCCTCGTTCAACCACTTCGGCAAACGCCGAAACGCTTTGACCGGCCTCGTTCAACCACTTCGGCAAACGCCGAAACGCTTCGACCGGCCTCGTTCAGCCACTTCGGCAAACGCCGAAACGCTTTGACCGGCCTCGTTCGACAACTTCGGCAAACGCCGAAACGCTTTGACCGGGTCTCGCTCAAGGCCGTCGAACATGTAGAAACATTCCTTGTAACCTAACTTGCTCTCGAGGAATCTCATCTCCACAACACGACGCCGAACCCTCGGCAGTGATAACAGATAGGAGATTGGATTCATGCGCTCTCTAAACAACACCCGTCGTCTAGCCCCCCTCGCCATCGCTCTCTTGTTGGGCATTGCATTCTCTGTTCATGCTGGTACCAGCGTTGTCGCTAGTGGCGAGTTCAGTGGAAAAAGTGACCACGTTACTACCGGCGGCGTTTCTATCCTCGAGACCGGTGCCGGCTATGTCGTTGTGCTCGAGTCGAACTTCAGCCTCGACGGTGCACCGGATCCCAAGCTCGGCTTCGGAAAAAACGGCACCTTCGATGCCAAGACCCTGTTTTCTCCCTTGAAGGACAAGACTGGCCTCCAGGTTTACGAACTCCCCAAAACCATCGATCCCAAGAAGTTCGATGAAATCTATGTCTGGTGTGAGAAGTTCGATGTTCCGTTAGGTGTCGCCAAGCTGCACTAGGTCGACAGACGGAACAGAGTCACCCAAGCCTCATAAAAACTCGTCGATCTCGCCGCTCGACTGCTATCACGAGCGAAGGTGCTCCCAGACAGCTAAGATCTGGGAACCATGTTGCACCGGAAGCAGATCGTCATCCTCATTCTTGTTGGGCTCTTCGGTTGTCGAACCGAGGCCCCTCCTCAGAGCAACTCCGCACCTGTCGACGACAGGTCACGGGTCACGGCCCTCGGGCGATTCGAGCCCGGTCTGGGTGTCATCAACCTGGGTTCGCCCCCCGGTGAGCGCATCCGCCAGGTGATGGTCGAAGAAGGCGAGATGGTCAGCCAGGGCCAGATCGTCGCGATTCTCGAGAGTTTCGACGAACGGCGTACTGAAGTTGAAGTGCGCCGTGCTCTGGCCGAGGAGGCGCGCCATCGTTTGGCGCGAGCTCGCGACGTTGGCCCGCTGGCGATTGCTGCCCGCGAGGCCACCGTCCACCGTATCGCCGCCGACTTGGAGTTGGCAACCAGTGACTTGCGCCGCACCCGCGAATTGGTGGCCAGCGAGGTTGCCCCTGAACGGGATCGAGAATTCCGTGAGGCGGCGGTGGCGCAGGCTAAGGCGTCGCTCGATGAAGCGCGCTCTCTATTCGAGCGTGAAACCCGCGAGCGTCAGTTGGCGATCGTCGAGGCTAGCGCCGCAATCACTACTGCCGAAGCTGAGCTGGCGCGAGCGCAAGCGACCTTGGCACAAAGCGAGATCCGCTCCCCTGCGGATGGCACCATACTCGATCTACTGGTGCTCGAGGGCGAATCGACCGATGGCAGCGCGATCCTCCGTCTTGGCGAAATCCGAGAGATGTACGCGATCGCCGAGGTGTACGAGACCGACGCTCGGTTTGTGCGGCCCGGCCAACGGGCCACGATCACCAGCCCGGCGCTGGCTGAAGCGTTGACCGGCAAGGTGGCACGGATCAGCGATCTGGTGCACAAGAACGACGTGCTCGGCATCGATCCGGCCGCTGACACCGACTCGCGGGTAATCGAAGCGCGGATCTTGCTGGACAATCCAAAGGCCGCGGCAAGCTTCGTGCACCTCCAGGTCGACGTTGAGATCTCGGTCGGGGAAGGTCACTCAGCCGAGGGGGATCCTCCGGCCGAGGAGGCCCCTCAGAGTGAGCCGTCCAGCGATCCGGCCGCTTGACGGAGACCCGCCATTCCAATTCAACTCGCTTGGCACGACCTGGTTCACCGCCGCACCCGGACCGCAGCAGCCCTCGGCGGTGTGCTGTTCGCGATTGTCCTGATCTTCATGCAAGCCGGCTTCTATCTTGCTTGTCGTGCCTCGGCAACCCGTATCCATGCGCTACTCGACTTCGACGCCGCCATCACCTCGGCACGTTACGCATTTGTGGCGGACGCCGACCGCATGGAGCGAGCGCGCATCGAGGTTGCACGGAGTGTACCGGGCGTTGCCAGCGTTTCAGCCGTGAAGATTGGCCCCCTTCTATGGCGCACCCCAGCTCCCGCCAATCGCTACGACACCCTCATCCTGGGTGTCGATCCGACGGATCGACCGTTTTCGTCAGCCGACATCAATCAACAGCTCACCAAGCTGCAGCATCCCGATACCGTGTTGTTCGATCAACTAGCCCATCCGATTTTGGGCGCCAACATCACCGGCGTGGTCAGCGAGGCCCGAAACCGTCGCGTTACGGTGGTTGGGGAATTCGACTGGGGAGCTGGTTTTGTCACTCAAGGGCTGGCGATCACCCACGAGCACACCTTCTCCAACCTCTTCTCCGAGCGCCCATCAGCCGATATCCAGCTTGGGCTGATCCATCTCGAGCCTGGTGCGGAGGTTGACACGGTCCTGCGCCAGCTGGAGGCCTCACTACCGGCGGACGTCACAGTGTGGTCGAGAGCCGCGATCGAAGCGCGAGATCGCCGCTTCTTTCTATCGGAGCGACCGATCGGCTTGATGTTCACGTCCGGCATGGTGCTCGCCGTCCTGGTCGGGGGCATCATTATCTTCCAGGTTCTGGCGTCGGAGATCACCAGTCGACGCAGTGAGTTCGCCACCCTTCAAGCCCTGGGTTTTGCGCGCCGGCAAGTCTATGAGGTCGTTGTAGCCCAAGGGTTTCTCTACACTCTGACAGCCTTCGTGCCGGCCTCGCTGTTGGCGTGGCTGTTATTCGGGATCGTACGTGATGTCGCCCGCCTACCGATGCGGCTCGATCTCGGGTTATTGGCAGCGGTTTTGATCACTAGCCTGCTGATGTGCCTCACCGGCGCGCTGCTTGCCAGCCGCAGGGTACGATCGGCAGATCCTGCAGACCTGTTCTAACGGTGACCTGACGACGTTATGGCCCTAGGCAACGCCACCCCCCTGGCTTGGATGAGCTTGATCCATGACCGTCGCCGCCTGCTGGCGTCGGTGGCTGGCGTCGCCTTTGCGGTGTTGCTGATGGCGACCGAGCTCGGTTTTCTGAATGCGATCTACGACAGTTCGACCCTGGTGATCGATGCGTTGGATGCCGAGTTGTTGATGATCAGCCCACTCAAAGACGACTTCAATCCCTCAAAACCGTTTCCGCGCCGACGGCTCGAGCAAGCCCGGGGTTTCCCCGAGGTCACCGCCGTGTATCCACTGTGGCTATCTCGTCTGACCTCGTGGAGCACCCACGGCGCGATCAAGCGAGATCTCGTACGGCTGCTGGCGTTTGATCCCGCCGATCCGATCTTCAAACTGCCCGAGATTGCGGCAAAACAGCACTTGCTGCGCGCTCCAGACACCGCGCTGGTCGATCGTCGCATTCGGGACACGTACGGTGGCGGTTTGCGTTCGGGAGCTGTTGGCGAGCTCGGCGGGCGCCGGGTTAAGGTGGTTGGCGATTTCGAGCTGGGCCCCGATCTGCAGTTAAACGCCAACATGCTGGTCTCAGACCTGACTTTCCATCGTTCGCTCGCCGTGCCCGGTTCCAACGACCAACCGCTCGAACGAGTCGAAATAGGTGTTCTGCGACTGGCTGAGGGGGTCGACCCCGAAACCTTCGCCACCCGCCTAGCCAAATCGCTGCCCGACGATGTGAGGTGTTTGACGCCACGCCAATTTCGCCGCGAGATCCACCTTTTTTGGACACGCCACCAACCGGTGGGTGCGGTCTTCGGAATTGGCCTCGTGGTCGGCTTCTTCATTGGCTTGATGATCTGCTACCAGGTGCTATTCACCGACATCGTCGATCAGCTGCCTCAATTTGCGACCCTCAAGGCGATCGGCTACTCCAACGGTTACCTAATCCAACTCGCGGTGCGGCGCGGCCTCTATCTGGCGATCCTCGCTTTGATTGTTGGCCTACCGGTCGCCCTGTTCACCTACCGACTTCTGGCGGGCCTGACCGGCTTACAATTTGCCTTGACTCCCGCTCGAGCTGCGATCGTCGCGACCGCATCGTTGATGATGTGTGTTGCGGCCAGCTTGCTGGCCACACGCAAAGCCATTGATACCGACCCGGCGGAGGTCTTCTGACGATGAGTAGAACCGAAACCAACCGACTCGGCACCCTAACCCTACGAGTCGGGCTGAAACTGCCGACCGAAGCATTCCTGGTGCCGGTGGTGAAGGTTCAGGGGGTCTGCCACGACTTCGGTGCGACGCGTGTGCTGCATGACGTTGATCTCGACCTTTTTGCTGGCGACATCGTCCTGATGACAGGCCCGTCAGGCTCAGGCAAAACCACCTTGCTGACGTTGATTGGTGCCTTACGCTCACTACAAACCGGCAGCATCGTGGTTCGGAACCGTGAGCTTCGCGGACTCGACGAGGCCGAACGGGTGGAACTGCGACGCGGGCTGGGGTTTATTTTTCAGGGCCACAACCTGTTCGAGTCGTTGACCGCGCTGCAGAACGTCCGCCTGGCACTCGAGCTCCACAGCAACAACCGGCAAGCCAACGAACAGCGCGCCCGAGAGATTCTCGAAGCCGTCGGACTGCGCGAGCATCTGGACAAGAAACCGGAGGCCTTGTCGGGGGGACAGAGGCAACGGGTGGCGGTCGCGCGCGCCCTGGCGCCACGCCCACCATTAGTGCTGGCTGACGAGCCGACCGCCGCTCTCGACGCCAAAACCGGTAGCCAGGTCATCAACCTATTGAAGCAGCTTGGCAAGGAGCAAGGCACGGCCACCGTGCTCGTCACCCATGACAATCGTGTCTTGCAGGCCGCCGACCGTATCATCAACATGGTGGACGGCCGCTTGGTCTCCGACGTGGCGGTTGGTGAGTCGCTGGAAATCTGTGAGTTCCTTTCCAAGGTGCCGGCTTTTGTCGGCTACACGCCGGGCGCTCTGGCCGAAATCGCCGAGCATATGCAACCCAGGAATCTACCCTCAGGCACCACCGTCTTCCACCAGGGCGACGTCGCCCAAGACTTCTTCATCGTCTGGCAGGGCTCGGTGTTGATCCGCAATGACGACACCGGCGAAGAGCTCGCCCGACTCGAGCCGGGTGCCTTCTTCGGTGAAGTTGCCCTCCTCAGTGGTCAACCACGCAACGCCACTGCCGTCGTCGTCGACGATGCCGTCCTCCTGACCTTGGGCAAAGAAGACTTCGAAGCCGGCTTGCAACGAGAGAAGAACTTCCGAGATCAGCTGCGCGAAGTGTTCTACAACCGCCAGTAGGCAACACCTAGAGCTAACTAGATGCAATCTAGCTAGCGCTAGGAAACCGCTCGACGGTTGGCGGGGATCGGAGGCGTGGCCGGGGACGCCAGTCGCACTTCCGACAGCATCGCGAGACCACCGGGGCCTATCGAGACCCCTTGGACCCGCGGTGAGTGAACCACCACGTCGGCTCCGTGGAGCAGAGGCAACGCGGGCATCAGACTCGACCCCAGAGCCAGCACGTCAGCCAGCGCCTGGTCGCTGCCGGTCACCCGATACCGTTCGAGTGCAGCATCCATCTCGGTCGACTCGAGTCGGGCGAAGTTGAAGTGCGGACTATGGGCGGCCTCGGGACTCGGTACCGACTGCGACGACAATATCGATTCCAAATAGCGGTAGGCCTCGAGGCTCTCCAACATCCGGCCTGCCAAGACCAGATCGTAGTTGCCCGAGGCCGCTTGCCAATCGAAGTCCTCCGGGCTGACACTCTCTTTGACCACAACCCGCAGCCCAAGAGGTGCCAGTTGCTCACCTATCCACTCAGCCGCCAGGGCTGGATTCGGCAAGTAAGGCCGTGGGCCCGAAACCAACAGCAACTCCAATGGCCGCTCAGGCTGCCTACACGACGCGGCGAAGTCCGAAGCCTCCTCCTGATCGCGACCAAGCCGGTCCCAATAACGACCGAGCTCGGGTGGCAACAACGACGTCGCAACGAAGGTGAACGGCTTGTCGAAGAGCAACCGTGCCAATTGCGAACGATCGAGCATCTTGGCGACGGCAAGCCGCAAGCGCCCCTGATCGAAGGGTGGTCGGGCAGTATTGAAAAATAGCAATGCGGTCGACAAGCCGGGCGAGCTCTTGACGGTACAGGCTGTCAGTATCTCAGCATCTCCCTGGGTCAAATCGAACGTCAGATCGATACGACCGTCCTGCATCGCCGCGATCAGATCGGTTGGCCGCCCTTCAGCATCCAGCGTAAAGACGGTGAAGCTGATTCGATTCAGGCCGTGGGTCCGCGGATAATAAGGGTTGGGAGTCAGCTCTACTCCCCGACTTCCATCCCCTTCGTCACTGCAACTAGCACCGGCGGTGGCATGCACTACCTGCAGCGGTCCGGTACCGATCAACCCCTTGGCGGCAGATCTCCATACCGCTGCCCGAGTAGAGCACAACGCAAGCTCGATCTCACGCATGGTTGCGGCGCCCTGAAATCGTATCCGTTCACCCTTCGCACGGATCGTGAGGTCTCGGAACAGTGGCTCCTGGCGTAAACAGGCAACCACCATCTCGGCCGTCATTGGAGTTCCATCCGAAAATACGACGTCTGGCCGGACGATAGCCTGGACTTCGTTGTCGGCTCCGCCCGAAACCCGAGCCAGAGGTGTCGCGAACAGCCAGGGCTTGACATGCCCCTGACGATTCTTGATCTGGTAGGGCGTCTCGAAGACCTGCCGGCAGGCGGTCTCGCTCAGTGTTTCCACCACGGTTCGAGGGTCAAGATCCTCGAGGGGTGCTATCGATCCGATACGGAGAGTTTGGTGCTGCTCATCCACGTGCGGCCTCCGTTCATTTCACCTCAGCGGCGAGTCCAACTTCGACCTACAGTCTGCCTAAACGAAGTTACAGCAGCCATTACGAAGCACTGTTCTACGCGATCAGACCGCTCGACCTCTGCTAGGCTCAGCTCGAGACGCGTGCTCCTTCGAGCGCGCTACAAACACGTACCGCTCTGCGAAATCAAAACTGTGTCAAGCAAGGCGAGCCGTCTCGCTTTGGACCGAGACCATCGGTTAGATCAAGGAATTTTCATGTCGAAACTCTGGAACGTATACCTGGCTGGCGAGATCCACACTGAATGGCGTCGAGAGATCGAACAGGGCTGTGAGCAGGCCAATCTCGAGGTGGCATTCACTGCACCGGTCACTAACCATCCCAACAGTGACGACTGCGGTGTCGCTATCTTGGGCCAGGAGGAGCAAGCCTTCTGGAAGGATCACAAGGGTGCCAAGCTCAACGCCATCCGCACTCGCACTTTGCTCGAAGAAGCCGACTTGGTTGTTGTCAAGTTTGGCGACAAGTACAAGCAGTGGAACGCAGCCTTTGATGCTGGCTACGCCGCGGCTCTCGGCAAGCCTTTAATCATTCTGCACTTGCCGGAACACACCCACGCTCTCAAGGAAGTGGACGGTGCCGCCAACGCGGTGGCTGAGCGCCCCGAACAAGTTGTCCAGATCCTGCGTTATGTCATGACTGGAACGCTGGACTGACGCTGGACCACGAGTCCACGGAGTAAGATGAAAGCCGGACTCGAGATTGGTTCTCTGGTGCGTTTCGAGCGCCTCGATCTGAACTACGATCAGTACCCGACGCTCGGGCTCTTCGACCTGATCTTCTGGCGCAATGTGCTGATCAACTTCGACGCCGAGTCCAACATTCAAGGTGCCCATGCGTTTCAGGACCATCCTTCCAATCGTGCTGTTGTGGGCTTCTCCGCTGGTTTGGGCCCAACCCGAGACAGAACTGCTCGAGAGCCGCCTCGGTGCCGCGAAGGGAGCCGCGCGACTCGAGCTTCTCGCAGAGTTGACGGCCGTCTACCATAACGACAACGCGGCTAAAGCCGTCGAGTCGGCGACCGAAGCGCTGGAGCTTTTCCGCTCCTACCCCGACGCTGCCCGCGAGCTTTCGGTACTGAACCACCTAGTCTATGCTCACGTCTCTCTTGGAGACTATCCCCAGGCTCTGCAACTCGGAGCCCGCGCCGAGCGCTTGGCCCGCGCCGAGGAGGATTCGACGGCCCTCGGCCGCGCGCTCCGAAACCGTGGCCGTATCTACCGATCTCGAGGAGAAATCCGCGAGGCGTTCGAGGTTCTCCGGGAGTCTGCTGAGCTGTGCGAGGTGGCAGGTGATCTTCACGGTCTGGGTGATTCCTGGACGGACATCAGTATCACGCACTGGTTGATAGGGGATTATCCGGCGGCGCTCGACGGTTTTATCCGTGCCCACCAGATCTACGAAGAGATCGGGGAGCCCCGAGAGATCGCCGGAGTACTGAACAACATCGGCATTGTGCACAAGATGTTGGGAGATGGTGACAAAGCTCTGGCGCTCTATCTCGAAGCCCTCGAGATCCGCCGGCAGGTTGGCCCCCAGGGCTCGGTCGCGAACGTGCTCAACAACATCGGCAACGTGTATCGCGATTTAGGCGAGTCCGAGAATGCGCTCGGTTACTATCTCGAAGCCCTCGAAATCGGTCCCGCCAACACGTCTGGACACGCCAACACTTTGGCCAACACGGGCTCCAGTTATCAAGATCTCGGCGATCTCGAACGCGCCGTGGAGTTCTATCAGCGAGCGTTGGCGTTGAACGAGCAGACGGGGAACCGTAAAGGCTCGGCGAGCGCACTGCTCAAAATCGCTGACGCCGAACGACGCCGAGGACGTAGGAGCGACGCTCTGGCGACGCTCCTGAGATCTCTGGAGATCGCCTTGGAGGTTGATGCCAAGACCGAGATTCAGCAAGCTTATCGACTGCTGGCTGAACTTTACGCCGAAGCCGGCCGCTACCAGGATGCCTACGAAGCGTTCCAGGGCTTCGAGCGGATCAAGAGCGAGATCTTCAACGCGGAAAACAGCAAGAACATCGCCGACATGCAAGCCCGCTTCGAGTCGGATCGCCAGGCGAGGGAAATCGAGCTGCTGAGGCAGCAGCAGACTATCGCTACTTTGGAGATTTCCTCACAACAGACAGCCCGACGACTGCTCATCGGGGGGCTCTTGTCCCTGCTGCTCGTCCTCCTGGTGCTCTACAATCGTTATCGGCTGAGATTGCGTTCCACGCTCCTGATCGAAGCCCAGAAAAGCGAACTCGAGCAGACTCTCGTCGATCTGCGCGCTTCCGAGGCCGATCGCCGTCGGCTCGAGGAGGACAGGGTGCGCCAGCAGGAGAGAGAACGCTACATCGCGGAGTTGGAAGCTAGGAAGGCCAAAGTCGAAGCCCAAAACGCCGAGTTGGAACGCTTCACCTATACGGTTTCTCACGATCTCAAATCCCCATTGGTGACAATCCGTGCCTTCCTCGGCCTCCTGAAGAGGGATGTCTCGGCAGGCGACGTCGCCCGCATCGAAACCAATCTCCAGCGCATCGGAGCGGCGGCCGCCAAGATGGGACAGCTGCTCGACGAACTGCTAGAGCTGTCACAGATCGGGCGGATCGTCAATCCGCCAGAAAGCGCGTCGATGCTCGAGCTGACTCGAGAAGCTATCGAACTGCTGGCCTCGCAGATCAGCGAACGGGGTGTCCAGATCGAGGTCGAGTCCGAGTTGCCGGTCGTCTTCGTCGATCGGGCACGATTGTTGGAAGTGATGCAAAACCTGATCGAGAACGCGGTCAAGTTCATGGGGGAACAAACCGAACCGCGTATCACGATCGGTTCACGGCATGAAGGAAACCGGGTCCTCTGCTATGTACGCGACAATGGGATCGGAGTCGATCCTCGATATCACGACAAGATCTTCGGGCTCTTCGACCAGTTGAGCCTGGATGTCGACGGCACCGGAGTCGGTTTGGCGCTGGTACATAGGATCGTCGAACTGCATGGTGGTCGGATCTGGGTCGAGTCCGAGGGGGAAGGAAAGGGCTCGGCTTTCCTCTTCACCCTGCCGACGAGTCCACTGTCTGTCGAAGGTTCCGAAGGAAACGGGCACTAGCTAGATTGCATCCAGAAACCCGTTTCTCGTCTCCCCTGAGAGCCCTCTGTGGAGCGAGCACGCAGCGAGTATGTATGAGTAAGAAAACAGCGCCTCGCTCTCCAAACTATTGTAACCAAGAGGGTTGGCGGACATTTAGGCGTCGAGGCGAGTTACGCAGCCGCGCGCGCAGTCCACAGGGGGCGACCGGACAATCGGCGTTCTCGGATGCAATCTAGCTAGCGTGTCACAATCGAAAAACCGTCGAATCGGAATTCGCGATTGCCGTCGGTAATCACGGTCGGTTCCATGCCGGCTGCAACTTCCTCGAAGGCGTCGTGCAGGTGCCCGAGGTAACCGGCGTCAACCGCCGGCTCGTTGTGGGCCGGCATCAACAGCTTCACCTCGGATACAAGGCCTGCCAGCAGTCGAGTCGACTCTCGATATTGCTCGAAGTCCGAGCCCTCCAGGTGAGTGTAAAGCGGCGCGAGGTAAAACGTGTCGCCGGTAAACAGCAAGCCGGCGGCGCGGTCAAGAAGACACAACGCATCCGGGGCGTGGCCAGGGGTGAAGATCACTTCAATCTGCCGCCCTCCGAGATCGATCACTTCGCGATCTTCCAAGAAGCGCGTGATCTCGAAGGCTCGCGAGTGATATGTCTCGGATGAGAAGGCCGCTGGCGTCTCCTTCCAGATCCAACCCGGCCCAACGAACTCGGCAACTGCGGCGTGCTCCAAACCCTCAGCTCGCCCGCGGGTGTATTCCGTATCGGGACTGAGGATGTGATCGAAAGCATGGTTGCCGCCGATGTGGTCGTAGTGCCCGTGGGAGTTGATCACCGTGACGTCGAGCTCGGTCAGCTCACCGGTGACCTGGCGCATATCGCCGATACCGAGCCCAGTGTCGAATAAGAGCGCACGATCATTGCCCACGATCAGATAAGAGATGACCTCTTCGAACTGCCCAGGCTCATAAATCGCGAAGACCCCGTCTACAACTTGGTAGACCTCGAACCAGGGCTGAGATTGCTCTACCTTCTCGAAGGCAGACCAGGCGGCCCGGGGCAGCGCATCCCACCACTGGTCCTTGCCTTCGCCACGGTTGGTGACTTGCTCGTTACGAGTCTCGGGCGCCTCGGACGGTTCGGCTGTCTCCGGTGCTTCGACTGTCTCCAGCGCCTCAGGCCTGCAACCCGCTAGCCCCAACGTGATCAAGGCAAGGACGAAGACAGTTCCAGCTTGCTTGAGGCGTGCTTCAATAGTTCCGGCCTCTCTGAGGTGGTCGTTGTAGCTCACGCGGTGCTCCCGGGCAGCGCAGACCACGGCGTTGCGATCTGGCGGGCCGAGTTTACGACAGCGACAGCCTCGAACCATCCGGCCGGGTGATCGCAACCAGCGCAACGTTCGCCAGGCTGGCGTTGGCCGGCGTCGGCAAACCGGACGACTTGCCTTCAGCGATCAAGGCGGTTGCCCGACCATCACTGGTTTCGAAGGACAAAACATCCATCGGACAGACGTCAATACAAATGCCGCAGTGGATACACGCCGAGTTCGAGTTGTCGAACGGCTGCTGATTCTTGGCAAACGCCATCACGTCGACACCCACCTGACAATACTTCGAGCACTCGGTGCAGGTGATGCACTTGTCGTTGGAAACGATCTTCAACCGGCCATACCACTTCGACAACAGCTGGTTGTAAGACGCCAGTGGACACCAATACCGACACCAGACCTTGCCGCCGAAGAACGGGTACAGCGTGATCGGGATCACCGCAACCAGCCAGAAGTCCACCAGGTAGTTGTAAGTCCGCCACCAGCCATTGTTGCCGTCGGTCTGGAACATACCAACCACCACCACGCCCACCATCACACTGGCGAGCAACACCAGGACCGCTTGAAATTCCCAAGCACGGGAACGATCTCCCTTCGCCGACAGATGACGCCAGCGATCCCCCAGGGTCTCTGCCAAGCCGCCGCAACCACAAATCCAGGTACAGAAACGTTTGCCGTGATTGCGCGCCATGATTGGAATCGCCACCAGGCTACCAAGGAGGCCAGCGCCAACAAAGAGAACCACAATCCAGAGCGGATCTCCCGGGTACCACCAAAAGAAGGTGTTGAAGAACAGTGGGAACGGCTGGTAGAGCCCCCAAGCTCGCCAGGCATACTTGACCGACAACGCCTGCACCGCAATGACGTTGACGACCAGAAAAAACGCCACCTGAAAGCTCAGTAGGCTGACATACCGCCACGTCTGATACTGCTTGTTCTTGGCCTTCTTGCGCCAACGCACCAGCGCCTCATAGCCAAAGACCACCATCACGACGGTATATAGCAAGCTGTAGAGATAACCCTGCTGATACCCCCGGTCTGCCCGAATGTTGGCCATCGCGTCCTCGGTGAACAGCCACGAGAACGGAGCAAAGAACACTTTGAAAAGGGACGCCAGCCCACCGTCGTAAGCTTCTGGAGAGATCAAACTTTGGAACGGCCAGGCGACGATGCCCTTGCCGTAACTCTTCAGAGCATAAAGTGAATACACAAAAAGAAACGAAGCGAACAACGTCGCCCACTTCTTCCAATGCCAGCTGCCAGCGAGCCGGATCCCTACTCGCTTCAAGAAAGGTAATGGCAGCTCGGCACCGATCATTTCGAACACGACACTATTCTGTAACGATCGACGCTCGCTGCCTCCGATCTCAACCTCGACGTCGTCTTTGCCGATTGACTTGACCGCGGAATCCAGCATGAGCTCGAGCTTGCCTTCGGCTTCGAGAGCGCGTACCGCATCGATATTACGCTTCTTGGGGAAGGTAAACTCTTTATCGATCGCCGACATCGTGACCCGGTTGGTACCTTTCTCAGCCAGTGCAATTGCTGCCTCACAGGCGACATCCCCCGCGCCGACGATGATGATGTCCTCATCGTCAAAATCGTCTGGATCGAGCAACCGATGGTGAACCTTGTCGGCGTGTTCTTTCTCTCCGGGGACTCCTAGTTTGCGCGGATTACCGGCCTTGCCAAGACAGAGCACTACGCGACGGGCTCGATACTCTCCGACATCCGTCTTGACTAGAAAGTTGTCGTTTGTCCCCTTGATGTCGAGCACCTTTTCCTGCTCTTGAATCAGCAGGTTCTTCTCGGCCCGAACCTCTCTCCAGCGTTCGAGCAATGTCTCCTTGGTACATTCCTCAAACCAGGCTAACGAGCGGTTGGACACGTCATTGGGTTCGGCGAATAGC
Source organism: Acidobacteriota bacterium (assembly GCA_029263395.1). Taxonomy (GTDB): domain Bacteria; phylum Acidobacteriota; class Thermoanaerobaculia; order Multivoradales; family J023; genus JAAELT01. The sequence continues at coordinate 15,162 of JAJCXO010000095.1, read as the reverse complement.
CACTTGCCCTTGGTCATGGTGACAAAGGTGTTGGCAAACGCCGCCGCTTCCACGGTGACGTAAGACAGGCCCATTTCGTGGGCCTGCAAGGTGGCGCCGAACCCCGAGCTACCACTGCCGATGATCACCACATCGAGCATGTCCTGATGCTCTCCGCTGCGACTGCCCTTGAGTTCGCCACCGAGGCGAGCGATCAGGTCATGCCCTGCATTGAGCCCAAGCTTGACTAGCGGCGTACCTGCCAACTCACCCACGGCATAGATACCTGGCACGTTGGTCTCGCCGCTCGACTCGTCGACTTCCGGCAGCGAAGGATAGGACGGCTCCATGCGTTTCGGCGCAACCAAGCGGCCCAGAGTGGCGGAGAAATTCATTGCGGCAGGTTCCTCGTCTCGTTTTGGCTCGTGATGTTAGCAGGACGCTGTTGACATCCTGCCCACGATACGGAACCCGCTCGGAGTCAGATTGGTGACGGGTGCAGCTCCTGCACCCGTCACCCCAGCGGAAGGCTCAGAAGGTTGGGTTGGGTACGATCAAGTTGCGTCCGAATGTGATGGGTGTTGGCACCTCACACCAACCGATGATTCGATCAGGAAAGTTCATCCGAGTGATGTTGGCAGCCTTCATCAACCTGACCATCACAGTCGTCATCCTGGTTGTTGTTGCAGATCTCAACCGGACCACAACGGCAATCGAGATCTTCTAGATCCCACTCGAGCACGAAGGCTCCCAGATCGCTGCGTGTCCCAAAATTTGGCGGGGCACAAACAAAGTCGGGCTGCAGCTGGGTTCCGAGGGTGAGCTCAAACGTTGGCAGATCGAGCACAGTGTTGCCGTAGAGCGTCAGCAACGTTTGGACCGGTACCGGCAAACCCTGCAGCCACGCGTTGAGGTCCAAATCCGTCGGCTCGAACTCGAGTTGGTAACCGTCCAAGGCATCCCCGGTCATCTGCACATCCCCTTCGATCCACCCATTGGCCTGGCCGACAATTGGAACATTGATGATAAACAGATCGAAGACGACGTTGAAGGTTGCGCTGGCGTTGAGTCGCAGCCGAGTGCTGTTGCCAGTCTGGGCGATGATGTCAGCCGTGGCGCTATTCAAGTTGCCCCACCAGGCATCGAGGAACCCCCCCTGATATTCGCCGAAGTTGATGCCACGAGCTTGGGTCAGAGTCGCCAAGGCTTCATTGATCGTCTCCTCGGTCAGTTCGACGCTGACGGCTGCAGCCGGTGGGACGGGCGGCGGTCCACCGCAGTAGTTCGAATTTTCACAGATCCCAGTTTCTTCACCACAGGTGCTTTCGAGTGTATTCGTAACATTACAAACACGATCGCACGAGTCGGCACACGTACAATACGAACAATACCAAGGACGTGCTTTAGCGGGCTGCGAGATAGCCAGGTTTGCTAAAACCAAGAGCATGATGGTCATCGGTAAAGATGTCAAAAATTCTTTCATAGGCTGAATCCTTTGCATGGCTAGAGGTCTCATATCCCGTTGTATCCGTCAGTGGCGAGGGTGAAGTAGGGGTGGACTACAGGAAAAATGATGTACTTCCTCAAGTAAAACGTTTCATTTATCTCGAATAGGATCCAGGTCGGAAACGCTCCAGTCGGGGTCAGGTTTTCGCCTTCGAGAGTGAAGTGGATCACGTCATCTTCATTACCCTGGCTCTTGATTGTCTTGACGTCAGGATCGAGCTCGTAAACCTGTATCCCCGCGATGTTGAAAATCCTTATTTTCTTGACCGTGGCCTCGATGTTCGACCACAGCGAGATGGACTCCGGACCATCATCATCGTCGTCCTTCAAACGCGCATTGAACTGCGGCGCGACGGTCCCCGAGATACCTGCCTGGACGTTGGCTGACGGCAAGAGCTCTACGAAGCCGTCTTCGACCCGCCATCCGATCTCAAAAGGATTGGTCTGATCGAAGTTGATGCTGCGTTGATCGAACCACTCACCGCCGATTCCGGTCAGCAGCGCGGCAGGAAAGAGATCAATCTGCCCCTCGATGTAGTTGAGATCGGCCCAAGGCCCAAATGCATCAACCAAAGCTTGTTTGACCCACGCCGGAAATCCCAGTCCGTTGATCAGATCGAGTAGGTCTGTCAACCACATTTTGACGTCGGCAGTGGTGATCTGACCTGAGGGGATGCCAATCTCCGGCGACACACTGAAGCTCCACGGTCCACCACAGTTGGACGACGTTAGGTTGCCCGCCAAGGTCAGACTAGCGTGATCTTCGATAAACGTGACCGACGGTGGCGGCACCGTGATCTCAAAGTAGCAGACACCGATAGTGCCGACGAATTCGTCCCAGCCCTCTTCGCTCCACTGATGGCTGATGAAACTGTTGACCGCAGCGTCGGTCACTTTGACTGGCACTTCCAAATTACGGACGGTCTGCGCACTGAGCGTCGAGCCGCAGAGGCTCAACGCTAGTGCAAAGGCCAAACATCGTTTTCTACTCATTACTTCCTCCTGAAGTGAATCCGGGCATCTCCGGGTCGAGGCAGCTGTAGCCCCGGTGTTTGCTGTCGCTGATCAGCGCTTCTAGGTTGCTACACCCGGAGGAGTCGGCACCCTGATATTTTGCCCCCCGTGATTTTCGATTCGAAGCGAAAAAACGCGGCGCATGTTCGCCGGATTGACTCGACACCGCGATCTATCCCACCATAGCGGCGCGAAACCGAGCGTCACCATGTCTACCCTTTCCCGATTTCGACGGTCTCTCACCCGCCTACCGTGGCTCGGTGACCGGGTGCGACGACTCAGCCAACCCGTCCGTCAGCTGGCCTACCATGACGGTGCCTACCGCAACCTGGCGACGGAAGGGCCTTACACCCCGGGTTGCAACTTGGTGGGCTTCGCCCGCGGTGAGTTCGGCATCGGCCAACATCTGCGCGGCGTCGCCCAAGCGTTCGGAGCCGCGGGACTCGAGCACTCGATCCACAACATCGAGCGCACCTTACATCGCCAAGAGGATCACAGTCTCGATGACCGATTGAGCAACGAGTTGCCCACCAAGCAACACCGAACCAACGTCTTCTGCCTCAATGCGGATGGTGTACTCGATCTCTATGACCGCCATCGCGAGCTGTTCGCTGGGCGCTACAACATTGGCTACGGCTTCTGGGAGTTGAGCGACTACCCCGATGCCTGGCTGCCGGTAATGAATGTCCTCGACGAGATCTGGGCCCCGAGCCGTTACGTGCAGCAGGTGATCTCGGAGAAGGCAGCGGTGCCTGTGGTCCACATGCCGTTGGCCGTCGACTGGACCACCGCGGACTCCGACGCAACCGCAACCCGGTACATCCGGAAGGACTTCGGTTTGACGAACGGGCAGATCGTCTTCCTGTTCACCTTCGACTTTTCCTCACGGGTTCGCCGCAAGAACCCCCAGGGTGTGATCGAGGCCTTCCAGCGGGCCTTCCCCCGTGACCGGCGAGACGTGATCCTTGTGCTGAAGACCAAAACCGTGGATTCGGTTGCCGAGCAAGTCGAGGATTACAAGGCCGTGGCCCAACTGACCCGCGGTGACGACCGCATCCGTCTGATCAACGAAACCTGGCCACGGCCCAAAGTGCTCGACCTGATCCGCTGTGCCGACGTTTACGTCTCCCTGCACCGCGCTGAGGGTTTTGGGCTCGGCATGGCGGAGGCGATGAAACTCGGCAAGCCGGTGATCGCCACCGACTACTCTGGCAATAGGGACTTCACACATCCCGACAACGCCTGTCTGGTGGGTTTTGACCTCATCGACGTCCAGCCGGGGGAAAACTATGACTTGGAAGGTGAGTCGGTGTGGGCCGAGCCCGATATAGACGAAGCGGCGGATCACATGCGCTTCTTGGCGCGGGACCCCGAGGCCCGACGACGGCTGGGCGACAACGGTCGTCAATTTGTCGACGAATTCCACAGCGCCCGAGCCATCGGCAATCGCTACCGGCAGCGGCTGCAACGGATTGGCCTGATCTAGAAGCTGCTCCGGTGCAGATCGTCATCATCAGCAACCGGCCGAGTATCGCCAATGAGACGCTCCCCTTCGTCGAGGGGTGGATGCCGTTCATCGATGAGGCAATCTTCGTCTGCCCGCGCCACCAAGCGGAAGCCTTCGAACATGATGGGAAACGCCTCAAGGTCCAGGTGACTCCAGAGGAAACCTTGCTCGGCGACCAGCTCGAGCGTTTCCGAACCTCGCCAGATCATCAAGTCAAGAACTGGCTGCTGCGCTCATCGCTGCCGAACCTCGAGTCACTCGGCGACCGTTTCCTGATGGCCGACGACGACAACCGCCCACTGGTTGAGATTCCCGTCGAGATGTTCGAAGACAAGGGGCGCTACCACGCCTACACCACCTACGACCTGACGCAGTGGGCGGCGCAGGGCACAGACTATGACCGCGGCCAACATCAGACTCGAAGGCTCCTCGTCAACCGAGGCTTCCCCACGCGGTCCTACTCGGCTCATATGCCCCAGATCATCGACAAGCTCTTGCTCGCCGAGGTTGCTGCCGAGCTCGCCGAAGAAAGTGCCGCGGGCTGCGCGATCGACGAATGGAGCGCCTACTTCAACATCGCCCAGACTCTGTATCCCGATCGATTTCATCCCCCGACCACGTACCAAACCCTGTGCTGGCCAGCCCTACCCACCGACTGGGACGTCGGCGTCCGGCCAAGACAGTTTTGTTTCGAGAATACCTATCCGCCCCTCTATGGCCAAGGCGCTTTGTTCGAGGGTCTTCCGCTGGCATTCGATACACAATTTCAGGCGAAACACACGGCGGAGAAGATCCGTCGTCGGAAAGCGGTACAGTCGGTGTATGACTCCCTCGTGGCTCGCATGTTGCGGTCGGCTGCCTGGGCGCTACACCGCGGGGTGAGTGCGGGCACACGGCAACTCGCTGCGGCTCCGAGCTGGATCCGCAGCCTACAACGCCTCATCCCCGCGCCAGTCCAGAGATTCTTGCGCCAAGCAGCTCGCCACGGCGACGACCCGGCATGGTCGTTTCCCCACTTCATGACTCGGGTCAGCTGTCGTCGAGCGAACGATTGAATCGGCGTCGCCCCCAATTGGGTAGCCTCGGATCAACCGGAAGCCACTGAGATCACCGCATCTCGAATTGATGCGGCTCCGACTCGATCCGGGTTCCGTCGGTGAGCTCGGCCTCGACATACCAGAAGGCGACGCCCAATCGCCCCTGCCATACCCAGCGCGGGTCTTCCGTGCGATGCTCTTCGAACGGCACCCCCGCCGCATCGAGGATGATCAAACGGTAGCTGACGACGTCGACAACAGGAGTCCATTGCATCTCGACCGGCCCGAGCTCCAAAACGGCTCCATCAACCGGAGATGACAACTCGAGCGTCATAGCCACGTCTTCCAATCGCAAGACTGAGCCAGGAAGGTCTGGATTGGTCTCACTGATTCGGGCCGGCCCAGACGTTCTCAGCCACAGCCCACCACCAAGCACCACCATCGCTAAACCGGCAGCCAATAGCCCGATACGACGGGTTTGGGAGGGCTCACCGCCTAACGCCAAAGCACGTGCGCGAGCCTCAGCACTCGGCGCTGCGACCATCGCTGCCTCCTGATGTTCAATGCGCAAGGCGACGAGGCGATGACGACATGCTGGACAATCCGCCAGATGCTCCTCGAGCTCAGTACGTTCCGACTCCGTCAGCCCTGCCGCAAGGTAGGCATCCAATCGGTGCTGATATTCGGCCACATGCTCCGGCGACCGAGGACGTGCAGGCAGTGCCTTACGTTCAAAGCGTTTTGCACTCATTGTGCTACCTCTCCGAAGGCACCGCGCACCACCGTTCGACTGGTGCGCAGAGAAGCCTTCACTGTCGTTAGACCGACGGAAACGACCGCCGCGATGTCGGCCAGTGACAACCCATCATCGTAACGCAGGCGAAAGATCAGCCGATCACGCGCCGCAAGACCGGCCACCGCCTGATCTAAAACTTGCCTCTGTTCAGCTCTCAGCAACGCAGCCTCGGGATCAGGGGCGACGCTGATCGGCTCCCACGGGACTCCGTTGTCCGTCTCGATGCCGTCGATCGATCGGCTCGTTCGGCGCTTGGAAAGCTGACTGAGCAACCGCCACCGCTGCCCTGCGTCCAGGCACTCGAAGACCCGTTCGAGGGCATCGAAAACCTCAAACGAATGCCCCTTGAACTCACCCTCGGCACGCAGGGCTTCGACGATCGCAGCGGGCTTGAGCCCAGCCCAGAAATGCAACTGAAACACCCGCTGATCGAGCTCGCCCAAAGCCGCCACAGAGCGGAAGAGCCGCTGACGACCGTCTTGCGACCATCCCCAATCGATCGCCGAGTGCTTCACCACTTGTCGCAACCACGGCACCAACTCGCCCTTTTGGCCGGTGTGCCGAATCTGGCGCAGGCGACGGAAACCATCCTCGGCGAGACGTTCACAGACGAACACAAAACCGTCCATCGCCTCGTCGCGGTCGAGACCCAGGGCCCGCAACTGTCCGATGATGCGCCCGGAATATCGATCCAAAAAGATCCGCCAAGCCCGATCCGGGCGACGACGAAAGAGTTTCAGCAACGCATCGTCAGAGAGCGTTCGGTTCAGCATCATCGTCGACCATGGTGGCCCTTCCCCGGCGCGTTGTACCTCCAGTTGCGACCCCCTACCGAGACCCTTCGCTGTCCAACGCCGCCGGCCCGACAACTGCTTGCCAAATTCGAGGATTCCATCCATAAACCACACTCATTGCGTATCGTCAATTCGTGCATCGTCGAACACGCTCTCAGTCGACTTCAACAGACATCGCGCCGGAAAGGGTCGGTCGATACTGTTCTGTACCGGAGAAGGTCCCTGGACCGGCCAGAACAAAGGCCGCCCAATGCCCGGGGTGTGCAGCCGCACCATCCCCCCCAGCCAGCGTCCGCTGCACCTGAGCCAATGCGTCGATCGGCGGGTACCGACCCAAGGCATCCTCGAACGCGATCATGAAGTCAGCGGTAGCTTCATCCTCGACCGACAACAACGTGCCCAACACATTGCGAGCGCCGGCCAACAAGAAACCTTCCACCAGACCGGTCCGACGCAGCTCCGGTGCCCGCAGCCGGGTGGCCGGCCAAGCCAAACCACTACGACAAGCGCTAAGCGTGACCAACTCGGCTCGCAATTCGAGCGCCAACAGCTCTTGCACGGTCAGCTCACCGTCTGACGCCGGATCACCCGAGCCCTGCGGTGGAGCCAAGACAAGTCCCGACAACAGCGGCATCTCAGGTACCGAACGGGCATGGGCCACAATGTGGAGACGCGATGCACCGGGGGCCAGCTGCCGAAACGTCTGTTCGTTGGAATCCGAGCCGAAGATCCATCGCGCATCCGTAGCCCGAGCGACCGCCTGCGCCTCCCGCCGCGCAGCTGGCAAATCTGGCATCGCAAGCTCTCGAAACTGATCCCGGCCCATCACCAGGCTGGGCCCGGAAGCCCGTGGCGTAGAATCCAGTAGCGCGCTCGCGGCAGGTAGCACCCCGACAGCAACCCGCTCGATCAACGAGCGCCCCTCGCTATCCAGCAACGCGGCAAAAGGCAGTTCATGAAGTTCCCCCATCGGCACGACGAATAGCCTCTCACTATCTCCCAGTCCACCCACCGTCTCCACCGGGTCGATCAGCAGGCGCCCGAGCTCGCGTGCGGGGCTACGCCAGCCGTCTCCTCGACGCACAGCCAGCTGGTGACGCAGAATCTTGATCCGCGGTCGCAACTCCGCGGGCTCGAAGGGCAGGGGTACCGCTTCAAAATGATCGTGCCGCAGCACCAGAGCCACTGCGACCCGTTGCACCAACACATAACAGATAATCGTCGTACCTACTGGCAGGTGCTCTTGGATCTCAGCCACCGTGCCGACTCGGCCCAACTGGATCGAGCTACTTCCAGATCGTGCCCAGAAGGCAGCATCCTCATAACTGGCATATGCAGCGCGGAGCTCGGCGAGGTTTGTCGGAGGCGGATCGGTCGCCACCCGCGCCGAAGCCTGGCGCGCCGCAAACAACGCCTCGGCCTCCTCCACCGTCGGCGTGTTCGAGATGGTCGCTGCCCTCGCGGTAGCGCGGGTCAACATTTGCTGGCGGACCGGTCGCAGGCGAGCCTGTTCGAGCAGCCGGAAAGCCTCCGCAGCCCTAGTCGCACGGACACTGGCTCGAGACTCAGATGCCAGTAGACGAGGCAATAACCGCTTGAGCACTCCGAGTCCATAATCGACGGTCAAGAACCCCACCGAGCCGAGCGATCGGGTTTCGATCTCGGCGGCTTCCAGCAATGGAGCCAACGCCTCGGCTGGACCCGACTCCGCCTCCAAGACCGAGGCTCGTAGATTCAGAACCCGGCGGAGGTCACTCCAATCCGACTGCGGACCCACCAACTCTTCGAGCTCCGTAAGCAAGGTTCGAGCGTGCCCAATCGCACCATCCTGCAACGCAACACGAGCCAGCCCCGAGCCGATCCAAACCCGAAACGGGACATCACCTGCTTGGTCCAGTTCGAGCGCTTGCTGATATGCAGTACGCGCCGCGGCGGACTCGCGAAGCCTACGCCGGGCATCCCCCAGGACCCCGAACACCGAACGACCTTCTAGATCCCAAGGATCAGGGCCGGCGATCAGAGCCTCCAGTCGGGCCGCCGATCGCTCGGGACGTCCCCCGGTGATCTCAGCCGACGCTAGATAACGCTGAATACGTGGTACCAGCAGGGCGAATCCCGACGCCTCGGCCAACTCGAGCGCTCGTTCGAAGTGACGGAACGCACGCCGTGGATTCTCCAACCGTCCCCAGACCCATCCCAGTTGCATATGGGCTTGCGCTTGCCCTGCACGGTTCCCCAAGCGTTCCCAGATTTGCAGGGCTTGTCTCTGAGTTGCAAAAAAAACCACCAGATTGTCACGCCGCAACTCGACGAAACTCATCCGATCGAGGATCCGAGCAACGCCGGAGGGATCGTCTAGGCGTCGAAAGACTTCGACCGCGGGTTGCAAGGCCTCCAGCAATCGATCAGCTGGCTCTCGCAGATACCACCAGCGGACGAAACCGATCTCGACCTCAGCCTCGACTCGCTGCCTCTCGTCCCCGGATACACGGGCTCGGTCGCGGGCCCTCTGTAAGAGATCCAGAGCAATCCGTGCGTCCCCACCCCCCTCGATCTCCACCTTGGCAGCCATCGCCAGCGCACGAGCTTCAGCCGCCAGCTGGCCACTCGCCACCGCGGCAGTCACCGCCTCATGGGCTCGCCGTCTCGCTTGTCGGTAGCGATAACGAACCAGGTCGACCCCTGCCGCAGCGGTCAAGAGCCGAGCACGCACGACTCCCACACCTTCGGTTGAAAGCTCCTTCTGCAATTGCTCCGCAGCATAAAAGTCACCGGCCTGCAGCTCGAGCTCGAGGCGTGCGATGTGGTTTTCGATCGAAGTTGGAGCCAGCCATCCCGCATACCGGAGCAGCCGCCTGGCATCTTTCAACTCGCCGTAGTCATGCGCCAGCCGACCGGTTTCCACTCCAACCTCTGCGAGCCATCGTCCCCCCCAACCCAAACCGAACACGCTGGCGAAAAGAACCAGTAGCAGGAACAGCACCGTCCGTAAAAAATCCTCTCGCACCGCCCCTAGTTTAGCAAGCGTAAACGGCGATCTTGGCCCTCATCACTGCCCTAAGCGACCGATTCTCAGACGCTGTCAGTTGAGGAGAAGTGAACAACCCGAAAGGACTTACTTCATGCCACTGCTCCGTGTTTCGGCAACCTTCACACTCCTCCTGACACTCACTGCTTCGACGGCCTCCTCATTGGCGGCCGCTAGCTCGTCCTCGAATACTCGAGGCCCCGAACATCGAACCCTCTTGCCAACCGAGGACGGTTGGCGCGCCATCTCGACAACGCTGATGGACCGCGACGCCACCGGCACGTTCCAAATCGCTATCGGCGAGATTGCCGACCCTGGGACCCCACGCCTCAGAATCCGCAGGGGATCGATCGGTAGCACCTGCTACCCTGCCCCCCGCCCGAGTGACAGCGAGAGCCACTCAACAATACCGCTGGCGATCCGCCCGGACTTCCTGAAAGCTGTCGATCTGAATGCTGATGGTAGGCTCGATCTGCTCGTCGGCCAGCGCGGGGCACCAAGTCTGGTTTGGTACGCTGCGCCCTTCTCTGAAACCACGCGGCCGACTGGTGTTCTCGAGCTGCCCGGCCCGCTACGTTTGCTCGAAGTGGCAGACATCGATCGCCGCGATGGTTTCGACGACGTGTTGGTCGCCGTGGAAGGCAATCACGGTACAGATCTTCTCCAGGTGTACCACAGCCCTCTCGGCGACCCGCTGGCCCAGCCTGACACCATCCACTTGCCCTCTCCGATCACCGCCGTGTCTTGGGGTCGGTTCGACAATTCTGGGTCTCCACCGGCTGTCGACCTCCAAATCGACGCTGGCGGCGAGCGATGGCTGGCAGCTGGACGCTGGAATGCATCCAGGGCAAGCTTCTCCGACGAGACGTTCGAACACCGCCCGGTCCAACTGCTGGCAACTGACCAGGCCGCGGCCGCCACAGACAGGGCAAGCTTCTCCGACGAGACGTTTCCGACACTTCGGATCCGAACGGACGGTGCCGTCGAGCTGATCGATCGCCAGTCGACGGCCACTTTCCGAGTCAACTCCCTCTTCGACGGCGCCGACGGCGATCCTGACGACGGGATCTGTGACACCTCCACCACCCCTGATCCGAGCGGCATCTGTACGTTGCGTGCCGCGGTTGAACAAGCCAACGAATCCGCTGGGCCAGACGCTATCGAATTCGCCTTCGCAGGTGCCGGGCCGTTTGAGCTCGCAGTGATTGGCCCTGACGCGATTGAGATTACCGAAGCTGTGACCCTCGATGGGACGAGCCACCTGAGTTTCATCGGTACGCCCCTGATCGAGCTGGCATTTTCCGGCGGAGGCGTAATTCCAGGACTCGCGATTTCCGGCGACGACGTGCTGGTCTGCGGCCTGTCGATCACCGGCTTTCCGACCGAGGGAATCTCCATCACGGGCGACCGGACCATTCTCGAGGGTAACCTCATTGGCGTCGACCCGACCCTCACCGCCGCGGGTAACCTACGCGGCGTCGCCAGCAGCGGAGACGATGGCCGGATCGGTAGCACCGGTGCCGGAAATCTGATTTCGGGCAATACAGTGGGAGGGATCGCACTCGGCGCAACGGCAAACGACAATGAAGTGTTCAACAACCGCATCGGCACCGACCTGGCCGGCCGGGTCCCGATGAGCAATGGTGGCCCCGGCATCCGCGTCGACGGCGACGCCAACGATATCGGAGGCACCGGCTTCAGCGAGGGCAATCTGATTTCCGCCAATGCCATTATTGGTCTCTGGCTGACTGGCGACAACAATCTCGTACAGGGCAACGTGATCGGACTCGACAGTTCCCGGAGTGCACGGCTTGGCAACCGATTTGCTGGGGTGTTCATCGACGACGGAGCCGACAGCAACCTGATCGGCGGAGTGAGCAGGGCTGCCACCAACCTGATCGCGGCGAACATCGCTGATGCGGCAGGTTTCGGAGGTTCTGGCATCGTCATTCGAGGGGCCATCGATACCGTGGTCGAAGGCAATTGGATCGGAGGGGCGGGCGGGCTCGGCAACGACCTCCATGGCATTCATGTCGAAAAAGTATCGGAGCTCATCCCGAGCATCGGGACCATCGGTGGGCGCGACTCTCGCGCCAATGTCATCATCGGCAACGGCGCTGGCGTGGATGGAGGCCACGGCATCTTGCTCGAGGGCGCCGAAGACTTCCGGATCTATGGCAACAGGATCGGTATCGGGTTCCTGGGATTTCCAGCGCTCGGAAACAACGGCGATGGCTTGCGGATCGTCGAATCACGCGACACCCTCGTCGGTGGCACAGCTCCAGCCGGCGCCCTCAATTACATCGCCTATAACACCGGCAACGGTATCGGGATTCACGATCTCGACTCCAGCGCTGGAATGCAAAACACCTTGGGCAACCGCCTGACGCGCAATATCCTGGGACACAATGGTGCGCTCGGTATCGACCTCACTCGGGGTAGTCCGGTTGCCGATGGCCCCACCGCCAACGACGACGATGACCCGGACTTTGGTCCGAATCGCCTGCAGAATTTTCCAACGATCGACTCGGTCACCCGCACCGGGGGAATGACAACCATCAGTGGCGACCTGTCCGCGGCACCGTCAACCTCGTTCCTGATCGAGCTATTCGACAGTCCGGCCTGTGATCCCAGTGGATTTGGCGAGGCCCACGCCTATCTGGACGCTGTCGGAGTCACCACAAACGGTGCCGGTGAGGCCACATTCGCATTCATGACCCCCAACTTCGTCACCGTCCCAACAGCCACCGCCACCAACCTCACGACTCTGGACACCTCGGAGCTCTCGCCGTGTCCAGCAGGGTCGCCTGGAGGCGGCAATGGCATCTTGGGGGATCGAGTCTGGCTCGATCTCGATGGCGACGGGCGCCAAGCCCTCGGTGAGCCGGGTGTCGCCGGCGTCACGGTTCGTCTGCTGGACGATGTCAGCGGCGTCGAAGTAGATAGCGAAGTCACAGATGCCAACGGCATCTACCGCTTCGTCGACGTCGCCAGCGGGTCGTATCGAATCGAAGTGGAGCCGGTGCCTGGCGCAACGTTTTCTCCTCTCGATCTGGGCTCCGACGACACCCTCGACAGTGATGTTGATCCCCTTACCGGCATCACAGCTAGTTTTCCCTACACAGCTGGTTCTGTTGACCTGACCCGCGACGCTGGACTCGATGTACCCCTGTTCACTGACAGCTTCGAGACTGGCGACACCTCGAGATGGAATTGAGCTCGAGGCTGCGAAGGCCAGCGAGCCGTTTTCTGGAAATAGTCCAAATTGATGAAAAACGGGTACGAGTGGGCGGCGCCCCAAAGCCAACAGATCGATTCTGGAGACACCGGAGTCGCGTTCGACGCGACTCAAAAAACCCTCGACAGGTGCCCTCCGTACCCCAAAATAGAAGGAGACTCGCTCCCTTTCTATTGTTCAACCTCCTCGTGGTTATCTTGACGCTGAACGTCCACAACTAACGGCCAGCTGTCACCTTCAGCATCTCCTTCTCAATTCCTCTCTTAGGTTCGGGGCAGCCATCGGTCGTCGATGGCTGCCCCGACGGAATCGAACGGCCATGCGAAGACGTTATTCGAACCGCTCCGCCAACAACGCCAGCGCTCGAGCACGCCCGCTGGCGGTCTCGGCTTTGCCCTGAAACAGGCTGCCCGAGCCACCGCCACGACCGCCGAGCGCCTCTGCAACCTTCCGCCCCGCTTCCTGGACGTCGACAGCACACCCTTTCCCTCCCGCCACCAGGAAACTACAACCCTTGGCGTCGATGGCGGTGAGTAGGACGATCCCAGGATGATCAGCGGCCGCAAAACGACGGGCAATGCGCTGCAAAAAGCCCATATCCACATCCTCGAAGTGCGCTTCGATGACGTTCTCGTCGCAACCGATGAGCGCGTCGGCACTGGCTTCGGCCAGCAGTTCTTGCAGGGCTCGTTGACGCCGCCCCGCTTGTTGTAGTTGATCGAGCTTGAGCCGGACTGTAGTGGCGAGCTGGTCGTCCGATGTGCCGAGGACTCGACGTAACTCGGCGCCACGTGCCTCCCACTGATTCAACCGTCGACGAACCCGGCCGCCAGCCAGCCAGCGCAGGATGCTACCGCCACGTTTGGGTTCGGCACCAAGCAAGACCAGCGACTCGATCTCGGCGGTCGACCGCAGGTGCGTGCCACCACAGGTGTTGCGCTCGATCCCTTCGATTTCGACCAATCGGATATTGCCCCGATGATCGGCTGGCAGACTACGGCTGCGCACTCTGAGACCCTCGAGCTCGTCGCGTTCGACACGATAGGCCCTCACCTTGCGGGCGGCACGGATCTCAGCGTTGACCAGTTCCTCGAGCTTGCGCAGATCCTCGGCCGACGGCTGACGCACACCGAGCTCGATATCACTGACATCTTGGAACATATGAAATGACGTCGTCTGCCAGCCGAGGTGCTCCACCGCGACCGCAGTCAACAAGTGCTGGGCCGTGTGTTGCTGCATGTGATCGAAACGCCGCGACCAATCGAGGGTCAATTGTGCCGGCCCCAGGCTTGCCGGAGACGCCAGCAGATGGCGTATCACGCCGTCGGTCTTCTGCACATCGAGGATCGCAATGTCATCCAACCCACCATGATCCGGCGGCTGGCCGCCGCCTTCCGGATAAAGCACGGTGTCGTCCAACACAGCAAAGGGCTGCCCACCTTCCTCCCCCACCGAGACCACGGACACATCTAGCTCGGTAGCGTAGGGCTGGCTCTCGTAGGCGAAAATCTGCGTCATGTCACAGGCTCCAGAATCAAAGCTCCGCCGTCGGCAAGAAACGCGGTGCCTGACGATGGTGGGTGGCCTGCTCGAAGCTGTAGACAATTTTCAGCAGGGTCGGTTCGCTCCACGCCCGGCCAAAAAACGAGATGCCGACCGGTAGACCGAAGATGAAACCCGCCGGTACCGTGATGTTGGGATAACCCGCGATTGCCGCCGCGCTCGAGCTGCCACCGGAAAAATGATCGCCGTTGACAAGGTCGGTCACCCAGGCCGGACCACCGGTCGGGGCAACGATGGCATCGAGGCGATGTTCGTCCATAGTTTTGTCGATACCTTCGTCGCGAGCCATCCGACGGGCGGTCGCCAAGGCGTCGAGATACTCTTTGTCGGTCAAGGGGCCTTTCTCTTCCGCCTGAATCAACAATTCTTGGCCAAAATACGGCATGGACGTATTCTTGTTCGCCTCGTTGAACTCGATCAGCTCAGCCAGAGACTTAACCGGGGCGTCCGGCCCAAGACCGGCGAAGTAGGCGTTGAGGTCGGCTTTGAATTCGTAGAGCAACACCTGGAAGGCGTGTTGGCCCATCTGATCACGGGTGGCAATTTCAACCGGATCGACGATCTCGGCGCCTTGGCGCGCCATCTCCTCGACCGCTGCCTCCATCAAGGCGTCGACCTGGGGGTGGAAACCGAAGTATTGCCGACCAACGCCAATACGTGCCCCCTTCAACCCCGCGGCGTCGAGGAATTGGGTGTAGTC
>JAJCXO010000094.1 GCA_029263395.1 Acidobacteriota bacterium | reverse complement strand
TGGAAAGGGGAGCTGGTGCGCAAAGCCGACGTCACCGTGGCCAAGAATTTCCTGAAGTCGGAAGAAATCGAAGAATTGAACCGCATCGTCGTGATGTGGCTCGACTTCGCCGAGGATCAAGCCCGACGCCGTCAGCAGGTCTTTCTGCGCGACTGGCAAACCAAGCTCGACGAGTTTCTCCGCTTCAATGATCGCGACGTGCTGGAGACCGCGGGATCCGTGGCAAAGAAAGATGCGGACGAACATGCGCAGACCGAATACGAGACCTTCGCCCAACGCCGCCGCGAATTTCTCGAAGCCGAGGCGGCCCGTGACGAGATCCAGCGTATCGAAGACATCGCCAAAGAATTGCCAGAAGCATGATCAAAGAACACGAACTCGAACAGCTTGCGATTCAGTGGTTTCAAGGCACAGGCTGGAGCCATGCCCACGGCCCGGACATCGCGCCGGAGAGCGCTGCGCCCGAGCGTTCGGACTTCCGCGAAGTCATCCTCAAGGATCGGCTCGCCGCTGCAATCTCCCGCCTCAATCCGAAGCTTCCGCCCGCTGCCGTCGAGGAAGTCATCCAACTGGCCACCAAACCCGGCGAGCCGAGCCTGGCCCAGAACAACCGTGCCTTTCATCGCCTCCTTCTGGGCGGCGTACCCATCGACTTTGCCAATGCCAAGGGTGAACCCGACAGCGACGACGCACGCCTGATCGACTTTCAGAATCCGGCCAACAACGATTTCCTCGTCGTCAACCAGTTCACCATCACTGGCACTAAACGTCCCCGCCGCCCCGACCTGATCGCCTTCATCAACGGCCTGCCGCTATTCAACATTGAGCTGAAGAACCCCGCCGCCGAAAACACCGACGTCTGGGAAGCTTTCGATCAGCTCCAGACCTACAAGGATGAGATCGGCGATCTCTACATCTTCAACGAGGCCCTCGTCATCAGCGATGGCACCAACGCCCGCATCGGCTCCCTCACAGCCAGCGAGGAATGGTTCATGCCCTGGCGCGCCATCCGGAACGAGGACGACAAACCGCAGCTCGAATATCAGCTCGAAACGCTCATCCGCGGCTTTTTCCATCCCGATTACCTGCTTGAATACCTCCGCTACTTCGTTCTCTTCGAGCAAGACGGTGACCAGCTCACCAAGAAGATCGCGGGTTACCACCAGTTCCATGGCGTCCGCGAAGCCGTCCGCGTCACCCTCATCGCTGCTGAGAATCAGAGCGACGAAAACGAAGTCAGAGAACCCCGCGCCACCTACGGCAATGAGGTAATCCCCGGCTCCAAGAAGGCCGGTGTCTTCTGGCACACTCAGGGTTCAGGCAAGAGCATCTCCATGGCCTGCTACGCCGGGATGCTCCTCCAACAACCGGAGATGAACAACCCGACCCTTGTCGTCGTGACCGACCGCAACGACCTCGACGGCCAGCTCTACCAGCAATTCTGCTTTGCCAAAGACCTCCTCAAACAAGATCCCGAACAGGCCGACAGCCGCGAAGAACTCCGCGAAAAGCTCGCCTCCCGAAAGTCTGGTGGCATCATCTTCACCACCGTCCAAAAGTTCTCCCTCCCCGAAGGGGAACAGCACCACCCCGAGCTCTGCGATCGCCACAACGTCGTCGTCATCTCCGACGAAGCCCACCGCAGCCAATACGGTCTCAGGGCTCGCCTCGACAAAAAGACCGGCACCTACAAATTCGGCTACGCCAAACACATGCGGGATGCCCTTCCGAACGCCTCCTTCATCGGCTTCACCGGCACCCCCATCGAGCTCGAAGACAAAGACACCCGGGGCACCTTCGGCGACTACGTCAGCGTCTACGACATCCAGGACGCTGTCGACGACGGGGCCACCGTTGAAATCTTCTACGAAAGCCGCCTCGCCAAACTCGACATCAACCGTGCCAAGATCGAAGCCCTCAACCAGGAGGTCGAGGAGGTCATCGAAGACGAGGAAGACGTCGCCGCGCGCGAGAAGACCAAGGGCAAGTGGACCGAGCTCGCCAAACTTGTTGGAGCCAAAGAGCGCATCGAAGAAGTTGCGGCCGACTTAGTTAAACATTTCGAAACTCGAACCGAATCCCTCGACGGCAAGGCCATGATCGTGTGCATGAGCCGCGACATCTGCGTCTCCCTCTTCGACAAACTCATCACCCTCCGACCCGACTGGGCCGGCACCCGCCGCGAGAAGAAGGGCCAGGACATCGGCTACAACCCAGAAGACGGTGCCATCCGCATTGTCATGACCGGAGCCGCCACCGACCGCAAGGCGATTCAGGACCACATCTTCACCAAGCAGGAGAAGAAGCGCCTCGAGAAACGCTTCAAAGATCCCGCCGATCCGCTCCAACTTGTCATCGTGCGCGACATGTGGCTCACCGGCTTCGACGCCCCCTGCTGCCACACCATGTACATCGACAAGCCAATGAAGGGCCACAACCTAGCCCAGTCCATCTCCCGCGTGAACCGCGTCTTCAAAGACAAGCCTGGCGGACTCATCGTCGACTACATCGGCATCGCCGGAGACCTCAGACGCGCCGTCAAAACCTACACCGACGCCAAAGGCAAAGGCCAACCCACCGTCAAAGCCCATGACGCCCTCGCGATACTCCTCGAAAAGATGGACGTCGTCCGCGGGATGTATGCCGCAAAGGGTGGCTTCGACTACTCCGCCTTCAAGACTGCCCCTCTCCAAGTGCTCATCCCCGCCGCCAACCACATCCTTGGTTTAGAAAAAGACGCAAAAAAGGCCAAGAAACGCTACGCCGACGTCATGGCCAGCGTCACCAAGTCCTACTCGCTCTGTAGCACCCTCGACGAAGCCGCCGACCTCCGCGAAGAGATCGCCTTCTTCTCTGCCGTCCGCGCCGTGATCATCAAGGACTCCACTACAAAAACCAAGCTCACCAAGAAAACCAAGGATTCCGTTCTCAGGCAGATCCTCGACAATGCAGTCTTGTCCGAAGGCGTGGTCGATGTTTTTGGCCTTGCCGGTCTCGACACACCGGACATCAGCCTTCTATCCGAAGAGTTCCTTGAAGACGTCAAGAACCTGCCACAGAAGAACCTCGCCATAGAACTCCTCGAACGTCTCCTCCGCGACCAAGTTAAATCCCGCTCCCGCAACAACATCGTCCAAGAGAAGAAATTCAGCGACCGGTTGGAAGATGCGCTCCGCCGCTATCACAGAGGGTTCATCGAAAGCGCGAGGGTGATCGAGGAACTGGTCCAGATGGCCAAGGACATCCAAGCAGCCATCAAACGCGACGAAGAACTCGGCCTGAGTCCCGACGAAATAGCCTTCTACGACGCCCTTGCCGAACGTCGAGACGTCTTGAGAACGATGGGCAGTGAAACTCTCAAAGGGCTGGCCGGCGAGCTCACTGAAAAGCTTCGCGCTAGCACGACAGTCGACTGGCAAGTCCGCGACAGCGTGCGGGCCAAAATGCGACTCTTGATCAAACGCCTGTTGCGAAAGTACAAGTATCCGCCAGAGGGGCAGGAAGCAGCCGTGGCACGAGTGATTGAACAAGCTGAGGCTCTTTGCGAGCAATGGTCCGACTAGGAGCTGGGTTCGCTTCTTCGTGACCCCAGTCAGCTCCCGCGAGACCGAGGAAAGAACGTAACGTCGGTCCGGGAAGGTAGAACGTCGTAGACGCGAGCACAATTGACGCTCGATCGCACGTTCCCCAACGTCCAGACACCACAATTTACGCTCGATCGTACGATCCCCAGCGTCGAGACACCACGATTTACGCTCGATCGTACGATCCCCAACGTCCAGACACCACGATTGACGCTCGATCGTACGATCCTCAGCGTCCAGACACCGCGATGTACGCTCGATCGTGCTCTCTGAGCGTCGAGGACCGTGTGATCAACGCTCGACCACAACTTTTGGGCACTGAAGAGAACCTGAATGCGTGACGGTGTGACGGTGTGACGGTGTTTCGTACCGCTCAAATTTTTCTATTTATCTTCCCGAGCGAAATAACGGATTTCATATGGGTTGAGATTACCGTCACACCGACACACCGTCACAGTCGAGGCCAGAAAATTTGATCAACCCTGGGCATCGTGGACATCGCATCCCATACCTTAAAGACTTCTTGCCCAGGACTCCAGCCATGTCGTCCACTACTAGCTCGGTGGAGACCTTCCAGAAGTCTCATCCGGCGCACAACGCCTGGTAGACGCCTTGCCGAAGTTGGTATCCCGGCTCTATCTTCGGGAAGACACGACTCCAAGCTCAAATCGACTTGGGCTATCATGGAGAATCGCCAGGAGGCACCATGGCTCAGCCTAGACAACACGTTACCCCTGCGGAATACCTAGCTCTGGAACGAGAAGCCGCGACGAGAAGCGAGTATGCCGATGGCCATATTTTCGCCATGGCCGGGGCCAGCCGGCAACACAACCTGATCACCGCCAATGTGATCCGCGAGCTTGGGACTCAGCTCCGCCACAAACCGTGCGAGGTCTATCCTTCCGACATGCGTGTCAAGGTTTCGAGCACCGGGCTCTACACCTACCCGGATGTAGTCGTGGTTTGTGAGGAGCCCGAGTTCGAGGATGCCGAGCTCGACACGTTGCTCAATCCCACGGTGCTCGTCGAGGTACTCTCGCAATCCACCGCCGACTACGACCGAGGCCACAAGTTCGAGCAATACCGAACCTTGCCTTCACTGCGGGAAGTGCTCTTCGTCGCCCAGGACTCCAGCCATGTCGTCCACTACCAACGCCAACACGACGACACCTGGATCCTCTCAGAGACCCGTGATGCGAACGCTCGCTTGGCGATGTCCTCGATCGGAGCCGAGATTCCAATCGAGGAGGTTTACGCCAAAGTGCGATTCGAAGAGCCTGCCGGACCGAAAGCGATCCCAAGCTAGCGCTTTGCGAGGTTTCGAGGAACTTGCTCGTCAAGCAGCAGCTGCATCGCTGGCGACATCAGCGACCGCATGATCGAGCTGGCGCGAGAGCGCCTCGGCCCCCAGGCGGATCAACGACTGGTCGGCATGACCAACCGCTGGATAGGTTTCATTGCGGCGAAAAGCGAGTCCGGAGAGCACGGCTCGCATGGAGAATTCGAGAGGCAGAGACTCATTGGGACAAAACGCATAATTTAGACTTCTCGATTAGACTTTTTGACCCAGGCTGAGGTCTAGTGGAGAAAATCTTGGTGGGAGACCAGCAAATCGCGACGTAGTCAGGGATTTGGATGACGATTTGCTCTTTTTTGGCGATGGCCGATCGATTTTTGCGTGGCACAGCGATCAGCCAGTGGATGGCCGATCGATTTTCGCGTGGCACAACGATCAGCCATTGGATGGCCGATCGATTTTTGCGTGGCACAGCGATCAGCCAAGCGATGGCTGATCGATTTTTGCGTGGCACAGCGATCAGCCATCGATAATTTTGACGCCTATGGTCGAGAAATAGGTCAAGCTTTGCACTTTTCTGACGATTCATTGAACTTGAACCGTCAACTTTCTGATAATTCTGATGATTCAACAGCTTTGAATCGTCAACATTCTGGAAATTCTGACGATTCAAAGACTGCAAATGATCAACATTTCAGAAATTCTGACGATTGAAGGTGAATGAATCGTCAGAATCTGAACAAGTTGAGCTTAGGCATTGCGTCCTGTCCATAGTCTCGCAGACGCTGCGCAAGATGCGCATCGACTAAGAACTTCACGCGGTTGTCGGCTGGACCCGTTGGACTCGTGGGCCCCTATCCGCGCCGGCTCGACCGTTGATTGACGCCTTCGTGCAATATCTCTCGCAACATATGCGTCACCTGGCGTCGGCTGCTATCGAGGGCTAGAGCAGACCAAGACCTTGATAGGGTTATCTTTCGAAACGGCCTTTAACTAGATTCCGTCCAGAATCCCGTTTTCTCGCCTCCCAGGGAGGCCCCTGTGGAGCGAGCACGCGGCGAGTATGTATGAGCAAGAGAACACATCCTAGACCTCCAAACTATTGGAACCAATAGGGTTGTCGAACACTAAGGCGCCGAGGCGAGTTACGCAGCCAGGGGGCCGCCCAGGCCGCGCAGTCCACAGGGGGGTGACCGGACAAACCGATCTTGGACGGGATCCAACTAGCCTCTAAAAGGGAGACCCTGATGCAACGTCGGAAGTTGGGAAATCAAGGCTTGGAAGTTTCAGCCCAAGGCCTGGGTTGTATGGGATTGTCCGAGTTCTACGGCACGCTGACCAGCGACGAGGCATCGATCGCCCTCATCCATCACGCCTTCGATCTCGGCGTCGACTTTCTCGACACCTCCGATATCTACGGCCCGTTCACCAATGAGCGCCTGGTGGGTCGTGCGGTACAGGGACGACGGGAAGCGGTGACGGTGGCGACTAAATTTGGCCTCGAGCGTAATCCTGACGGCTCGTTTGTCGGCTTCAATGGTCGACCGGAATACGTCCGCCAAGCGTGTGATGCCTCGTTGCAACGGCTGGGCCTCGACCATATCGACCTCTATTACCAACATCGGGTTGACCCCAATGTCTCGATCGACGAAACCGTCGGTGCCATGGCGGAGCTGGTGAACGCCGGAAAGGTTCGTTTTCTTGGCTTGTCCGAGGCGGCACCGCATACCCTGCGGCGAGCCCACGACGTGCACCCGATCAGTGCCTTGCAGACCGAATACTCGCTGTGGAGTCGCGACCCTGAGGACATCATCTTGCCGACGGTACGTGAGCTCGGCATCGGCTTCGTCGCCTACAGTCCGCTCGGCCGCGGCTTTCTCAGTGGTCAGATCCAGAGCCTGGAGGATCTCGAGCCCGACGACTACCGGCGTCACTCACCGCGCTTCCAGGGTGACAACTTCGCCAAAAACCTCGAACTGGTAGAGCAGGTGGCCGAAATTGCGTCGTCACGAGGCGTCACACCTTCCCAGCTGGCGCTCGCCTGGGTGATGGCCCAGGGCGACGACATCGTGCCGATCCCCGGCACCAAACGCCGCAAATATCTCGAAGAGAATGTGGCGGCCGCTGCCCTCGAACTCGAGCCCAAAGACCTGAAACGGATCGCCGCCGTCATGCCAACCGAAGCCGTCAGCGGCGACCGTTACGACCGCCGCGGTATGGGCGCGGTCAATCAGTAGGTGAAACTCCCGAGTCCCGTTAGGGGGAGGCGGAGAGGGCACCGGGCGCACAGCCGTGCGCCCCTACCCAGAGCAGAACCCGGGGACGTCGCCCCTAGTCGACAGACAGCTAGATCCCGTCCCGTTTTGCCATTCTAGGCTCGGTGAGGGAGGTCTTGTGGAGCGAGCAAGCAGCGAGCATGTTTGAGCTTCGCACCTGTTGGCATCTCGTATCTGGTGGCACCACCATAACTCAGGCAACCCGCAAGAGATCCGGCGAGTTCTGGAGCTGCTGCGCAGCCCGCAAGGCCGACCGAACTCTCGACGTGTTCTTGGACAACAGCTAGCTATCGAGACTGGTTTCCCACATACCCGTCGATCCGTACCGTTCCCCCGAGTCACTGAGCACCGTGACGAGGGTTTTGTACCGTCCTGACGACGCCACCTCCAACGCTGCGTGGACGTAGGCTCCCGACGACGGGCCAACAAACAGGCCGCGACGAGCCAAGCGTTGACACATGGCGACGGCTTGATCGATGGTGATTTCGATCCGATGATCGATCAACTCTTCGGCCAGGATCTCGGGCACAAAGTCCCCGGGGTGACCGAGGGGTTTCAAACCTTCGATGCCGGGGAAAATCTCCGGCACGATGGCGGTGATGTGGACGTCGGGGGCGTGTTTGCGCAGCCGCCGTCCGACACCGGTGAGGGTGCCGCCGGTACCAACACCAGCAATGAAGGCGTCTGGCAAGCCGCCGGTCGCCTGCTGGGTCTGCTCGAGAATCTCGTGGCCAGTGGTCTCGTAGTGGGCGCGCCAGTTGTCGTCATTGGAGTATTGGTCCGAATACCAATAACGCTCGGGATGGTCTTGGGCAAGCCGGCGAGACGTCATGACCGCATGGTCATAACCTTCGATCGGATCGGTCAGCACCAGCTCGGCACCGTGGGCGCGGATGCGTTCGAGACGCTCACGGCTGGCGTTGCCGGGCACCACTAGCGTCACACCGATCCCAAAAGCGGCTCCGAACTGCGCATAAGCGATGCCGGCATTGCCCGACGACGAATCCAGCAGTCGGCGGCCCCCTTTGAAACGCCCCGCGGCATGCGCCCGCGACAGCATGCGCAACACCGGCCGATCCTTGATCGAAGCGCCCGGATTACAACTTTCGAGCTTGGCGAACAGGCGTACCCCCGCCGGCAAGTCGTCTGCAAAAACCAGCTCGACGAGGGGTGTGTGACCAACGGACCGCAGCAGGTGTTCGATCGGCGCTGGCGCCACCAGCGAAGGCTCGGCCCCCGGCAATGGCGTTTCGAGGCGGGTCGAGGATGAGATGGGAGAGGTGGCACGCATGGCATGTCTCCCTCAGGCAACGGCGCACATCTCGACGTAGTCGACGTACTCGGTGACCCGAGGACCATCACCACAGCGCGGGCATTCCGGATTGTGCTCCACCTTCAACTCGGTGAAGCGCTGACGCAACGCATCGTAGACCATCAACCGGCCGACCAGAGGATCCCCGATCGCCAGCAAAATCTTGACCGTTTCGATCGCCTCGAGGGTCCCAATGATGCCTGGCAACACGCCCAACACCCCAGCTTCGGCGCAGGATGGTGCCATATCCGCCGGTGGCGGTTCCGGGAACAGGCAGCGGTAGCAGGGTCCACGGCGCTCGCTATACCCGGGCCAAAAGACACTGACCTGACCGTCGAACCGGAAAATCGAGCCATGCACATTGGGGATACCCAACTTCACGCAGGCATCGTTGACCAGGTAACGGGTGGCAAAGTTGTCGGAGCCGTCCACCACCACATCAACCCCGGTAAAAAGCTCGTCGACATTGGCGCTGGTCAAACGGGTGTTGTGGGTGACGATGTTGATGGCGGGATTTAAGGCGGTCAACGTCGCCCGGGCCGACTCCACCTTCGGAGTGCCGACCCGATCGTCGGTGTGCAGAATCTGACGCTGCAGATTCGAACGGTCGACCACATCATCGTCGATGAGAATCATCGTGCCGACGCCCGCCGCCGCCAGGTAGAAGGCTGCCGGCGAACCGAGACCACCCGCTCCCACCATCAGCACCGTGCTGTTCAAGAGGCGCGCCTGGCCGTCTTCCCCCACCTCGGGGATCGTCAGGTGTCGACCATACCGCTCGCGTTCGGCCGGTGTCAGAACTCGCGGTGTATCCACCGGCAAACCCTGATTCTTCCAGGCGTTGAATCCACCGGCGACCGAATACACGTCGGTGTAACCGAGCTCTTGGAGATCGCGGGCGGCAAACAGTGAACGCGTGCCGCCAGCACACATCACCAGCACGGCTTGGTCGAGACTCGGTATCTTGTTTTCGATCCGCAACTCCAGAAAGCCGCGGACGATGCGCTCCGCTGACAGTGGACTGCCGGCGGCAATCTCGTCGGGCTCACGAATGTCGACCAAGATTGCCCCTCGGCTCTGCAGCTCGAAAGCTTCTCCTGGGTTGATTTCTGGGACTGTCTCCTTGAGTGCCGCCAGCCGGCGTTGACGAGCGATCACGGTCGGTCCCCAACAACGCCGACTCCAACAACGCTGACTCCACGAAGACCACAACCGCCAGCCACCGCCGGTACGATGTGAATCACCGCGCCGTCCGCAACTTCCGAGTCGAGACCGTTCAGGCTGCGGACGTTGGCCTCACCGAGGTAAACATTCACAAAATTGCGCAGCTTGCCTTGGCCATCCAAGATTCGATCCAGGAACCCGGTGTGCCGCCCCCCAAGCTCCAACAACACCTCGCCGACGGTGTGACCCGCCGCCGCAACCTCGTCCGAACCGCCGGTCAAGGGCCGCAGAGGGGTAGGAATTCTGACCGTTGCCTGACTCATGATCGTTCCTCAGATGCCGACGGGATAGGTTGAGACTCGCGAATCTTCTCTTCGATGAACTTGCCGCTCTGCAGACGCCACGATCTGAAATCGTTGGCGCCGGACGCCATCGTCGAAATAATCAAATAGGAAAATCCTTCCCAAGCCGCCTCCAGATCGGTGATCGAAGGCCGTGCCGGGTGGTCGGGATGGGAATGCCAAATACCGACAATGTCGAGACCGCGGGCGCGGGCCGAGCGGTCCGCCGCCATGTGATCATCGGGGTCGAGCAGGAATCGATCGCGGGCCCGCTCGACGTTGAGGTTACGGGCACGAAACACATCGTGGACATTGATCTGCTCTGCGTCGGCAGCACCGACCAGCAGACCGCAGGCTTCAAACGGGTAAGACGCCTCGACGAGCGTCGCCAGATCTCGCCGCTGAATACCGGTGAGCCAAAGCTCGCTTGCTGCGACCCCGGGCACGGTCACCGCATCAACTGCTGTCATCGGTGTCGTGCTCGACTCGATCACAGATTCGGACAGGTTACTGATCATGACTTGGCCTCCTTCGGATCGACTGAAAGCTGTCCATCCGGGGGCCCAATACCAAAAAACCACCGGAAGGCTAGCCCGGCGGTCGACGAAGAGTTCGTGGGTGGTTTCAAACCATCACTGTCGACGACACAGCCGTAGCCTGCTGTTGTCCATACAACAACAACACAGACAACCTCCGAGGTTGTTGTGTAAGGGCAGGTGGCTGGACAGCGTCAACATGACAAAATCTATTGTACAGGGCTCGCGGCTACCGATGTCAAGCATCATGTTCCGGCGTTACCTGAGCACCGTGCCAGCTGAGCACCAAGGCCGCCAGGGGCGGTAGGGTCAATTGCAACGAGTCACGGCAACCGTCGGCCGGCACGGCTTCACTTTCGATCTCGGCCTTCGTCTCATAGCCACTGCCACCGAAGGCACGATCGTCAGACGACAACAACTGGCGATAAAACCCAGGCCGTGGAGCTCCGATGCGGTAGTCCTGCCGCGGCACCGGCGTCAAGTTGAGCACCACGATCAGGCGATCACCATCGGCGTCTTCCGGCAGCAGCCGCTCGTAGCTGAACACGGACTTTTCCTGGTCCCAACATCCGATCCATTGAAAACCCTGCGGATCGGGATCTGACTGCCAGAGACAAGGATGGGCCTGATAAAGCGCAACAATCTCATCCACGAAGTGGGACATCGCTGCCCGATCGGGGTCGCCGAGCAGATACCAGTCCAGGCTGGTTTCGTAATTCCACTCCCGTGACGACGCCAACTCACTGCCCATGAACAACAGCTTCTTACCCGGGCGCGTGAACTGGTAGGCCAGCAGTGCCCTCAGGTTGGCCCGCTTCTGCCATGGATCTCCGGGCATCTTCTGGTACAGCGAACCCTTGCCATGCACCACTTCATCGTGAGACAACGGATTGATGAACCGTTCGCTGTATTCGTAAACCATGGCGAAGGTCAGCTGGTCATGGCAACCCGAGCGAAAGAAAGGATCGACGCCGAAATAACTCAAGGTGTCGTGCATCCAACCCAGGTTCCACTTGAAGGTGAACCCCAGACCACCCTCCGCTACCGGTCGAGTCACTCCTTCCCAGGCGGTGGATTCCTCGGCGATGGTAAATCGACCCGGACAACGGTCCGCCACCGCTTGATGTAACACCCTCAGCAAGGACACCGCATCGAGGTTCTCCCGTCCACCGAAGGTGTTGGGTAGCCACTCGCCGTCTTCCCGGCTGTAGTCGAGGTAGAGCATCGAGGCTACGGCATCCACTCGCAGTCCGTCGACATGCATCTCTTCGAGCCAATACAGTGCGTTGGACAGCAGAAAACTTCGCACCTCGAGTCGGCCGTAGTTGAAGATGTAGGTCCCCCAGTCGGGGTGGTGACCGCGTCGTGGATCTTCATGCTCATAGAGGGCCGTGCCGTCGAACTGCCCTAAGCCATGGGCATCTCTAACAAAATGGGCCGGCACCCAATCGATGATGACTCCAATGTCGCTTTGATGGCAGAGGTCGACGAAGGCCCGAAAGTCGTCCGGGTTTCCGAAGCGTGCCGTGGGGGCGTAAAAGCCGGTGATCTGATAACCCCACGATCCAGCGTAGGGATGCTCGGCCACCGGCATCAGCTCAACGTAGTTGAAGCCTCGCGCTTTGACGTAGGCAACCAACGCCTCCGCGAGCTCGCGGTAACCCAGCTTTGCGACGGCTTCTGTTTGTCCTGCCTCTCCTGGATCCGTCAGGGTGGGCTCGGCCGCGGCGTCGGAGGTGCCCGAGGTGCCGGTGCCTGAGGGGGCCGAAGTGGCCGGAAGCTCGGCCACAGGTTTGAGATCATCCGCCGATTTCCACGAACCCAAATGGACCTCGTAAATTGCTATCGGCTGGCGGCTGACGTCACGCTCTGCATGGGCCGCCATCCAATCCGTATCACCCCAGTCATAACTCGAATGAAAGGTTCGGGACGCGGTGTTCGGTGCCTCTTCCGCCCAGCTCGCCATCGGGTCGGCCTTGAGCTGGATCACGCCGTCTTGGGTGAGGAGCTCGTATTTGTAAACCTCTCCTGAAGCGAGCCCGGGTATAAAAAGATCAAAAACCCCCGAGCTTTCCAAGCGAGTCATCGGGTAGCGGGTGCCATCCCACTCGCAGAAATCACCCACAACGCTGACCTGTTGCGCGTTGGGAGCCCACACCGAGAAGGCATAACCACCGACGCCATCAACCTCCATCCAGCGTGCGCCGAGACACGACCAGAGCTGCTGATGGGTGCCTTCACCCAGCAAATAGAGATCGATTTCGTCGAGCGTTCGAGGCGCTTCAGTTGGATCTTCGTTCGTCATCAGGCTGACTCGGAGTGTACCTCATCAGTAGGCTGTGCCCCTTCAGCAGGCTGTGCCCCTTCAGCAGCCTGTACCTCATCAGCAGACTGTGCCCCATCAGCAGACCTAGCCTGCCAGCTCGGCTCCTCGGACCCTCGCGGGCGCCCGGCGAGAATCTGATGCGGGTGATAGTTGGCTTTGTATCGCATGCTGGCATTGCCAGCCACCCAATACCCCAGGTAGAGATGCGTCGCACCACGATCACGGGCCAACTCCACCTGCTGCAAGACCGAAAACACGCCTAGGGAACGACGCCGCAGCTCGGGCTCATAGAAGCAATAGACCGCCGAAATCGCCCGCGGCAGCAAGTCGACCAACGCAACGGCCACCAGCCGGCCACCCTCCAGAAAAAGCAGCTCGTGACCGTAACTTTCGCCACCTTCGACAAAGGTCTGAAAATAGTCGACCGGTGAGATCTCCTTGTCCGCCCAGCCGCGACGCTCCGACATATCGCGGTGATAACGCTCATACAACTGGAGATGCTGGTTGGTGATCGAAGGCGGCCGCAGGACAATCTCGAGGTCCTGATTACGCCGTGCCGTCCGCATCATCGAGCGATTGGGGGAAAATTCTGCAACGTCGAGACGCAGGCTGCGGCACTCCTGGCAGCCCGTACAAACCGGGCGGAAAAAGATCCGCCCGAAACGCCGCC
The DNA here is from genome assembly GCA_029263395.1 of Acidobacteriota bacterium. Taxonomy (GTDB): domain Bacteria; phylum Acidobacteriota; class Thermoanaerobaculia; order Multivoradales; family J023; genus JAAELT01. The sequence continues at coordinate 296 of JAJCXO010000094.1, read as the reverse complement.
AACCACGTGCGAGCATCTGCTCGTAGTCTTCGTCAGAACACTGGTTGACCAGCCGATATCGCATCCGCGCACCGCGATCCGGCAGGTAAGCACACGTCGTCTCGTCGTGCGTCGTCTCGCGAATGATCTGCAGCATAGCCTGGTAGGAGGCGCCGTCTCCTCGCGCTCGGCCTCTTTAGCGGGCGCGGACTTTGACGGTTTGTCCAACCATGTCGAGCAGGCGGCGCAGTTGATCGTAGTCGGGATGCCTCAGGCGTACCCAGGCATTGGCCATATAACCGGCTTCGACCGGTTGC
>JAJCXO010000093.1 GCA_029263395.1 Acidobacteriota bacterium | reverse complement strand
CTGAGGAGCCGTTTCCGGCCCCTGGTTGGTTCGCCGGCAAAGCGTGGTTCGTGCTAGCGGCCGTGTGCCTTCTGCTTCGCTGGTTGAGTGGTTGAAGAGCTGCCCGAAGACGATTCTTTTTGACAATTTGAGGATTAGCGGAGGAGTAAATGATCCGACTTATGGACCTATTGGGACCTAGGCAAGGCTGCTGCTGGCCGCGGCTGCGGTTGCTGCCAATGTTTTTCACCGCACTGCTTAGTGCGCTGCTCGTAGCCGCCGATCCTGAAGATCAAGCACTTCTGGATCAGGAGGTCGTCGGCTATGAAGAGCTGGTCGAGTATTTGGGCCAAGTCACAACTCGAGGCTTTGGCGGTGTAGTGCCGGCGGATCCGCTGCGTATCACCGTGACGTTCGAATTCAACCACGCGGATCTGACGCCGCTCGGCCGTCGCCAACTCGATGAGCTTGCGCGCGCATTGCGCGCGCCGGGGGTGGGCCAAAGCCGGATCGAGATGGCCGGCCACTGTGACGAGCGCGGTGGCGAGGTCTACAACCTGCGACTGTCTGAGCGGCGGGTCGAGAGCGCTGTCAACTATCTATCGAAGATGCATCGGATCGCTCAGGGTCGAGTGGTCGGGCTAGGCTACGGCGAGTCGCAGCCGAAGATCTTGCATGCCCGCACGGAGCCCGAGCATGCTGCAAACCGTCGCGTCGAGATCCGATTGCTCGACGGGCGGGCGCCGGCTTCGAGCCCGGCGCTGGAGGCGTCGCCGCAAACACAGCGTGGCTTCGAGCCAGGGCCAGTCTCCGGTGGCGACCGGCTAGAGATCGAGTGGGGGGTGTTTCGTACGAACGCTGGCCGGATGCAACTCATCGCTCACGACGGCACCGCCAGTCTGCGCTCGGGCGATGAATATCGGATTTACGTACGGCCCGGTGACCCTATTTACGTATACGTATATCAAATCGATTCGACCGGCGACGGTGCTTGGCTGTTTCCGCGCGCCGGGGCCCTCGTCAGCAACCCGCTGCCGGCGTCAGACTGTTGGATCCCAGGCCCCGACCGTTCGTTCCGCCTGGGGGGGCTGCCAGATAACCGACCGATCGACGAGGATATCCACCTAGTCGCTAGTACGGCGCCGATCCCAGAGCTAGAATGGCTGCTGGCCGACCCCGATGCCCATCCGAAGAGGGTGGTCGCCCAGTTCGGCACCCGCGGGCAACGAGTGGTGCCGAAGCGGCCTAGCCCCAGCGACGAGGAAGTTGCGGCGAAGCTGGCTCGTATTGAGGGGACCGAGGGCAGCGGCTGGCTGCGACATGTGATCCGTTTTGGACACCAGGCGCCGTGAGTGCCATCCGCGCATTTGGCGCCAGCGTAGTTGAGCCCTTGGCACTCCATAGCCTGTTGCGATGAGTCGGTACCATGACACGGAGCCCGGCTGCCGGCGTCCTCCCGGCAGCGGCTCCAAAGGCTATGCCTCCTACGTTCCCGACTACTTCGATCGGCTACAGCCTTTGGAGCGCCTGACGCCTTACAGCAAGATGTCGTGCGTCTTCCGGATGTATGACAGGACGCTCGAAGAAAAGGTCATTCTCAAAATGCCTGCTGGTCTGGGTATGGCCCAGCCTGACCAGTGTGAATGGATCGAGCGCGAAATCGTGGCGCTTCAGTCTTTCCGCCATGCCTACGCGCCGCACCTGATCGAACGCGGAATCGACGACTACGGCCTGCCATACTTTACGTTGCGGGAGATCGATGGTCCAACGCTCGACCGATTTATCAGTGACCGTCACGGCCGCGGTCGCGCACTAGAACTCGCTGTCGAGCTATGCGAGGTTGTGGCAGCGCTTCACGAAGCCGGCCTGATTCACCGCGACATTAAGCCTGAGAACGTGATGCTCGAACGGGACGGTCACATCCGGCTCATCGACTTTGGCATCGCCAGACCTCCAGGTGAGGGTGACGATACTGCAGCCGGCCGCGAGATCGGGACTAGACCCTACGCGCCGCCCGAACAGGGCACCGACCGCGAGCAGCCTGCGACCGACGTGTACGCTCTCGGCCTCGTGCTCTGCGAGCTGGTGGCCGGCGTCCGGGTACCGGTGCCCCGTGAAAGACCGGAGCAGCGTTTTCTGTTGCGCTCATGGGTTCGCGGCCGCCTGTGCCGAGGTCTGATCAGTCCGTTGCTGTCGCGCATTATCCTCCGCTGTGTCGACGACGACCCAGGCCTACGGTTCGCCGACGCGCGCGATCTCGAACGGGCGCTCCGTCGCTATGTCGGTGTCCGCCGGTTTCGCCATGCGTGGACTGCACTCGCCGTCATCGCTGTGGTGATGGGTCTCCTGTAGATCGAAGATCAGAAGAACCGAGTGGCGTTAGGCTGGGGCAGGCGTATCTCGTGAGCCGACTTCAAGCGCTGCTGCAAACGAACGACGCTGCGGTGCCTTTCGTCTAGGCACTCACGCCGGGCTCTCTGTCGTCGGGGTTGAAGTCCAGTTCGCGCAACCGAGGGGCGGGTGTGTCGGTCTGGTGAGGACACGGAGACGCCGCAAGACCGCTGCGCGGCACCGAGTACCTCAGAAGGCCGAGTTTTTCGTTGGATCCGGACCAATGAGGAGGGAGGGGCTAAAGAAGACGTAGTTCTCTCGTTGGGTTCCGACAATTCAGGGGGAGGGCTCACCGCCGCTCACGGTGCCTCCCGTTCCTCCCTCTGCCGGCGGATTGAAGAGAACCGGCAGGTCCGCAAAGTCGCGGCCTGAGCCGTGAGGAGATCGTCGACGCGATCCGGTGCACCGCCTGGCACCTCGATGCGATGGTCGCAATCCTCGAGGTTTCGCGGCGGGGTTTGAGATCGCGGATGAGTGCTTTGGGTTTGAGCTCGGGTTCTGAGAACGAGTAGCTGCCCGTCGGCGAGATCGCGGCGCTCGTGGGTGGTGTACGACCTCCGCCGGAAACATCAAATTCACTGTCCGCTACTTTCGCTGGCCTGCTTTTGCGCGGGTTCGACCGTCTCTTCTCAAGGGACCAGAAAGGAGGAGTGAGTGGCGAAGTCGATTTCGAGCGTTAGTCGTCTGTGGAAGCGCTGTTTGTCAGTGCCCGTTTTTGCTCCAGGAATGGCTGCTGCACTCTCCGGCAAGGTCGCGGTGTCACCAGGAGAGGTTCGAGGAACTGCCCTCCTAATCGGGGAGGCCTGCCCCACGTTCAGCTGGGTGGAAGGCGAATGCACCGACGCCTATGAGATCGTCGGGTCGCTCATTCCAAGACAAGATGCCTGCGAGCTCGACGATGAGACATTCGGTTATACCAACCTGCCTGGCGGATTCGGTGGTTGCTTTCGCAGAAGAATGATGCCTATCGGGGCGCTGAGCGATATACCGCGCTAGGCACGACGGCTAGAGGCAAGCAGGCCGAGTCACAGATTCACGCATCCATTATTGCGGATTAGGTGGTCTCTGCGCGTCGGATTGAAGATGCGCGAAGAAACTCGATCATGCAGGGGTAATAGAATGAATAGCAAGCGTTTCTTTACAGTCTTTATTGTCTACTGTTGTGTTTTATTGGCGGCTACAGCGGTTTACGGCGGCTACAGTTTGAGTCCGACCTCAACCACGGCCGGTGGCGGAACCTGGGGCTCGATTCTTCGCATTACCGGTTCCGTGAACGGTTCCAATGTCACCTTTACAGTCAGCAAACAGTCTGGAACCTTTGGCTCTTCTGGGACTATGTATCTCAAGGTCGGAACCTATGAGCCGTGGGGAGTAGACCGAGATTCGAGACCCGTCTCGCAGGGTGCGTCGTCGGTAAGCTTCACTCATGACCTCAGCGATTATTCTGGATATCCCAAGAACTTCTACGGCCGCTACGAGAGTTCTCAGGGTGGGTACGCATGGGTCGGCCCCATCACTGTCTCCTATACCGATTCCACGCCCAGTTTCAGTTGGAGCAGCCCGCCGAGTGGTTCGACACAAACGGGCAGCTTCATCGTCAGCGGCACAGCCTCGGACAGTGACGCGATCGAGAGAGTCACCATCGCCCTTGTCGACTCGAACGGGACGAGTCGGAACATCGTCGCTTATCAGGACTCGACGCCGTCGTCCACGAGTCGTTTTATCAACACTTCGAT
>JAJCXO010000092.1 GCA_029263395.1 Acidobacteriota bacterium | reverse complement strand
AACGGGATGGTGGTTCGGCCGTTCAATCCGAAGGTTGGATCAAGGAACCCCTCCGCGGTGATCCGCATCGCGCCGAAATCAGCGTGGGTGTCTCCGGTGGCAACCTGGCCGACCATGATCACCTTGCCGTCGGGCTGCAGCGTCATTCCGAGCCCAGCGTCGCTGAGGTTACCGCCGAGGTCGAAGAACACAACGGCTGCGCCGCTGCCACCAAAGGTGAGATCGATCTTTCCAGGTTGCGCCTCGGCAGCGGTCATGGCGACCAGTTGTGCAGCCAGGCACAAGGTGATGAAGTGGTGGCGATGACAGCTAGATGATGAATTATACAGGGGTTGATTCGTCTCCATGAACACTTCCTCCGAACGGTTTAGACGGTGAGCTCTTCTGCGTCTATCCGGGTTCACGACATCGGGACGGAAACCCCTTCAAAGAAAAGTTTCGACTGCTAAGATGACTGCGATTCATCCCCAACCAGGCAGCATGTGACCATGTTTCGCGATCAGCATCAGGCAGGCCCATCGGCGGGCGCCAAAGCGCCCTGGCTCAGCGGGGAAAGTTTCTCGCTCGCCACCGGCGGTGGGGTGTTGTCGGTGCCGCCAGCGCCCACGGGGCTGGACCTGTCGGAGCCCGAGCAGATCGGCACTTACCGAATCGTCGATCGTCTCGGCGAAGGCGGTATGGGGACGGTTTATCTAGCGGAGCAGCTGGCGCCGGTTAGACGGCAGGTTGCCCTCAAGGTGTTGAAGTCCGCGATGGTCAGCGAACGTTCGCTCATCCGCTTCGAAGCCGAGCAACAGGCGATGGCGATGTTGTCTCACCCCAGTGTGGCGCAGATGTTCGAGGCCGGCACGGGGCCGGACGGTTATCCCTACTTCGCGATGGAGCATGTGCCTGGGGTGGCCATCACCGACTACTGTGATCAGCATAGGCTGAGCCTGCCGGAGCGATTGGCTCTATTCCGCGCGGTGTGCGACGGTGTGCAGCATGCCCACCAGAAGGGGATCCTCCACCGCGACCTCAAACCGTCGAATGTTCTGGTGACCGAGATTGATGGCCGAGCGGTGCCGAAGATCATCGATTTTGGGATCGCCAAGGCGATCGATCAACCGCTGGCGCAGGAGACCCTGGTCACCGGTGCCGGCGTGGTTGGCACCCTGGGGTATCTCAGCCCTGAGGCTTTGGTCAGTGGCGAGAGCATGGATACTCGGGGCGACGTTTATGCCTTAGGTATTCTCCTCTACGAGCTGCTGGTCGGCGTCCGTCCCTTTGATCTCGACGAGGTTTCTATCGTCGAGGTGTTGCGCCGGATCACGGAAGACGAAGCGCGCTCTCCGAGTCACAGCTGGTCGATGTTAGACGCCGAGACTCAGGGGCGGCTGGCAGCCGCCCGTCAACTCGAGCCCGCCACCGTCGTGCGTCGATTGGAGGGTGATCTCAACTGGATCGTGGGCAAGGCGGTGGCCAAAGAACGCGACGAGCGTTATCCGTCCGTCGCCGAGCTGTCGGCGGAGGTGGGTCGCTGTCTGCGCGACGAGCCGGTGGAGGCGGGGCCGCCTGGAGGTCTCTACCGGTTGCGCAAGCTGGTCCGTCGCCATCGTGGCTTCGTGGTTGCGGCTTCACTCCTACTGGTGTCGTTGGCTGTCGGGCTAGTGTTGCGAACGGTCGAAGCCCGTCGCGCCAATCGCCAGGCTGAGACGGCGCGTCAGGTCACTCGATTTCTGGTCGAGATGTTCCAAGTTTCCGATCCCTTACGCGAAGCGGGTGGCGATCTCACGGCTCGCGAAATTCTCGGCCGCGGTGCCCAACGTCTGCGAGACGACCTGTCCGATCAGCCGCTGGTTCGGGCGCAGCTGCTCGACACCATGGCAACCGTCAACGGCAATCTTGGCCTCTACGGAGAATCCGGCGACCTGGCGCGGGAAGCTTTGGCGTTGCGTCGAGATCACTTGCCTGAGCAACACCCGGACTTGACGACTAGCCTCGAGACCTTGGCCGCGGCTGAACTCGGCCAAGGTCGGTATTCGGAGGCTGAGGTTTTGCTGCGTCAGGTGGTCGAGTTGCGCGAGCAGGTTCAGGGATCCGAACATGTCGACTTGGCCCGCCCACTGGTCTTGCTTGGCGACGTGTTGACGACCCAAGATCGAGCCGGCGAAGGCGTCCAGCTTCTGCGTCGTGCGCTGACATTGCAGGAGGCGGCACTCGGGCCGCAGCATCTCGATCTTGCGGGGACTCTGCGCACTCTCGGTCGCGCCCTCGGACGGGCGCATGACATCAGCGAGGCTGAAGAGGTTGGTCAGCGTTCGCTCGCTATCCGGGAGATGCACCTCGGCTCGGATCACGCTTTGGTCGCTGATTCGCTCGAATTGTTGGCAGACATCGCGATGGCGGCTGATGGTTTTAGCGAAACGATGGGCTACCTCGAACGTGCCCTCGCCATCCGTGAATCGGTTTACGGCGCAGACAATCCAGTGATTGTCAGGACCCTCTACCGGATCGGGGGGTGCTTTTTCAACTGGGGACGAGTTGACGCAGCGGAGGAGGCCTACGTTCGTGCCGTGACGATCGCTAGGTCGTCGGGCATAGAACCTCTCTGGCTCGCACGAGCACTCAGTGGCCTCGCCCAAGTCGCCTGGCGCCGTGAGGACGCAGAGGACTGCCTTGCCAAGAACGAATTGGCAACACCGATCTTCGAGGCAGCCGTTGGGCGCGATAGCTCAGAAGTCGGTTGGCACCATGTCAACATCGCCAATTGCCAGAGCAATCTTGGGCGATTAGAAGATGCCGAGGCGTCGTATCTCATGGCGCAGAAGATCTTGACCCATGCGCTAGGCGCCGATCACCCGGACACGATCCTTCCCGTCTACAACCTTGCCGGGATCTATCTCCGACAAGGCAAGTTGGCACAAGCAGAAACAGCTTGCGAGGATTCGCTGAAGGTATTCGAGACCTCTTTCGGCTCCGATCATACCTACGTTGCGCTGGCGTCAACCTGTCTCGGCGACATCCACAGTGCCCGTGAGCAATGGACGGAAGCTGAGCGGTGGTATCGCCGAGCCTTGACAATCCGGGAGGGGCTGCTTGACTCAGGGGCGCACGATCTGCACACCAATCTGACCCGCCTGGCAGAGGTATTGCGGGCTATGGGCCGAAGCGCCGAAGCCGAGATCCTGGAAGCACGGGTCCCGTCGAAAGCGGACGCCGTGGCATCCGAGGCAGGGGCCGGGGATGCCTAAATTGCCCGAGATCACCGTCCTTCTGGAAGCCTACGCTGGTGGTGACCAGCACGCTTTTGGCCAGGCGGTTGCACTGGTCTACCCCGAGCTTCGTCGCGTTGCCCGTGGACAGCGTCGAGCTGTGTCTGGCAGCCCGACGCTCGATACCACCGCGATTGTTCACGAGGCCTATCTCAAGCTGCTTGGCTCGGCGCAAAATGACTGGCGGAATCGCGGCCACTTCTTGGCTGTGGCAGCAACGGCGATGCGGCAAGTTGCCGTCGACTACGCCCGCGCCCATCGCCGGACCAAGCGCGGTGGAGACAGAGTTCGCGTCGAGCTTGATGAAGCGCAAGCGGCCGAACGTCGGCAGATGGACGAGATTCTGGCAGTTCACGACGCGTTGGAGCATTTGGCGGCTGAGGATCCACGGCTGGTGCAGGTGGTCGAATGTCGGTATTTTGCTGGCATGACCGAGCCCGAAACTGCGACCGCGCTCGACCTCTCGCTCAGCTCGGTACAGCGCGCCTGGCGCACGGCCAAGGGAAGCCTACGTCACGGTCTGGTCGCATCTACCTGATCTTTTTCCACCGCCTGGTCGAACGCGGTGACGCAACGTGATGCGGGAGGTCCCCGTCAGCACTTGCTGCATGGTTTGCAGGCTATCGGGGCTACGCCTTGAGTTGGCCAGGCTCTCTAGCGAGCAGCACTCCGGCGAGCAGCACTCCGGCGAGCAGCGCTCAATTCCTTGCCGAACCATGCCTGGACGCGTCCTCGAGGTGTCACATCACCGCATGACCTCAACTCCACGCGAAGTAACGCGGGCCGATCCCCGGGTCTTCTCGACGCAGGGTCATCGACCCGCGGAACCATCACCAAGTGACATGCCCTCAGGACTTGGTCAGAAGCTCTGGCACCCCGGTAATATCGCTTTTGTCGGCCGACAAGTCCGATATTACCGGGTGATATCGCTTTTGTCGGCCGACATAACCCGTTTTCCCTTGGCAATGAAGCTTCTGTCGACCGTCGCTGTGCGTTATCTCCTGGTGATGTTGGTTCTGTTTTTCGACGGTTTGAGAGTTCACCGGGTGATATTGGTGACTTTTCTGATGGTGATCAGGTCATTCTCTTGGCCTACTTGGTGCTGGACCTCGGGCCCGTCGACTGTTGCCGCCTCCGACTGGCTCACCTGTGGTCCCGGGTTATATCGTCCCGTACTATGATGGGCAGCATGAGAGCCACCATTATCGCCGTCGGCTCCGAGCTGCTCGGAGTCCAGCGGCTAGATACGAATTCTCTTCGACTTACCGCCGTGCTCGATCGACATGGCATCGAGCTCATCGGCAAATCAGTGGTCGGTGACAGCGAAGCCGCTCTGGCGGCGGAGCTCCGGCGCCGGGCTAGTGAGTCCGAGTTGGTGCTGGTGACGGGCGGGCTTGGACCGACCGCGGACGATGTCACGCGGCCGGCCGCGGCCGCCGCTTTTGATCGCAGCCTACAGATTGACGAGCGGCTGGTTGATCACATGCGTCGATTGTTCGAGAGCTTCGGCCGCGAGATGCCCGAGGTCAACCGCAAACAGGCCGAAGTGATCGACGGCGCGACGATCCTGAAGAATCGACGGGGGACCGCTCCCGGTCAACGGCTGGAGGTGGGGGCAACGAGTATCTTCCTGTTTCCCGGCGTGCCGCGTGAGCTCGAAGCGATGATCGAGGATCATCTCGAGCCTTGGTTGACGGACCATCCCCAAGCGGTGGGCCACGGTCTCGAAACCGGTGTCCTCAAGGTCGCCTGTCTGGCCGAGTCGGCACTCGAGGAGCGGATCATGTCGGCTTATGATCGCTTCGGCCGCGAACGGATTTCAGTGCTGGCCTCGCCGGGTGATATCAAGATCTACTTCAGTGCCCGCGGTACCGAGGCTGAACGTCGGACCGAGCTCGACGAGATGCGGCAAGTGCTGGGCGAGCTGGCCGGCGATGTTGTGTACACCGACCGCGACGAAGACAACCTCGAGACGGTGGTGGGGCGACTCGCGACTGCGGCGGGCAAGACGATCACAACTGCCGAGTCGTGTACCGGTGGATTGGTTGCCGAACGGTTGACACGGGTGCCGGGTTCGAGCGCCTATTTTCTCGGTGGCGTCGTGTCCTACACCAACGAGCTCAAGGTGCAGTTATTGGGTGTGTCGGAAGCTGATCTCGCCACGCATGGTGCGGTCAGCGAACCGGTGGCACGTGCGATGGCACAGGGGGTTCGTAGTCGGTACGGCTCGGACTACGGGATTGGGGTCACCGGTGTTGCCGGCCCCGGTGGTGGTAGCGAAGCCAAACCGGTCGGAACCGTCCACATGGCGGTGGCAGGTCCGGGTGACGATTATGTCGAACATCGCGTCGTTCGCTTCCCGGGCGGTCGTGATCGGGTTCGGCAGCAAACGTCACAGCTAGTATTGGACCTCGTGCGTCGAGACCTGTTGCGTCGAGACCTGTTGCGTCGAGACGGACCTGACCAGGACGGGGAATGACCTGGCTGGTCTTGATCGCCGGCGCTTATTTGCTGGGATCAATCTCGTTCAGCGTGTTGGTGGTGCGGGCGTTGCAGAACTTCGATGTGCGCGAACGCGGCAGCGGTAATGCTGGAGCGTCGAACGTGCTGCGTTTAGCCGGGCGAGGACCCGCGGTTGCGGTGCTGGTGGGCGATATCGCCAAGGGGGTCTTGCCGGTACAAATTGCCCAAGCCTTTGGCGCTCCCGGGCCAGTGGTCGGTGCCGGGGCTGTGGCGGCGGTGATCGGTCATATCTTCCCGGTCTTCCACGGTTTTCGCGGCGGTAAGGGAGTGGCGACCGCAAC
>JAJCXO010000091.1 GCA_029263395.1 Acidobacteriota bacterium | reverse complement strand
GCTCGACCTCAAGCTCGACCGTGTCGCCACCCACCGGGATCCGCAAATCGAGGCGCTTCATCAGCTCCTCGTAACAAATCGGCCAGCAAATGTCGGCGCCGAGAGAGAGACCGATGACGCGCTTGACGTTAGCCACAGTGATAGTCCTTCCTAGTTAGATCGCATCGAGAAACCCGTTTTTCGCCTCCCAGGGAGACCCCTGTGGAGCGAGCACGCGGACAACCCACGTTCTATTCATACACCATCCACAACGAACCAGGGAACAGCCAAGATAAGCCTTCGCGCAAACGATCGCGCCAGTTTTCCCAATTATGACCGTCTCGAGCCTCGACATACCGCACATCCATGCCAGTGTCCTGAAGAATCGGCACCATCGAACGATTTTCGTAAATCAACGACTCGTAGGTGCCGCAGCTGACGAAAACTTTTTCGCTCGGCCGCCCCGGGTTCTTGCGGAACGCGTTGACGAATTCGACCACCGGGTCAAACAACGGACCGCGTTGATGTTGGCCGATATCGGTGAAGGCGAACGACCCTGATTGCAACAGCAACTGGCCGTAGAAGCCCGGGTAACGCCAAGCGCAAGACAGAGCCGCAACCGCTCCGAAGCTGGCACCCATCAACCCGCGGGCCAACGGCTCCCGGCGGATCGGATACGCCTCTTCCAACCAAGGTACCAATTCCTCGGTGAGGAATTGGGCATGCGGCTGATGATCCGGGTACTCCGACAGACGTTCCTCGGCGTTGGTCAACGCAACAATCATCGGCGCCACTTCGAGGCGCTCGATCAGGTTGTCGAGCACGGTCTTCAACGATGAGAAGCGGAGATAGTCGTGGCCATCGTGTACTACCAGCAGCGGGTAACGTCGAGTGGGGCGATAGCGCGCCGGCAAGTACACCTGGATGCGTCGACTCCCCCCGAACGCCTGACTTGCCACCCAATGCTCGACGAGCTGGCCGGGGCGCGTCTCTGGATCGGTATACGTCCAATCGGCGCGTTCGGTGCCGTGGGTGCGCACCACCGAATTGGCACCGTAGGGGTCGAGAGCCCGCTGCGGGTTCTGCGGATCGAGGATCCAATGCTGATCTTCGCCACGGATCACGTTGATCTTGTACTGTAGGTGGGACTTCTTGGGCAGCTCCAGCACCAGATACCAGACATCGTGTCCTGCAATCTGCTTAAACGGCTGAGACGTCTCGAGACCGTAGATGAAATGCTGGAGTAAGACGCGGTCGGCTTTGCCACGATAGGCAAAGGTCACCGATTTCCCTTCCAGAATCGGGAATTTGTGCTCGTCGAAGAAGCGTACGATCTGATCCTCGGACAAGTTTTGCTCACCAACCAACGTGTCGATCGCCAAGGACCGAGCTTTTTTTGGCTCTGAAGCGTACGACGCGACAGCCTCTTCAGCTGGACTGGGAGCCGGGTCCAACGTAGGAGCAGCCATATCAGGCAGCCTCCAGCCGTCCGACGTGGCCATCGAGATGCAGAATCTGGGCCGGTTTCTCCGCTCGCCAGTGCTCGCCGTCCCAGGAAATCTCGGCCCCCTCGTCGAGGGGGATACAACGAGCTGGGGCAAAACGACGGGCGAAGAGCTGCACCCGACAAGGATCGTCCAGGCGCAACCGACGCCGGGCATGGGGCAAAGGCAACATATCTCGGAAGAGGCCGAGTCCATGATCCATCACTTCGGCGTTACCAGCACCTTGAGGCGGGCTATCGTGAAACAGCACGATGCGCTCCCCTAGGGCCATGGCACCAGCGGACCAAGCGATCACCGGCAGGTCACCAGCAAGCTCCAACAAGCCGAACAGGCGCAATCGGTTGAGCAGCACTGCAACATGCCCGCCGGCAATCGCCAACGCAGCGGAGCCCGACAAAATCTCGGCGACCTCGGCCCGCTGCCGCTCGAGACCCGGGAATTGTTGGTCGGCAATACGCTCTTCGAACTCACGATGTACCACCGCGATGCGATCCAGATGCTGGTTGTCGAGTTGGCGAAGGGCCGCAATTGCAGCCTCTTGCTCGGCCACCAGCAACTCTGGATCCTCGGTGCTGAGCAACAGCTCACGCGCCGGTTGGATCATGAAATCGAGTCGGTAGCGATAGAGCCGCTGCATCTTTCGCAACTGATCCTGGCGCTGGCGATGGGCTTGAAAAAGTTCGAGATCAGCCGCAAAAGCCTGCTCGCACCGCTGGTGCAACATCAGGTCGACCACCGGTCGCCCGAGGTGTTCGCGCATCTCGTCAACCTCGGCCTCGCGCTCCTGCCACCCAGCGGTGATGGCGGCGACCTGGCCCGTGATGTCGAGCCGATCGAACGTGGCAACAAGCGCAGGACGCAGGCGCTGCGGTCCGAGAAGAGTCAATGGTCGCATGGGAGGGGCATTATCACCGAAATAACCGCACCGACCAACGGCACGGGTGAAGGTCACGACGCGTCGAGCGTCTCAATCGTTGCACACGTCGAAGTGGCCCAAGAACTCACGCAACGACGCTTCGTCAGCCGGCGAACCGCTGAGTTCGAGGGTATCCCCCGCCATCGGATTGGGCGCCACCGTGTTGGGCGCAACCGTGTTGGGCGCAACCGTGTTGGGCACCGCATCTTCAGACACCGCAGCTTCTCTGCGCAGCCAAACGCCAGCTCGGGTGAGTTGATCACCCTCACAATCGAAAAGGATCCGGCTGAAGATCCCTGGCTCCGGATCACCTTCGAACAGCACATCGCCACGGTAGGCAATGTAACTGATGCGCTGCGCACCGATCTCAAAAGCTCCTTCAGCCAGCTGTTGTTCGACATCAACCTCGAATCCGACATCAATCTCGACACCGTCCTTGGTGCGCCGACCTTGCAACATGTCGTCGATCTCTTCCTCGTCCATGCTGCCCTGCCGCAACGTGAAGAACACGAAGACGTGCTCACCGAAGTTCTTGGGCTCGAGCTCCATCTCGTCACCCTCCATGACCGCCGGTTCACCGTCACTGAGGATCACCAGATCAAAAACCCAGGGGATGCGCAGGTAAACCTGAGCCGAGTAGCCGGCGGGAAGCTCCGAGGCGCCGAGGATCTGTCCCGCCTTGACCGCCCGCGCTGCCGGATCTTTCAGGTCCTCGACGTAGTCTTTGACCGCCGACACTCCGAGGTATCCTGCCGCAACGATGGCACCGAGCGCCAACAGGAACAGACCACAGCAGCCACAACCGGCCGTCACCCACCAAGGAGTCGCTTGTGTTCTGTTCGCCATTGCCTCAAACGTTGACGGGGAAAGGACGGTTCACGGTCGTCCCTACATCTTCTCGGGAACCGGCACTCCCAACAGATCCAGGAGTGCCAACAAACTCTTGCGGAAAACTTGTACCGTCGCCATACGGACCTGACGTAGTGACTCGTTCGTCTCGTCGAGAATCCGGTGGCGTTGGTAAACCGAGTGGAACTTGCCAGCCAGATCGAGAGCCTGGCGAGCAATCAACGACAACTCTAGGCTCTTGGATGCGGAGGCCACCACTGCCGGCGTTTGAGCTGCGGCGAGTACCAGATCCCAAAGATCATCGGACCACAACTCGGCGTCGAGGCCCGCGACGGTGGCGGCATCCACCTCGGTGGCCATGCCAGCGTCCTCCAACTTGCGTCGGATCTTGCGTTCCCGCACCATCGAATACTGTAGATACGGTCCCGTTTCGCCTTTGAAATTCAACGCTTCTTGGAAATCGAACGCGATCACCCGAGTTGTTGTCGCTTTGACCATGAAGAAGCGCAGCGCACCAATCGCCAGCTGGCGAGCCAAATCGTCCAGCGACTCGGCATCGAGCTCTGGATATCGTTCGACGACCATCTCCCGCAGCTTGGCTTCAACCTGATCCAGCAAATCGTCGGCTTTGACACCGATACCCTTGCGGCCCGACATCTCGAGCGATTTATTCTCGTCTTCTCCGGAAAGGTAACCGAGATGCTCGGCTGCTGCGCGCGACAACGACACCATTTCGTAAGCGAAGTGGACCGAACGTTCAGCCTCGTCCGCATGCCCTAGAGACTCCAGACCAACCCGTACAATCTTCTGCAGGTAGCTTTGGCGGGCGTCGATGACATTGATGACTTTCTTACCCTGGCCAAACTCAGGGTGTGAAGGGATACCGCCGGTGGACGCGGTCTCCCATAACCCTTCCTCTTCCCATCGCACATAGTCGAAGTCGCGGCCCAAGAGGCCAAACTTCCATAGTTGGTAGGCGATGTCTTTGCCGACGTAAGTCACCGTGCCATCGGATCGCACGATGACTTTGTCTGGGTCTTCGAGACCGGCGAACTCGGCGCTCTGCGACAGGGGCATCACCCAGCACCCTTTGTTCTTTCCGTCAGCTTCCAGGCGAACCGCACCGCTGGCTTTGAGTTTTTCGAAGGCGTTCTCGAAAAAATCGAGCCCTAGGATGTCGCGCTCCCGAGTCAGCAGGTCATAACCGATATCGAGTCGCTTCATAGTGGCGAGATGGCGACTGACAATCCGGCGAGCGATCAGCCGGCCCATCTCGGCCCGCGGCCCGTTATCCGACTCCAAGGCGTGTAGGGTCTCGCGACGAACCGCTTTGCGCTCATCGTCACCCTCATACCAGCGTCCGACTTCACTGTAGAGATCCCAGCAGGTGTAGTCGAACGGCTCGGGCAGCGCTGCGACTTCGTCGAGCCCCATGCCGCGCAAATCTATAAAGCCGACCACCGCGTCGGCCAGCTGGACGCCGGTATCGTCGATGTAGTTCTGGATCTCGACCGGGTAGCCAATCCGCCGCAGAGAGCGCACCAAAACGTCCCCAAGCACCGCGTTTCTCAAATGGCCGATGTGGGCGGCCTTGTTGGGGTTGATGTTGGTGTGTTCGACGATGATCTTCTCGCCTAGGCGCCGAAGCTCCTCAGACGGTTTCTCGTCAGACGATGTTTCATCGAACAGTGGCAACTCGATCAGCCGCGCCGCTAAGGCGCTGCGGTCGAGAAAAACGTTGAGAAATCCGGCACCCTCGACACTCACTCGGCTTACCGAATCCGGGAACCGGAGACCATCGGCGAGCTCTGTAGCGATTTCACGTGGCTTACGACGCAAGACTTTGGCCAGGTGCAGGGCGGCGGGAAACGCAAGATCCCCCAACTCACGACGCGGCGACATTTGGACAACCGGGTCGTGCTCGACACCAAAGACCGCTTCGATGTGTTGTCGGAGGTGGGTGGCGAGCTCTTTTTCGAGCTCTTGGAACAGCGACAGCTTGAGCATAGTGCGGGGAGTGTATACCATCGTATGTTCACGATCTGGGACGACTTGGAAGTCCCGATACCATTGCGACAAGCCTTCGGCGACCCTGTCCGACCCGCTTGCTCAATAGCTATGACGAAGCCACTTTTTCCGCAACCTGATAAGATAGGCGCAAAGCTTCTAACGACGCTTCGCCGCGGGCTGCGACACCCGCATCGGTGCTTCAAGAGACCGAAGGCTCTTCAGGTCGAGCATTCAACTCTCGCGAAGCAACTAGTACTCGGGGAGATCGATACGAATGGAACGCAGAAGACTGTCTATTCAACTGGAAGGGACCCAGCTCGAGCTGGCTGAGGGCGATATTACCGATCTTGATGTCGATGCTATCGTCAACGCCGCCAACGAAGAGCTGAAACTCGGATCGGGAGTGGCAGGCGCCATACGCGAAAAAGGCGGCCCATCCATCCAGGAGGAATGTGACCGCATTGGTGGCACCCCGGTCGGCACCGCGGTGCTTACTGGTGGCGGCGATCTGAAGGCCAAACACGTGATCCATGCCGTGGGTCCAAAAATGGGTGAAGGGGACGAGGATCGCAAACTGCAGTCCGCCATTCGTTCTTCACTGGCCCTGGCGGATCGCCACGGCTTGAAGTCGATTGCATTGCCGGCGATTTCTACCGGCAATTTCGGCTTCCCGATGGACCGCTGCGCCAGGATCCTACTGACCGAGGTCTACCGTTATTTACAAGGTGGAACCAAAATCGAACGCGTGGTCGTATCCCTTTGGGGCGACGACACGTTCGAGATCTTCAAACGCGAGCTCCGCCGAGGGTTTCGCTAGCGCGGAACGCTGGCCTTACAAGCAGTCTGTCCGAACGGTCTGCTTGTCCGAACAGACCTCTGGCTAAACAGCCTTTCGTCCAACCAGACGGCGTGGCAATACGTCCGCGGTCTTAGCAGGTCTTGGCAAGAGTCAGACCGCGCTGAGAGCGCGGAGCACTTTCACCACGACCTGCTAGTCGAAGACTTTTCGCTCGGCCGCTCGCCGCAACCCCTGCAGGTTTGCTTTCAAGCTCATCTGCACGGTGCCGCGTTGCTGCAAGATGCTCATGGCAAACGGCAGCAAACCGTTGAAGACGGTTTGTACGTTGACCAGAGTGCGATCGGGTTTTTCTGCTAGGTACCACACGGTGGTTGTCTGTAGCGTGAGCGACCGCTGGGTCAGGCTGAACGTCCGATTCTTGGTCAACAAATCGACCATGGGTCGAAACGTGAACTTCTGGAGCTTTGGCTGAAGCACCACTTCGAGCCGTGATCCCTCGCGGGCGGGTTGGCCATCCATGGTTTGCGCGGTAATGCAGCCTCGCCACCAGGTACTCCAAGTCGAGGTATCTTCGAGCAACCCCCATATGACCTCCGGATCGGCCCGAATCTGGGTGCTGATATCGACGTCGATCCCCATCCAATCCTTCAGGCCACCAGATAGATGCTCGCTCGGATCTGCAACCGCTTGCGCGGCTCGAAGCCGCTACCGTAGAGAGCGTAGGCGCTTTTTGCGGCCAGAATCGGTAATACGATCCAGCCGTCGAAGCTGTCTCCTGGAGCATAAGGTGGCACAACCGGCTCGATCTCGGCCAGCTTGACCCAGTGCGCCTCGTTGGGATCGAACAAACCTCGCAGTTCGGCGTAGGCACGATCGAGATCGATGGTGCTCTTGCTGGATGGGCTCCAGAGGGAGAAGACAAACCGAGCTTCGTCGTAAAGGTCCGTTTCGAGGAATGCCTCGGCCTTGTCGAGCAACGGAAAATGGAAGGCGCCCGAGCTGTCGGTGGCAAAAATCTCGGGCGTCGGATCGAAGATGATCTGACGCGGCTGGGTGTCGCGACTCATCCGTCAGGAGTCTCCTTGATCAACTCACATGCTGATAGTTGCTTGCAAATAGGCATCGGATCGATGGGAAGGTCAAATTCGCTTCACGGCACTCTATCATTTCCCAGACCGCATCATTCCCAGACTCATCATCTCCAGACCGCATCATGTGACACGCGGCGAGAGAGCTCGGAGGACCCGGTTGCACAGACGTCGCAAGAGACCTACGTCCCGGTCACTGGGACCGGACCGAACCACGAGTTGCAACAGATCGCGCAGCAAGCCGGCACGGATCGGATCGTGATCGAACCCGATCCTTAGCAGGACGTCATCAACCTGTTGGCGCAAAACTTCGACCTTGCTCGCGGTCGCCAAACCTCGAGCCGCACCAACATCGGTCGCGGTAGACTGTGCATTGCCGCTCGCAACCGATTTTACCGAAACCTCTGGCGACACGAAGAGCTCATAAGCAAGGATCAAAACCGCCTGGGCCAGGTTGAGTGTGGGGTGCTGGTCGGCGCAAGGGATCGCCACCACCGGGCTGCACAGCTCGAGCTCCCGACGTTCTAAACCAGTGCTTTCGGAACCGAAGACCAACGCGGTCTCGGTTCCGGGAGGGTCAGCAACCAACAGCTCAGGCAATCGACGTGGAGAAATCACCCGGTGGTGACGCAGAGGCCGTTGGCGCAACGAGGCAGTGGCGACCACCCGCCCGAAATTGCCGATGGCCGCTTCGATCGAGGGCACACGCTCGACCCGATCGAGCACGTCCCAGCCACCGACGCCGAACCCCCGTGCGACCCCGCCGAGTTCAGGTGCAGGTTCGACCAAGATTAGCCGAGCAAGACCCATATTCGCCATAGCCCGTGCCACCGAACCCACGTTTCCTTCTTCCTGGGGACGGACGAGAATAATGGCAGGCGATGTCATAGGGCTTGACAGCAAGGTCACGGAAGGTTCCAATGCTAAACCAAGTCACCGGTCGCGATCGACATCGCGACCTCTCTCGGAACTCGAACCTCGAGAGGAGCAAGATGCCTCGAGCTCGCCCGCGTGCTTACCTGATCTTCACCGGCTCTGGACCGATTCTGGCGTTGTCGTCCTATCCCAAACTGACCGATGAACGCCTGATCGAGAAGCTGCACTACAAGGGTATCGACAAATTCATGGCGTATCAGGTTGATCTCGACGTGGTCGAGAAGCGCTACCCTAACGCTTTTGAAGCCACCTTGGCAGACTTGCAGGATGTGCAGGATTTCCGTGTACTCGATTTCAACGGCCACCAGATCATGGCCAATTTTTCGCTTGATGAGCTCGGCGATCCGATCAAGTTTGGTGCTTGAGCAGAGAGATTCCGGCCTCACCCAAAAGCCGATAGGTCAGCGGCAACGGCAGACCCACGACATTGCTGTAGTTGCCCTCCAACCGTTCTACGAAGAGGGCCCCGAGCCCCTGAATGGCATAAGCACCGGCCTTGTCGAGGGGCTCTCCGCTAGCGGCATACCAAGCGATCTCAGCTTCGCTGAGCGGTGCGAAGACAACCGTGGTGGTCTCGACCGCCACTTGCAGGCAATCACTCGACCCGTCCCACACCGCGATACCGGTCAAGACCTGGTGTTCACGTGCCGACAATTGACGCAACATTCGACGAGCATCCGCGGTATCGCGAGGTTTGCCGAGTAGTTCGTTGCCGAGCGCCACGATGGTATCGGCGGCAAGGACGATCTCATGCTCGCCCTCGCGCCCAGCCCGCGCTTTGGTTTCGGCCAGTCGCCGGACATAGGTGGTTGGCGGCTCATCGGCTTCGGGAGTTTCATCAATATCGACCGGCCGTAGCGTGAAGGTTACGCCCAATCGTTCGAGCATTTCACGACGGCGAGGCGAGCCCGAAGCCAGGACCAGTCGACGATTCGAGCCTCCCTCCACCGAGGGCGCAAGAGGATCCGTCGTCATGGGTAGTAGCCTCGGATCGTTTTCGCATCCAACCCCTTGCGGTGCATTTTGACCTCGACCTCACGGAATTCATCGCCACCTTCCTTCGACGATTGGTAAGCGATCAAGTACTGCGAACGGAGCTCTTGCTGGATCGAGTCGTAAACCTCACCTAGTTGCGATGCTCTGTCGATGAAAAAACACTCGCCGCCGGTCTCACGAGCCAGACGCTGCATGCGCATACGCACCTCGTTTTTCTGACTCTGCAAACGCAAGCCGACGATGTAGATCGCCACCCCGGTGCGTCGTGCAAAGTCGATCGCGTCCTCGTAGGTGTAGGCACTGTTCGAGTCTTCACCGTCGGTCAGGACGACGATCGCACGTTTACCTTGCAGACCGCTGAAGTAGTGCAGCGAGAAGATGACGCTGTCGTAAAGCGAGGTCTCGCCTTCGGCGACTAAACCAGCCAACCCACCGGCCAACACTTCTTGGCTATTGGTGAACCGCACGATCAATTGTGGGGCGTCGTTGAAGGTGATCAGCGCCGCTCGATCCCGTTCCGACAGCACGCTCTCGAAAAATCGGTGGGCAGCCTTCTTGACGTCGGACAAGGACGACATCATCGAGGTCGAGGTGTCGATCACTAAACCGGCTCGAATCGGCAAATCTCGCATCGTTTCGAAGCGACGCACCGCTTGCGGCGCATTCTCTTCGAAAACGGAGAAGTCTTCCGGCGTAAGATCTTCGACAAAATCGCCCCCTTTGTCGACGACGGTGGTGTAGAGCTCGACAAACTGAACTTTCAGCGAGTCGATGTAGTCCGGAGCATTGATGATTTGGACGTCCTCAGCGTTGGTACCGTCACGCAGGTGAGCCACCGCACGGACATAAGTCAGTTCGCCGCCGCCATCGAGCAAAATCGGCTGCTCGAACGGTGGCTGATAGAGGGTCGCCAGCAAAACCTCGTTGAGGAAAAATTCAACTCTTTCGAGCTGCTCACCTTCTGGCACCTCGACCTCGGCGTGGGCGCGGACGCTGGTGAGATAGGTTTTGCCACGCTGAGGCTCGATCAAACGGACCGCAAAACGATGGGGTCCAGCATTGATTACCACCTCGTCACTGGCCAGGATCTTGTTTTCGGAGTTCAGGGCCAGCGCCCGCAGTAGGTGCGTGCGCGGCCGATCACCAAGATTGACCTCGACACTGTAAGGTGGCCGACTCTTGCGCATCACGGATTTGCCATTGAGCTCGAAAGCGACACGGGCAATTCCCTCGCCGCGGGCGTCGGCCCGAACCCGCAGCTGCCCGACGGTGAGCTCATTGGGAAGAGCAACAATCTTGATTGTATGATCGCCGGTGGAAATCGAGGCGTTGGCCTCGTTCAATCGGGTGTCGAAGATCGAGCCCGGATCGGGCGGTCGGGGCTTGAGTTCCGTTTGGGGCAGTGGCGCCAGGCTGGCGGGTCTCACGGTCAACGTAGCGGCCCCATCAGCGGCGGCAGTCGCGACCGTGCCTTCAACCCTGGGCACATCGAGCGGGCGGGCTTCGCGAAATACCCGATTGGAGTTCAAATCCTCCACCTTGACGATCAGCTCGTAAGCACCGGGTCGCAGATACCGCTGAACTACCAGGGGTATTTGGTCCTTGACCGAACCTTCCGGAAAGTCGAAGCGGTATCGGAAGTGATCAAAGAGCTCACCCTTGCGTAAGATCTCGCCGTCGATCAGCAGGTTATAGGATCGATAATCGCCAAGTTGCGACGCTTCGATCTCGGATACTGGGACCCCGACGACTCCTTGGACCACCGTTCGACTCTGATTGCGGCCCGGAAAACCGATATGCAGCTCGGCCTGCAGTAGCGCTGCATCAGCAGTGACATCGGTGGATCGAGCAGCAAACGTCCGCACCCATTCGTCACTCGGTTTTGGCACCAACACCGAGCTGTCCAACAAACGCGTGATGTCCAGGGATTGAGATAGGGCTGAGAGAATATCGTCGGCTCGAGCACACTCACGAGCGATGGCCTGCGCCAACTGACGCTCACCACCCCCTGTAGATCTAAACGCCGTAACGAGTTTCGACAACCCGTCGCTCGGCTCCCAGAGGCTTCGAAGGCCACGATCTCGTTTTTCGAAGCCTACAAATACGATCGTGAAGTAGCCGATGACGCGATCGCTACCTTCGGCGTACTCCCAGATTTCCAACGGCTGGAGGACCTCCGAACAGGTGAAACGATTGCGTCGCGTCGGTTCACCGAAGTAGAGCGTCATCTGGGCACGGGCACTGCTCATGTTCTTGTAGAGCTCGCGTGCCTTGGCCGATCGCACTTCCCAGGCTTCTTGCAACTCGTTGCGGCCGGTGCGGGTGAACGGGTCGCGTACTTTCCAGAAACGCCGGATGAAATTGTCGCGTTGATAGTCCTCGCTGAGCGTCAAGAAAACTTCGCGTTCAACATCGGTGATCAACAGCTCGACGTTCTCGATCCAGGTTTTGAAGCGCTCTGGTAGCGCACCGACGAGGGTCTCGTCAGATGAGGTCTCGCCAGGCAAGGCCTCTTCAAGCAAGGCCTCGTTAGAGGATGAAGGTTGCACTAGCGCCTCGTCCTGTGCCAGCAACGGGCCGGACAGCAAGCACAACAGCGCCTTCGTCGCTGTCGCCCTCAGCAACCGCCATACCACTCTGCGGCTCGCCAGCAACTTCAAGACTGCCAGCGTCTCGCTCCCTCTGAACTCTGTTCGAGCACCACGTACCTCGCTCTCAAGATTCACCCAGCTTCCTGGCCGGATGGAAGCAACAAGCCTACGCGCTAGTGGCAGCGCGTCAAACATCACTGGGACGAGTGAACGTCCCGAGGTTCTGGACAGTCCAAAGATACCACTGGACCATCGTGAGGCCCAATCGACTGAGCCACTCAGCGGCTAGGGGTAATAACCCCGCAAAGTTTTGGCATCCAGGCCGGACGGTGCCAGATCGAGGGTGATCGTACGGAAGTCTTCTTTGCCGCTGGTGTTGGAGCTCTGGTAGGCGAGCAAGTAGCGTGAGCGCAGCTCCAGTTGAATGGCGTCGTAAACAGCGGTGAGCTCGGAGGGGTCGTCCACCAAGAAGGAGCGACCGCCGGTTTCCTCGGCCAACTTACTGATTTTGCCGTAGTCCTTGCGCGGCAGGTTCAGCCCGATGACGTAAATCGCCACACCGGCACGCCGTGCGTATTCCAGGGCGTCGTCGAAGTCGAAACGACTCGACTCGTCTTTGCCGTCAGACAATAAGAGAACCGCACGCTGTCCTTTGATGCCATTGAAGTAGTACAGCGTGAAGATCAGACTGTCGTAGAGAGCGGTACCGCGCTCCGCCTTGAGTCCAGCGAGCCCCCCCGCTAGATCCTCGACGTCATTGGTGAATTTGGTCGCCAGATTGGGATGGTCGTTGAAGGTGATGATCGCCGCGCGATCCTTCGGGGTCACCGCCTGTTCGAAGAAATGCAGCGCCGCCGCCTGTGTCTGCTGCAAGCCATCTTCCATCGAAGCCGACACGTCGAGCATGACGGCTGCATAGATCGGCAGGTTTCTCACCTGATCGAACCGTAACAGCTCCTGCGCAACACCATCTTCGAACACGCTGAAGTCCGACTGACTCAGATTGTCGACCGGGCGTTTCGACTTGTCGAGCACTGTGGTGTACAGCTCGACAAAATCGACCTCGATCTCCTCGAAATTCTCCGGTGCATTGATGAACACCAAGTCTTCGGTCGACAGATCATCCGGAGTGTAGGCCACCGCCCGCACATAGCCGATCGCGCCACCCTCGGGCAGAATAATGGGCTGGATGAATGGCGGCTGATACAACGTCGAGACCAGGGTTTCGTTGAGGTAGAACTCGACCCGATGCACAACCTCGCCGTCTGGAACTAGCACGTCGGCCTGGGCTCGAATGCTGGTACGGTAGGTCTTGTTGCGGCGCGGCTCGGTCAACCGCACCGCAAATCGATGCTGCCCAGCGTTGAGCATCTTCTCGTCGCTCGCCAATTCTTCATCCGATGCGTTATAGGCCTCGATCCGCAGGACACGAGAGCGCGGCACCTGACCAAGATCGATCTCGACGTTGTAGGGCGGACTTTTCTTGGTGAGAATCGGCCTGTCGTCGAGTAAGAACACCACTTTTTTAATGTCGTCGCCGGTACTCGCGGCATCGATGCGGACCAGGCCGGTCTGCCACTCACCCTGCAACGGTGAAATCTTGATGGTGTTTTCACCCGTGCGGATAGCGGCATTGGCCTCAGCCAACAACCTCGCAGTTTCTGGATCCGTGGGTTCCGGCGCCGGTGCGGCGTCCAACAACGGGACCTCGATTTCACGCTCGTGGCGACTAAAGTGACCGCTGGCAATGTCCTCGACTTTGACGATCAGTTGATAGGTGCCGGGTCGCAAGTACCGCTGGAATACCAACGGCAAACGATCGCCTCGGACCTCGTCGAGAGGGAAGTCGTACTTGTAGCGAAAGTTCTCGAACAGCTTACCTTCCCGCAAGACCTCACCGTTGAGCATCAGATCATAGGATTGGTGGGTTCCGACCTGGGCGCTCTGGAGCGCTTCGACCGGGACCTCGACGTTACCCTGCAGGATGCTCCGACTCAGATGGCGACCGGGATAGTCGAGGGATATTTCGGTTTCGAACGTTTCGGCTTCAGCGGGCACATCGGTCGAGTAGGTCGAGAACGTGGCGACCCACTCTTTGGCTGGCGGCTTGGGCTTTTTCTGAATCCGCGACAGCAACATCTGGGCACCAACAGCCCCACCTTGGCTGTTCAAGAAGCCTATTGCCTGAGCGATGGCGCGACCCTGATCGCCACCACAACGCCGAACGATGCTATCGAGGGTTACATTCTGCTCTTGAGACAGCTCCCGGAACCCGTCCATCGGCTGCCACATGCGGTACTTGCCATGACCCCATGGCTGGTAAAACAGCAGCAGGAACTCGAAGGACACAGTGTCACTACCATCGTAATACCAGACCTCGGTGGGCCACAGATAAGGCGTGCACTTGACCTTGATGGAGTCGGCCGGAGGGCCGTTGAGCAGCACGGTCTGGGAGCGATCGTCTTTCAGGCCTCCGAGCTCTTGGTGAACAAACCGCAACCGTGCGTCATAACTCTCACGGAATTCGTTGCGTGAGGTGCGCGGATAAGGGTCGCGGACCTTCCAGAAACGCTCGATGAACGCATCTCGCTGGTAGTCCTTCTCGAGCTCTACAAAAAGCGCCTTTTCATCGTCGCTGATGATGAACTGGACATCTGAAAGCCAGGCTTTGTACTGCTCTGGCAGCAGATCCTCTTTTTTCGGCTTCTTCTTGGCCTCAGCAACACCGGGCGCAGCCATCAAAATGATCAACAACAAGACCAGCCACGATCGCGGAGTATGCCGCGTTCGCTGAGGGCGAGGAAATTGTTGTGCCGGTGTCATCGTGTTCGGTGTCCTCGTGTTCGGTTGGGCTGTCATGGTATTTGGAGGCTGTCTTGAAAGTGGGTGGGCCTGTCCTGGCGTTCGGTGAGTTGACATGACTCGGTAAACCTCGACATTGCATCCTAGAGCGTCTGTCGGCCTTCAAACGATCGTGATGGGACGAGTCAACACTTCTGCGATCCAGGCAGGTCAGGATACCACTTGGCACTACGGGCTCAGGTCACTCCCAGACTGCCTGAACCGCTGGATACTTTGCGCTAGACTGACTCGATGTGTCCCCGGGCCAACTCATGATCTACTTGGACCACAACGCGACGACCCCTCTTGATCCGAGAGTACGGACGGCGATGCTGCCTTGGCTCGGTGAGCTCCATGGCAATCCGTCTTCAGCCCACACCGCCGGACGGCAGGCCCGACGGGCGGTGGACGGCGCAAGAGAAAAAGTCGCAACGTTGATCGGAGCCCGGGCTTCCGACATCGTGTTCACAGCTTCGGGTACCGAGGCCAACAACATGGTGATCTACGCCATGGCACGACGCTGCGGTTACCGGGGCCACCTCGTCAGCTCGGTCTTGGAGCACCCCTCGATCCGCAAGGCTGCAGATTGGGTTCGCCACCACAGCGCCCGAGGCGGCGAGTTCCGCGTGACCGAGCTACAACCAGGTGCTGATGGACGCATCGCGGCTCCCGACGTCGAGAATGCACTGTGCGAGGACACCCGACTGGTCTGCTCGATGCTGGCCAACAACGAGCTCGGCACGATCCAGCCCATCTCCGAAATCGTCAGGTTGTGCCACCACCAGGGTGCACCGGTGCTGTGTGACGCCGTCCAAGCGATCGGTAAAATTCCGGTCAACGTAGACACTCTCGGTGTCGACTACCTCACTCTCGCCGGGCACAAATTCCATGGTCCTCCCGGGGTCGCAGCCCTGTGGTATCGCAAGGGCGCCGAGCTCGAGCCGCTCTTGCTCGGCGGGGCTCAAGAAAACAACCGCCGCGCCAGCACCGAAAACGTACCCGCGATTGTTGGACTTGGCGAAGCGGCGGCCCTGGCTGCCGACGAACTCGAGACGCGCAAGACCCATCTGGTCGCGTTGCGGGATCGATTTGAGCGCGGCCTTGCCACCGTTCCAAACGCAGTGATCCACTGCGCTGACAGCAAGCGGCTCCCGCACACTTCCCACGTGGCGTTCCCCGGCTTGTCGGGCCATGCGCTGATGTTGCGGCTCGACAAAGCCGGCTTTGCTGTTTCAACCGGCTCGGCTTGTCATGCTGGCAAGCCACAACCGAGCGCGGCCGTCGTCGCGATGGGTACTTCGGAAAACGAAGCCCTGTCGTCGTTGCGGATCAGCTTCGGGATGACCAACACCGCGCAAGACGTCGATGCATTCTTGGCTGAGCTGGCTTCTAACCTGGAAGCACTGCACGCAGTCAGTGCCGTCATGGCAGTCTGAGGTCTCCTCCGCATGTGGCGCCCAGCCGCTTTGGCCATGACGTTGATCGCCCAACTTGTTTGGGTTGGTTTCTGTCTCCGTCACCATCCGCCGCGGATCGAAACGTCTTTGGTCTCGACCTCGACAGATCGGCTCGGGGCCGCCGGCTTAGCCGACGTCAAACCTCGTTTCAACGGCCGCGATGTAGAGCTGCAGGGAACGGTTGTCACAGCCAACCAGGGGCGCGAGGCGGAGCAACTGGTCCGCAGTGTTCCTGGTATCCGCAAAGTCGTCAACCTGTTGGTCGTTGTACCGCAACCCAAGCCAGAGCCCGTCTTGCCCTATCTCGAAATCCACTTGCGAGCTGGCGAGATCCTCTTGAAGGGATCAGTACCGTCGGTACCTCGGCGCCGGGAGCTGATACAAAAGGCGATAGAGCTCTTCGGCGAAGCTCATGTGGACCATCGCCTGACCGTCAACGAGGCCGCGGAGGACGGCGCAGCCATGGCTCGTGCCGTCGATCTTGTGGCGGTTGCCTCACGAGCCGTTAGACCTTCTGGCGAATCGACCGACGGAACCTCACACAACCTCATTTTCCGTCTGCGTGGTGATGGGCTGCGATTATCCGGCAGTGTAGAAAGCCACACGGCACGTCAACGGCTCGAGGCTCTGGCCCGGGACGCGGCACCCGAGGTCCGCGTTTTCTTCAGTGATGTGAAGATCTTGCCCGAAACATCGCCCGAACCACCAGCACCCGAAAAGCTGGCGCCAGAGGCACCTGAGAACCGTTCAAGGGAGAGGGGAGCGAACTGAGTCGTGTTGTTTCTGATGACACAGATCCTGTTTTGTCTGGTGGTGTGCGGCCTTCTTGGAGCCCTTGCGGGTTGGCTAGCGAAGGATATGGTTGCTGTCCGGAGCCACCGTCAGCTAGAAGATGGCTGGCGCCGGGAGGTTCGACAGGCCGATGCTCGCGCTGGGACCTTCAAGAATCAGCTGGCCGAGGCTAGACAGACCGAGGAGAGCTTGCGTGCCGAGTTGAGATTGGCCCGCAACGCACCGGTTCTAACCGTCACCGATCCGACTGTCGAGACCGACTTGGCAGTGGCATTGCGCGAGCAGGTTGCCCGGCGTGACAAGAAGATCGAGCTACTGAATCTGCAAGTCACGCAGTCTCAAGCATCTGTGGCTAGCGAGTGGAAGAGCATCAAAACGCTCAAGACGGAGCTCGCCGAACGCCAGAACCGTCTCGAGGCACGCGGCAAGCAGCTGGGTGCCCAATGGACCGAGAAACTCGAACAGAAGGAACACATCCAACGTGAGCAGCACGACCAACTCGTCGCTCTAAAGCAGCAGAATACTCGACTGGAAGAGGACCTGGCGGCCTCCAAGCAGACCCTGAGCAATGAACGCCAGCGCTCGGCCAGGCGAATGGCCGAGCTCGAGAAGCTTCGCCGCAAGGCTGTCGAGAGCCGTCATCAAGTCGACACCAAACAACGTACTACGGAGCTTCACACCGCGGACTCCGATATGACGGACATCCGTGAACAGATCAACGAATCGAGGAGAGCACCCTCGAGCCAGCCGGAGCTGACACCGGAAGTCGAACCCGCCGTCCTAGAATCGCCGAGAGCAGAGGACAATTTGGAACAGATTCGCGGAATCGGCCCGGTACTTCACCGCAAGCTCAACGAGCTCGGGATCGCCACGTTCCATCAGATCGCGGCTTGGACCGAAGACGACATCGCACGAATATCGCCTCAGCTAGGAGCCTTTCGTGGCCGGATTCTGCGTGACGATTGGGTAGAACGAGCAGCGGAGCTGTTGCAGGCTCAGTCTTCGTCATGATCGACGACAGCATCCAATGGCCCCGCTAATCGAACCCGCACCCGGGCGAGTAGCAGCAGTGCAACCGAGCTGAGCGCCAGCGTGATCCCCCACCACAAGCCGCGCGGCCCGAGTTCGACTTGGTAAGCGAGATACGCCGCCAGCGGCAGGCCGATGAACCAGAAGCCGACCAAAGCAATCACCGCTGGAAAGCGGGTATCGGCAGCGCCACGAAGGACACCGATCGAGACCACCTGCAGACCATCAGCCACCTGGAACGCCGCCGCGATCGGCAATAACAATACCGCTACTGCGATCACTCCGCTCTCGTTGGTAAACCATCGGCTCAGGAACTCCGGCGCCAACCAAAACACCAGCGCCGAGCTTGACATCACCAACACCCCTAAAATCAGGCAGACCGCCGCCGCACGCTTGGCGCCGGCGGGATCCTGTCTCCCTATGGCGTTGCCCACTCGGGTCGCCGCGGCACCGCTGATGCCAAGTGGCATCATGAACGATAACGCTGCCAGGCTGAGAGCAATCTGATGAGCGGCAAGCTCGCGGGCACCAAGATTGCCCATCATCAACGCGATGGCCGTGAACAACCACAGCTCGAGCGACGTCTGGACACCAATCGGCACCCCGATCCGCAACTTCTGCAAAAACGGGCCGCGTTTCATAGCCGCGAGCCACGATCCTGTGGTGTAGCGCCGCAACAACGGCAAGCAGCCAGCCACCAGGATCAGGAACATCACCCACCGCGAGATCGTCGTGGCCCAAGCCGATCCGACGACGCCGAGGGCCGGAAAACCGTAATGCCCGAAGATCAACGTGTAGTTGGCCAACACGTTGATGGCGTTGGAAATCAGGATTGCGATCACCGCCGGCCGAACCAGACTCATCGCCTGTAAAGTTTGACGCACGACGACAAACAGCAAAAACGGTAAATTGCCAAGGATCAAAGTACGCAGATAGGCCGAGCTGTCGTCGATAATCTCCGGCTTCTGCCCGACCAACTCCAGCAAACCCTCGGTCCGCCACATGACGAGGGAGAGCGGCACGGTCAGTACTACAGCAAGCACCACACCACGTTTGAAGTGACGCCCGACGCGATCATGGCGGCCGGCTCCGAAAGCTTGCGAGATCAATGGATCGAGGACCATCAAGATACCCATCGGGAACGACAGCAAGCCGATACTCACACTGTTGCCAAGGGCACCAGCCGCCAATGAAAGCTCCGAATGGCGCCCCAGCATCATGGCATCAACCACTCCCATGAGCATCATTCCGACCTGCACCACGACCACCGGTGTCGCCAATCGGGCGACGGCGACGATCTCGCGCTGCAGAAGTGGCCAGCGGTTCATCACAACTTCCTCGAGGTCGAAAGGGTGCCCGGTGTATCAAGGGCACGGACTACCGAAGCGACAACCATGGTTCGCAAGGGCATCCTCTTAATACGGAGCGGCAATGTATAACACGACAATCCACAGGACACGCACTAACCGCTCGATGGCTACGACGTCTAACCATGTGAGATGAAGCCCGAGCCCCAACCATCTGGAATGATGGCACCTCGCCAAGTGACGCCGCGGAGCGTTCCACGATGACCCTCGACGACAAGACGCTTGTTGCCCAAGCAACAGCCGGAGACCAGGAGTCTTTCCGTCAGCTGGTCGAAATCCACAGCCGAGACATCTTCCGTCTCGCCTATCGTCTCACGGGTCGGCGCGAGGATGCCGACGATGTCGTGCAGGAGGCGTTTCTAAGGGCCTACCGCTCGTTAGACCGCTTCGACTCCCGCAGTCGTTTCGGCACCTGGTTGCACCGCATCACAGTCAATTGTGCGATGGACCACTTACGCCGAGTGCAGCGCGAAGCCAGCCGGCGCGAACCAGCCGAGAACGAACCCATCTTAGCGAAACAGATTTCGTTCGAGCCCGGACCCGATCGCCTGGCCAGCAGTGGTCAAATCGAAATGCAAGTGGAACGCGCTCTCGATAACTTGAGCCCGATCGAGCGCGCCGCCTTTGTACTGCGTCATTTTGAACAGCTACCGATTACCGATATCGGCCACCGACTAGGCTCGCGTACCAGTGCCACCAAACATGCCGTCTTTCGTGCGGTCCGCAAGCTTCGCCAAGAACTCGGCCCCTGGATGGAGACTCGAGATGTCACAGCGACCTGATCAAGACCTCCGCAATCAAGACCCGGCTGTTCAATATTTACGGGAAGAAGACTTGATTCTTTATTTTTACGGTGAAGCGAGGAACACGGAAGATATCCGGCAGCGACTCGAGACTTCAGATACCGACCAGAAGCGGTATAACGAGCTCTGTCGAATGCTCGAACTCGCCTCCGAGATGCCAGTCCCTGAGCCCCACGAAGACTATGGCGCTCGGGTCTGGCGTCGTATCCAACCCAAGCTCGACGAGACGGCAGCGGCAGATCGATTTAGGCGATGGCTAGAAGGCTTCCTTGGTCCGAGGCTACCAGCTCGGAGACTGATGACCGGTGCTGCCTTAGTGGCGCTGCTGGCTATCGCTTTCGCGGCCGGTCGTCAATGGCCGTCCCACGATGCCGCGAACGAACAAGGGCTGTCGGCGGCGGGTCGCGAGCGTATCCTGTTGGTTGCCGTCGGCGAACATCTGGAGCGCTCCGAGATGTTGCTCATCGAGCTGGCCAATGCTCCTCGCGATGGCTCGTTCAACCTCAGTTCCGAGCTCCGCCTCGCCGAGGAGCTTCTGCCCGCCAATCGCCTTTACCGGCAGGCTGCAAGCCGTGCCGACCAATCCGGGATCGCCGACGTGCTCGACGACCTGGAGCGCTTGTTGCTCGACATCGCCCACTGCCCCGAGCTTGCGGGTGATGGGCTCGACGAGCTGCAAAGCCGCATCCGTAGCGGCGACACCTTATTCCGCGTCCAGGTTGTCGGCTCGCGGGTACAGCGTCTGGAACCAACCACCCCAACATCGAGCACGCTCGGTGACGTTTAGGAGATAACCATGAAACTTCATACTTCGCTTGCTGCCCTGTTCGTCTCGTGGCTCGTGGCACTGACATCCCTCTCTGCTCAGGAAATGCCCTTCCTGTCCGCCCACTTGGTGGCTGACGACAACTCCGCCGCTGGTGCCGACGAACCCTATCGGTCCGGACGTCAAGCACTGGATCAGGGACGCTGGGCGGAAGCCGTCGAGCACTTCGCCAAGAGCGCCGCAGCAGGCACCAGTCATTCCGACGCCGCGCACTATTGGTGGGCCTACGCCTTACACAAGGACGGCCACTCCAGCGAGGCCTCAGAAGTTCTCGAGACCCTGCGCCGCGACTTCGACCAGAGTGATTGGTTGGATGACGCTAGCGCTCTGCAGATCGAGATCGAGCAACAGCGCTCCGGTCGCTCGGCGCGACGCGGCAGCCGCGACCGGGACAACCGCAAAGATTCAGCGGGCGACGATGACAATGAGCTCAAGCTGTTGGCGCTCAACGCCCTGATGCACAACGATTCCGCCCGTGCCTTGCCGATGCTCGAGAAGTTTCTGGCTGGCGATCATCCCGTGGAGTTGCGCGAGCGTGCCCTGTTTGTCCTCAGCCAGAGCGAAACCCCCAAAGCTGCCCAGATGCTGCTCGATGTCGCCCGCGGCGACCAGCACCCCGAGCTCCAGATGCGTGCCGTGCACTATCTAGGCTTATCCGACATACCCGAAGCAGTGGACGCGCTGCAGGCAATCTATCGATCCTCCAACAATTCCGACGTCAAGGCCGCCGTGCTCCATAGCTTTATGCTGTCGGATGCCATCGAACCGGTGCTCGAGCTCGCCCGCAACGAACCAGATGCCGATTTGCGGCAACACGCCATCCATCAGCTGGGCATCATGAACGCTCACGAGGTACTACGGGACCTCTATCGATCCGAGACGACGGACGAAGTCAAAGCCCGCATCCTGCATTCAATGTTTATCGCTGACGATACCGAAGCCCTGGTGGACATCGCACGGACCGAAAGCAATGAAGAGATGCGCCGCAAGGCAATCCACAGCCTCGGTCTGGTCGATTCTGCTGCCGCTTCAACTGCTCTGGGTGAAATCTACACATCGACTTCGGACGTGGAAACACGTAAGGCGATCATCCGAGCGCACTTTCTGAGTGACAACGTCGAACAGTTGATCGAGATTGCGCGCACCGAGAGCAATCTCGAGCTACGCAAAGTAGCAATCCAGCAACTTTCCTTGATCGACGACGATCAGGCCTTGGATTTCATGATGGAGCTCCTGGAGCAGTAACACGGTCGGTCTCTTACGGCCCGATCCTCCTGCGGCACTGTCTCTTAAGGCACATGTCTCGCGGCAGGGCTCTCGCGAGGCATATAAACTGTCTCCTTCCCAACCCAAGGAGACACGCTGTGAGATCCCCGCATTTCGCTCTGCTGCTGTCCGCTGTCCTCACCATCACCCAAGGTCTCGAAGCCCGCACGCTGGTCCATGCTGGCAAGCTAATCGACGGTCGCTCGGCGACCGCCGCCAGCGGCAAGACTCTGGTGATCGAAGGGAAAAAGATCATCGAGGTGGCCAACGGCCACCTCGAACCGGGTCCCGATGATGAAGTGATCGACCTCAGCGATTCCACAGTGCTGCCAGGACTGATGGACATGCACACCCATCTCTCCTCCGAAGGAAACAAAAACTCCTACCTCGAGCGCATGCAGCTCAATCCCGGCGACTATGCGATTCGCTCGGTGGTCTACGCTGAGCGGACGTTGATGTCCGGCTTCACTACGGTGCGCGATGTCGGCGACAGCTACAACGTCACCATTTCACTCCGTAATGCCATCAACGGTGGCTGGGTCCCCGGGCCACGCATCTTCACCGCTGCCAAGAGTCTCGCCACTACCGGTGGTCACGCCGATCCATCCAACGGTAGACGAGCTGATCTACAAGGTGACCCTGGCCCCAAGGAAGGTGTCGTCAACAGCGTTGGTGACGCTCGCAAGGCCGTCCGCCAGCGCTATAAAGAAGGCGCTGACCTAATCAAGATCACCGCCACCGGCGGCGTCCTGAGCCTCGCCAAGAACAGCCACAATCCGCAGTTCTCCGAGGAGGTTCTGGCGGCCATCATCGACACCGCCAACGACTACGGCTTCATGGTGGCGGCTCATGCCCACGGTGCCGAAGGTATGAAGCGTGCCATCCGTGCCGGCGTCCGCACCATCGAACATGGCACGTTCATGGACGATGAGGTGATGCAGTTGATGAACGAGCACGGCACTTATTACGTGCCAACCATCATGGCTGGAAAATGGGTTGAGGCCAAAGCCAAGATCGATGGCTTCTTCCCCGATGTTGTGCGGCCCAAAGCTGCCGCCGTTGGCCCATTGATCGCCGAGACGTTCAGGAAGGCGTACAAAGCTGGCGTCAAGATCGCCTTCGGTACCGACACCGGCGTCTCCGCGCATGGTGACAACGCTGAAGAGTTCGCTCACATGGTAGAGCTCGGCATGCCGGCCATGGAGGCCATTCAATCCGCCACCTCCGTCACCGCCGAGCTACTCGGTATCGCCGAGGACGTTGGTACCCTGGAAGCTGGCAAGTTCGCCGACCTGATTGCTGTCGATGGCGACCCGCTTAGCGACATCTCGACCTTGCAGAACGTAAAATTCGTGATGAAAGAGGGTGTCGTCTACAAAGATGCGGAATAGAACGACCGATAGACAGCAGGACCATCAAACCATGGAGCTCAAAGACCGACCGGTACATCAGAAGCTGATCGATATCGGTGGTGCCACACTCGAGGTCTTCGACGCCGAGGCGCCACGCAGTGCCGGGGTCGTCTGTGCGGCCCACCCGGCAGAGGCTTACACCGCCGAAACCGCGAATTTGCTCCGGCGCGTGACCGGTACCCGCGTTGTAAGCGTCAACTCTCGGGGTTTGGGAAACTCGTCTGGAGAGCCGGGCTCGTTGGAATCCATGAGCCTTGACCTCGATCAGCTTCGGCATGAACTGGACGTTGACGGCTGGACCTTCTGGGGGATCTCGGGCGGCGGTTGGCTCGCCCAGCTTTACGCCCGCGACTTCCCCACGTCAACCCAAGGCATGATTCTCGAAAGCGCCTGCGCCTGTTACCGACAGCGAGTGGCCGACCCAGACTGCATCATGAGCCCAAACCATGCGAGCTGGCGAGCAGTGTTGAGCGAACAGGGCTGCTTGGGGAAGACGTGTCTGGTTTCGATGGGAAAGCCGGATCGGTACCCGTCGAGAGCACGTGGCGCGTGATCGACGCGGTGGGGCTGGTTCTCCTCGGGCCAGACCATCGAGCCCTGATGGTGCTGCCCCAAGGGTTGCCAGCATCCGAATCCCTCAAGCGCGCACATCAAGCCTTCTTGGCCTTCGATTCGCGTAGTTGGCTACCCAGCCTCGATGTGCCTGTATTGACCCTCGGCGGAACGGACGACCCAGTTGTACCGCTCATCCATGTACGCGCCTTACATGAACGGCTCCAGCGCTCCACCCTCGTCGCCATTGAAGGCGGTGGCCATGTCCCAACCTTACAGGGTGCAAAACGGGCCCGCGAGGCGATTCGCAACTTTCTGCAGGCATTCTGATACGTCTAGGCTATAGGCCTAAAATAGTCCGCCAGACGTCGGGCTCCTCTTGTCGCCAAATCAATGTATCAGTTGACGTGCGTTCGCCTTCGGCATTCCAGACTGGACCTGTGCTGATGGTCAGCTTGCCTGACTCGAGAATCGCTACTGTTTCCGGCTCCCATGGGGCTTCAAGATTGGTGTAATAGCCCTTCCAATGGTCAGCCACAGCTTGTTTGCCACGCCGGGCGGTTGTTCCCGACAAGTGGACCGCTTCCTCTAGTTGTTTTGCTGGCGGCCGCAGCACCGATCGGGTCAATTTGGCGAACCACACGCCCAGCTTCGATTTCTACCCTCTACGACAACACTCGTGCTGGATTGCCTTTCTAGGAGCGAGCAGAGAGAACCAGTAACCCAGCCAAGACTGCCAGGCTTCCGCCAACATAATACGGCAGGCCAACGCTGGCGTCGTAGAGACCACCGGCCGCCAGTGGCCCAAACGCCCGCGCAGCAGCTCCCAGCGATTGACCGACGCCAAGAACCGCCCCCTGACGGTCGGCCGCTGCGAGACGTGAGGTGAGCGCCGAGAGACTCGGCACTACCAGACCTTGCCCTGCTGCCAAGAATCCAAGCGCGATCAATGCCCAGATCAGAGCGGGTGCTATCGGCAAAGAAGTGAGCGCGGCCCCCATTAGCACTGCGCCGGTGGCTGCCACGCGCTGGATACCGAAGCGTTTCGTCAACCGCCCGATGAGGGCTCCTTGGACAATAATCATGATCACCCCGACGTAGGTCAGGACAAGACCAAATTTTAGGTTGTCGAGCCCGAAACGATCCCGACCAAGAAAGGCGAAGGTGGTCTCCATGCTGACGAAAGCGAGGGTGGTGAGAAACGTGGCCGACAACACTCGTGCCAGACCGGGCTGGCGAAGTGCATTCGACCACGCTTCGAACGACCAACGATCATTGGTTGCGCTCCGAGACCGCGACTCTGTAAGCCGCCAAATAGCCAACACCAGATTCAACCCAGCCAGGCCGGCCGCGGTGAACGCGACAGCGGGGAATCCCAAGCCAAGAGCGATGAAGCCAGCACCGAGCGCTGGGCCGATGACAAAACCCAGACCGATCGAGGCACCGACGAAGCCCATGTAGCGTGCTCGTTCGGCCCTGGTTGTGACGTCTGCGACATAGGCTTGGGCGATCGAGATGCTGCCGCCGAACAAGCCTGCCACTGCCCGGGCCAGGCAGAGGGAAAGGAGACTGGTCGCGAGACCACAGAACACCAGCCCTGACATGGAACCGACCAGGCTCATCAACATGACCGGACGGCGCCCATAACGGTCCGAGAGCCGGCCCAATACCGCAGCCCCTATCAACTGAGCCAAGGAGTAGGCGGTGAACAACAAACCAAGACCTATCCCCGAAGCACCGAGGGTGGCAGCATAGTAGGGAAGCCACGGCAAAATAATGCCGAAACCCAGCAGATCAAGGAAGACGGTGAAATAGACGACGCCCAACGCCGCACGATCGGGACTTGTTGCCGCTTGATCGGGACTTGCCGACACCCGACCCCGAGCTTTCGTCATCGGTCACCCTCCCCAGCAATCTCTGCCCAACGGCCCGATCTCGACCACCTCCAGAGCATCGCGCCACCGACCACCGCGGCCAGCACCTCCAAGGCTCCCGCAAGGACAAACGCAAACCCGTACCCGTGAGCTTTGTAGGCCCAAACGCCGACGATCGGACCGATCGCAAAGCCGATAGAACCAGCAAGATTAAACCCACCCATTGCACTGCCGCGAATGTGCGACCCGCTAAACTGGGCCACTAGAGTGAGGGCCGGAGGAAACATCACCGCCGCCAACACACCGAGCAATAACATCACCCACCACAGCGAATACAGGCCCGAATAGCCGATAGCACAGAGTGCCACGCCGTAGAGCAACGAACCGCCCACTAACGGTTTCCAAGGCGCGATGCGCTCGGTCCATCGTCCGATGGGATACTGCAGCAACGCAAATGGCAGTAGAAACAATCCGAGCAACTGCCCTTTGACCGCCGGATCGCTAACCCCAAGGGTTTCGAGATAAAGCGGGAAGAGCACAACGATGAAGCCCACGGTATAACGGTCGACAAGATAGAACAGCGACGGCAACAGCAACAAAGGACGGCGCCGAAGTGCGCTGACGATATCCCGCATCGATGTCTGTCGCTGATGTTGGCCACTAGTGGCTAAAACCAGCGTCCCAAAGGCCAGCACAAAGAACAGGACCGATGCCATCTGCAGGGGAGCATAAGCACCGTAGGCACGCGAAACATAGCCGCCGAGTGGTGCGCCGATCGATACCCCGAGGATCAACGAGCCACCCATCAAACCCATGAACCGTCCTCGCCGGCTCTCATCTACCTGATCGAGCACCATCGCCATCAAGACCGACCACCCCATGACAGAAAAGGCACCTTGGACAAATCGCAGCGTCAACAACCACGGGATACTGAACACCAACGGGTAGGACGCATAAATACAGGCACTGAAAAAGAATCCAGTGCCGATGAACAATCGCCGACGCCCCCAGCGATCACTCAGCAAGCCCCACAACGGTGCAAACACGATGTAGGCAACCATCTCGATCGAAAAGAACAGGCTGACGTCCTCTTCGGTGCCCCCGAGTTCGTCGATCATCAGATCCTTGAGGCCTGCAACGATCAACGTCAAATTGAGCATCGAGACGAACAGGAAGCTACACGGCAAAAGTACGCCACGTAGGCCAGGGGACCTAGGTACGGGAGCAGATACGGTGGCAGCAGACGGTTCGGACGACATGGTGAGGTCGGGTAAACTATGACGCGGTTGGCGGCTCAGGTCTTTCCAGCAGGAGAATAAAACTGGGGTGTGCGGCGCTAATATAGCGGGCGTACCCAGCCCCTGCGAACCGCTATCCATTTTTCTCAGACCTATCCGACATTTCTAATACCCGCGGACATCGCCTAACCGGCGATTCCGGGGAGTGCAGCGCTCAGGAGAATGCCATGAAGGATTATCAGAAGCTCTACATCGGCGGCGAATGGGTGGACTCGGCGGGAACTGGCACGCTGGCGGTTGTCAATTCAGCGACCGAAGAGATCATGGGGCAGATTCCAGAAGGAGTGCCCGAGGACGTCGACCGTGCGGTGGCCGCTGCCAAGCAAGCATTCGACACCTGGTCGGTGACCTCGACTGCCGAACGCGCCGACCATCTCAACGCCTTGGCTGCCGGTCTCAAAGCCCGGCAGGACGAGATGTCGACTTTGATCGCCCAAGAAGTCGGCATGCCCAAGAAGTTGGCGTTGATGATCCAGACTGGTTTGCCGACAATGGTCTTCAAATCCTTTGCCCGCATCCTCGACAGCTTTCAGTTCGAGGAAGAGGTTGGAAATTCGCTGGTCATTCGCGAGCCGATCGGCGTGGTGGGCTGCATCACCCCCTGGAATTATCCGCTCCATCAGATCGTCGCTAAAGTCGCGCCCGCCCTGGCCGCCGGCTGCACTGTGGTAGTCAAGCCAAGCGAAGTCGCGCCGCTCAACGCCTTCTTGCTAGCTGAAATCGCCCATGAGAGCGGACTGCCAGCCGGCGTCTTCAACCTCGTCACCGGCCTTGGCCCGGTGGTCGGTGAAGCCATCGTTACCCATCCGGACGTCGACATGGTGTCGTTCACCGGCTCCACCAAAGCCGGTACTCGGGTGGCCGAGCTAGCGGCCCCCGGCGTCAAGCGGGTGGCTCAAGAGCTCGGCGGCAAGTCCGCCAACGTGATCCTCGACGACGCGGATTTCGAGCGAGCGGTTCGCACCGGCGTCAACAACTGCTGCATGAACTCAGGGCAAACGTGCTCCGCCTGGACCCGTATGTTGGTGCCACGGGAACGACTCGAAGAAGCGGTGGAGATCGCCCGCAAAACAGCCGAGAAACTCACCGTCGGCGATCCCATGGGGGGCGAAGCCAAGCTCGGCCCACTGGTGTCGGAGATTCAACGCGATCGAGTCCGCAGCTACATCCGCAAGGGTATCGAAGAAGGCGCACGACTGGTCGCTGGTGGCCCGGAGCCGCCCGAGGATTTGCCGATCGGCTTCTTCGTACGACCTACGGTGTTTGCCGACGTCACCAACGACATGGCCATCGCCCAGGAAGAAATCTTCGGCCCGGTGCTCGTGATCATCGCCTACGAGGACGAGGACGACGCGGTACGGATCGCCAACGACTCCGACTATGGTCTAGCAGGTGCGGTGTGGTCGAATGACGTCGAACGTGCCAAACGCGTCGCACGACGGCTACGCACAGGCCAAGTCGATATCAACGGCGGCCGTTTCAATCACCAGGCCCCCTTCGGTGGTTACAAGAAATCGGGTAACGGTCGTGAATTCGGCAAATACGGGCTGGAGGAGTTCCTCGAGGTCAAGTCGCTTCAGCTGTAGACCCGAAAACCGAACTTCTGCCAGCTGACTTTCTGAGTCTTGCCAGGGACGACATCTGATAGCACGGGACTTTCGGTCCCGTGCGCAGGTGGCCACACAGCCGAAACTATCCCGAGATTTCGAGATCGTGCATTGCCGCGTGTGTCAAGAGTCGACCCTTGAAGTCGTCAACGCTACCGCGGCAACGCTCGAGGACGGCCGGTGCCAGCAGCATCTGCAGGCCGTCCTTGGTTTCGGCAAGCACACAGGGCAGCTGATCACCGACTATCTGCTGGATCTGCCCCGACAGCTCATCGCTATGTAAGTAGTCGACCGTCACACCAAGCTCGGTTCGACAGTCCTGCCAGGAATCTTTCTCGCCAGCGAGCCCGTGGGTGATGCTGCACAGCGCACAGCCATTGAGCCTGAAGAGCTTACGTGCGCTGTCGACCAACGCACTGAGCTTGCCCGACTCGGCATCGAACACCAAGACCAGTCTGCGAACTGCTTTCTTATCTGTCATATGCCCCCTCCGAGACGGAAAGCGTCGAGCCCGCCTCCACCTTGTGGCTACGCGCTCACTCGACTCCTGGTTTGCGGCAGATGCGACAGAGAAGATCACATCATCGCTTTGACGCGACGCACGACTTCTTCCGGTGTAAACCCGAATTCCTGTTGCAACGCGGCCAACGGCGCCGAGGCACCGAAGCCATCTAGCGCCAGGACGTCTCCATCCGCACCGACGTATTTGTGCCAGCCTAGAGAGCAACCAGCCTCGATCGCCAGTCGTTTGCTGACACCGGCCGGCAGTACTGAGTCGCGATAGCCGGCATCCTGCGCATCGAACAGGCTCCAACACGGCATACTCACCACCCGCGTCGCAACCCCTTCGCTCTTTAGCTGCTGCTGAGCGGTGAGGGCCAGAGCCACCTCCGAACCGCTCGCTAGCAACACAGCATCCGGGGCTCCATTCGGGGCATCGGCGAGCACGTAACCACCGCGTGGCAACCCTTCGGCCGCCCGCTCGAGGGTCTGCGCCAGGACAGGAAGACTCTGCCGGGAGAGCACCAGCACCGTCGGACCCTGCTGGTTCTTGATCGCGGCTCGCCAAGCTTCGGTGGTCTCGTTGGCGTCACAAGGCCGCAGCACCGTGACCCCTGGGATCGAGCGCATCGACAGCAACTGGCTGATCGGCTGATGGGTGGGTCCGTCCTCACCGAGAAAAATCGAGTCATGGGTGAAGATGAACAGCGACGGCAATCCCATCAGCCCTGCCAACCGCACCGCGGGACGCATGTAGTCCGAAAAGATCAGGAAGGTGCCACCGTAGGGCCGCAGCAACTTCGACAGTGCCATGCCGTTGATGACCGCACCCATCGCGTGTTCGCGGACGCCGAAGTGAAAATTGCGTCCTCCAGGCTCGGTGGCAGAAAACACAGCCTCGCCCTTGAGGAAGGTGTTGTTCGAAGGTGCCAGGTCGGCAGAGCCTCCCAGCAACTCCGGGACTTTGGCAGCAATGGCGGTCAACACTGCGCCGGAGGCTTTGCGTGTTGCCAGCGGACCGTCTTCCGGCTGAAAATGCGGCAGCACGCCTTCCCAACCGACGGGTAGATCACCAGTGAGACGGGTGTCGAGCTCGGCAGCGGCCTGCGAGTGGGCCTGCCGGTAACGACCTAACAAGTCATTCCAGGCCGACTCGAGCTCGGCGCCACGGCGGCGAGCACCATCGAACGTCCCGACCGCCTCCTTGGGTATGCGGAAGGTGGGCTCTGTCGGCCAACTCAAGTTGCGTTTGGTGAGCGCCACCTCGTCATGCCCAAGGGGCGAGCCGTGGGCCGACGACGAGTCTTGTTTATTGGGGCTACCATAACCAATGTGGGTTTTGGCCCGGATCAATGTCGGCCGACCCGTTTCCACCTTGGCAGCCGAAATTGCCGCTTCGATCGCCGCGAGATCGTTGCTGTCGTCTATCTCCAGGGTGTGCCAACCGTAAGACTGATAACGCTGGACAACGTTCTCGCTAAACGCCAACTCGGTACCACCATCGATCGTGATGTCATTGTCGTCATAAATGACGATCAACTTACCGAGCCCAAGATGGCCGGCAAGCGAGGACGCTTCACAGGCGACTCCTTCCATCAAATCACCATCTGATGCGAACACCCAAGTGTGATGATCAAACAGCGGGAAACCCTCGCGGTTGTAACGCGCAGCCAAGTGACGCTCGGCTATCGCCATGCCAACCGCATTCGAAATCCCCTGGCCGAGCGGCCCCGTGGTGGTCTCGACGCCCGGGGCATGACCATATTCAGGATGCCCTGGCGTCTTCGAGCCCAACTGGCGGAAATTACGCAGTTCGTCGAGTGACAAGTCGTAACCGGCCAGATGTAGCAGGGCATAAAGCAGCGCCGAGGCATGACCGCAGGACAAGACAAACCGGTCGCGGTTGGGCCACTCCGGGCTGCCAGGGTGAAAACGCAGGTGCTGGGTCCACAGCTGGTAGGCCAACGACGCTTGGCCCATCGGCGCACCTGGGTGACCGCTGTTGGCTTGCTGCACCATATCCACGGCCAAGAAACGGATCGTGTTGATGGCGACCTGGTGGACATCACCGTCGTGAGTCAGGGTCGCAGCATCCTCCGTCATCGCAAAGTCTCCTCGAGAGCACAGTCTCGTTGGGAACCTCGAGCCCCGATTCGAGTCCTAGAGGTTCGATTGTCTGAGAGCCATCGACGGCACCGGCATTGAGATCGGTCAATGCAGGAAGTTTACCCTGTCTGACGTCAGACGCGACCACGGAATACTGGATCGACGTACTCTGACCCCATCAAGTGGACCCGAAAGGCCCTCAAGAAGCTCGACGAGCTAGCCTCGCGCAGTCCACAGGATCGCTCGCAATGTCTAGTGAGTGATCGGCAGACGGGGTATGGCGGAGAGGGAGGGATTCGAACCCTCGGTCGAGTTGCCCCGACAACTGCTTAGCAGGCAGCCCTGTTCGGCCACTCCAGCACCTCTCCCCGAGCGAAGGAACGGCATTATACCCGTTGCTTCATAGCGTGTGCTACCTTGTCGTGTTAACTTCCTCTCCGCATGCGATCCGGCACCCTCTGCCGGTGCTCTTCTTTCGACCATCTCCCGAGGTCCATTCATGGCTACGACACTGACCGGCCCCGTCCGGGTGCGCTTCCCTCCTTCGCCTACCGGCTTCCTTCATGTGGGCGGTGCCCGCACGGCGATCACCAACGATCTGCTGCGCCACAGCCTCGGGGGCAGCTTGATCCTGCGGATCGAAGACACCGATCGCCAACGGTCCGACCCAGCGATGACGGCGCAGATCCAATCTGCCCTCGCCTGGCTTGGCATCGAGCCCGACGAAGGCCCCTTCTTGCAGAGCGCCCGTGTCGACGAGCACCGTGCCGCAGCCCAAAAGCTGCTTGACGAAGGCAAGGCTTACCATTGCTTTCGCACCGCCGAAGAAATCGACGAGAAGCGCCAAGATGCGCACAAACGTGGTGTGACCTCCTTCTACCGCGCCGCCTTCCCGCCGCCGCCGGCCGATGAAGTCGAGCGTCGGGTCGCTGCGGGAGAGTCGTACGCCGTGCGCTTCCGCATGCCGATGGGTGACATGACCTTTTCGGATCTAGTACGCGGCGAAGTGACCTTCGTCGAAGACGTGCTCGATGATTTCATCATCCTGCGCTCGGACGGCTCGCCTACATACCACCTGTCGGTGGTCTGTGACGACATCTACGGCGGTGTCACCCATGTGATCCGCGGCGAAGACCACATTTCCAACGTCCCCAAACACATCGGCCTCTTCCAGGCGCTCGGCGCCGAGGTCCCGACCTTCGGTCATTTGCCGATGATCATGGGGCCCGGTCGCAAGCGGTTGTCCAAACGGACCGGTGCCGCCTCGGTGGAGGAGTTCCGCGATCAGGGCATCCTGCCGCAAGCGCTCTACAACTATCTGGCGCTGCTCGGCTGGTCACCAGGCGATGACCGTGAGGTGATGTCGCGGCAAGAGATGATCGACGCCTTCACCGTCGAACGGCTGGTGCCATCAGCCGCCGCCTTCGACTACGACAAGTTACGTTGGATGAACGCCCAATACCTCTCCGGCGAGCCACTCGCCGAGGTCCTCGACCATCTCGCACCCTTCCTCGCCGAAGTGGGCCTCGCCGACGCCGACCGCGACCGCCTGGGCGCCGCCGTCGACCTCCACCGCACCCGCGCCTACAACCTCAAAGAACTCGCCGCCTACGCTGTGCCGTACTTCATCGACACCTTGGAGTACGACCCGGACCTGTGCAAGAAATTCTTCAAGCAGCCCGACCTACCAGCTCAGGTCGATCAGCTGATCGAGGGTTTCCGCACCGTCGAGACCTTCGACATCGAAGGCGTCGAAGCCGTCATCCGCAATCTCGCCACCGATCTCGACGTCAAAGCGGGAGTCCTAATCCACCCCACCCGCATGGCCCTCTCCGCCAGCAAAGCCGGCCCCTCACTCTTCGACCTCGTCGCCGCCATGGGCCGCGAAGCCAGCGTCCGCCATCTCGGCAACTTCGTCCGTTACCTGCGGGACAACCCACCGCCCCAAGAAGAGGCCGCCACAACTTGACCCCCCGGCGGCTTTATCGGTAGGATTTGCGACCCCAATGGGAGATCGTCTAACGGTAGGACATGCGGCTCTGGACCGTAGAATCGGGGTTCGAATCCCTGTCTCCCAGCCAACGCTTCTACAACACGCAAACGATGAAGACGATATCTAGCTAAGTCACTGTATTGAAGCGGTTTAGAGAAGGCGGACTACGGTCCGCCTTTTTCGTTTGTTGGCGTTGCTTTTCGTTCTGTGGAGCCTGTTTTCGGGGGTGATGTCGCGCGGAATGTCGCGCAAAAGACACAGCACTGACGACGCCTCGCGAGTCCTCAAGCAAACCGATTAGAGGCCCGATCGGATTAAGGATCACCAAGTTCACACAACGGTTCTCTGCCGACGATCTCACGGTAGCCCTCCGTTGTGCTGAGAGCTTCCCTGAGTTTATTGATCCATGCCTGGGTGTAGGTATAGTCGCCGTGAACTTCATCATAGATACAAAAGTCCGTCTGTGTTCGATCGGGCCTTGCCGATCCTCCCTTAGGACGAACTTTGAAGTGCTTCCAAGCGGCAGTGTGTACGCTGACGTTCACTGGAAAAGACAAGACATCTTTAAGCTCGTCGACAACTTGGCTTGGCTTTCTGCGATTGAGGTTGGCTATCGGAATTTTCTTTTCTCGAATAAGCACATTGAGCTTCTCAAGGCGCGCCAACTCTGGCTCGCTTGCTTCATCCACTGGAACAAACTCAACAGCCGCGTCAGCTGCACTTCGTCGGTTCGCAACCTTCGGAACCAAGAATACGCTGAAC
Organism: Acidobacteriota bacterium; assembly: GCA_029263395.1. GTDB lineage: Bacteria > Acidobacteriota > Thermoanaerobaculia > Multivoradales > J023 > JAAELT01. Next base: position 9,569 of record JAJCXO010000091.1, on the reverse strand, counting down.
GAGTAACGCATGCTGTTTAGTACAGTAGGGGCCAATCTCCCGCGGAAGCGTTCGATGTAGTCAGTCACTGATTTCGCTGAATCAGAGGCCAGGATTCTCGCTGCTCTCTTCTTCTCAGCCGGGGTCGTTCTGGAAAACTGGAGAGATACCGCAAGCTGGTCTTGGAGAGCGTATCGTGCGCCAAATTCGGAAACGACCTTCTCCTCTAGATTCATCAACGCCGCCTGACACTCACCGTAGAGAGAAGCATCCAACTCTGGCAAGTGGCGGTGCTCAATCTTGTTGCGGAGTTTGAGAAGGAACTCTAGATTCTGCCGTTCTGGCGGATTCTGGTCGCCGAAGTAATGCTTCAGGCATTCCGACAGGTCCCAGTGCCGGGGTTCTCCATCGATCTTTTGGTACCTCACACCTGTACCTGCACCGGAATTCCTCTTCCGATACCAAGGTCTCTCGCCTCTACGGTAGAACACAGCATGAAAAAAAGCTGTCCATGCGATCACAATCATGACGAGATACTGAGCTGTGCGGAAGCGCGGTCCCGGTCGATTGTAGGACTCAACTGCGGCAAGAGCGGCGCTCTGGCACTTTTCCAGATTCTCTCTAACTACTTGCGGGAGCCCTCTTGGCATCGAAAACCCACCTCCGATCTACACTGGTGTTCATCACAAACAACACAAAGTCATCAAAGATCTTACGACCCGGGGCGGGTAGATATCAATCCACAAAAAACTCAAGCGGCTTGTCGTAGAGCTTGGCGAATTCCGCGAGCTCGACCACATCAATCCGCCGCTCACCCAGCTCCATCTTCGAGACGAGATTCTGCCTGACGCCGATCTTCTCGGCGACAGCCTCTTGGGTGAGCTGTGCGTCCATCCTCGCCTGGCGAAGGCGAAGGAGCATCTTGCGGTATTCCTCAGGGTGTCGGGACGGCATACCCCCATGCTCTAACCCTTAGATGGATACCCCAATAACGGGTACCCGATAATTGGTTATACTCTTGAAGACACACAAACCAGGCGCACTGGTGTCTACGCTCTTCAGGAGGATTGCCCAGGCTACGTTTCGTCACCCTACTGCTGCTCGTCACCCTCGCTACACCACTTCAAGCCCAAGTTGTCGTCCCCAACAACCTCGAAAAAGCCGAGGGCAGTTCCGAGAACATTTGGCCGCTTCACTGCAGCCCGATCGCATCCGCTCGCTTCCAGCAGGTATACGACGGCAGCGAAGTGGGGACACTGTGCATCGGCGAGGTGAGATACCGCCCTGACTCACTCTTTGGTGAGCCTTTTGGTCCGGTTGCCGTGACCGACCTCACGCTCTCGATTTCGTCAACACCGATGGCAGTTGATGGCCTGAGCAGTACATTCGCCGACAACATCGGTGCCGACGCCATCACAGTCTTCTCGGGCTCCTTTAGTGCTTCGAGTGAGATGGCAGGTTCAGCACCACACCCGTTCGACATCAACGTCCCGTTCACTCATGAATTCTGCTTCGATGGGTCCTCGGGAGAGAACCTCATCCTTGACTACGTCATCGAGACGTGTCCTTCAACAACGGCACTTGATTTCAACTTCTCCACGGATGACAGCGTCTCGTCTGCCTGGGCGTTCGACTCGGATGATCTTGTGGCTGATGTCGTTGCAACCGATGGAGCAGTCACCCAATTCTTGCCGTCACTCATCTTCGCTGACTCATTTGAGTCAGGTGACACAAGCGCCTGGCAGCAAGCGTGTCAAGCGGTCTGGAGCAGTAACGGTCCCTATGGCGGCGCTATCTACGAGATTGTCACTGCACCACCAGCGACCCTCTATGCCGCAACCTTCTCGGGTGTCTTCAAGAGCACCGATGGCGGTTCATCTTGGGCTCCGGCTGACAGCGGACTTCGTCAGTTTGTCACTGACATCGTTCTCGACCCCACAACTCCCACCACCCTCTATGCCTCAACGACTGGCGGTGGTGTTGCCAAGACCGATAACGGCGGAACGACGTGGACTGAGATGAACACTGGTATTGACGCAACAAGTATCCAGGCACTCGCGATGCATCCTGACGATCCGACACACCTCCTTGCCGGGTGGCAGCGGGTGTATCAGAGCACCAACGGTGGCAGCTCATGGAGCCCGATCAGTCCGAGCCTCGGCATTGTCTATGGTCTTGGGTTTGCGTCACCCACAGTCTTCTATGCCGCCACCAATACCGGCTTCTACCGAAGTGACGATGGTGGTGCGAATTGGATCGCTCGTAATGTCGGCCTCACGACCGCAGCCCTTCAAACACTCGCAGTTGACCCCGAAACGCCAAGCATTGTCCATCTTGGCACGTCGCTTAACGGGACCTTCCGGTCGACAAACGGCGGCGACTCATGGACGAGCGTCAACCCAAACAACTTCACCAACAATGTCACGATCGACCCCTCTAACAGCGATCGGATCTTCGCCGCCTCATCGCACGGAATCTTCGAAAGTACCGACCAGGGATTGACCTGGACACGTCACAGTGACGGAACTCCGCTAGTCGCAGCTCGAGCAATTGACGTCAATCCGTCGGATCCCTCATTGGTCTATGCGGGATTTACTCCGTCAGGTTTCTACAGAAGCGCTAACGCTGGCGTGTCATGGAGCGAAAGCAACAGCGGCTTCTCGGCTATTTTCCTCAATGGTGTTGAGGTCGACCCGACTGATCCCAGCCGAGTCTATGCTGTCGGTGGTCAGGATTTTGTCTACCGAAGCACCGACGCTGGCGTGTCATGGACAGGTTCCTCTGAGAACCTATTTAGCGTGTCAGAAATAGTCATCGACCATGGTGATAGCAGCATCCTGTACATCGCGACCGGGCTTGGCGTATACCGCAGTGTCGACTACGGACTCACATGGAATCAAAGTGACCTGACTGAAGGAACCTACGCACTCAGCCTCAGCCAAGATCCCGACGACCCAAACGTGCTCCTTGCCGGAACCATCGGGGTTGGTATCTACAAGAGTACTGATCGAGGGCTCACATGGAGCCTCTCGAACGATGGGATTGGCAGTGAAGCACAAGTCTTCTCTGTCAAACACGACCCAACCAATGGGCTTGTCACCTATGCTACCGACCAACGCAACAGTACGGTGTACAAGAGTGTTGATGGTGGCACTTCTTGGGTACGGGCAGACGAGGGTTTGCCCGGGGGTTCCTATGTTGAGATCGGGGTGAATCCGCACGATTCGTCGATGCTTCTCCTGGGAACAACTGCCGGCGTGATGCGCTCAAACGACGGAGCGTCAACCTGGCAGCCAACAAGCCTTGTCGGCACGTTCGCCTCGAAGTTCGTCTTTGATCCGAACGACCTAGAGCGGATCTATGTCGCTGATTCTTTTGGTGGCGTGTTTGGCAGTGGAGATGGCGGAGTGACGTGGCGAGCACTCATTAGCGGCTTAACCACACTTCGAGTGGAGGGCCTTGGGATCACCCCAGATTCATCGAAACTCTACGCTGTGACATTCGGTCGCGGGGTCTTTGAGCTTCAAACAGCTGGCTTGGGGTGTCTTTGAGCTAGCAATCCGTGAGAGGAGTGGCTCTTCAAGCACTGGCGCGCCCCCTCCTGAAATGAATTGAAGCCGAAATTCGCTACGGCACGCCGCGATGCGCTGCCGTGCGACGAATCACCGTATCCCGAATAGCAATAGCCACGAGTGGCGTGAGAGTGTGAGCCTCCGTTGACCTCACCCACAGCTCCAAAGCAGCGATCGTCTCACTGTCGGTATGAGAGAGAGCAGTGAATCGTTCGAGAGTCTCGCGGGAAAGTCGCTCAAGCTCATCCCACCGTCCCTCGACGCAGTAAAGAGTCGAGAGTGAGAGATCAACGAGCGCGATCTCATAGACTGCGTCAAGTTCTACAAAGCCCTTCCGAGCCTTCTCGTACAGCTGCTCGGCGCGTTTCGTGAGGTGCAGCTTGTGAAGCAGGAGCCCTTCAACCCAGTAGAGCTTGAGCTTGGGCAGGCTTCGACGGTGCCGACGGATCAAGCGTCTCGCTTCACGAATTTTTGGCCAGGCCGCTCCAAGTGCCTCCAGATCGGTTGAACGGATCGCCGCACAGATGAAGTTGTGAAGTGCTGAGTAATGGACTCGTTCATTCTTCTTCGGATCGGTGTAGCAGAGAGCCTCGCTTGCGGCCTTGAGTGTCTCTGAATAGCGCTCGGCTTCGATGTGCGCAAACGAGAGTACGGCAAAGGCACATCCAAGCTCGTCGTATCGTTCGTGTTCCCTGAAAACACCAATGGCCTTCTCGAGCAGCATCGTCGCATCATCAAATCGCTTTTGATATGCCCGAAGTGCAGCAAGGCGTTGATACAAATCAGCCTGGGCTAAGGGTGAGATCGTGCTCGATAGTTTGAGAGCGCGTCGATACGGCTCGTTGCCGTCGTCTGGCCTACCAACCGCTCGATACGCACCACCAAGCGTTGCGTATGCACGGACGAGTCGCTCCCGATGTATTCGGTGCTCGTCTGGAGTTGTCCCTTCAGGAACCAGAAGCGCAAGGTCTGGAGCTACACGAGCGAGTGCGAGGCCAGTCTGCGGATCGTGAAAAATCTCGTGATCGCAACGGTCAAGGAAGAGCGTCACGAAGCCAGGATCCCAGTAGCTCGGATGCCTCAGTACGTGTGCTACACCGCTTGGAAGATCAAGCTCTCGCAGCAGTCGCTTGGCATGCTTCTTAGAGTACGGCATCACATACTTTCACCAGTCAGCTCAGAGAATATCACGAGACCCTAGCGCACAAGTGGCGAGGACACAGGTTTATGCCCTCGCCATGGAGAACGGCTAGCCGATAGGTGTTACTCCTGGCCCAGCTCCAGATTGAAGTGCAGTTTTGACCAACATCGTGTCACCTCCAGTGAGCTGAAGACATGGGCGGCTGAAGTGCCACGCTCATGCTCCAACTCCCAAATGACACTACTCCGTACCGATCGGTAGGTGAAAGTGACGAGCGAGCTTTTCTCATGACGCAGAGACTCTGATCTGTATCGAGCGGAGAAAAGGCGCGCCATTCAGAAGCAGTGCGGCAACAGATGCCCTGTCGACACAACCCCCGACCGTGGGGCAGGTGAAGCGGTGAATGGTGAGCGCAAACGATCAATCGAGAGCAATGTGGGCGTACTGTCCTTTAGGTGAATGACCAACGTCGTCTCTTCTTCGGACTTGTCGATCTTCTTGCCGTCTGCCCCGATCCATACCCCGTTGCGTACGAGTTGCTCCGAGAGACGCTCGTCGACATCGAGGCACTTCACCGGGAGCTTGGAGCCTTCGCCGATGACTTGGTGACGGTCGCCCGAGCCAAACGGATCCAGATACCAGAAGACCACATCAAAGAGATTCGCCTTGATCTCGCACGGATGGCCCAGGAACCGCGGCGAGCAGGGGTGTTGTTTCGTCACGAGACGAGAGAGCGATGTGGCAGAGCAGCAATACCGCTTCTTGCAAGCGCAATCATCTCTGCACAGAACTGGGTGGAGTTTGCCAATGAATGGCTTGAGAGTATCGACCGGCTCAGGATTCAGGTTGACGCGATCGTGGGTAGACTTTCAGGGAGTTGCCGAGCTGATCGACAAGACTCTCGGCCTTGCTCAAGAGTCACGTGAGACGCTTCTTCGTGTACTGCTGTCCTCTGACGAGTGTCTTGAGGCGCGGGTCGTCCTGGATCTGGTGATCCGATGTCATGACCCACTGTCACCTCCGGGCCAGTTGTGCCGCAACGCGCTCAAGAGTGCGAGTGACTTGGATGATGTCCTGAGGGATCCATCGATCGATCTCGAGAACATCCATGCGTGTGCTTTGCTGAATCTTGTCGATGCATTGCTTGGCAAGGGTGCCAACGAGAACCGGAGGAAACAAGCTCGGATGATCCGCCCGACGGTGAAGGTCGCTGCTATAGCTGAGCTAACCAAACGGCGTGACGAGGTGTCACGGATGGAGTTCTTGTTTGAGCACAGCGTTCCTGGTCTGTGGGCTCTGCTTGAGGAGTTCGTGCGTGCTGCTGGAGAGAGGACACGCCTTCCCCTGGGCTAGCTCTCTCGTTTCTCATCACCCCGGGCCAACCCCGGTTCTACCCGTCACGGCGGCAGCTGTGACGGGTCTTTTTGCTGAAGTCTGGAAAACCGGGAACCAGATGCCCTATGGAAACCGCGGAAAGCTGCCCGTCCGCCCCTTCCACCCTCACACCTTTCCGCCGTTCCCACAGGCCCTTCGATTTCTTTCAATGTGATCTCAGCACTCTCAGAAGTGAAGATCATTCCTTGCTACCTACACACTCGTGGAGTGTGGCTGCGAAGAGCGATACCATGAAGAGACCTATCTTATGACGCGGCACATTGGAGATCACCTTACCCATCACCAAACACGCGTACGGAGCACACCTCGCCCCAAGAAAAAGAACACACGCCTCTACATAGACCACGAGTATGTCGACAAGGGGCTTCTTCGTGTATTCAAGCCAACCGTGACTCTGATCTACCTAGTGTTAGCCCGGCATGCCAACTACCACACACAGCGATGCTTCCCATCAGCGGAGCGGATCATGAGCGCGGCAGGAGTGGGGAACAGGAACACGGTCTTCAAGGCGATCGGTGTGCTTGAGGAGCATGGACTGATCCGAGTTGAACGCTCGAAGGGGAAGCGTAGCAATCGGTATACACTTTTGAGTACACGGCACTGGAAACAGCCGAGCTGTCCCCACACAGAGAAGAGCTAACTTCCATCTTTCTTTTTATTACTTCCTTTTATTATTTCGCGTATCACTGGTGATACGGTTAAGATAGTGTTTTTGATACGGTTAACATGATCGATTTGATACGGTTGTCGACTCGATGACTGAGTATGTATCAAAGCTTTAGCCGCTTATGTGAATTCAATGAGTTTGAAACTAGGGTATAGTGATGTGATCATAGTTCGAACGGTTTCCCGTGCTCGCAGCATTGAGGGACGTTGGTCATAGAGTAGTCCCATTTCGCGTGTGGTTGACGGCTCTTTCTTGGTTCGAAGCGACTCATGAACCGTCTTCGCGGTTCGAGCAACGGGTCCAAGTGGAAACAGTAGATGATCGGCTTGAATACTGACTCTATTGTCGATCAAAGAGAGGTTCGAACCTAACGACGCAAAGATGCTTCTTTTCGTCTCTAGGTCGCCATTTTCGAACTCTGAGCGTGCTCGTTCAGCGAAGCTCAGTACATTCTCCGCAATCTCGACCCAGCTATCAGTCCGCCCATTGCCTCCGTCAAGAAGAGCTTCTAGCCGTGCTTTCTCACGTGCGAGTGCCGTCTTTCTGTTCGTGAACTCCTGACTGGTCAACTCGCCATTGGCACGCATGTCGATGAGTCCGTCGAGCCTCTTGACACACGTTGTGTGATCCCTTTGTTGGTTCTTGGCGACGAGGCCTTGGTTCTTAAACTCTTCATGATTCTGCCTCTTGAGATAGCCGAGAACCCATTCCTTGAACTCGGGAGGTATCTCAATGGTTTGGAGCACAGACGAGATCTGCTCTTCTAGATCTTGTTGGTTGATCGAGCCCTGTGAGCACGGCTCCTTGTTTTTAGTGCAGTGGTACAGTATGTACTTTCGAATAGTAGGGCTCTTCATCTCTGAAACATCGGTGTTGCAGCCAGGGCATTCGGTCTTGCTGATACCCGAGAACTTTCGTTTGCAGGCGGAACAGACGATATGAATCTTCTGCTCTGCGGTTACGCCGCAGCCACACTCGCCACAGAGGATAGGCCCTCGATATGCGAAGGTGTGCTTCTTTGGTCGCGGCTTTCCTTTTCTACCAAGAATTAGTTGCACCCGTTCAAATTCGTCCCACGTGATGATTGGAGGGTAGGCACCCTTGTGCCACTTGCCAGAGCCCTTTGGGTACTCAAAGCGTCCTGTATAGGTTGGATCGGTAAACATTCGATAGATCGCACTGCGTGCCATTGCTTTGCCGCCAATGGATTTGTGTCGCGGTGTTCTCAGTCTCCATTCATCGGTCGCGATCTTGAGGATTTGTGGCGGCGCATTCCGACCGGAGAGCATCATCTCCCACATCTCTTGCACCAAACTGAACCGCACGGGATCCGGTTCCCACTCTTTGTCGCCGGTTTCACGTCCTGCCTTGCTCTGGTAGCCAATGATGGGTTGATACGGCGGATGGCCCATGCGGGCCTTCTTCGCGAGACCTGATTTTACGAAGGGGCTTTTACTCGCTGACTCATACTGAGACTGGCTGAGCGCAAATTGGAGCATCATGATGCCTTCGGGGCTGTTGTCGAATGTATATGCACAAAATCTCAAGTCCTCTATTGTGCCGTGTCGCACGCCATACGTGATCTCGCCCGCATCCTTCTCATTGCGAGAAAGACGGTTGGGATGCCAGGCAATGAGTCCGGTACGCTCACCCCGTTCAATCCGCTTGAGCATGCTGGTGAACTCCGGCCGATTTTGATACTTAAATGCGCTACGTTCTTCTTCGATAAACTCAATGTCAAGATCACTAAAGCGCTCTCGGATATCATCCTTCTGCCGGGGGATAGAGAGCATCTGCCGTTTCTTGCTCTCAGATGATTTTCGTACGTATGCAAAATATTTTATATCATTGGTTCCCATCATCTTCAGTATAGACCAGACCGTGCGGAGACTTGGAGTTGACAACCTGGGGGTCGTCAACGCGATACACGGACTTGAAGAGATTGATGAGCTTGCGTGCCTTAACCCGAGCGTCTGCGTCCGAGAGCTTGACGCCAAATCTTCTGCTGTAGAGTCTCTTGAACTCGTCTATATTGTGGGGAGGAATCATCTCGTACAGTCTAGTTCCTGCACGATTGCGGAAAAGCCTAGATTTGTTCTAATACTTTGTCTTATGAGGGATGAGAGGGGATTGAGCCCTCCGCTTACATATTGACGGCGAAGTGGCAATTCTTTAACACTTAATCAGTCTTTAATGAAGTTGCTGTTGGCTGTACTCTTTCAGTATATGGATCACGTACACCTCAGTAACTACCTACGGACGGCTCGTCGAAGACTAGCCCTATCTCAGCAGGACATTGCACTCTTGCTCGATATGGCAGGCAAGAATGTGGTGTCATACCACGAACGCGGTATGCACATGCCGACACTCGAGCGTGCGCTTGGCTATACGGCGATTCTTGGGTTTCCTGCCCACGATCTGTTTGCCGGATTGTACCAACAAGTCGAAGAGCAAATAGCCATCCGTGCGGATCTTCTTGTCCGAGAGCTACGCGAGGAATCGACCGAAGGGTTGCGTCTGCGAAAGCTTGAGTCATTAGTAGCGCTCTCTTCCAGCGAGCACAACATCATTGACGTATGTCAGGACTAGCTCCTGAAAACACCTGGTGGGTACTGAGTATCGATCCAACGGCTCGGGGATTTGCCTATGCCGTTCTTGCTGGGCCGAACCATCTTCTTGACTGGGGGATGAGAGAGACCGCGAGCGAGGAGGCGTTCGCTACGGCTGTGGGAGAACTCTGTGACCGGTTTGCACCACACATCATGGCTCTTGAGAAAGAACTCGGATCACGCCGCAGCAAGAGTGGCCCCATTCG
>JAJCXO010000090.1 GCA_029263395.1 Acidobacteriota bacterium | reverse complement strand
GTGCCGCCACCGGGGGCCCCGGCGACGCGCTCATAGAGGCCTAGGGGTAGCCACAGATCGGGAGAGAAGATCGCCGTCGAGCCGGTGAAACCTTCGGCGGCGACACCGACGACGTTGACCAAGATGCCGTTGATGCGCAAGGTCGATCCGAGGATGTTCGGATCCATGCCGCGGCGGACCCAGAAGTCGTAGCTCAGCACCGCCACTGGCACGTTGCTACCTGGCCTCTCCTCGGCTGTCTCGAAGCTGCGGCCGCGACCTACCGGCACCCCGAACGTGTCGAAATAGTTAGTCGAAACGAGGCCCGCCATGACTCGCCGGGTGACGTCGCCCTCGGCGACGCCAACGATGGCGATGGTGTGGGCCGCAAGGTCGGTGAAGACCGAGCTCTGGTCGCGGATGTCGAGATACTCGGGATAAGAGAACGATCTGTAGGCGTCCGGCCGTTCGACGTTCTGGCTGTAAACACCGAGCAACTCGTCGGGCTTTTCGACGTTCACTTGGCGCACCATCAGCATGTTGATGACGCTGAACATCGCCGAGTTGGCGCCGATGCCGAGAGCGAGGACTACCACCGCGATCGTTGTGAATCCGGGGTTGCGGGTCAATGAACGCCAGGCATACCGTAGGTCGCGCCAAAAGTCCTCGAACATCGTGCGTCTCCTCGTCTGTTGCTCACCCCACCTGCCGCGGTTGGCGAGGCTTTTGCGGGTGGCTTCAAAATCTCCAAACTGCCGTAGAGCTTCACTCTCGGCGTCCTGGGGCGAAAGTCCGCTGCGCTCGAGCTCCTCGGCCCGCAGGTCGAGATGAAAACGTAGCTCCTCGTCAACCTCGCGGCGGATTTCGCTGCGCGTGCGCCAAGGAAAGCGGAATCGCAGGGCCATGCCCCGTACTCGTCGCATCGTCCTCTATCCCGATGCAGTCTCAAGAACCGTAAAAACGGCTCGGGCATAACGTTGCCAAGTGGCGGACTCTTCAACCAGCTGGTGCCGCCCCTTGGAGGTGATCTCGTAAAACTTCGCCCGTCGGTTGTTGTCCGAAAGGCCCCACTCGCTGATCACCAGTCCGCGGTGCTCCAGGCGATGGAGCGCCTGGTACAGCGCCGCGTCTTCGATACCCAGGTCACCGTCGGTCCGGCTCCTGATCCAGGCTGAGATTCCATAACCATGATGAGGCCCCTGGGTGAGGGTCTTGAGGATCAGGATGTCGACTGTGCCCTGGATGAGCTTGAGGCTGCTGCGATGGTTCGCCACGATAGATTCTCCCGAGTCGTTCCCCTTAGATGGTGAGGGGAATAATAGTCGATACGGGAAAGCGGCAGACAAAGTTTCGCACGGGGCCTAGAACAGGAACCTCTAGGGCCGTCATGAGGGGAGGTAGATGAGGGCAGATTGTTCCTGCTTTGACACGAGGCGAATGGGCAGAATCTGCGCCGAGTTCCATTGTCGGTAATGTCTATATTGATCTTTCCAACCCGTCAGAACGGTCCAGACGCTTTGCTTCGATCGGCTATGAGCACTTCCGACGCTGGTTTGCGCCCCCTCAACTATGGGAAGACTTACGTAATCTGGTTTCGTAACGTGCGGCTTAATGCTGGCGGACTATCGTCACCAGAACTCCAGAAATAGATTTTGCTCTCGTGCCGTCAGGTTAGCGAGTTCAGAGGGGCTTGGATCCGAGACGCTGAGCGAGATCGTGGGATCTGCCGAGCATTTTGCGATCCGAGTTTGTTAAGCCTTTTGAGAAAGGTTTGTTGTTGTTCTTTATCTCTTTTCGGCGAACCGGCCGTTTCGAACGAGATGCCTGCCGAGGGTCTGTCGATCAATTGATCGATCCGTTGTGCCCAGCGCTTGCTTCATCGCAACTCGCGAGTTTTACATCATGCTGAAGATCACCGAGAGTTTTCGTTTCCTTTCGCTCATGGTTGCGATCGCGCTGTCGTTGTCGATGGCGGCCCCGGCTTTTTGCCAGATCGATGTGGCAGTCGATCAAGCCGAAGGTTGGCTGCTGACGCAGCAGAACCTCGACGGCTCATTGGGCGCCATCACCGAGCTGCAGCCAGTGGACTCCGCGGCAACTATTGTGGCGCTGCAAGGCCGCCCAGCCTCGACTTCGGCGTTGGCCGCGGCGGCGGGTTATCTCGACGGCGTAGCCGAGCAGAACACCCACTTTCGCTCCCGGCGAGCGGTGGCTCTGTCAGCGGCTGGTCTCGATGCCAGCACATTGCTCGCTACCCTCGGAGGGTTTCGCAACGGTTCCGGCATGGGGGCCTTCGGCAGTCACCAGGCCAATGTACTCGACACCGCGTTTGCAGTGCAGGCCCTGGTGCTCGAAGAAAGCACCTATCTGCTCGATATCGTGACGCTGCTGGACGATCTCCAGGCCAGCCAGCAACTCGATGGTGGATGGGGATTCGAAATCGACTCGCCGAGCGAGGCCTACTACTCCGCAGAAGTGTTGCAAGCTCTGGCTGACGTCGACCAACTAGCGATCTCGGACGCGGTGCTCGCGACCGCCTCGGCCTATCTTGCCGGGCGTCAGCCTTCTGGGCCCGGTTGCCTGGCTTGCGGAACCTCAAAAAGGGAGTTTCTGGATTTCAATCCAGGTCGTCCAACCGCCGCTTTAGAGGTTGAAAAATGTTACGAGGTTTGATCAATGGGCAGCCATCTCTGACTTTGGGTTCTGGAGCCATACGCGTCGAGGAGGCTCTACCCCCAGCCGTAGGACAGCCAGACCGGAGCTTGCGAATCATCAGGGAATTGGCCTCTTCAGAGATCTTTTGGGACAGGTGGGTTGATGGAATGGCGGGACACCCGACAAGCACCAGCAATCGGTCGAACACGGTGGATTTCGTAGGTCACATTTGGGAAGATGCTGGCCTTCTTTTGTTGGGGGGGGCGCCAGTCGGGCTCTCTGTCTCGATCTCGAAACGGGTAGCGTCAGAGCATCGGAGGCGCTCGTCTTCGCGAGTTCGTCTATCGACATCCTCCGGATTCTCGAAAGCCCTGAGGGGCACTATCTCGTAGTCGTTTCGACACGCCGATTGGTAGCCTTTGATTCCAAACCAATTTGTTGTTGGAGTTGGAACCCTGAAGGCCTCGCAACGGGTCCAATTCAAGTGTCTGCAGACTCATTTTCACTTCAGGTGCTCGACACCGCAGACCCTGAACTCCGCTCGATCCAGAGACACCTTAGCTTTTCGTCGGGTAGATCCCCGTACGAACCGACTCAGCTCCGTGAAGGGACTGGAATATCGGACGGCTGAAGTCACGGTTTCGAGCTGGCGGGTGCTGGACCGTTGTTCAGGACCTTGTCGGGCGAAGGCGGTGAGCCAACTTGCGGTGGATTCGCTTGCCTTTCCACTTGTTGTCTGCAATGTCATCCCATTGCGCCTTGGCGGCCTCAGTGCGGCCGGCGAGACGCGAGAGTCCAGCGAACACCTCGTACTGGGCTCGCATCAGCGATCAACATATCGCCGCCCCTTCGGCTGGACGGGTGGTGGCCAGGGGGGGCGCTTCCGTTTCCCGTGATCTGTCCACTTGAAATACCAGGTATTGGAGCCGGCTGGAGCGGCAATCAGGACCAGCCCTTGGCACACGTCGTCAGAGACCTCGAGGGTCTTCTCTGGCCGCAAGCTCAGGATGAGTTTCTCCGTGATCCGCTTTCGCATACATCCTCCCAAAACCAGTCTTCAGAATCGATCCCTGACCATTTTTGGCCAGATCGGCGCCGGTTGGTCCTGGGAGATTATGGGGGGATATGGATACAGCCGTCAACGCCGGTAGAACGTAAGTCCTTACCAGGGAGGCGTTTAGCTTACGATTATGGGGGGCTGGGGGAATGTGAATGGTACCAACGCCCGGGGTCGAACCGGGGACCTCCTGATCCACAATCAGGCGCTCTAACCAGCTGAGCTACGTCGGCACGCAGGGCGGCAGATTCTACTACTTGACGCAAGTAGCTGTCAAAGCTTTTGAACGCGATAGCTACAACCTGACCGTGGTAGCATTCCGGCGCATTCGGACTCATCGAGAACGTCGAAACAAGGCGACTGGGCTAAGTGACAACCGACGGGATGCCACTGTGCCACATAGGAGGCAGGACGATGGAATTCGCGATCTGGGAGCGTGTGCTCCTGTTGCTGATGGTGGTGACGACGGCGACGTTGTTTGTCCGCGCGCTGATTCCCAAGATCGAGGCGATCCGGGCGGGGCACTCTGACCGAGTGCGTACCGATCAGATCGGCCGTCGTTTGTGGACGTCGTTCAAGGAAGTGCTGTTGCAGACCCGGGTGATCGGCGGCCGGCCGGTGGCGGGCGCGATGCACGCAGCAGTTTTTGGCGGCTTCTTGTTCTTTGGCCTCGAGACGATGGAGCATTTCCTGAAGCCGTTTGGTATCCATTTCATCCCACCGTTCTACAAGTCGTTCATCAGTGTGTGGGCGGTGTTGGTCTCGATCGGTATTGTCGGCCTGGCGTACCGGCGGTTTGTGATGGTGAAAATTTCGCCGGATCCAAAGTCTTACAGCTCGGGGGTTGTGGCGCTGCTGATTCTGGTTCTGATGCTGACTTATCTCTACTCGATGACCGGGCCAACCGGGGCAATCGCAAAAGCGAACTGGTGGGTGCATGCGCTGATCATTCTGATTTTTCCTCAACTCATCTTGAGCTCGAAGCATTTTCACATTCTGATGGCGCCGATCAACATCTTCTTCCGCACCGAACGGCTGGCGGACCTACAGCCGCTCAACCTCGATATCGAGGAGCTGGAGGCAATGGAAGAGGAGCCGACGTTTGGCCTCGAAACGTTGGAGAATTTGAGCTGGAAGCAACGCATGGACTTCTTGTCGTGCGTGGAATGTAAGCGCTGTACCGACAACTGTCCGGCCAATCTCGCCGGTCAGGAGCTCGATCCTCGGGGCTTCATTCTGGCCGGCAGGGCATCCATTGCCAATCTCGGTGCCGACGAGCCGGCAATCGGCAATATCTTGAGTGAGCAAGCCCTCGGCCAGTGCACAACCTGTGGCGCCTGTGAGGAGAATTGCCCGGTTGGGATCGAGCACCTACAGGTGTTGATGGGCGCCAAGCAGGCTCAGGCACTGGCGTTGGGCACCGGTATGATCGCGGACGACTTCCTGAAGACGATCGAACGTCGTGGCAATCCCTTTGAGCAACCCACGAGTGCTCGCACCAAGCTGATCCAGGAGCTCGAGATTCCCTACTATGAAGAGGGCGAAACCGAGCAGCTACTGTGGCTGGGTTGTATCTGGAGCTACAACCCGGACGCACGCCGGTCGTTGGAGTCGATGGTCAAGATCCTGCGGGCGGCGGGGATAAGTTTTGGTGTGTTGAAGGAAGAGTCTTGCTCGGGGCACCATTCCCGGCGTCAAGGCGAGGAGATGCAGTACCAGACCCTGGCTGGAGAGAACATTGAGCGTCTCAAGTCCAACGGCGTGAAGAAGGTGATCGCTCCGTGTCCGCATTGTTTGCACACCATCGGTCGCGAGTATCCGGATCTCGATGACGAACTCGAGTTAGAGGTGACCCACCACTCTGAGGTCATTCAAGAATTGGTCGCCAAGAGCGCAATCAAGCTCGACGGCAACAAGAACAGTGAGATCCAGGCGACCTATCATGATCCTTGTTATCTCGGACGCTACGAGAAGGTCTACGATGCGCCACGGGATGTGATTCGCAAGACGGGTTTGAAGGTGATCGAGATGGACCGTCACCGCGAACGGGCGGTGTGTTGTGGCGGCGGTGGTGCGGGTTTTGCCCGGCAAACTGAAGAAGATGGCCAGCGCGTCGATCAGCTGCGCAAGGGGCATGTTCGCGATACCGGCGCCAAGCTGTTGGTGACGGGTTGCCCAGAGTGCAAAATGATGCTCGACGCGGCCGTTGACGAGACCAAGGACTTGGCCGAGGTTGTCGCCGACGCGTTGGTGTGACGTTGCGTTGTAGCTTCCGTTTTACTCTAAGCTGACTTCGACTTCAGGCCGGCCGGTTGTGGCAGTCGAGCCGCGCCAGATTTGGCCGGACGGGCCCTCCACTTGGAGGGTCCAAGCACCGGCTGGCACACCATCGATGGTCGCTCGACCAGCCTGGACGGTCCACCGATCCACCAACGCACCACCCCATTTCAGTTGACGGAATGGGCGCCCTTCGATGTCGACGACGGTGAGGGTTGCGAGGCTGTCGGTTTCGGTGAGTGCTGGGACACGGACTCTTAGGCGACCCGCGTCTGGTAGTACGAGCGCAAGCGGTTCGCTGGGGATGGTCGCTTGGACCTCAATCGGTGCGCCACCGGTACCTCCAACCGTCAACTGCCATTGGCCGGCCGACAGGCTCGAGAAGCGAGCGTAACCCTCACTGTCGCTGCGCCGGGTTTCGGCGAACGTGCGACCCAAGGTGTCTCGCCCATGCAGGGTAATGAACTCCGGCCTGCCGCCGGAGGCGAGGCCGATCATCACCTCCAGGCCAGCCGCTGGCTCGAGCTCAAAACGGAGGCCGTCGAGGGTGGCTCCACTCGGAGCGTCTAGGGTCTGTTCGCCGGCTTGATAACCGTTACGCAAGATCTCCACCCGGTAACTACCCGCAGCTGCGTCAGCGAGCTCGAAGCTGCCGTCTTCTTCTGTCGGGCGGGTAAAGGTTGATCCGGGCCGACCGTCTGCCAGGAACTGGCGTAGAACGACCATGGCCTCCGCGATGCCGTCTCCGGTCTGTTGATCTACGACCGTGCCGGAGATGCGGGTTGTAGCGAAGGCAAGAACGACGTCGCGGTCGCCGAAGAGCTGTAGGTCTTCGTTGTGGATCAACCGTAGACGATGATTAGCTAAACCGACGTGGTACGTGCCTTGTTCGAGATCTTCAATTTGGAATCGGCCCTCATGATCGGTGGTCACACTTCGTTCTAGGGGCTGACCTTGCGGTCGCAACGTGACGCTGGTTTCCGGTAGCGGCGTGTCAGCGTTCATCACCACGCCGGTCAAAACGAGTCCTGCACCGAACTCGAGATCCCGCTGTAGCCGTGCGTCCCCGGGTTCGATACTGGCCCGCGCACGTGCCTGCCGGCCGCCGGCGGCCAGCCGTGCTTCGATTGTCCAGTCTCCCGGCTTCAGGTCGGCTACCTGATAGTTGCCTTCGAAGTCGACCTCCCCAAGCAGGACTTGTTCATCATCTTCGGCTCGGACTTCAACTTGCGCCAGGTCGTCGAAGTCGAGGCCTAGAATGCGGCCTTCGATCACCGTTCCGATCTGCAGGCGCAGCTCCAAACCTTCCTGGGAAGCTCCATCGAGCCTCACCTCGACCCTCTCGGTCTCGACGTATCCGGATTGGGCGACGCGCAGGCGGTAGGCTCCGTCGGCGACCGGTTCGAAACGAAAACTGCCATCGTCGTCGGACTGGGCGGTGTGTGAGTCGCTGGCTGCCATGGCTGGGGCGCTGCGTTCCAGCGACCCATCAGCGGGCGGTCCAAGCTCGAGGGTAATGCCCGGCAGGGGCCGGTCGGCGGTATCGACGACGGTTCCGGTGACGCGAAAACCGCCGACGAGCTCAAAATCGGCGATGTGGTCACTGTTTCCATCGTCACTGTTTCCATGGCTACTGTCTCCGTGGCCACCGGCTCCGAAGTCGATTTCACGACGCAGCGTCGAGTAGCCCTGGGCGCGCACCTCGACCATCTGTAGCCCTGATGGAATGCCGGCCACCCGATACCAACCGTCCGCGTCCGACTGCGCGGCGGGTTTGCCCACGTTGACCCGTGCATTGTGGATTGGGTGGCGTTCCGAGGTGAAGACCTGGCCTTCGAGGGTTGCACCGGTGACTAGGACAAACTGTAGCTCGATGTCGGGATGATCGAGAGCAAGCTCGACGGATTGTCGAGAAGAAGCCTGAAATCCGACAGCAAAAGCCTCCGCTTCGGCTCGCCCAGGCGGGAGGTTCTCGAGAACAAATCGACCGGCTGCGTCACTGATAGCCGAGTAGCTCGTCGTGCGCGGGGAAACTTCGACGAGAGTCGGTTGGTCGGCTGGGTGGGGTGTGTTGTCGGTGGCGACCTCGAAGCTTTCGAGTTGGATTTCCGCCCCGTCGACCGGCTCACCGTGGGTATCGATCACCTGACCGACGACGCGTGCCGCAGGGTGCAGCGTGATGGTCAGTGTTTCCTCCGCTGGCACCGGAAGATCGGCGGCCAAATAGGGGAGGAAACCTGGGGCGTCGATCAACAGGTGGGCGGGTTGACTAGGGTCGAGGCCTGTGACGGTGAACGATCCGTCGGTGGTGCTACCGCTAGTCGGATCGATCTCGAGCAAATCGCCATAGGGTGGACCAAGATCACGGAGGCGCTGCCGGAGCGTAGCGTCGATTCGCCAGATGTTGGCCGTCGAAATCGGCTGCGAGTTGATGTCCACAACACGCCCCTGGAGTGATTCGCCTGGCGCCATGACCAGCGTTCCGAGATCAACGGGTGTGTTGTCGTTGGGCACTTGCAGGCCTCTCACTCGAATCGGTGCGTAACCGGGGCCTTCAGCGATCAGATCGAGTGTTGATGTTGTCGGTAGTGAGATCTCGAACCGACCCTCGGAACTGCTGCGGATGACCGAGTCCTTTGCGGCGCGTGCAATCGACCCTTCGGCGTGTCCCTTGTTAGACGGCACGGCTCGGACAGCGATACCGGCGATCGGGCGATCTTCGTGATCGACGACGTCACCAAAGCCGAAGCGGCCGCTGCGGAGTACAACCGTCAGCTCTTGCGTCGGGTCCGTTTCGGGTTGCAGCTGGAGGGTCGTACGGGTGTAGCCATTGTGGACCACGTCGACCGTGTAGGACTGATCGTGAGCTAGACGAGTGAGGACAAATCGGCCCGTGGTGTCACTGGTAGCGCGGGCGTCTGCAGAGTCGGCACGGACCACTCGGTGTTGGGGTTCGCCTCCCATCGTGGCGGTGAGGCGAGCGCCGGCAATGGGTTGTCCGTTTGGATCCGTTACCCGTCCCTGAATCGAAGTGGCGGGTGCGAGTTCGAGCTCGAGCTCCAACGCGGCGTCGGGTTTGGTGGGGAAGATGGTGGATTGAGGCAGGAACCCCGGCGCATGCGCTTGGACTCGTGACCGCTCACGGGCCGGCACGGTAAGGTTGAAGCGGCCCTCCATGTCGGTTCGAACCAGGGCCCCGGGGCTGTGGCCTGGCCACATAATGGCTCCCGAGATCGGCTGGTCCAGAGGGTCGATGACCCGACCGGTGACCGTCACGAGATCTGAGAGGGTGGCGACTACGACGTTGGGTCGATCGTTGGATCCTCGGTCCCCTTGAGCCGCCAATTCGACCGAGCGGACCCGGCCATCAGACGCCAGAGCGTAAAGCGCGAGAGACTCGGCGAGGGCTCCGGTCACCGTTAGATAACCGTCTTCGCTGGCATGACCGAGGGGCCAAAGTGGCTTCGCGAAGGCGACCATGGCAGGGTGAGGTTGGCCATCCGGCTCGAGTATTCTCAGCTGGTGGCGATTCGAGTCGTCAGAAGACTCGGTGCTGGTGGCATAAACGATCCTGCCCCGCCTGATGGCCGCTGCATGAACGATTTCGGTACGGCCTGGCGTGTGGACCCACAGGTTCAGACGCTCGCCCCGTGCTCGCGTCAGCTCGAGGCGCCCTTGGTGGTCGCTCCAACCAACCCGAGGCGCGGTGATCCAACCCTCAGATTCCGGACTAGACCAGAGGTTTCGATCTGCGGTGGAGGCGGTGACGCTTGCGCCGGCAATCGGTTTACCCGCGGCGTCCTCGATGCTGAGCGAGGCTGGCTCGGATGGATGCAGCAGCACGTCAGGGAGTTCGACCGGGTTGGCGACGGGTAACATCGGAACCATCATTGCGACAAATCCCGGCCGCTGGACTCGCAGCCGCCAGACCCCGGGTTCCACCATCTCGAGCCGATAGCGCCCCTCTGGGTCGGTGGTAGCGTGGGCAGCTACGTCGGCGACCGTTCGGCGTTGGAGCAGTGCCAACTGTTGGTCGAAGGTGCTATCTAGGGGGATGGCGTCGACGGTTGCGTTGGCCAACGGTTTGCCGTCACGACTCAGCACGGTCCCGGTGATTACGATCCTGGTGATTACAGTCCCGGTGATTACGGTCCCAGTCTCAGCGGTGCCAGTGAACTCGAGGCTCGTGGCAGCAGTGGCTGGCAACGGGTAGGCGGTGCAGAGTACCAACGCTGCAATCAGGGGCAAACATCGAATTCGGGGCATATCGACCTCTTGAAAAGAATGGTCTCGAGGACCGGCCCACGGCACTGCAGGTACCGTGGGCTGGTTGACCTCGAGTGGTGCGACTAAGGGTTGCAGTTGATCGCTGTTGCGCAGTTGGTGCAGCTGTCGCCTCCAACGTGGGCTCCGCCATCGGCGATGTCACCGGCGTCTCCACCACAGTCGATCCGGTCGTCACCGTTGTTACCTTGGATGATGTCGTCTCCGGTTCCACCTCGGATGTCGTCGTTACCGCCGCCGCCAGAGATTGCATCGTTGCCAGCATCGCCACGCAGGCAGTCGTTACCGCCGCCACCGATCAGGGAGTCACGGCCGTCGCCACCGTAGAGGAAGTCGTTGCCGCCCTGACCATCCATCAGGTCATTGCCACCGATGCCGGCCGCGCAGTTGCTGCCAGCGGTGCCGGTGTAGTTGTCGTTGTTGGGAGTCAGCAGCAAGCACGGGATCGGCGTGGCGCTCTGACAGGCCGGCACAGGTACCGGGACTGGGGCAGGTGCGATCTGAACCGGTTGGGCCAAGATTGGGGCGGCCATGGCGAAAAGCAGGATGGACGCGAGGGCGTGGACACGAATGGATGAGAATTTCATAGTGTGTGATTCTCCAAAGGTTTGTTTCAGTGGATGATCCGCTTCGAACGAACTCCCGTGGGGGAGCGCCGGAGAGCCACCGGACTCGATCGTCCGTGCGTGAGCGGTGGGCAGACTCCGGCCTTGGGTCGACGTCTATGGGCGACGTCAACCCGTGCGGGCGCAACGCTTCTCGCGTCAACGCTCCGCCAAATTGCACCTCCTTTCCGGCGTCTACCATCAGTCGGCAGCGCCGTGGACAATTAGCTTTTGCTCTCTTCTTGTAACGTCCCTTTTGACCAGAAGACGGATCATCTATATGTATAGAATGCTATGAGGGGGGCCTGAGGATGGTCCTGATCCTGGATTCAACCCGTCTCCCTGGTACAGATGGTCAAGTTTGTCAGTCGAGTCGTACAGCTATCGCAGGTTGGTTTACGCTACGATGTAACTGGTTCATTCACCTATACAAGCGCTGCTTGCCAGGGATGTCACTCTGTACATCGGTAGGAGAAGTCATGACTCAGAATCCATCTCAGGAAGTTACTCAATTGCTCCTGGACTGGTGCGACGGAGATCGGGCAGCGCTGTCGCAGCTCATGCCGTTGGTTTATGACGAGTTGCACCAACAGGCTGAGCGGTTCATGCGTCGTGAGCGTCAAGATCACACCCTGCAACCGACAGCTCTGGTGCACGAGACGTTTCTCCACCTGATCGATCAAAGTCGGGTCGAATGGCAGAATCGAGCTCAGTTCTTTGGCGTGGCGTCGCAGCTGATGCGACGAGTAGTACTCAAATATGCTCGCCGCCAGCATGCGGAAAAGCGTTGGGGAAAGGCGATCCGTGTGCCTCTCAACGATGGGCTGGCGTCGATCGACAGCAGCGTGTCGGATCTATTTGCGTTGGATGAGGTACTGACGCGGCTTGCCGAGTTCGATCCACGGCAAAGCCAAATCATGGAACTACGCTACTTCGGTGGACTCACCGTCGACGAGGTTGCGACGTGTTTGGACTTGTCGACCGCTACGGTCAAGCGAGAGACACGCATCGCCCGGGCTTGGATGCAGCGAGAAATGACGCGGCAGGACTCGATGGAGGCGAGGGCTGCAGGATGATGTTGGGGTCGCGATCGGGTCGTATTTACGGTCAGTTGCCATGACCCCAGAGCGCTGGCAACGTATCAAGACTCTGTTCGACGAAGCCGCTGCCTACAAGGCGAGCGAGCGGGTGGCCTATTTGCAGTCGGCCTGTGATGATGCCGAGGTACGGGCCGAAGTCGAGTCTCTACTGGCGTCCGAGGATCAGGATGCGACGCTGCTCGACCGTCCGGTCGGCGAGATCCTCGGTGAGGTGTTGCCGCCGGGACCCGCTACCGGTCGGCACTTTGGACCCTATCGCACCGAGCGAGAAGTGGGGCGGGGCGGCATGGCGGTGGTGTACGCCGCAGTCCGTGACGATGATCAGTACCGCAAACAGGTTGCGATCAAGCTGATCAAGCGCGGCATGGATACTGACGCGATCGTTGCTCGTTTTCTCAAAGAACGCCAGATCCTAGCCAATCTCGAACACCCAAATATTGCCCGGTTACTCGATGGCGGCATGACGGACGACGGCCTGCCCTATCTCGTGATGGAGTTTGTTGAAGGGATCCCGATCGATCGGTATTGTGATCAGCAGAAGCTGTCGACCGATGCCCGGTTGGATCTCTTCCGCAAGGTTTGTGCAGCGGTGCATTTTGCCCATCAGAACCTGGTGGTCCACCGTGATCTCAAACCTTCGAATATTTTGGTCGACACCACTGGGGTGCCCAAGCTGCTCGACTTCGGGATCGCCAAACTACTCGCTGACGACCGCGTCCAGGCGACGGTGCCGACCGTTGACGGTTTGCGGCCGATGACCCCTGAGTACGCCAGTCCAGAGCAGATCCGCAACCATCCAGTCACGACCGCCAGCGACACCTATGCCCTGGGTGTGTTGCTGTACCTCCTGTTGACCGGACACCGTCCCTACCGATTTCTGAGCCGGACACAGGCCGAAATCGAGCGGGCAATCTGTGAACGGGATCCGTTGAAACCCAGCACTGTGCTCGATCTGGAGACGACACGTCCACAGGCGCAAGAGAACGCGGAGACGCCTGCTGAGTGGGTGAGCCAGAGTCGTGGGGTGTCACTGCAGCGCTTGCGTCGCAAGCTGAGTGGCGATCTCGACAACATTGTGTTGATGGCACTGCAGAAGGCACCGGAGAGGCGTTACGGTTCAGTCGAGCAACTTTCCGAGGATATTCGCCGGCATTTGGCGGGTATGCCGGTGATCGCTCGTCCGGACGTGCTGGCTTATCGTGCGTCCAAGTTCGTGCGGCGTCACCGCTGGGGCGTCGCTGCGGTGTTGGTGATTGTGTTGTCGTTGGTGGCTGGTATCGTCGCTACCGCCTGGCAGGCCAGAGTGGCCAAGAGCGAGCGAGTGGCGGCGGAGGAAGTTTCGAACCTGCTGGTCAGCCTGTTTGAAAACTCGAGACCTGATCGTGCCCTGGGAGAGACCATCACGGCACAAGAGATTCTCGATCAAGGTGCCCAGAAGATCGGCGGCGAGCTCGGCCAACAGCCGCGGATCCGTGCCAAGCTAATGGACAGTATCGGATTGGCCTACTTCAAGCTCGGACTCTATCCAGAAGCTGCACCTCGGCTCGAAGAGGCGCTTGAAGTTCGCCAACAAACCCTTGGCGAACGCCATCTCGAGGTTGCGGTCAGTAAGAACAACGTCGGTGAGTTGCGGGTCGAGGAGGGGCGTTTCCAAGAAGCTGTGGACCTGCAACGGAGTGCTTTGAAGATTCGTCAAGGGCACCTGGGCAAAGACCATGAGTTGGTGGCAGAGAGTCTCAATAACCTCGCTGTTGCCCTCTATCACCAGGGACACCACGACTCTGCGGAGCCGTTGTTACGCCGTGCCCTGGAATTGCGTCGGCGAACGCTCGGCGAGCAGCACACCAAGGTTGCCTACGTGCTGAACAACCTAGCGCTGGTTCTCAAGGCAGAGAAGAAATATGAGGAAGCCGAGGAGCTAGCCCGTGAGGCGTTGGTGATGAATCAGCAGTTGCTGGCCGAAGGGCATCCAGATCTGGCGGTGAATCTCAACAATCTTGCGGAGGTCTTGCGTGCTCGAGGCAAATGTGCGGAGGCGATTGTGCTCTTCGAGGAGATCATCGAGCTGCGGGTCAAAGTCTTGGGTGACAGACACCCCGGTCTGGCGAAGACTCAACATAACCTAGCCGGTTGCTTGACCGATCTAGGGCGCTACGATGAGGCTGAAGGATACCTTCGAGCCTCCCTTGATTTGCGTCGTGAGACCCTCGGCAACGACCATCGGGCGGTGGCGGCCAGCTTGAACAATCTGGGACGGATCTATTATCAGCGTCGGCAGCTCGGCCAGGCAGAAGAGTTCTATCGCGAGGCACTGAAGCTTCATCGGGACGCCGACCAGGAAGACTACCGAGCAGTTGTCACCAATCTGGGCAACCTGGCGAGGGTGCTCGAGAAACGAGGAGATCCGGCCGCGGCCGAACTGCTGCTGCGTGAAGCACTGACTATCAGCCTGAGTCAGCTCGACGATGACCATCCCGTTGTGCTCGAACATCGGCACAAATTGGCGAAGTTTCTACTCAACGTGGGACAGCTCGAGGAGGCCGAACGTGAATTTCAAGCGGAGCTTGCTGGCCGTCGCCGGAGTCTGGCCTCCAAAGACGATGCCAGTCGTGACGTCGCTCATGCATTGCTCGGCTTGGCGCGTGTTCTGATTGCGGCCGACTATCCGATTCGAGCCGAGGCGGCGTTCAGAGAGAGCCTCGAGATTTGGCGACGTTGGCCCGAAGAAGAATGGGTGATGATCAACGGTACCCAAAGTCTACTCGGCCAATGCCTGACCAAACTCGCTCGCTACGATGAGGCCGAGCCTTTGCTGCTCGATAGCTATGCCAACTTCGAGGCTCGCCGGAGCCTGAATCACCCCATGACACGGCGGGCTCTTGGCCGCCTAATCGAGCTTTACGAAGTCTGGGGGCGACCCGAGTTCGCAGCTCAGTATCAAGCGGTCTTCGATGAGTAGATCTTGGGAGTAAGAGAGGCTTGAGGATGCTTTAGAAGCCGACGTCGGTGTCAAGCGAGTCCAGACTGGTCTCTTCAGCTTGGGTGTCGAAGTTGGGGCACGTGTAAGTGCCGAAGTCAAAGCGAAACTTGACCTTCAATTTCCCGGGTGGAGGTGGGGCCGCGGTAGTGAAGCCTAGAAACTCGGAGTCTTCCAACAAGACTTCGGCGCGCAACCGTGGAGTCTCGAGTGGGCAGATCTGGCGTTGGCCGATAGTGATGTACTCACTGTTCTGGGGACCTTTCAGGGAAACCGTCGCGATGTAACAGGCATCCGCCGCAATCTTCAGGTTGATCGATTTGAGCACAAAAGCAATGGTGGGCGGTTGAAACGTAATCACCACCTCGCTGAAGAGATGCTCGTCGTCATCAGAGCCGAGGCCTTCCAAGAGGTTGAGAGTTGCGCCGTCGCCTGCCTTCGACAAAACATCGGCACAGCCGCCTCCGGAGGCGCCAGCTGTGATGGTGCAGTCGATAATCTCGAGGGAGACAATTTCCTCAGGCGGCAGCTGGCCTTGACGTTCTGGCTCAGGAGCCGGCTGCCCCGGTATTGCCTTCGTGGGTAGTCCGAGCTCAGGCCCGCGCAGGAGATTGGGCAGGATCATCGGAATCGCTTGGGCATAGGTCGGCTGTAGCGTTGTGCCGTCCAACACGGCGTCGAAGTTTTGATGACCTTGATCAATTCCGCCAATTGTCAGAGGCCCCAGGGATGCCTGATCGGTGACGTAACCGGTCAGGAAGACATTGCCGTTGCCATCAACCTCGACACTACGGCCCTCGTCGTCGAGCGGACCGCCGCCGATGAAAACAGACTTCAGGCTGCCATCCAGAACATCGTGTCGACTGGCAAAAACGTTGCGCCGGTCGGTTGGGTGGCCAGTGTGCCCGGTGGCGATGACGTCCCCCCCTGGAGCGATTGCGACATCCAATCCAACATCGTGCTCGGGCGTTCCGGCCATGAAAGACCAGAGTTCGGTCAAGTTGGTGGTATAGCTGTTGACGACCACCTCACGACCATTTGCCAAACCCGGGATCTCACACCAGCCAGTAAATGCGACGGTGCCGCCGCCGATGGTGACACCCTGGCCGCCACATCCACCGCCATACTCGCAATCGAGCGGGCCGGCGCTGCTCAGGTCACCGCACAGCTCTTGGCAGCACATCGGCTCTGTGGGCGGGGTGCAGTTTGGAATCTGGCCGATGTAGGTGTCGGCGCGGAGGTTGCCGTTCGAATCCCAGATGGCGATGAAAGCGCCAGTTTGCATTTCGGGATCGGGGCCCTCACACGCCACAACAACTTCGCCAGTCACAGCAATTTCCCCTGTATCGGCGTCTGTTTCCGCTGCGGTGACTTTGCTGGCGATGATGTACGCAGGATCAAGGCTAGTGAAGTTGGCGAAGAACGGTTGGCCGCTAGTCTGCTCACAGAGTCCGGAGGGCGATGAATGGTGACACGCTTGCCATAGCTCCGAACCATTGACATCGAGGACCTTCATGAAGGCCTGAGTGCCGGAGCCGCAGCTGCCTTGCCCACCACCGTCTTGGTTGCCGCCATAGTGGCCGCCGATGAGTGTTGACCCACCAAAATCGACAACCACCGGCTGTTCGGTGTCCGGCTCGATCATCAGCGGTTCGACTTGCTGCGGGGTGCCTCCAGGCGGAGTCGTTTGCGAAGCATGAGCTGGCAACCCAGCGTTGAAGATCCACCAGGTGAAAGCGAGAATCATAGGCATCGTACGGCCGGCGCGAGTCATAGTCTTCTCCTTACTCATCGCGGGAACGTGGCCCGTCGAAATCGGAACCCGGTGTCCTGTTTGACACTTCAGAACCTTCGGCAGGCTCTAGTCAATCAGGACATTAGACCGCGCACGCCTCCGCGCGGCGCACGTCTATAGGATCACATGAGAAAGGCGGAGGCCTACGGGCCGTCTGTCACGAAATTAGGACTCGATCGAGTCCTTTTCGTTAGTAACGTCCGGTTCGGGATCAAAAGGGATCAAAAGAAAAGAAGAATCTACGAGGACCGATCGATGCTACTCGATGCCCGCTACTCGTTACGCAGTGCCCGCATCGGATCGATACTCGCCGCCCGCCGAGCCGGTATTGCGCTCGCCGCCAAGGTGACGAGCGCAAGCACCACAGCGGCACCAAGCACCGAAGAGGGCTCGACGGGTACGATGCCCTGAAAGATAGCCGAGATGATCTTGACCTGGAGTGGCACGAGCAGCAATCCCAGCGCGATGCCGATGGCACCCACCAGCAATCCCTGGCGGATGATCATCTTGAGTACGCTGCCGCGGTCCGCACCGATCGCCATTCGAATCCCGATTTCATGGGTCCGCTGGGCAACCGAGTACGCCAACACGCCGTAGGTGCCTAGGGCTGCAAGCACCAACGCTAGGGTGCCGAAGGCGCCGAGGATAGCCGTGAATACTTGCTGGCCGACCCAGAATTGTTCGATGAAGGCCTCGAGCGTCTGGACTTGGGTCAGGGCGATGTTGCGGTCGAATGCCAGCAACTCGCGACGGACCGGCTCGCTCAGGGTTGCCGGATCAACGTCGGTCTTGAGCGCAATGCCGAAGGCACTTTCCGGTCGTTGATGCCAAGGTAGGTAGGCCACCGAGGCGACGTCGGCGCTGATGATCACGTCATGCCCAACCGTGCCGACTACGCCGACAATCTCGCGTTCTTCGCCCAGTAATTTCATCCGCTCGCCGAGAGGATTCTTGCCGCTCCAGTGGCGCTCGGCCATCGCTTGGTTGATGACAACCACCGGTGGTGCGGAAAGATCATCGCTAGCGGTGAACGTTCGCCCTTGTTCGAGGGGAATCCCGAGCGCCTCGAAATAGCCGTGACTAGCGGTGAGCCAACCGGTTTTGGGCAGCGCTTGTTCGTCGTCAACAGGCTGGCCTTGGATCTCGAAGTTGTCCTTCGGTAGCAGGGGTGTGCGCGGCGCGACGTTCGAGACCAGGGCTGAGCGCACTCCCGGCAGACTTCCGAGGCGTTCCATAATCTCCTGAGCACCATCGACTTTCTGCGCATCAGAGCTGTACCTGGCTGGCAGATCGAGCCGCATCGTCAAGATGTTGCTGTCGTCGAATCCGGGCTCCGAGGTTTGCATCGTTTGGAAGGTGCTGATCATGATGCTGGCACCGGCCAGGAAGGCGAGTGCAAACGAGATTTCGGCCGTCACCAGGATGTTGGCGACCAGGCGTCGTCGACCGCCACTAGTGGAGCCTGGGCTGCCGTCCTTGAGCGCCGATTGCAGGTCGAAACGAGCGCTCTGCATGACCGGTGCGAGGCCGAATAACAGACCGCCGAGTAAAGTGACGAGCAGGCTGTAGCCGAGCACTCGAAGGTCGAGCGTGGGGAGCCAGAACTTGGGTAGCAGTGCAGCGAAGGCATTGTTGATCACCTTCATACCCAGGAAACCGAGAGCGATGCCGAAGACGCCTGCGATCAAGGCCATCAGGCTACTCTCGGTAAACAGCTGAAAGATGATCCGTCGTCGGCTCGCCCCCATCGAGTTGCGGATCGCGAGCTCGCGCTCACGGGCTTGGCTGCGGGCGAGCAACAAGTTGGCGACATTTGCGCAGGCGATCAACAGAACAAACAGCAGCGCAATCTGGATGAGTCTGAAGAACAGACGATTGCGGGAGTCTGGGATGTCGTGCCGCATGTTGAGCAACTCGACAGCGTAGCCGCGATTGCTCTCTGGGTAGGCTTCGGTCAGTTGGGCCATCAAGCCGTCCATTTCAGCTTGCGCCGCGTCTCCAGTGACATCGTCTTTCAGGCGAGCGATAGCAAAGAGATCCCGCCGCTGGCGGGGCGCCGAGCCTCGTTCCATCGCGAGGGGTACCCAAACGTCGGTGTTTGGCGCCAGGATCCACTCGAAGTCTTCGCCGACGGCGCCGATGACGTCGTACAACTCACCGTTGAGCTTCAGAGTTTCGCCGACGAGATCGGTACGGGCACCGAAGCGCTCGGTCCAAAACGTATGACTCAACAACACGACACGATCGCGACCGCTGACGCCCTCCTCGGCCAAGAAGCCACGACCGGACGCGAGTTCGGCACCGACGAGGCCGAAGAAGCCCGGTGACACCGCGCCAGCGGTGAGTTGTTCGGGTTGATCGCCGCCGCCATCGTAAGTGTAGGCCGAACCAGAATAGGCGGCCATTTTCTGGAACGAGGTCTGTCGTTCCTCGAAGTCTAAGAAGTTGGCCTGAGAGGTTGTCGAGATTTGACCCGCGAAGAGCGCATTGTTCTGTTCGCCGATCAGGACCATGCGGTCGACATCTTGATAAGGGATGGGCCGAAAGAGGAAGCTGCTGACCAAGCTATACACCGCGGTGTTGCCAGCAATCGCCAAGGCCAATGAGCCGGTTGCCAACAGGGTCACCGAAGGGTTCTTGCGCAGCGTGCGGATCGCAAAACGTAGGTCCTGCATGATGGAATCCATAGCTCCTCCATATTCAGAGAACTCTTCTGGGAACGTCCAAGGGTACCTACGCGATCGATCGCAACAGGTTTGCGGCCTGGTTCATGAGACCTGCGAGACCGTCGACGGGCGGCTCCTTATGGTTACGTGAGGCCAGCGCGCTTTATTCCTCGGTTTCCGGGCGGTACAGGTACTAAGATACTAGGTACAGACTTGCTCGGGGCGCAATCGCATTAGGCGATCGCTGAGAAGTACCCGCAGAACCTGATCCGGCTCGCACCGGCGTAGGGAAGCACCGTCGAGACCGAAACCCTCGTCGGCGCCGATCTCGACGCTGGGCGGCCTCTGACGGAGGACTTGCCAATGGACTCATCGACTCCCACCTCGCGCTGGAATGTCCCGCTGCGTGGCGCAACTAATCCATCGTCTCAACAGCAGGGCACGACGCCTGGCAGCTTCGCGGTCGCGTCGGACGTCGGCGGTCCGTTGACCTTCGCATCCCCTGACACGCCTGGCATGCCGTTGCCGTCTGAGAAGACCGCTTTCGACTTCAATCCATCACCGCGCGACGTAACCTCAGCGGTGACCCAGCTCGAAAAGGCGCGCCTCGGAATCACCACCCCGGAGATGCATCGTGTTGCCGCCCGCGAGCCCCATCTGTCGGCGGAGCAGGTGCGAGTCGAGTTGGCAACCGGTCGCATGATTATCCCGGCGAATACCGTCCACCTCGGCTACCAGCTCGATCCGATGGCGATCGGCCGTGCGTCGCGGACCAAAATCAACGCCAACATCGGCGCGTCGCCGGTCAGCTCGGGGACCGACGAAGAGGTCGACAAGCTGCGTTGGGCGGTGCGTTGGGGCGGCGACACCGTGATGGATCTGTCGACCGGTGGTGATCTCGATGCCTGTCGAGAGGCCATTATCCGCGACTCGACGGTGCCGATCGGTACCGTGCCGATTTACTCGATGATCTTGGGTCGTCGGATCGAAGATCTGTCTTATGACGT
The DNA here is from genome assembly GCA_029263395.1 of Acidobacteriota bacterium. Classification (GTDB taxonomy): domain Bacteria; phylum Acidobacteriota; class Thermoanaerobaculia; order Multivoradales; family J023; genus JAAELT01. Next base: position 33,461 of record JAJCXO010000090.1, on the reverse strand, counting down.
GATTCTGGACGTTGTTGAGAAGCAGGCAAAACAAGGCGTCGACTACTTCACTATCCATGCCGGTGTCTTGCGAGGACACTTGAAATACGTCGAGAAGCGTCTGATCGGGATCGTTTCCCGCGGCGGTTCGCTGCTTGCCAAATGGATGTTGGTGCACGGCAAAGAGAATCCGATGTACGAGGTCTTCGACGACATCTGCGACATCATGCGGGAATACGATGTCAGCTTCTCCTTAGGCGACGGTCTGCGTCCAGGTGGGCTTTCCGACGCCACCGACGATGCGCAACTCGCCGAGCTCGAGACCATCGGTGAGCTCACCGAGCGGGCGTGGGCGAAGGGTGTGCAGGTGATGGTCGAAGGCCCCGGTCATGTGCCTTTCGACCAGATCGAATTCAACATGAAACTTCAGCGCCGGCTCTGCCACGGTGCGCCGTTTTATGTGCTGGGCCCGTTGGTCACCGATGTGTTCCCTGGTTACGATCACATCACGAGCTCGATCGGTGCCACTGCCGCGGGCTACCACGGTGCCAGCATGCTCTGTTACGTCACCCCCAAAGAGCATCTCGGGCTGCCCAAACAGGATGATGTCAAACAAGGCTGTGTGGCCTACAAGATAGCTGCTCATGCCGCCGATGTGGCGTTGGGGATTCCGGGCACGCGGGATTGGGACGACGAACTCACCAAGGCGCGTGCCGCGCTCAATTGGCAAGAGCACTTCGACCTCGCCTTCGACACGGATGTTGCACGCGCCTTTCATGACGAAGATCTCGATGTCGACACCGACTTCTGCGCCATGTGTGGTCACGATTGGTGCAGCGTGCGGATCTCGAAGGAGATTGTCGAGTTTGCTTCGGGCAAGGACGATGCGTTCGCCTGGGACAAACCCAAAGTGAGTGCGGCGCTCACCGACGAGCAACGTGCCATCCTCGAGCAACGGGGCGTTCTGAGTCCCGAGGAAGTCCACCGCCTGGCAGCCAAAACTCGGCAGGCGGTCCAGGTCGACGAGGGGGCCAAGGCGTCGTGCCACAGCGATGTCGTCAGTGATGCGGTGGTGGCGCAGGAGATGCAAGAGGAGCAGCTGGTCCAGATCGGGAAAGCGTGAGCTCAGGCCGCCGCGGCCGTCGGTGGTGGGTTTTCGTCTCGTGGCTGGCGGCGTTCACCGTCGGCTGGTTTTGCCTAGTGACCCTTGGTGGGCATTGGGCCGCGGTGCGGAGTCATTGGGCGATCGCCGTCGCGATGGCCTTGGGGTCGTACTTTGGTGCCTCGACCCCGATGGGCGGTGGTGCGGTGGGTTTTCCGGTGTTGGTTCTGCTGCTCGGCGAGTCGGCGGCGGTTGGCCGAGACTTCAGTTTTGCCATCCAGGCGATCGGCATGTTGTCGGCCTCGATTTACCTCTGGGTGACCCGACGGCCGGTCGCCTGGCGGATCTTGGCTTGGGCTTTGGGTTCAGGGGCCGCAGTGGTGCCGGTTGCGATGGTCTGGCTCGTCCCTCTGCTGTCACCGCTGGTGACCAAACTCGTTTTTGCGGTGGTGTGGGCGGCCTTCGGAGTGGTCCACTTTTTCCGATGGCAGGAGATTGAGGATTTGGACGGCCCGGGAATCCACACACCGCGCCGCGATATGGAACTGGGGCTTGCTCTCGGCCTGGCCGGAGGCCTGGTTTCGGCAATCACTGGCGTCGGGATCAACATGTTGCTCTACATGGTGTTGGTGATGTTGTTCCGCAGCGATGCCAAAATTGCCATCCCAACCTCAGTGATCGCCATGGCTGCCCTATCCGTCGTCGGCGTGGCTACCCGAGGATTAATCGGCGGGTTCGATCCCGAGGTATATCTCAATTGGTTGGCTGCGGCGCCGGTGGTGGTGCTCGGGGCGCCGCTGGGGGCCTGGATGGTGCAGCGCCTACCTCGTGCGCCGACTCTGTGGATCGTCTCAGCGCTCTGTGTCGGCCAGTTCGTCTGGACCTGTGTCCACGGGCAGGTTTGGGGTGTCCCATTGATCTTGGCGTTGGTCGGCGTAGTGATCTTCGGGGGGATCTTCGAAGCCCTCTACCGCCGTGGACGTCAGCTCGCCGACGGCTAGATCCTATCCAAGAACGTGGGTTATCCGGTCGCCCCCTGTGGCCTGCGCGCGCAGCTGCGTGACTCGCCTCGGCTCGTTAGTGTCAGGCAACCCTATTGGTTACAATAATTCGGAGGGCTAAGATCTGTTCTCTTGCTCATACATACTCGCCGCGTGCTCGCTCCACAGGGGCCTCCCTGGGAGACGAAAAAACGGGTTTCTGGATGATATCTCGCTAGATCTCAGCGGGACCTCGACGACCCCGTCGCCGCCACAGCAGATAGAAGAGTTGGATCAACACGCTGCTGGTCATCGCCAATGCAGCCGAGGGGATGCCCGGCCAACCCAGGATGACCGCCGGAGTCAGGACCGCCGCGATAGTGGCGACGTTGATCACCATCGCCTCGTTGACCAGCCGGGTCTCGCCGCTCTTGATCAGTAGACCGTTGATCCACGCGACGATGGTGGCGAGGGCTGGGAAGACAAGGAACAGTGCCAGTCCTCGACTCGCCAGTACTGCGACGTCAGGGGTGGTGTCTTGCAACCTCACAAGATACAGGTCGATCAGCGGCGTCCAGGTGACGAGCGCTACCGCCGCCAGCGCAAGGCCGGCGAGCGTCAGGCTGAATCGGCGGATTGGGGCATAGGTGGCCTCGCCGTTGGTCAACGCGATGACCGCCTCCGGTAACGAAAACGTGGCCGTGCGCATTAGCAGAGTGGCGTGGAAAATTAGCGGCCAGGCGGCCAACGCTAGGGTCGGCTCCGGCAGACGAGCGAGTGCAAAAGTCACCATCGGCTGTGCCAGCAGTGCCAGAATTGCGGTACCGGCCAGCGGTAGGTGAAACCAGAATAGCTCGCGATAAGTCAGAGGGGTCTCGGTCCGGCCGGCACTGCCCGGCGCAAGGTGTTTGCGAATCACCGGTTGGACGACGATGGTGGCATAGACGGCCTCGGTCATTACGCCGGCCATCAGAGCGGTAGCGGCGAGGTGGACGCCGGGCCAATCCGTCAGCTGCAGGATGGCGAACGCGGTGCCGACGGTTGCAAACAGACGAATGATGGTGCCCCGGGCGATCAACCGAGTGCGATTGAAAGCGATCAGAACACCCTGGAGAAACCGACGCCAGGCGATCGCTGCAGTCCACAGCGTGAGGATTTGCAGCCCGGGGCGTACCCACACCGCAACCTCTTCCGGTGCCCCCAGCAATTGCTGAACCACCAGGCCAAACAGCGGCGTGAAAGCCAACAGAATCGAGACACCGGTCAACGCCAGGATCCAATGCACCGTAAAACGCCGCATCAGCTCGAACGAGGCGCGGTCCTTGACCCGTGCGGTGGCCGTCGCCAGCAGATTGATGATCGGACTCTCGATCGAAATCGCCAGCGTGATCACGATGCCGAAGGCCGCCAACATCACCACCTCGTTGGGCAATCGATTGACCGCCGCACTCAACAACGGCCCCTCGAGCGTCATCATCAGCCAGCTGACGAATAGCGGCACCCAGAACAGGAAGATGTCCCATTGTCGCAAAGGGGTGGATGGGCTACCGTCAGGCGCACGAAGATTGGGCGTGTTGGCCACGGAATCGAGACCTCGGATTGTGAAGCAGATTGGGTAGTTGGAAGGCGCGGAAGGCAGGATTCGTCCGCTGGTGCAGATACTATCTCAGCATGATGAACCGCTCGGTATAATCTGCGTGCCCCTCGGTACCAGAGTTCATACAGAATCAGGAAGTAGCCATGATCACCAGAATCTACGCCGACAACTACAAGTGCCTGGTTCACTTCGAGTTCGTTCCCGGCAAGCTCAACTTGCTCCTGGGCGACAACGGCTCGGGCAAAAGCAGTCTGTTCGAGGTTTTGGTCCGATTGCGGGACCTGATCTTGGGAGAGCGTTCTACCGCGTTGATTTTTGCTTTCAGCAAGACAGTCTGGGATCGTCGTAGCGTACAGAGTTTCGAACTCGAGATCGACGGCCTAGGCGGGACGTTCTTCTATCGGTTGGAGATTCAGCATCCTCCAGAAGACGAGCCTCAGAAGCCACAGATCAAGTCAGAAAAACTGGCCTACGATGGCAACTCTTTATTCGAGTATCGCGAAGGCCAGGTGCATTTATTTCAGGATGACCATAGTGCTGGAGCGGTTTTTCCCTTCAGGTCAGATCAGAGCTTCTTGCCGAGCTTGGAATCGCAAAACAAGCGTGTGCAATGGTTCAAGAATTTCATCGCGGGCGTGAATGTATTTCAGCTGAATCCCTTCGCGATGGAATTGTTTTCCCAGCAAGATGAACAGTTCTTGGCAATCAATGGATCAAATTTTGTATCTTGGCTCAGGTACCTGAGCCAAGAGCGACCGAGAGAAAAAAGAGAAAGTGAGGAGCGCCTTGCGGATCTCATTCCTGGATTCCTAGGGTTTGCGTTTCGTACCCAAGGTGACCGCAAAGGAGTTGTCGCCGAGTTTTCCAAATCAGATGAGAATGAGTATCAGCTGAATTTGGTCCACCTTTCAGAAGGTCAACGGGTTCTGGCGATGCTTTATTCGATTCTTCATGGACTGGTCGGTACGGCTTCGGTGTTGTGCTTCGACGAGCCTGAAAACTTTGTGTCGTTGCCAGAGGTGCAGCCCTGGTTACAAGAGCTTCGAGACCTCGTCGAAGAGCGGTCGGGACAGGCTTTGTTGATCTCTCATCATCCCGAAGTGATCGATTATTTTGCTGTCGACTCGGCATTCCGCTTCCATCGTCCCAATGGTGACCTGGCACGCGTCGAGGCGTGGACTCCTGAGCCCGGCCAGATCCTGAAGCCTTCCGAGATCTTGGCCCGAGGGGGTTGAGAGTGGCTAGCCGGTTTCGCGGGGTCCTGCTGTGCGAAGACATCGAACACGAACGCTTTTTTCGCAGGCTTCTCGAGAGAAAGTGGTTCCGTAGGACCCAGCTAAAGGCTCAGCGAATCCCCAACGCCCACGGTGCGGGTGATGCCTTTGTCCTCTCTAGATATGCAGGGGAAGTCCAACTCGCACGCAGCAAGAGGACCGAGAACTACGCGCTGATCGTCGTCTTGGATGGTGATCAGTTCATGCTGACGAAGCGAATCCAACAACTTGATGAACAGTTGGTTGCCGCAGGTTTGGACAAGCGAAACTCAAGCGACAAGATCCTGGTTTTTGTGCCGACGCGCAACATCGAGACGTGGGAACTGTGGTTGTGCGGCCATTACGACCTCGATGAACAGGCTGACTACAAGGAACAGTTTCGCAAGGCAGTAGGTCGCGGCGAGGCTTCGGTCAAAGAGTCCATAGAGGCTTGGTTTCGCCAACTCTCTGAGCGCGAGAATCAGCGAGAACAAGAGACCTTACCCTCGCTGGCGGCAGGTCGTCAGGAAATCCGGAGGCTCGGGGCTGATAGCCGCTGAGGTACCTCGGGGCTGACAGCCGCTGAGGTATACTGCTCAGCAAGATGTTGCCCAAAGACGCTCGACGCGAGGAAGTGCTGGAACGCCTGGACGAGGCGGGCGGAATGCGACCCGGAGTGGCGGCGAAGGTCCATCGCCAGACCGGTGTGCCGGAGGCCGATGTTTACGGTGTTGGTACCTTCTACCATCTGTTGTCGGAACCGGACGCCGGGGTGCGAGTTTGCCAGGGTCTATCCTGCAAGCTGGGGGGCTGTGACGCACTGCTCGCCGATCTCCAAAGTCAGGGTACCAAGGCGAGTTACGTCTCGTGCCTGGGGCGTTGTGACTTCGCGCCCGCCAGTTGGGAGGCCGACAACGAGCCGCCGCCGCCGATCACCGGTCTGTCACCGAGCGATCCGGACTTTGCCATCGACTTGCGGGCGCCGGACGCAACCCGTTACGACGCCTTGCGGATGGCGGTAGACCAGGGGCCGGAGTGGGTGTGTGACGCGCTCGAGATGTCTGGCATCCAAGGTCGAGGTGGCGCCGGCTTTCCCGCGTCGATCAAATGGAAGGCGATCCGTGGCCAGGCAGAGACCGAACGTTACGTGGTGCTCAACGCCGACGAAGGCGAACCCGGCACGTTCAAGGATCGCGAAGTGATCCTGCGGCGACCGCACCTGGTGATCGAAGGATTGGCGATTGCGGCGCAGGTGTTGGAGGCCGGCGACATCTACCTCTACGTGCGGGGAGAGTTTGGTCGCGTCAAAGCGGCTTTGATGGCCGCCCTCGACGAAGCCCGCGGTTGGGGTGAAGTCGACGATACCGTCAACTGGCATTTTGTCGACGGCCACGGCGCCTACATCTGCGGCGAAGAGACCGCCCTGCTCGAAGCCCTCGAAGGCAAACGCGGCATGCCGCGGATGAAGCCGCCGTTCCCAGTAGAGAAGGGGTTCCGCGGCAAACCGACCTTGATCCAGAACGTCGAGACCATCGCTTGTGTGCCGGCAATCCTCACCCGGGGTGGCGAGTGGTTCAAATCGACTGGTCGCACCGCGCCCGGCTCCAAGCTTTACTGCCTATCGGGGCACGTCCAGAACCCAGGGGTTTATGAGGCACCGCTCGGCATCACGCTGCGTGAACTGTTGGAGCTCGGCGGTGGCGTCACCGGAACCCTCAAGGCGTATTCGCCGGGTGGTGCGTCGAGTGGTTTTTTGCCAGCTGATCAGATCGATATTCCAATGGATTTCAAATCCCTCGGTGCCGCCGGCAGCATGCTCGGCTCCTCCGGGGTGGTGATCCTCAACGACACCGTCGACATGGTCGAAGCGGCGCTCAACCAGGCGGTGTTTTTCGAAGACGAGAGCTGTGGCCAGTGTTCGCCGTGCCGTATCGGCACCCAGATTGTGCGCCAGACCCTGGAACGTTACCTGGAGTCGCGAGACCCGGAGACCCTTAGCAATCTGCAAGAAGTCGCCTGGGGAATGGGCGAAGCATCCATCTGCGGCCTTGGGCAGGCAGCGTCCTGGCCTCTGACCAGCGCGATGAAGTATTTCCCCAAAGAGTTCGGACTCGACTGAAGATCGCTGCTGGCCGAGATGCCCAACGTTCTCGCGGTACGGCTCGTCGTGGTAAGTCTTTCCACGGCCCGGCTCGCCGTGGTTTACGTTTTGTGGGCACTCCTGACGCCCGCGGTCGGGTTCGCATCCGGCGAAGTCCAAGCGCCGCCTGAGGCTACGCTGCCGCCCGTGTTGCCGAGCGAGCTGACCACAACGTTGCTGCGGGTAAAGCCAGCACACTCGGCCGTGCCCTCTCCAGAAGTGCCCTCTCCAGCCGTACCCTCTCCAGCTGTGCCCTCTCCAGCTGTGCCCTCTCCAGCCGTACCCTCTCCAGACGTATCATCTCCAGACCTTCAGACCTTGGCGCAATGGTTGGGCAACGCAACGCTGGTGGGCTTGGGGGAGAGCTCCCATGGCACCGACGACTACCATCGCGTATTGCATCGGGTTTTTGCTCATCTGGTACGCGAGGAAGGCTTCGATGTGCTTGCCCTCGAGATCAGCCAGGCTCACGCCACCCGGCTCGACGACTTCGTCCACGGTCGGCGGGATGATCTCGATGCGCTGCTCGCCGAGCGCTGGTGGGTTGCGAAGGTTTTCTATGACGAGGCTTTACGTGACTTACTACTCTGGATGCGATCCTTCGTAGAGGCTGGCGGGCGACCGATTCACATCGCCGGTTTCGACTTCAAGCAGCCTTCCTTTGCGATTGCTGAGTTGGCCGAATTGCTGCAAGCTCTCGATGCCGAGGCGGCGGCCAAGGTGGCAGCACTCTACGCCACGGTCGACTCGCTCGGCGGTCTCGGCGTCTTTCCAAACGTTTCAGGTTTCACTGCGGAAGCGACCCTGGACTTGTCGGCCAGCGAGACGCCCAGGCCCGTGAGATTCAGCGTGTGGGTGCGTGGTGTCGGCGTCGAACACGGATCGGTGGGGTTGTTGGTGCGCGGGCGTGGTCGGCAGTCGGGCGCCTTGAACGAGAGCCACTCGTTAACCCCCGTAGATCTCACGGCAGAGTGGACGCGGCTCGAAGTCGACATCGAAGTGCCTGCGGACATGACCCGGATGTTGGTTGGGTTCTACCATCGCGCCAACGGCAGCGTGTGGTTGGACGACTTGGTGGTCGAGGTTGAGGGAGAGAGGGTGGCGACCGAAGGCAAGCTACAAGAGGTTGTGCCGTGGCCTCTGATGATCCCCGCAGCCCAGCGGATGGATTACGAACTGGTCACCGATCGCGACGTTTTTCGGAGCAGCCCGAGCTCGGTGCGAGTCGACTGTTCAGCTGTGGTCGACAAGGCATTGGCTGCGGTGCGTGCTGCCAGTACTCTGTTGGATGATGTTTTGGCCGCTAGCCAACTCTCATCAATCGAAATAGCGTGGGCTCATCAGATGGCGCGGTTGGTCGAGCAATCCGTCGAATGGCGTACCTTGGTCGACAACAATCGCGATGTGAGTCTGACGGCGAATGTGACCTGGTTGCAGCGTGAAGGGTATCCCGGTCGTCGGATGCTGGTTTTTGGGCACACCTCCCACATCGAGCGCATCCCGGGGCGGATGGGCGGATACTTGGCAGCGGCGCGTGGTGACGACTACGTCACAATTTCGATGCTGACGCTGGCCGGTGACTATGTCTATTTTGGCGATCCCGGTACCGTCGCACCAAATTCGGCACTCGAGGCTTTTGTTGTCGATCCCGAGCAGCACGTCGGGCGCCTCGAACATGAGCTTGCACCGCTCGCTGACGGCAACCCTCTGTTGTTCCATCTTGCGGCGACCGCTGACACGGTTGAAGGGCGGCAGTGGCTGGAGTTCGTCCGAGCACGGAGTTCGGGAAAGCCCCAACGAGACACCGACGTAGTTGTCCTGCTGCAGCGGGTCAACCCGTTGATACCGCTGGCTAGCGACCGTTGAGGATAGTTCTTGGCCCCTTGCTCAGGCTCGGGGGCGGATAGGTGAGTCGTTGTGTTGCGAAGCAACGGCGTGTAGGCTTTCGCCATGGCAAAACTTCGGCAGGCAGTAGTTGTCATCCATGGCATGGGCGAGCAGCGGCCGATGCAGTTTCTGCGCGACTTTGTTGATGCCGCGATTCCGGCTCCGGAGGGTGGCGGCAAGGCGACCTACTACAGCAAACCGGATCATATGTCGGAGCTCTTCGAGCTGCGGAGCTTTCTGGTGCCGCCCTCCGCCAACCAACCCCAGACCGAGCTCTATGAGTACTACTGGGCCCACCACATGAGCGGCAATCGTCTGAAGCAACTGTTCCCGTTGCTCAAAACGCTGCTGCTACGGTGGCCCTGGGAAATTGCCGCTAGCCTGCGGTTGATGTGGTTGGTGTTGTGGGTGCTGACTCTGGGTATCGGTTATGCGTCGTTGAAGATCGGGCCTAGATTGGGCTTCAGTAATACGCGCGATTTATTCGTCGAGCTTGGGTTACATGTTTCGGTGGCGACGTTTCTGGTGGTGGTGGTGGGATTGGTCGTGACCTGGGGGGTGGGAGCGTTTGTCGATGTGGCGCGTTATCTCAATCCGCATCCTCAGAACGTTGCGATTCGTCAGAAGATCCGAGCCGAGGCGGTGAAGCTGTTACGTAATTTGCAAGACTCGGGTAAGTACCATCGCATCATCGTCGTCGGCCACAGCCTGGGCAGTTTCATCGGTCTCGATGCCCTGATCCATCTTTGGATCGAGTGTAAACGGGGGTACAGCCCGGTCGAGGGTAACGAACAGCCCGTTCAGTCGCAGCTTGCCGAACTGGAGGCCGCGGCCGAACGTCTGTGTGCCTGCGCGGCGGCAGGGCAAGACATCGAACAGGCGCAAAAAGAGTATACGGACCGGCAGCGAGACCTCTGGCGCGAGCTGCGGCAGCTCGGCAGTCCTTGGCTGATCACCGACTTTGTCAGTGTGGGTAGCCCTTTGGCCCACGCTGCAACCTTGCTAGGCTCGCGATCGGATCCGGTGCGGGCGCTGCAAGCGCGTTATGAGCTGCCGCGGTGTCCACCGGAGTGGGAAGTAAAGAAAAACCGACGGCGGGGCTTCGCTTATCCGTTACCAGAACTAGAACCAAAGCCGGACGCCAAGCCCATTGGGCTACGGACCTTCCATAACGCGGCTTTTTTTGCTCCAACCCGCTGGACCAACATCTGGTTTCCCTCTTCAATGGGGCTTTTCGGTGACATCTTTGCCGGCCCGGTTGCGCCCGAGTTTGGTCCCGGGGTGGTGGATCAACCCGTGACCTCGCGGCGTCTCGCACGGTTTATCCCGGTGTTACCTCACATCAAGTACTTTGCATGGACCAACGAAGCGGCCACGGACACGTCGGCCGTCTATGCGCTGCGCAAGGCTCTCGATCTCCGCAGCTGGAAATGGGCTAAGGTGGAACCAACCTCGAAGCCAGGCAAGGTTGATCCCGACTAGCGTTCATCTTACCGTCCAAGAAGGTATCGAGAGTCCGGGCGGCCTCATGGGTTGCGTCGCCGAAGTCATTCACCGTTAGCCGGTCTTGCTGGTGGGCTCCGCGCGGAGCTGCGTAACTCGCCGGGGCGTTGCCAAGTTGACTAGGCTGTGGCTAAGCAAAGTGTTAGCGAATCCAGCTTGCATCTACGCTCAAACATACTCGCCCGTGCTCGCTCCACCAGCAAGCCCTCGTAGCCTCGGAGGCCATTTTCGGGGCGGATTTACCAAGCAAGCTCAGCGCTCGAATACCAACGCCAACCGCTGGCCGGTGGCATCGAACGCCAGGCGGGAGATGTTGTGGACCCCGGACTCTGTGAGGTCGGCAACCTCTTGCCACTGCATCGCATCGCTCAGTTTCGCCTTGAGTAGGGTGGGGCCTTGTCCGGTCCACACCCAACCATCCGGTGACCAGGCGTAGTCTTCAGTGCCCTCTGGCATCTGGATCAAACGCTGGATCGGTACATTTTCATCGTCGACGTTGATTGCACATAACCACCATGCCTTCTCCGAGACTTTGTGCACGAAGGACATGCGGTCGGTTTGCGGGATGCGGGCCAACGCTCGGCCAGGGTTTTCAGCCAGGACGCGACCGGCATCGGGGCCGACGGTGGCGAGTTGTAAGGTCGCCGGCTCGCCGAGAACAAAGAGGATCAGGCGCTTGTCGTCGACCCAGGCGTGGTAGCCGACGGGATTGATTCCTGGCAACAGATTATGCTCCGCCTTTGCCGGGCCTGGCGCTCCGAGCGTGTAACTCCACAGTTGTTGTTTCAGCTCTCCATAGTCGCGCACCACCGAGATCGCCTCGCGTTCGGGGATCTTGGTGGCTGAATATTCGCTTTCAGGTGTGGCAACCACCGTCCGCCGTGTGCCTGATTTCAGCCCGTAGCGTACGATCTCGGTGCTTGCGGCTACGCCTTCCGTAGCCTCTTGCATCGCGGTGTAGAACAAGACGTCACTGGACAGGAACGAAGGCTGGTTGTCGTACAGCGGACGATCCGTCACGCGGACGAACGAGTTCTTCGCCAACGTTCCAGAGAGTGTGACGCTGACGACACCGATATCGGTTGACGGCGCCTGGGCGGCCACTGGCAGGACAAGGCAAACGCTGGCCAGGATCGCCGGGCTGGCCAGCGAGAGGGTACGGAAAATTCTGCTGACGAAATGTTGGATCATGACGCCATCTTATCGCTCCCCCGGAGGTGATGAGATGGGTGGATACTCGGTGTTCAAGGGAGCGTTGCGCTGACCACTTCCTGAGTGTCGATCACTTGCCTGAACTGGACCACTCTGCCGTCGTGTAAGGTCCAGATCGAGATCGCTTCGGCTTCCATACTTCTGCCGGTCGCCTTGAAGGTACCACCGTCGCGCTGGCGGACGATGACCCGGTCCCCAGCGGCGGCAAACGTCTCGTCGACGGTGGCGGTGAAGCCGTCCCATTCATCGGCGATTTTTCCGAAGACACCCGCAAAAACCGCATCGCGACCGATGAAGGTACCGCCGTAGGGGATACCTTCCGACTCGATCCAAATCACGTCTTCGTCGACCAAAGCCAGGATCGTGTCGAGGTCGCCGGAGGCGAAGGCGCTGTAGAGGTTTTCGATGACTTGAACGTTGTTGATGGAGTCGCTGTCAGAATCTGAATCGGAATCAGAGTCTGAGTCGCTATCCGAGTCCGAATCCGACTTGTCGGGCACTCCGACAACTTTCAATTGATAGGTGACATCGATTGGCGCGAAATCTGGGTGATCGTCCAGGCTGCCTGCTTGGCACAAACGTCCACCAAACTTCAGGACATGCTCGCCCGGCGCCAGCGGTGGCAACATCACCCAATAACCTTCGCTGATCGCCTCGCGATCAACCAGGCCGGCGGGAAAACCGAACGGGCCGTCACCGGTGTCGATCGGGAATGGTGACGATTGCACTCGGGCGCTCGGCGTGAAGCGAGCGATGGATTGACCGTCGATGGTGGCGGAGAGATCACAGGCTTGTGGCACGGCAGGATCCCAGTCTTTGACACCGGGATCGCGACTACCAAAGAAGTCGTCGAGCTGAGCACGTTTCTCTTCGACGGTGAGGCTTTCCCCCGGCTTGTTGTAGACCATAAGGTTGAGTACCGGGAAAAACAGCTGTTTACCGACCGGTACCTTGCAAGAGCGAACCGCCGGCCGACCGACATCACCGCCGGCCAGAAACCACACCGGCCCCCGCTGCTGGAGGCTGCAATCAACAGTACCTTGAGCATCCTGTGGGTTCTCGGCGGCTGGAATCGAAAACATCCACTGCCACCAACCCGCGGACCACTCAGCGTAAGTTTTGCCGGCAGTGGCGCCGACCTTCGAGTGGCTGGCTTGCGCGTTGTTCGAGCAGATGGCCAGGCAAGCCACGATGACAGCGACGATGACCTTGGTGGCGATCGACAAGATCTTGTTCATGTTGTCCTCCGAGGGGTAGACGACCAACCGGCCGCCGGATGAGTTCAGAAGTATCGACGGGGCATGGCCACCATCAACAAGCTGACACTCGGCAGATACGCAGAGCGCGGCGGAATCCCGCCATCGACGTTGCCTCGAAGGAATCAGAGCGCCGCGGGGCGGGACACTAGCGTCGCCACAGATCGGTGAGGGAGGTTTGCAGGTAAGCGTTCTCACCGTTGCCGGTGTACTGAGCCGGCGTCGCCTTGATGCGCAGACTCGGGTCGAGGTTCTCTAGGGGGATGTTGGTGCTGGCGAGCACTTGCGGGAAGTCGATCGCGGCCCATCGGGGCGGTTGCGCTGTGCGCTCGAGACCCACGACAACCGTACCGGGGAGATCGGACGCATCGATCCACGGGTGTGCGTTGTCGCCAGTTATCGAGCTCGGGATCTCGGTCAGGGTCACCAGCACGAGGACGGCGGCCAGGGCGACGAAGGAATGTGCGACGGCAGACGACGTCAAGAGATCGAGGGGCGGTGGCTCCGTACCTCAGACGAGGTCGCCGCCGAGGTATTTGGCGGTCGCCTCGGTGCGGGAGCGTACTTCGAGTTTGTCGTAGATGTTGCGGATGTGAGTGCGGACGGTCTCTAGCCCGATGTCGAGCTGAGCGGCAATTTCGCGATAACGGAAGCCGCGGCTGAGCAGGTCGAGCACCTCACGTTCGCGGCGGGTGAGATCAGCGAGCGCTAGGTCTTTGGGCGTTGGGCGCTGAAAGGAGGCGACAACACGGCGGGCGATGGCTTCGGACATCGGTGAGCCACCACGATAGACGGTGGTGATGCCGTCGACGAGCTGTGCTGGCGGCGTGGTTTTGAGCAGATAGCCACAGGCTCCGGCCCGCAGGCTCTCGAAGATCTGTTCGTCGTCACCGTAGACGGTCAGCATCACGATCAACGAGGGCGTTTGTTGAGCTTTTAGGCGGCGGGCAGCATCGATCCCGGACATCCCTGGTAGGTCGATGTCCATCAGCACCACGTTGCTACGCAGCCGGTCGGCGGCTGCCAGGAAGGACTCCGCATCGCCGAAGGCACCGACACACGACAACCCAGGGCTGCCGTCGATCAGAAAAGACAACCCCTCGCGGACGCCAGTGTTGTCTTCGACGATGGCGACACGGATCGCACGATCGGGCTTTTCCAGCATTCCTTCAGCGTAGGCAAGGGATCCGTCGGGGTCAATCCCCCGTGCCTCCCCCGTGGTTTGCCCAATCCGCCGGCTGCCTCCCCCTTTTGTGGGATTGAGGGGCCCCCGGGAGCCGCCTAGGCTTTGTGTCGGCCGGTGAGGACGAAACTCCGGCTTCTCTTACATCCAGTCACATCATCATGAGGAGAACGTCATGAGCCTGAGAACCTGCGACAAACCCAGTGAAGAGGGTTACGACCCGGATGACCTCGAGGTCGATTTTTCGAACATTCCAGCCGTGGCCTACTTCTCTCAAAAGGCCTACGACTATTACCTACCGCCGTTCATCCCACCGTCGGACTTCACTCCGGTGGCTGCGCCCTTCGAGTTGAGCTTGCAGGGGTCGTTCGAGGGCGGCCATCAGGGCGCCTTCGAGTTCCTGCTGGTCAGCGGCAGTGGCAACCCAGACAAAGCCTTGATGAGGATTTACGGCAGCTCACAGGGCTACAAGCTGTTTGACGGCCGGGTCTACTTCTTTCGCCACGTCAAGAACTTCGAGCCACCGTTCCCCAAGGAACGGGTCGACCGCATCGGAATCCTCGGTGTCACCAACAAATTCCAATTTGGTTTCTTCCGCCAGATCGATTCGTTGGGTGCTGGCTTCCCAGATCTCGAAGACAGCGCGCTCGACTTTCAACTTTTCGCTTCACCGGCGGCTTGTTTGAACGAACGGCGTGACATCCCTCGGATCGACGGCTTCTGTGGCGAAGACTATGGCGACGAGACGTTGCTCGGCAGCATGTTCTACAAAGAACTGATGATCGAGGCCGGCTCGCCGTCGGCATTGGCTGCGGACCTAGCAAAAACCGGCAAGCGCTCAACACGCTTTCTACTCTAGTTCAGGCGAGGGAGAACCGAATGAGAGGCTATCGATCCGTCCTTTTGTGGGTCATTTGGAGTGTTGTCACAGGCTTGATCAGCGGTGAGGTCCACGCTGGTGATGTCTCGGGAGCGAAAGATCATCCGGTGGTGACCCGTTATCCGGGTTCGGAGATCAAGTGGTACGACGTTCAAGCGTTCGAACCGTATGCCATCGCCACCGGGCCCGTGACCGGCTATCGTGCCATCGATGAGTGGATCGAGACTCAGGGTCGCACCACTCGCATCTACTACGAGCTGGAGGGCGCCAAGACCCATAGTGAGGTGTTTGCCAACTACAAGAAGGCATTGGTCGACGCCGGCTTCGAATTGCTCGCTGAGGGGTTGTTTACAAAATCCAGCCGGGCCCCTGAAGTCGGCAGTCGAAATTGGCTGGGGGTTCACTATGCCAAGAATGCCATCCCGCCAGATGGTCTACGCCTGCTGCAAGGGTCGTCCACCAGCGCGGGATCAGCCTTCGTGGCGGCGACCAAGGAGCGGGCGGCGGGCCGTGTGTATGTCGCGATCGGAATGACGCAATACTCCCAGGACATCGTCGCAACCTTGATCGACGTGATCGAAGTCGACGAGGTGGAAACCGACTTGGTGACGGTGAACGCGGAAGCCATGGGTGACGCGATCGACGAATATGGTCGGGTGACCCTCGACGGTCTGTTCTTCGATCACGACAAAGCAACCCTGACGGCAGCGTCGAAGCCGGCGCTGGACGAGATATCCAAGTTCCTGGCAGCACGGCCGCAGATGCGCTTCTACGTCGTCGGTCACACCGATGGCACCGGCTCGTTGGCCTACAATCAATCCCTGTCCGAGCGTCGAGCTGCGACGGTAGTCAACGAGTTGGTCGGTAGTTTTGGCGTCGCGAAGGAGCGTCTCGAAGCCCACGGTGTGGGCCCGTTGGTGCCAGTCTTCTCGAATGCCTCCGATGGCGGCCGGGCCAAGAACCGTCGAGTCGAATTGGTTGAACGCTAGCTGGATCGCATCCAAGAACGCTCGTAGTCCGGTCGCCGCCTGTGGCCTGCGCGCACGGCTGCGTGACTCGCCTCGGCACTTACGAGACAGTCAGCTCTATTGGTTACAATAGTTTGAAGATGAAAGGCCTATTCTCTTGCTCATACATACTCGACGTGTGCTCGCTCCACAGGGGGCTCCCTAGGAGGCGAAAAAACGGGTTTCTGGACGGGATCTAACTGGCAAGCGGCAGCCTGACCCGAATCTGCGTCCCGGTTCCAGGCTGGCTATCGATCGTAAGATCGCCGCCACTGGCCTGGGCCCGGTTGCGCAGGTTGCGTAGACCGTGACCCTCGGACACCAGATCGGGATCGAAGCCCCGGCCGTTGTCGGCGATGAGCAGCCGAATTTCGGTGTCATCATGTTCGCAGGTGACGCGGACTTGGCTGGCCCGAGCGTGGCGGACGATGTTGTGGACCGCTTCGCGAACGATCAACGACAGGTTTCGGCGTACCTGTGGCGAGACCGGCAGCTCGGGTGGTTGCTGCGGAAACTCGAGCTTGGCCTGTAGCTCGGCGACCTCGAGGGTTTCGGCCACGGCGGCGCGCAGGCGGCTGAGCAGGCGGTCGAGGCGGTCGTGCTGGGGATCGATCGACCAGATGATCTCGCGGATCGCGTCGATCAGGCGTCGGGCGCCGTCTGCAATACGTTGCAGAGCGTCGAGATCCGGGCTTGGTCGACGCATCTCTTTTTCACTCGACAGCACGATCTGAGTGAGCCCGGCACCGAGCTCATCGTGAAGATCGCGCGAGATTCTTCGTCGATCCTCGTCCCGTTGTTGTTGTATCTGGAGGCGTTCGAGCTGGCGTTGGTACCGTTGGCGAGAGACCAAGGCACCGATCGTAAACAGCGCCAACACGGTTGTGACACCGGCTGTGGTCTGGAACCACAGCGTTCGGTAAAACGGCGGGATGACGATGAGCTCGAGATCGAGCTGATGTTCGTTCCAAACGTCGTCGCGATTGCTGACCCGGCCCTCGAGTCGATACCGCCCGGGTTGCACACCGGCATAGGTTGCCGCCCGGCGGGTTCCGAGCTCGATCCAATCAGGATCGACGCCGGTGAGTTGCAGGGCGAAGCGGTTGCGCGGTGGCGAGGAGAAATCGACCGTACCGAGCTCGACGGTGAAGCTCGTGACGTCGGGCGCAATCTCGATCCTTGTCCCAAAGGGTTGCGTCAGCTGACGGGAGCCGTGGCGGGACATCAGCGTCAGGCTCTCGAGTCGGATCGGGGGTTGGTAGGTGGACTGTGAGATCTCCTCGGGCAAGAAGCGCGTGATACCCCGGTCGCCGCCGAATAACAGGTGACCTGCTTGATCTTGGGTGACGGCACCGCGGTTGAACTCCAGATTACCGACGCCAGATTCCTGCCCCCACACCGTCACGGCGCCTTTGCGGAGCATCGGAGCACCTTCGCCGCGTCGTGCCATGTCCTTGTCGAGCGAAACCAGGCCGCGGTTGGTGCTCATCCAGAAGCGTTGCGGCCCCTCGAAGATGGTCAGGACCGCGCTACTTGGCAACGCACTGGGGTTGAGCACATGTTGGAAACGGTCACGATCGGCAGGCAAGCGAGCCAAGCCGCATCCGGTGCCGATCCAAAGATCATCGCGGCTGTCGACCCACAGGGAGAAGATACTGCAGTCGGCCAGACTCTGGCGATCCGACGGAACGTGCTGGAAAACCTCGGCTTCGCCGGTGGCCGGGTCGACCAAGCGCAGGCCGTTAGTGGCGGTTCCGAGCCAGATCTTGCCATCACGTTGTATTGCCACGTCTTCGACCCACATCTCGGGTTCGGTGTAGATCGCATCGAAGCGTCCATCCTCTAGCTGATAGAGCGTGCCGGAGTAGGCCATGACCCACAGTCCACCCGCTGCTCGTGGCAGGATTTTACGGACCCCACTGCCCGATTTTGGTTGGGATTGGGACTCTGGCAAGGTCAGCAGGGCAACCGTTTCAGACTCTCTGTTGATGCTGACCACGCCAAAAGTCGTGGCTAGCCACACCGCCTCTTCGGTGCTGCTGATCGACCAAATGAAGGTGGCTTCCTGGGCGGGCTTTGGTGCCCACCGCTGTTCCGGGAAGTGGCGCCAGTCCCCCTCGGGACGGCGAGCGTAGAGGCCATCGCCGATGGTGCCGACCCACAACTTGCCCGACCGATCTTCGTGGAGCGAGATGATCGGCGCCGCGGAAGAGGGTCCGGTTGAATCAGCCCCGATTGCCAGTAGCTCGAAGGGTTGTCGCTGGGGATCCCAATAGAGCAAGCCCCATGGGGTACCGGCCCACATGCCACCGGCATGGTCACCCAGCAGTGCATAAATATCGTCACCCGCCGAGCCCGATTGGGAGTGGATCGGGACACGCCGTGGGGGATCCGAGAACTGCCAGACCTCTTCGAGAGTCGCAAGCCACAGATTACCTGCTGTATCCCGTTCCACTGTGGTGGCTCGGCCCTGAAGCTTCAACTTGTCGATGTCGACACAGGGCGTGAGAAAGGGGCGACTGTCAGAGACACAGAGGATGTGGTCCCGGGTTGGCAGCAGCATGCGGCTGCCGTCCGTGAACAACCTGAAGAAGTCGATCGGAGGTAGTTCGCTCTCTAAGACCTTGCACTCCTGCAACGCGAGCTGGCAACGTTCGAGGCCATGCGGACTCACGATCCACAACGTATCGTCAGCCCCAAAGGCAGTGCTCGCCTCCTCGCCGGTAGGTCGGTCACGGTGGATCCAGAGCTCGAATCGATCGTCGTCGCGTCGGTAGCGGTAGATGCCGGTTGCGTGGGTCAGCCAGGGTTGCCGTGCGGCGTCCAGCGCCAATTCGGCCGCGTTCAGCGGGTAGTGGACAAATTGTTCGAGCTGCGGTGCGACCAGCCGCGAGACCTGGGAGCGACCATGAATGAAAGAGCGGGTGGCGACCCACAAATCTCCGCTGGCGTCTTGATCGATCTGGACGACGATCCGCTGGCGCAGGGCGTTCGAATCGAAGGGTTGAGGGTGCCAATAGCGGGCGTTCGAGCCGTCCCATCGGACCAGGCCTTCCCGGGTGCCGATCCACAGGAAACCCTCACGATCTTGGAACAGGGTGTCCACAGCACTCTGGCGGAGCGCGTTTTGGACCGGTGCGTGCTCCAGGATCGGTCCGGGCGGCATGCCGGCGTTGATCGCTGACAGGGCCCACAACATGCCCCAAACGACGAAGAGGGTTGGTGTCTTGAACCGGTGAGACGCGACCCGGGAAGCGGGTGTCGTCGGTTGCTTGCGAGGAAAACCCATGGATGGGCCTCACTCTAACTCGATCCCGCCCAGAAACCCGTCTATCGCCTCCTACGGAACCCCCTGTGGAGCGAGCACGCGGCGAGTATGTATGAGCAAGAGAACGGGCCTTTCGTCTTCAAACTACTGTAACCCATAGAGTGGACTGTCTCGTAAGTGCCGAGACGAGTCACGCAGCCGTGCGCGCAGCCCACAGGGGGCGACCGGACCACGAGCGTTCTTGGATGGAAGCTAACTCGATTCCGTCCCGCCACGACCGCGGGCCAGCCGAGGGTATGGGCTGGGGTCAGCGCGTCGCGCCGGCTGAAGACCAAGCCGAGGTGTCGCCGGTCTCGAAGCTATCGGAGAACACGTCGGCACAGGTCGCGTCACAGAACTCGTAGGCGCCGATGTCTAGGGTGGCGTCATTGGGCCTCTCTTCGCCCAACAGATGACGGACGTACTGGTGTAGGACGGGATGATCCAATGCCGCGGCGTGTAAGGTGGTGCCGGCGTCGATCAGCGGCGCCCCGGTGTCGGGCCGGAAGTTCTGGCTGGCCTCGTCGACGAAACCCGGGTCGCTGCCCTCGACGCCGGAGCCGTCGTCGTGGATGGTGCCGGTGAGGCCACTGTGGCTGTCGCGCCAACCCGGTTTGGTCCAGTTGTGGCGCAGGGTCAGGTCACCGGTGGCGTCGAGCATCGCCAGGCGATTGCCACTGGCGGTGGTGTAGAGCACGTTGTTGCGGACGTCCGCCGACTCGTCCTGGGTCGACAAACGCAGTAGGGTGGTGTTGCCGCTGCGGGTCGAGACGACGGTGTTGTGGTAGGCGTGCAGCATGCCCTTGCGATACAGCCCGGTGTCGCCGCCGTCGCCCCCATAGTGGACGATCTGGCTGTTGCCTTGGCCGTCGCTTTCGATCAGCACGTTGCCGTAGACAAAGGTTTCGTCGTAGGCGGGGTGGGTGGCAACTGCGGTTGTGCCGTCGACCAGATCGAGTTGGCGATTACCATCCTCGATCCAGTTGTAACGCACGACCAGCCCGGCTGAGCGGTCCTTCAGATTGTTACCGTCAGCGCCATCGCGTAAGGCGCCGAAGCGGTTGAATTGGTAGACGATGCCGATCGCCGCGGTGTACGCGTTGTGGTGGAAAACGCTGCCGATGTTGCCATTGCCGAAGAGGTGATTGCCCTCGATCAACAAATCCTGAGTTTGACCGTCGAAATCACCCGAGAAAATACCGTTGCCGGAATCGTGGAGCACGCAGTCACGGATGATCAGATGTTCGGCTTTCTCGATGTAGATCGAAGCCGCGTTTTGGACATAGGTGCTGGTTCCGCCGCCATCGTTGGTGAAGGTGAAGGGTGGGCGCCCCGAGCGAATCTCCAGGCCTTCGATCAGGATGTAAGCCGGGAGGTCATCCGGTGGAGTGTTGGAGCCACCCACTTTGATGACCCCGCGCTCCTCGTTCCAGAAGTTGAGCCCAGTCGCAGTTTCTGCGTTGGCGCCGTCGATGATCGGTCGCTGACCCTGTGGCCCTGGCAGGCCGCGTAGGGTGATCCATGCCTGTGGGGTCCCGCGTCGGTTGATCACCCACTTCTCGCGATAAGGCTCCGTTCGCCAGTGGACCAACACCTGGTCTCCTGGCTGCAGCGTCGCCCACGGAGCGTCGCCGATCGACTCGAGAGCTTGACCTGGTCCGACGTGATAGTCGATGGCGAGACTCGGTGCGGCCAGTGTCAGGGCAAGCAAGCATGGGGCTAAGGGTCGCAAGATACTCATCCTTGGTCCTTTCCAGCAGTTCATCTCCATTCTTGCAACGGAAGTGCCAACTCTGGGATCCAAGAGTCTCGGCGGTTTTCGCTCGGCAGTTGACACTTTCCGACGCTTCGAGCGGTTATGGAGCGTCAAATACTGTCACATAGATATAGCTGTATGGTTAGGTTCGACCATGATGCCCCATGATGCCCATGACGCCCCATGATGCTCCGTGACGTTCCATGGCCGTGTGGTCTGCGACTAGAGTCAGGCCCATGGCTGAGCCTGACTCTAGTGTAGAGACCTGCCGGAAAGAAGCCGGCAGACTTCGATGACTCGAAAGTCTCAGCCACCGGTACCGTATCCGGTGGCTGAGATTCAATGAAAGGACTCGGGAGGTAAGACGTCTAGCCGGTTAGTAGCCCCTCACTGTCAAACTCGAGGCTTTAGTTACAGGGGTCACCGCAGATGTAGCCAATGGACCGCCAGTACTTGTTGCCATACTTATCAAGGTCACAATACCATTGGTCCCAACGGTTCCGGTCTTCTTGCCCGCTCCCTGGAAGCGCATGGCAGCAGCCGTTTTGCACCGACTTGACACTCCACAGGGTACATTTCGGAGCAGGGGGTCGGGCGCTTGCCGGTGCTGTGATGAGCAATGCCATCAAAACCAGCGAACCGAAGATCATGCCTGTCAGAGCGAAGTGACTAGTGTTTTTCAATTTGGATGTCATGTGAGCTGTCTCCTTGTTGAACTGTTTTCTGACGTGCCAGTTTGAGTCTGGCTTTACGGACTTGAAATGAGCCACCGATTTGATCTGTCGATAAATTGTGGCTATCGGGTTAAATTGGATTGAGGGTTCCTAGTGGCTCGCCGACCTCCCGAGTCCAAACGTTGCCACGTGTTGTCGGTCCGATTCCTCCAAGCCGTCGACCGGCAGTAGGTCGACAGTGCTCGGGTTCGATGTTTTTAGAGTGAAAAGCTCTCGATCGCTTCAACCAGATCGCTCAAGGCAGGGACCCCCATCATGCGTCGGCCATTGATGAAGAATGTGGGGGTTCCCGAGATATTCAATGAGCGGCCTGCCTGAAGGTCACGTTCGACGACTGCACGTGTTGTCTCTGCCTCGAGACAGCCTTCGAATAGCTCAATATTGAGCCCTAGATTGTCGACTAGTCGCAAAAGATCGCCTTCGCTGGATATTCCGTCAGATTCGAAAATCGCATCATGCATCGGCCAGAAGTTGTCCTGACGACGAGCACACTCGGCACCAAGAGCCAGGGTCATGGAATTTCCCTGGGGTCGTAGGGGAAAATGTTTATAGATAACTCGTACGGTCTCGCTGTGGGTCAGGAGAAGTGACTCGAGAGTGGATTGCGCCTGTCGACAAGCACCACAGGTGAAGTCGGAGAACTCCACAATCGTGACCATTGGATTGGGAGATCCCTTGCCAGGGCTGTCGCCGATCGCAACCTCGACGACATCTGGACTGAGCAGTGGAAGTCCCGCTAGATGATCGAAGCCTTGCCCGGATAGTTCACTCAGACGAAACACGATCATGCCCGAGATCAACGTCTGTACAAGGAGGAGTGCAATGATGAGGTGTGCTGTTCGATTGTCAGTATGCATCTGATGTTGGGTCCTCTTTTTAACAATCTGTACTTCTCTTCATAAGCGGAATCTCGAGGTGAAGCCCATCACCCCTTGGAAAGATAATTTTTTTGATGGGTTTCGAACAGCAATTCCGCTTACGATGTTGGGGTCGTTGGGTCCGGTCGACAGCATGGGTAAATCACCGTATTGAGGAACTATGAGTAAGTGGATATCAGCTTTCATTCAAGGGGCGTTGTGGACGATCGTTCCAGCGGCTTTGGGACAGGGTTTTTGTGTTCCATCCGACGACTTTGTCATTGTCGTTGGAGAACCAAGGGTGGAGGACGGTGCGCTCTACGTCTCGCTACATTGGCCACTGGAGACGTCGCCGTCCTTGGAAGCCTCGATCGAGGTGCTGGATCGTGGGGGGGCCGTGGTCGCCTCGGCTGCGGTCGCAGCCCAGCCGGGTAGGGAGGTTGCTTACGGGTTGACCGAAGATGCCGACTTTTTCCAACACCATGGCTATTGGTACACCTTCCGACTCGTCGACTCGAAGGGAGAGTTGTTGGCACCCGAAGTCTCGGGACTTGTCACCTTCTGTCAGGGTTGGGAGAGCTGTACCTACAGGATGATCGAGGGGGTGGGTGGAGATGCCGTCGGTATGAGTACGGAGCTCTTCGGATTGATCGACGATCTGGAGAGTAGAGGCTCCAGAGATCTGCTCAATGATGCCCTGGCAGCCCGACCGGATCTCGATTTCGAGATCTATTGGGTGGCCGACCAGATCGGTCGTTTGCAGGCTGAAGACCCTGGTCCGGACTGCGTCTGTATGTGGTTCACGGATCTAGAGTTCATTCCACCCAAAAGTGTGCCGTATTCAGCGGTTGGTGTGCCGCGTTCGGACTTCGAAAAGCCTGATTGGCAGGAGGTCGCTTTGACCGGGCCGGGAGCGGCGTTGCGCTTGGCAGGGCAGATGCTCGGGGGTGCACCACGGACGCTGTCGACCTCGGCCAGTGGATGGGCCGGGCTTCATCTGCGATGCCGATCCGCGGTCGACTGGAAATCCGTCGAGTGGGCCGGACTCGACCTCCTGATGCCTTCACTCGATCCCTGTGCCAGCGCCTGCCCAGACGCGAAGATTACAGTCTCAGCCAAGGCCTACGGTGTTGCCGTCGCCAACGCTTGGGGAACCGCCGACCACGGTGCTCTCGGCCACGCCTCTGCCACTGCCGAGTTTTTCATGGGTGGAAGTGTGGTACCGGTGTTCACGGCGTCGGTCGAGTCCGAGGTCAACCGTCCTCCTGGCGCCCTGGGTAGTAGCTATCTTGTACACGACTCTGGGCCACGCACCGGCGGAGAGGTTGTCTGGAAGCGTGACGCCACCGCCGCATTTTCTGCCTTTGGCAAAGTCGAGGCCTGTTTGTTCACCTCGGGGGCCGCAGAAGAGTGTCGAGATCCCTTTGTCCGTCCGTTGGACGATATGGGCAGTTGGGCTTACGGTTGTACGAAGTTGACGACGTCAGCCACGCTCGTGGGCGAAGCGTCGTGTGCCCTCGAGCCGACCCAAACGGTCGAGTTGAAGCCTAAGAGTGATGGGGGCGGTACGGAAGACGGTGTCCTGATCGTGCCATGGAGGCCCTGACGAGTGCCCTGTTTGATTAGAACCTTCCGAATATTCTCGAGGCTTTCTTGTGCCTGACAAGGCTTGCCGACGCAGGAATAGTGGGGCTCTTTAGAGGAGGCGTAACGCCGTCGGAAATCCCAGGCTCAGGCATGACGTGGCTACGGCTGCGCCTTCGCCTGACGGGCCGCAGAGGGTGAGCGTCTTTGCAGCCAGGGTATGCCCTGTTGGGTATGGGATCCCGTGTGGAGATGTGCCAGGCCCTCGCCGGGGGAGCGGAGAGCACGACCCTGCGCAGCGGAGGGACGTCCAAAATCCTCTTCCAATCTCCGAGTTGAGAAGGTGGCACCTCGGAGGGGTGCTGCAAACAGTGAACTTGTCTCTGCGGACCCGATCGGATACAATGACAAGGCAATTCGTTATATCGTCGTAATTTAGAACTGCTTTGGGACCTTGGGATGCGACTGTTGAGCTTGGAAGGCATGGGCTGTTTATTGGGGGCAGAAGGTACCCCAGATAACGTTGATGGCGCTGAGCGTCTTGGCAACTATACCGACACGGTCGAGTGCGATCGAACCCATCACTGCCCTGCTCGAAGTCAAGGGCGGTCACAGTCTTCCGCGAAAAAATCGCACTACGCGCTTCGCGGATATACGGACGCCGGAGTGTTTCACTTTCCGTGGTCGAAGGTCCGGTAGAAGCCTGTCCTTATTCGATCTGAACAAGTTACGTAGCACAAAAGTGTCGTATTTGACGCTGCGTTCGTATTGTTGTTGATGGAAGCGAGAGTACGAGAAATAGAATCAAAACCACATCTCCGGGCCGGGCTTGGGGAAAGCTATGCGGACAGCGAGTGCTTTAATAGCGATCCTGGGGCTGTTGAATAATTAACTACAATGATATGCGGCAGAGAGAACACAGACGGACGAACGGAGAACTACGCGTAGGACCACGCGAAGGACCGAAGAGCCTGCACCCGAGTCCCTCGGGAGGAGGAAGGCAGAGTTGCAAACAAAAACCACGACCTCCGCCCGGCACTTGATGTCCACCCAATTGGCCTGAGTCCATTTTGAGCATCCATGCACTCTACTGCTGTTTGTGAGCTGTGGAGCGAAAACGCTACCACTTCAAACAGACACTCCCCAACACAAGGAGAGCCCATGAAAAACCTGAAAGTCAACTCACTCGTAGCACTAACGCTTGCGACCCTGGCAGTCGCCATCGCCATCGTTGGAACCTCCCTGCCAATCAACGCGGAAGAGGGGATCTCTCTTGCAGTGCCAGAAGAGGAGATCTCTCATGCAGTGCCAAATATGTCTGACTTATTTCCCACCGTTCTGGATCTGCTAGAGGTTGAGATACCCATGACGCCTGCCGACAAGCCTGCCGTAGGCTTTCACCAAAAAATTTGTCTGAACACCTGCTTCCCATGTTCCTCAGATGCAGACTGCACGTTAGTTCCAGGAGATCGCTGCAGGTCCATTTCATACTGTCCTTGAGATAGCTAGCAAGGATGAATTGACGCAAAAGAGACGTGCCCTTTTCTCTGAGAGGGTACGTCTCCGGCAAAACACATGGCTAACTCTACGCAAGTACGTCGCAGCCAAAGAGAGGACCACTGAAATTGGGAGGCCGCATATCAAAGTCTCTGCCGCTAAACCTACCAGGATCAGGAAATGAAACGAACGGCCGCATATCAACCAGATGCAGGGGGACGGAGTAGCACTATCAACCGCTTGTAGCAACTGGGCGGACAGCGCCTTCGACAAGCTTCAGAGGTGGTTAAATGGCGCCCCTGATCTTAGTCCGTTAGACATACAGAAGAACCGCAGAGGCAACCCATGTTGACGTCAACATCGAACCCGTCCATATTCGTCCTCCGCTTTGCTACGGACCACCGAGAAGAACTACGGTAACCTGTGAGTGCGACTCGCCACTCACATCCACGAGCACCTGGGTCAGGTGATCGCGTATTCGAGGGCGAACGAGATCGTGCCTCCCTGGAGCCGCTGACCGACCGATCCGCAGAGTCGAGCATGTCCGAGCACACACCGACCTTCTTCCTGGCACCCGCCGACTTCCGAGCGTGGCTCGAAGAGCACCACGCGACGACCGACCACCTCTGGGTGGGCTACTACAAGAAGGCGGCGAACAAGCCGTCCGTGACTTGGGAAGACACGGTCGAGGAAGCGCTGTGCTTCGGTTGGATCGACGGGATCCGGAAGTCTCGCGACGACGAGAGTTACATGATTCGCTTCACACCTCGGAAACCCAAGAGCGTCTGGAGCCAAAGAAACATCGACCTCGTCGAACGGCTCAGCGCGGAAGGCCGCATGAAAGCTGCGGGTTTCGCTGCCTTCGCGTTCAAGGATGTCCACCCCGACAGTGGCTACGTGACAGCCAAGTTCGACGGAGCGTTGACGGACCAGATGGTAACCCGATTCAAGGAGACCGCAGGCGCATGGGAGTTCTACCAAGAGCAACCGCCCGGCTACCGCAGGCACACGGCACGTTGGGTGACGAGCGCGAAGCGTGAGGAGACTCGAGAGCGTCGGCTGGCGACGCTGATCGACGACTCGGGGAACCGATTGCGCATCAAGCAGCTTCGTAAGGGCTGAAGGTGGTAGATCGGAGTTCCGCGCGAGCCTGACTGACCTCTCGATGCGTTCTTTCCAAGGAACAAGGTCAGCTAAGGTAGCGCTAGGCTATTTCCCGAAGCACCCGGGCGCACAGCCGTGCGCCCCTACCCCAGAGTCTCACCGCTCCGGCTGTTCCTTGACGAAGAAACGCCAATAGGGGTCAACGCTTCCAAGGAACAAGACTCCAAATCTGCTCGCCTCTGAGTCCCGCTAGGCGGAGGCGGAGCCGGAGGTACTTTATCGCTGAGCGAGGGACTTCAAGTCCCTCGTCCGGGCTGTTCCTTGGCGATGAAGCGCCAACAGGCGTCAATGCTGGATGGGATCTAGCTACAGGCCTGGCGTGCGGCGATGGCATCCGCCAGAGCTGGATGGTCTGCCGGTAGAACCTCGCGGCGCAAGGCAACCGCCTGGTCGAGGAAGGCGCGGGCTTCGTCGCAGCGACCGGCGTCGGTAAGCAGCAGGCCGAGTTGCAGCAGGGGTGAACTCTGTCGGTAGTCGTTTGCCGGCAGAGCGTCGCGCAGGATCAGGTGGCTCATCCGTGCTTCTTCGATCGCTTCTTGGGTCCGGCCTTGGTGCCGATGAATGCCAGCCAGCGCCACCAGGCTCTGAGCCACCGCGGGATGTTGGTCACCGAGTGTCGCCTGGCGGATGGTGCGCGACGCTGCCATTCGGCGCTCCGCGTCGTCGAGACGGCCCAGGTCCTGGAGCACAAAACCCGCGTTGTAGAGTAAATCCGCAACCCGCGGATGGGCCTCTCCATAATGTTCGACGCTGAGGTCCAAAGCCCGCTCGAGCCAGAGCAGGGCTTCTTCGTTTTTACCTTGGGATGACAGCACCTGCCCCAGGTTGCTGTAGGCCAGGGCGACATGGGGGTGGTCTTCGCCATACAGTTGGCGTCGAGCCTCGACCACCTCACGCATGGTGGCCTCGGCGCCTTCGAGATCGCCGCTTCCGAGCTGGGCCGTGGCCAGGTTATTCGATGTCTTGAGGACATCCGGGTGCAACGCTGAGAGCTGGCGACGCTGACCCGTCAGGACGTCGCGATACACCTCGCCAGCTTGTTTGAACTGCCGCCGTTCAGAAAGCGCCTCGCCGAGATCGTTGAGGCTCTCGAGGGTGATCAGATGGTCCGCGCCCAACAATCGAGTATGGAGTGCCAAGGCCTCGCGATATAGAGCTTCGGCTTGTTCGATATCCCCCTGTTGCTGACGAACCTGTGCCAGCAGGTTGGTTGCCGACGCCCGGATTGGGTCCGCCGTTGGCCCAACTCGAATGCAGATCTCGAGCGCCCGTTCAATGGTCTTCTCCGCAGTGGAATAGTCGCCCCTCGGTAAAGTGGATCGAGCCAAGTCGAGGTGGCTCTTCGCCACCTCGGGATGCAACGGGCCGAGGGCTTGTTGACGATCGGAAATCGACTCCTGGAACAGGTCGACGGCGCGCTCATAGAGGCCCAACCCATGATACGCCTGACCCATGGCGCCCAGAAGTCTGGCACGACTCAGCGGCTGGGCATCGAGTTGATCACCGATCAACTCAGCCCCGCGATCGAGCATTTCGACCGCCGAAACCTTCTCGCCGAGAGAGACCTCAGGACTGGCGACTTCGAACAGACCAACCATGAAGTCGGTCACCCCTTCCGCCTCCGCTTGGCTGATTTGGGCGCGGTCGCGCTGCTCGCGAGCTTGCCAGGTAGCATGTAGCGTGGACGCAACCCCGACCAGTATCGCCAGTAGCAGAGCGCAAGTGGCGGCGACGCCATAGGGGTGGCGGCGGACGAGCATCGTCATGCGGTAGCTTGGGGTTTCTTTGCGTGCTCGGATCGGTCGATGGGTCAGAAAACGGTCGAGGTCTTCAGCTAACGCCGCAACCGACGCATATCGCCGTTCCGGCTCCTTGCGCATCGCCATTTGGACAATGGTGTCGAGATCCCCTCTCAGGTGCTGCCGCAGTCCGGCGACGGTTTCGCGTCGAGCACTGGCGATAATTCGATCACCTTCGCCGTTGTTGCGGCGGTTCGAGGCGCTCAGGGTGAAACTGGGGGGTACTGGACGTTTCTCGCACACCGTCTCGAACAGGGCCTTGGGTTCAAGGCCTTCAAGCGTGTAAGGCGGACGTCCTGCCAGCAGGGTATACAGCACAACCCCCAGCGAATAAATATCGGTCGAAGTGGTCAGGGGTTGGCCCAGCACTTGTTCCGGGCTGGCGTAGGCAGGGGTCAAAAATCGTAACCCTTCGACCGTCTTGATGGGAGCATCGGTCGCCGTCGGTTCGGCGAGCAGTTTGGCGATACCGAAGTCCAACAGGACGGGCTGACCGTCAGTCGTCACCAAGATATTGCTGGGCTTGAGGTCGCGGTGGATGGTCAGGTTGCGATGGGCGTGCTCAACCGCTGAGCAGACTGCCTGGAACAACTCGAGCCGGCGGCGGATCGGCAGGCGCTGATGATCACAGTAGCTGTCGATCGGTTGTCCGTCGACGTACTCCATGACCAGGAAGGGAAAACCGTCCTCGGTCGTGCCACCATCCAGAAGCCGTGCGATGTTGGGATGATTGAGACTGGCGAGGATCTGGCGTTCTTGGCGAAATCGCTGCCTCAGATCTTCGGTTGGAAAGCCGCGTTTGGCAACTTTGACCGCAACTTCGGTGCGATACTCACCGTCGGTCCGGGTTGCCAGGTAAACGTCGGCCTGGTTGCCTCCAGCCAACTTGTGGTCCGCACGGTAAGGCCCAAAAGTTTGCTGACCCGATCCGTCGTCAACAATCTGTCGCAGGCTCTGCTCGACAACTTCGACCACCGGGTCGTCTTCGGCGGCGCTCGACTGCAGGAGCGAAGCGACTTCAGCGCGCAGCGCCTCGTCATCGGGTAGTCGTGCGAGAAACTGCGCCCACTCCTTTTTCGGCAAGGCAGTCGCCTGGTGAAAAACCTCCTCGATCCGTCGCCAGCGTTCGCGGTCCATGAGACGTCTTCGGGGTGCCGCGCCTGTTCAGCTGGTGGCGACCGGTTTCCGCAGCTCGCGCCCGAGCCAGGCTTTGGCAAACCGCAGATCGCGCTCGATCGTGGCTCGCGAAACTCCCAAGGTGTCAGCCGCCTGGTCGACCGTGAGTCCACCGAACACCCGGAGCTCGATGACCCGCGCTTTGCGGGCATCAAATGCCTCGAGGCGCTGCATCAGTTGATCCAGTACCAGCACATCCGGCTTGGTTGTGGTTGCGCCAACCAGGGCGTCATCCAGCGGCAGATGGATCGCATTGGCGCCTCGTTTCGAGCTTGCTCGTTCCCGTGCCAGGTCCACAAGAACCCGCCTCATGGTCGTCGCTGCGAGGGCGACGAAGTGGGTTTGATCTCGGCAACTGACGTCCCGTTCCGCCAGTCGGAGGTAGGCCTCGTGCACCAAGGCGGTGGTCTGCATCGGACGATTTCTGGATTCTCGTCGCAGGTAGCTGTGAGCCAGGGCCCGCAGTTCACCGTAGACCAGCGTCACCAGCTCAGAGCTGGGTACCTCGTCGCGGGTAGCAACGTTTGGGGCTGAATCTTGTTCGTCATGGCCTTGTCCCATCCGGGTTACTTTACACGCCTGGTCGCCTTTCCAAGGAACAAGACTCCAAGTCTGCTTGCCTCTGAGTCCCGCCAGGGACTTTATTACTGAGCGAGGGGTTTTCAACCCCTCGTGGCAAAGGCTCGCTTTTTCCTTGGCGAAGAAGCGCCAACAGGCGTGATCGCCGATATTCCAAGGAACAAGACTCCAAGTCTGCTTGCCTCTGAGTCCCGCCAGGCGGAGGCGGAGCCGGAGGTACTTTATTACTGAGCGAGGGGTTTTCAACCCCTCGTGGCAAAGG
Source organism: Acidobacteriota bacterium (assembly GCA_029263395.1). Taxonomy (GTDB): domain Bacteria; phylum Acidobacteriota; class Thermoanaerobaculia; order Multivoradales; family J023; genus JAAELT01. The sequence goes on along the minus strand of JAJCXO010000090.1, from coordinate 2,767 downwards.
CTCGCTTGTTCCTTGGCGAAGAAGCGCCAATCGGATTTGTTGCTGGATATGATCTAGCTCTATCGCCGGCTGGCCTCAGCGTCCTAGACGTTACAATAGTCGAGACGTCACGGTCGCCAGCCGTTTTGCGTGGAAGGGAATTTGAGCCGAGTTGATCGGCATTTGGCCTGATGCCGACTTCGTATGCTGGAGCGGAGTCCTAGATTCCCATAGGAAGGACGGCAGATGAGAACCAGGGCGATCCTCTCGGTGATGGGGTGTTTGCTTGCCGCACTCCCGTTGCAGGCCGGAAACGGCCATCTTCTCCATGGTGTTGGCGCTGTCAACAGTTCGTTGGGGGGCGTTTCGACGGCGCTTCCTACCGACGTCATTGGCGCCTTACATTTCAATCCGGCTTTGTTGGTCGAGCTCGAAGGCAACCAGGTGGGTTTCTCGGCGGAGATTTTCTCAGATCAGCCGAAAGCCACCGCAACGTTTGCCGACTCCACATTCCGCCCCGAGGGGTCTTACACCACCGAGGGGGAGACCGAGCTCGGTGTGTTGCCGGCGATCGGCTTTTCACATCCCTTCAAGAAACGGCCGGCAGCTCTCGGTCTCGGTTTGCTGGCGGTGGCCGGTTTCCGCACGGATTGGCCGCAGGACCCGAACAATCCGATTTTTGCGCCGCAGCCCAATGGTTTTGGCACTGTCAAAACCAACTTGGCGATCACCAAGATCCCGGTGTCGTATGCTTGGAAAGCCAGCGAAGCTCTCTCCCTGGGGGTCTCGCTGGCGATTTATCAAGGCAGCCTTGCGATCTCGCCGCTGCCACCGGCGACGCCAGATTGCACCTTGCCGGATCCGGCCTCGGGCCGAGTGGCAGACTGCTTTTTCGTCGACGCCGACAATACGACCACCAGTTATGCGGTGGCGTTACAAGTGGGGCTCTACTACAAGCTCGGCCCAAAGTGGGCGGTCGGCGCCTCCTACACCACTCCGCAAGATTTCGACGATTACCAGTGGGAGTCGGCGGTGGCGCTGCCGTACCTGAGAGATGTTCTGGGTAACGTCACACCCAACCCGGATCTCGGCAGCCGCCGAGTGGTCGAATATCCTCTCGACGGCCCAGCGGTACTCTCTCTTGGCCTCGGTTACGATGCCGGCGGCAAATGGCGGGTTGGCGTCGACGCGCGTTGGGTTGGCTATTCGAGTGTTGACGGGGCGGGCGGTGTTGGTGGCTTCAGGCCGGACCGTGGACTCAATGAGATCGGTTGGGATGACATCCTGATCGGTGCGATCGGCGCCGAGTATCAGGCGAGTGAAGAGCTGACCTGGCGGTTCGGTTTCAACTACAGCGAGACACCGATTCAAGAAGAGGTGGTGTTCACCAGCCTCGGAACACCGCCGACCTTCGAAGATCACTACACCGTTGGTCTGGGTTATCAGATCAACGACAAAGTGCGGGTCGACGTCGGGGCCTATTGGGCGCCGGAGCGGTCGGTGACCGGGCCGTTGCTGAATCCGTTTTTGGTCGATGTGCCGGAAACTCTCGACCAGCAACTGATCGAGGGTGGGACGTTCACTATCGAAGAGTCGATCTTGTCGGGGCTGTTTGGTTTGTCTTACCGATTCTGAAACTCTGAAGGGACTAAGAGTTTGCCTGAGAGAGGTCCTCTTAGTCCCGTAGGGACGGCATCTAGTCGCGTGAGGCTTTAGCCCCACGTGACGTAGGCTTAGTCGTCGGGAGCGCCGAGGTCACCAACGATCAGCGGGTTGGCAGAGCTGCACGCGCTGGTCAGTTGGGTGGCCGCAAATCCGACGCTGAACGCGCCGGCGTCGGAGTCGAGCTCGGTTATAACCCAACTCTGGGCGATGTCTCCGAAAAGACCATCGGTCGAACACGGCGTCGGCGAGCCCGAGGTGTCGCCGAGCAGGAAGTTGGTGTTGATGTACAGCCAGCCAAAGTCGTAGGGCACCTGGAAGTCGCCCTCATCAACCCGGTAGCGACCGGTCTCGAGCGGGAAACACACAATCGGGTCGACCTCGCCGGGAATGGGTGGCGAAACGCCCGTTGTGCCCGGTGTCACGAGATCGGCACAGATTTCAGTCGCGTCCTCTTGGGTGTCGAAAGAGACGACCTGGGTCTCATCCAGTGGCCACCATGGGGGTGTGCCGGCGTCTGGGACGCAGCCGTTGCCGAAACCCGAGACCGACGTTTGGCACTTGGAGTCGCGCCACACCAGCAGGGAGGTACCACCGCTGAACGCGGCACCCGGCGTGAAGTAGCGGGTCGCCCAGGTGCTGCCGAGAGGCTCGCGTTGATCGGTGGCTAGGCCGTCGACATAACGGCCGTAGAAGGTGTAATCACCGGGGCTGAATGCGACCCCGTCAGGATCCGCTTCGATCGCCACCAGGTTGTCGCCGACGGCGCGTCCATCCTGGACGATGAAGTAGTCACCCCACAGCTGATTGACCTCGCTGGTGAGCCCCGAGCCAAAATAACCGGCCTGGTTGGGGAACAACAGATTACAGTCCGTCACGTTGTCGATGGTGATGTAGCCGCGGGCGATGTAGTCGTTGCCGCCGCCTTCCCCTTCGTGCACCTGGCCGATGCAGGACTCTTGTTCACAGGCCAACCCACGGCCGGTGTGACCACAGCGTACCCGGTCGATAAATGAGTCGGTGAGTACCGGATTGGTGCCGAGAGGTAAATTCGTGTCGCACCCTGGAAACAGCGGATTGCCGGCGCCGTCCGGAGCTGAGTCCCAGTCCGGATTTTCGGAGTTGC
>JAJCXO010000089.1 GCA_029263395.1 Acidobacteriota bacterium | reverse complement strand
GGTGGCAAAGGCTCGGAAGCTCACAAGGCTGCCGTGGTTGGCGATACCGTTGGTGACCCCTTCAAGGATACGTCCGGACCTAGCCTCAACATCCTGATCAAGCTGATGTCGGTGGTCGCCCTCGTGATCGCGCCATTACTTGTTTGACCGATCGAGATCGAGTTGATGAACGCCGCCTCGAGATCGAGGCGGCGTTTCTCGTTTGTCTTGGGGATGCAGTAAGATGCGGTCATGAGGTATCGACACATCCTCGCGCTGCTCGGCTGCCTGTTGCTCGCTGTCTTGGCCCAAGGTTTGATCTTCATGCCGCGGGTTGATGCACAACCAGGCGAGGAACAAACAGTCGGTACGGAAGCCGAGGCTGCGACCGCTGAGGCCACGGAAGCTGAGGGCGAAGCCGTTGATGGTGCTGAAACACTTCGAGCCGACTCGAACGAGCCCGGTGGCAAAGTGGTACTAGGAAAGATTGACGGTGAAATCAATCTTGCGACCAGCGCCTATGTCAAACGTTTGATCGACGCCGCAACGGTCGCAGAGGCTGCGGTGCTGATGATCGAGCTCAACACCTTTGGCGGCCGGGTTGACGCCGCGGTACTGATTCGTGACGCGTTGATCGACGCGCCGATGCATACCGCGGTGTTCATCAACAAACGTGCGATTTCCGCTGGTGCCTTGATCTCCTTCGCCTGTCACTCGATTGCGATCAGTCCTGGAGGGACCATCGGCGCGGCAACACCGGTGTCGAGCAGTCCTGGGCAAGAGATGCCTGACGCGGTGGAGGAGAAGTACCTTTCCTACTTTCGGGAAGAGATGCGTTCTACCGCCGAGACTCGCGGTCGTGATGGCGACATCGCAGAGGCGATGGTCGACTCCGACGCCGAGATCCCTGACATCACGGAAAAAGGCAAGTTGTTGACGTTGAATACCAAAAGCGCTCTCGAGCATGGGATCGCCGATGTCGAAGCAGCGAGCCTGCAAAAGGCGCTCGAGAAGTTGGGACTGGAAGGACCGACCCAGAAGGTTGAACGGAATTGGTCGGAATCGCTCGTCGGTTTCCTCACCAGTTCATCAGTCGCTTCGCTCTTGGTCCTGGGCATGATGGTCTTGGGCTACCTCGAACTTCAGACTCCAGGTATCGGTGTTTTTGGTGCTGGCGCCCTGATTTGTGCCTTGTTGTTGTACTTCAGCCACTATCTAGTCAATCTTGCGGGGTCGGAAGAAGTTCTCCTACTCGCCCTGGGTGTGTTGCTCTTGGTTGTTGAATTGTTCGTGGCGCCAACTATGGGCATTCTTGGCATCCTGGGTGCGCTTTCGATTCTTACCAGCTTGGTCATGGTGCTGATGGCGGGAGATTGGAGCGATTTTTCGTTCGAGAACCCCTTTACGCAACAGGCGGTGATGCAGGTTCTGCTAACGACCATCCTGGGAATTGTCACCATCGGTTTATTGTTTCGTTATTTCCCGGTAGTTGCCGGGCAAACTCGCATCGGTCGCCAGCTGATTCTTGCTCGAGGGCTCGATTCAAAAGCTGGGTACCAAAGTCACGAAGCAAGCGTTGGTGGGTTGGAAGGTACTGAAGGGATGACGCTGACCCCCTTGCGACCCTCGGGAAAGGCCCGCATTGTAGGGCGACGGCTCAACGTTGAGACCGAGGGTGAGTTCGTCGACCAGGGCCAACAAGTCAAGGTGTTGCGTGAGGAGCCCGGGCGGATTGTCGTTCGCCAGGCTTGAAGGGAGGCTCCATGCCAGACGGTTTACTCTCGGTGATCGGTCTATTGGCAGTTGGCTATATCCTGCTGTTGATGGAGATTTTTGTGCCCGGTGGCATTCTGGGAATCTTAGGTCTTATTGCCGTCGCCTATGGCTGTTACGCGGCGTTCGATCTCGGCACACTCTGGGGCATGGCGGCGGTAACAATAAGCTTGGTGTTGACGGCCATCACAATTAGGATCCTGGTCAAATCACGGATTACAAGGAAACTTGTACTCGAGAACCAGGGTGCTGAGACGTGGAAGGCTGCCGAACAAGGATTGGGTGACCTGCTTGGAAGACGCGGTACTACACTCACACCGCTGCGCCCATCCGGGCTGATCGAGATCGACGATCGCCGCATCGATGTTGTTGCGGACAGCGAGTTCATCGAATCCGGCGTTGAAGTCCAGATCTGCGAAGTTGAAGGCAACCGTGTTCTAGTCGAAGTGCCGGAGGCCTCTGAGCCGATTCAGAAAGAGATCTCTGAAGAATCCGAGATTACGGCGTGATACCGTGGCTGTATCGGTCGATCTGAAGCCGGCCTTTCGCCGCTTGATGCCCGCTCACTGGGCTTCTTGAAGCCAACCACCTGTTTGCAAATCCGAGGTTCTACGAGATGCCTGAAACCCTGACTCTACTCGTCTCGATCGTCGCGTTTGTCTTTCTGTTTTCTTACCTGATTCCGGTCCGACTCTGGTTGGCGGCAATGGCCAGTGGGGCGGCAGTCAGCCTGGTCACGCTCATCGGTATGCGTTTTCGGCGAGTACCTCCCAAAATCATCGTCGAACCAAGAATCAGCGCGATCAAAGCTGGGATTGATCTAGATATTGGACATCTCGAAGCCCATTATCTGGCTGGGGGCGATGTCAGTAGGGTTGTTATGGCCTTGATCAGCGCCGACAAGGCGGGGATCGAGCTCGATTTTCAGCGGGCAGCGGCAATTGACCTGGCCGGGCGTGACGTGCTGGAAGCGGTCAAGATGTCGGTCAATCCGAAGGTGATCAATACTCCGGTTGTCGCGGCGGTAGCCAAAGATGGTATCCAGGTGAAGGCCCTCAGCAGGGTGACGGTGCGGGCGAATATTGATCGGCTGGTTGGCGGTGCCGGCGAAGAAACAATCTTGGCAAGGGTCGGCGAGGGGATTGTCACCACGATCGGCTCCGCTGAGACCCACAAGAAGGTGTTGGAGAACCCCGATACAATTTCCAAGACAGTGCTCGACAAAGGTCTCGACTCGGGAACCGCGTTCGAGATTCTGTCGATTGATATCGCCGATGTCGATGTGGGCGAGAACATCGGTGCCAAGTTGCAAACCGATCAAGCTGAGGCCGACAAGCGTGTTGCACAAGCGAAAGCGGAAGGCCGACGTGCCATGGCCGTTGCGGAAGAGCAGGAAATGAGTGCTCGGGCGCAGGAAATGAAAGCGAAACTCATCGAGGCCGAAGCCGAGGTACCGCTCGCTATGGCCGAAGCATTCCGCCAGGGTAATCTCGGCATCATGGACTACTATCGGATGCGTAATGTCGAGTCTGATACCGAGATGCGACAGTCGATTGCTGGACAAGGGCAAACATCGACTAGCCCAGACGGCGAAAATAGCTAAACGGAGAGCTGGCAGTGAATAGCGATATCGTCATCTTCTTGTTGATGGTCTTGTTTTGGGGGATCTCGCAGGTGATGGCGTGGTTTGGGCGCAGGGCACGGGCTCAGCAGGCAGAACGGGATGGCACCTCCGTCGGCAGTGATGGCACCTCCGTCGGTGGGGAGACTCCCGGGAGCACACTCCAAGAGGCATTGCGTGACCTAGCGGACCAAATGGGTATTGACGTCGAAACTGAGCCGAAGACTATTCCGGCTGCGGCGGAGCCAACGTGGACCGCGTCGGAGCATCGCCAAACGTCGGGCGAACATCAGCAAACCATGGCTGAGACTCGCCCGACGGTGTCCGAGACCCTGATGTCTGCAACTGAGCATCAACGCACACGTTCAGAGTCTCGTCGCACGTCGTCCGAGGAAGGGTGGGTGCTTTCAGAGCACCAGTGGACCCCGGGCGAACATGAGCGGGGCGATGGTGGGGGGGCGTCAATTCCGAGACTCGCAGGCCCCCGATCCAAGCGAACTTCGTTGCTCACCCAGCGCTTGCGGAGGGATCTGGCATCACGCAACGCGTTAGCCAAGGCAGTTGTATTGCGAGATGTGCTGGGGCCCCCGGTCTCGCTTCGTGCGCCTACCGACGACCGATTCTGACCGGCTCTTCGTTCGAATCATCTCAGGAGACGTAAGCGTTCGGTGAACTACACCTTCCGTGGCGGCAGGTGATTCGCCAGGATTGCGCGATAGGAGGTGAGCTATGGCGCAACGGAAGAGTCGACGATCATCCAGATGCAAAGAGCCGCAGGCGCTCGCACCGTACTGGCG